>LJHT01000014.1 GCA_001295905.1 beta proteobacterium AAP51 | reverse complement strand
GCCCGGCGGCCGTGCCGCGTGCCGCGGCGCCCGGCAGCTGCTGGCGCAGCGCCGCGGCCGCGGGCAGCGCGGGCTGCGGCGCGAAGGGGTCTTGCGCCATCGTCCATGGGCGGTCGCCCTTGGCGGCCCAGGCTTGTGAATCCAGCGGCAGGCGGAAGCCCATCGGCGAATCGCCCGGGATGAGGTACATGCGGTCGTCACGCAGGAACCAGGGCCCGCTCATCCACACCGGCCCTGCCATGCCCACCTGCCACTCACGCTTGAGCGGCAGCACGTGCCCCACCACGGCCTTCAGCCCCTGGTTGAAGACGCGGGCCAGGCGCGCGCGCTCCATCTCGTCTTCCAGCCGCGCGTCGAAGGGGTCGACGTTCACGGGCAGCCGGCGTTCGCGCCACAGGTAGTAGTAGGTGTCTTCGAAGGCGGGCTGCACGAAGGCGGTGTCCAGGCCCAGGCGGCGCGTGAGGGTGTGCAGGAAGGTCTGGGCGTCGGCGGCGGTGTAGCGGTGGGTGTCGCGCTCGTCGGCAAACCAGCTGGGGTCGTTCCAGCAGGGCTGGCCATCGGCGCGCCAGCAGATGCTCAAGGCCCAGCGTGGCAGCTGTTCGCCGGGGTACCACTTGCCCTGCCCGAAATGCAGGAAGGCGCCTTTGCCGTACTTGGCCGCCAGCCGGTGCACGAGTTCGGTGGCCAGGCCGCGCTTGGTGGGGCCCAGGGCGTCGGTGTTCCATTCGGCGGCGTCGCGGTCGTCCACGGCCACGAAGGTGGGCTCGCCGCCCATGGTGAGGCGCACGTCCTGCTGCGCCAGCTGTTCGTCCACCTGGTGGCCCAGGGCCTCGATGGCGGCCCACTGCGCTTCGGTGTAGGGCTTGGTGACGCGCGGGCTTTCGTAGATGCGCGAGATGGCCATGTGGTGGCTGAACTCGACCTCGCTCTCGTCCACCGCGCCGCTGATGGGCGCTGCCGTGCTGGGTTCGGGCGTGCAGGCCACGGGAATGTGGCCTTCGCCGGCCAGCAGGCCGCTGGTGGGGTCCAGGCCTATCCAGCCGGCGCCGGGCAGGAAGACCTCGCACCAGGCGTGCAGGTCGGTGAAGTCGGTCTCGGCGCCGCTGGGGCCGTCGAGGCTTTTCACGTCGGGCTTCAGCTGGATGAGGTAGCCCGAGACAAACCGCGCCGCCAGGCCCAGGTGGCGCAGCGTCTGAACCAGCAGCCAGCCGGTGTCGCGGCAGCTGCCGCTGCCGTTGGTGAGTGTGACCTCGGGCGTCTGCACGCCTGGTTCCATGCGGATGAGGTAGCTGATGTCCTTCTGCAGCCGCTGGTTGATGCCCACCAGGAAGTCGATGGTGCGCTGCTTCTCCATAGACACGCTGTCGACGAAGGCCTTGAACCTGGGCGTGAGCTCGCCCTTCACCAGGTAGGGCCCGAGGTCGTGCGCGGCTTCGGGGCTGTAGCTGAAGGGGAAGTTCTCGGCCTCGGGCTCGAGGAAGAAGTCGAAGGGGTTCAGCACCGACATCTCGGCCACGAGGTCGACCGTGACCTTGAACTCGCGCGTCTTCTCGGCGAAGACCAGCCGCGCCAGGTGGTTGGCGAAGGGGTCCTGCATCCAGTTGATGAAGTGCTGCGCCGGTTCCACGCGCAGCGAATAGCTGAGGATGCGCGTGCGGCAATGCGGGGCCGGGCGCAGGCGCACCACCTGGGGCGACAGGCCGACGCGGCGGTCGTAGCGGTAGTGCGTGACGTGGTTCAGCGCGACATGGATGGACACGGGCTTGGGCTCCTGGGCCGGGGTGACAGGGGACAAAGAAGTCCGGCCGGGGTTCTTCTTGCAAGCGGCGGGCCACCCGGCGGCCCAAGGGCCCTGGGGCGCCTGGGCCGGGGTCAAGCCGCTTGACCGGTGCGCTTCATGGGCGGCCGGCCAGCCGTGCCGGCGCCGCAGGGTGGCGTGCCGACAGCTCATGATGCCAGTAACGCCTGGACACCTGCCTTTCGCACGTGGTGCGGCCGTCGGCGGCCAGCGTCCAGGCACCGCATTCGTTGCTGCGCTGCACGGTGATGCCGCGGTTCTCGTAGCGCGTCACCACCTCGGGCGCGGGGTGGCCATAGCGGCTGCGGTGGGCCGCCTGCACCACCGCCACCCGCGGGCCTACGGCGGTGATGAAGCCGGGCGTGGAAGAAGTCTTGCTGCCGTGGTGGGGCACCAGCAGCACCGTGCTGGGCAAGGCGGCGGCGTGACGCTGCACGAGGGCGGCTTCCTGCGCGGCTTCGATGTCGCCGGTGAGCAGCACGCTCAAGGCTGGGCCAGCCGGCTCGGCCGGGTCTGACGGGCCGGCAGGGCCAGCGCCGGCGGGCGCGCCCGCTGCCCCCATTGCGCCCGATACGCGCAGCACGCAACTCACGGTGTTGGGCTTGCCGGGCTGCAACAGTTCATGCGCCTGCGGGTGCAGCAGTTCGAACTGCACGCCGTCCCACTGCCAGCGCTGGCCGGCCTGGCAGGGCGTGTGGGGCGTGCCGCGCGCGGCAGCATCGGCCCGCAGCGGGTGGCCGGGCTCCAGCGAAGACGACAGCGCCTGCACCGGCATGCCGGCCAGCAGCGCGGCGGCGCCGCCGACGTGGTCGGTGTCGCGGTGGCTCAGCATCAGCAGGTGGATGCGGCGCTCGCCGCGGGCGCGCAGCAGCGGCAGCAGCACGCGGCTGCCGGCATCGGCCACGGGGCTGTAGGCCGGGCCGCTGTCGTACACCAGCAGGTGGTGTCGGGTGCGCACCAGCACGGCCGTGCCCTGCCCCACATCGGCCGCCACCACCTCGAACTGCCCCAGCCCCGGCCGCGCCACCGGCGGCACCAGCAAGGGCAGCAGCAGCGGCACGGCCAGCCAGCGCCAGCGCGGCGGCAGCGGCAGCACGGCCAGCGCCCCGGCCAGCAGGCCGCAGGCCATGGCCCAGGGCGGCGCGGCGGCGGCCTGCCACACCGCCCAGGGCCAGCGGGCCATGAACTCCAGCACCTCCATCAGCCCCTGTACCAGCAGGGCGGCCAGGCTCCACAGCGGGGGCAGCAGCACGCCCCCCATGGCCAACGGCACCACCGCCAGGGTGACCAGCGGGATGGCGACCAGGTTGGCCACGAAACCCATCAGCGACAGCTGCTGGAAGAACACCAGCGTCAGCGGCGCCAGGCCCGCGGTGGCCACGGCCTGGGTGCGCAGCCCGGCCTTCACGGCGCTCCAGGCACGCTGGGCCCAGCCGCGGTGGGCGGGCTCGTCTTCCCGCCCGGCCTGGGCCGGCTCGGAGGCCACCAGCAGCGCCACCGCCACGAAGCTGAGCCAGAAGCCGGGCTGCAGCAGGGCCCAGGGGTCGGCCAGCGTCACGGCCAGCGCGGCGGCCAGCAGCACGGCGTGCAGCGGCCAGCGCCAGCCGCTGCTGCGCAGCAGCACCACCACGGCAATCATGCCCACCGTGCGTTGCGCCGGAACGCCCCAGCCGGCCAGCATCGCATAGGCCAGCGCACACAGCAGCCCGCCCCAGCGCGCGGCCTGCGGCGCGGGCAGGCGCAGCGGCAGCGTGGGGTGGCGGCGCCACAGCCAGCCGACCACCCCACCGGCCAGCCACGCGAACATGGTGACGTGCAGGCCCGAGATGGACATCAGGTGCGCCACGCCCGTGGTGCGGAAGACCTCCCAGTCATCGCGTTCAATAGCAGCCTGGTCGCCGATCAACAAGGCCGCCAGCACGCCAGCTGCAGCGCCCTGCCCCACCTGCTGCTGCAGGGCATCACGCAGGGCCTGGCGGGCGCGTTCGATGGGCAGGCCACCGGCTTCGGCCAGCTTCAGCGGCGGCGTGGCGGGCCGGGCGCGCACATAGCCGCTGGCGCCGAGGCCGCGCTCGAACATCCAGAGTTCGAGGTCGAAGCCGTGCGGGTTCTGGCTGCCGTGCGGCTGGCGCAGACGCACGGTGAACTGCCAGCGCTGGCCGGCGCGCACGGGCTCGGCGGGGCCGGCGAGCAGGCTGTCTTCATCCACCCCGCGGTACCAGCCCAGCGACAAACGCTGCGGCAGCCGCACCGGCGCGCCCTGGAAGGTGGCGCTCTCAGGCTCGAAGACAAAGCGCGAACCCTGCGGCGTGTGGCGCGGCAGGCTGGCGACCAGGCCCGTGACCTGTACGTCCACCCCTTCCAGCGCGGCCGGCAGGCGGTCTTGCAGCTGCACTTCCGCGCGCCAGCAGGTGCTGGTGAAGGCCAGCGTGGCGGCGGCGAAAAACAAGCCACAGGCCGCTGCGCCGGCACGCTGCCAGAACCAGGCCGCCAGCCCCAGCAGCAAGGCCGAAGCCGTCGCCAGCAGCAGGGCGTTTTGGGGCGGCAGATCGCGCAACTGCAACTGCAACGCCACGCCAAAGAGCCAACCCAGCGCCAGGCTGGCGGCCCGGCCCGCCGGGCCCAGCCTTGCCCCCAAACGCCCGCGGCCTCCCATCACGCTGCAGTGTAGGATTCCGCGCCTTTGCCGGAGCCACCCCCATGAGCATGCCCCCCGCCGCCACGATCGCCCAACGCCTGCAAGACCTGGGCATCACGCTCCCCCCCGTGGGGGTGCCCGCCGCGGCTTACGTTCCTTTCGTGCGCACGGGCAACCTGGTCTTCATTTCCGGCCACATCGCCAAGCGCGAAGGCAAGGCCTGGGTGGGCCAGCTCGGCACCGACATGGACACCGAAACCGGCAAGGCCGCCGCCCGCGCCATCGCCATCGACCTGATGGGCACCCTGCAGGCCGCCGTGGGCGACCTGGCAAAGGTGTCGCGCATCGTCAAGGTGATGAGCCTGGTGAACAGCGCCCCCACCTACACCGAGCACCACCTCGTCACCAACGGCTGCAGCGAGCTGCTGGGCGCCGTGTTCGGCCCCGAAGTGGGCGCGCATGCGCGCAGCGCCTTCGGCGTGGCGCAGCTGCCGATGGGCGCCTGCGTGGAAATCGAACTCATCGCGGAAGTGGCCTGAGCATGGCCTTGCGCGGCAGCAGCAACCGCGGCGGCATCTCGGCGCGCGTGTGGTGCGCGCTGGTGGTGGAGATCTCGCTGGGCGCCGTGGGTGCGGCGCTGTTCACGCAGCACGTCTGGGACATGCAGCCCTGCGCCTGGTGCGTGCTGCAGCGCGTGGTGTTCATCGCCATCGCGCTGGTGGCGCTGCCGGGCATCTTCGTCCGCCATGTGTGGATGCGCTGGCTGGGCGGTGGGGCGATGCTGCTGCTGGCGGCCGGCGGCATGGCGGCCGCACTGTGGCAGCACTTCGTGGCCGCCAGCAGCACGTCTTGCGCCTTCACGCTGGCCGACCGCTGGATACGCAACAGCGGCCTCGACCAGCTGGCACCGCAGGTCTTCTCGGCCTATGCCAGCTGCGCCGAAGCCAAGGTGAACCTCCTGGGCGTGCCTTACGAGTTCTACAGCCTGGCGCTGTTCGTGCTGCTGGGCTTCATGGCCCTGAAGGTGATGCGGGCGCGGCGCTGAGGCGCGGCGCTGAAGCTGGCTAGAACGCCAGCCCGGCGGCCCGGGCCGCCGCCTGCGGCCACCTTCAGCACTTCAGGCGGCCACCACCTGCAGCACCTTCTGGAAGCCGGCCACCACGCGGCCCTTGCGTGCGCGCTTGCCGTGGTGTTCGGCCAGCGCCGACCACTTCAGCACCTCTTCGCGCGGCTTCTGCCCGCGGCCCGTGCCCAGCACCTTCAGCGCATCGGCCACCGTGGCCACGCTGAGCAAGGGCGCGGCGCCGTCCACGTCCATCAGCGTGAGGCCGCGCCCGCCGCCGGGCTGCAGTTTCAACTCGTCCAGGCCGTACACCAGCAGACGGCCATCGGCCGCGAGACAGGCCACCTGCTTGTGCGGCACCGGCTGCGTGGCCACGGGCACCGGGGGCAACAGCTTGTCGGTGGCTTCCAGCGTGAGGAAGGCCTTGCCGCCGCGGTTGCGGCCCACCATGTCGCCCACCTGCGCCAGCAGGCCGTAGCCGCCGCTGTTGGCCAGCAGCAGCGTGGTGACCGCGGCCCCGGCGAAGTAGTGCACGATCTGTGAACCCGCTTCCAGGTCGATGAGCGTGGTGATGGGCACGCCGTCGCCGCGCCCGCCGGGCAGCAGGCTCACGGCCACGCTGTACACGCGGCCGTTGCTGCCGAACACCAGCAGCACATCCACCGTGCGCACCGGGAAGGTGGCGTAAAGGCCATCGCCCGGCTTGAAGGCCAGCGTGGCGGTTTCCACCTCGTGGCCCTTCAGCGCACGCACCCAGCCCTTGGTGCTGACCACCACCGTCACCGGCTCGTCCACCACCTTCACTTCGGCCACGGCCTTCTTCTCGGCCTGCACCAGCGTGCGGCGCTCGTCGCCATGGGCCTTGGCATCGGCCTCGATTTCCTTGATGACGGTGCGCTTCAGCGCCGTGGGGCTGGCGAGGATGTCTTCCAGCTTGCCCTGCTGTTCGCGCAGTTCCTTCAGCTCCTGCTCGATCTTGATGCTTTCCAGCCGCGCCAGCTGGCGCAGCCGAATCTCGAGAATGTCTTCGGCCTGCCGGTCGCTGAGACGGAAACGTTCGATCAGCGCCGGCTTGGGCTCGTCGCTGTTGCGGATGATGCGGATCACCTCGTCGATGTTCAGCAGCACCGCCTGCCGGCCTTCGAGGATGTGGATGCGGTCCAGCACCTTGCCCAGGCGGTGGCGCGTGCGCCGCTCCACCGTGCGCTGGCGGAATTCGATCCACTCCATGAGGATCTTGCGCAGCCCCTTCTGCACCGGGCGGCCATCCAGGCCCACCATGGTGAGGTTCATCGGCACGCTGCTTTCCAGGCTGGTGTGCGCCAGCAGCGTGGTGATGAGCTCGGCCTGCTCCACGGTGCGGCTCTTGGGCTCGAACACCAGGCGCACCGGCGCGTCTTTGCTGCTTTCGTCGCGCACGGTGTCCAGCACGCTCAGCAGCGCGGCCTTCAGCTGCACCTGCTCGGGCGCCAGCGCCTTCTTGCCGGCCTTCACCTTGGGGTTGGTGATCTCCTCGATCTCTTCCAGCACCTTCTGCGTGCTGGTCTGCGGCGGCAGCTCGGTCACCACCAGTTGCCATTGGCCGCGCGCCAGGTCTTCGATGACCCAGCGCGCGCGCACCTTCAGGCTGCCGCGGCCTGTGGTGTAGGCCTCGCGGATGTCGGCGGTGCTGCTGATGATCTGGCCGCCGCCGGGGAAATCGGGCGCGGGCAGCAGCGCGAACAGCTCGTCGTCGGACAGCTTCTCGTCCTTCAGCAGTGCGATGCTGGCCGCCGCCACCTCGCGCAGGTTGTGCGAAGGCACCTCGGTGGCCAGGCCCACGGCAATGCCGCTGGCGCCGTTCAAGAGAACGAACGGCAACCTCGCCGGCAGTTGCTTCGGTTCTTCGGTGCTGCCGTCGTAGTTGGGCTGGAAATCGATGGTGCCTTCGTCGATTTCATCCAGCAGCAGGCGGGCGATGGGCGCCAGGCGCGCTTCTGTGTAGCGCATGGCTGCGGCGCCATCACCATCGCGGCTGCCGAAGTTGCCCTGGCCGTCGATGAGCGGGTAGCGCTGGCTGAAGTTCTGCGCCATGCGCACCAGCGCGTCATAGGCCGCGGTGTCGCCGTGCGGGTGGTAGCGGCCCAGCACATCACCCACCACGCGCGCGCTCTTCACGGGCTTGGCACCACCGCTGCCGGTGTAGGCCAGGCCCATGCGGAACATCGAATACAGGATGCGCCGCTGCACCGGCTTGTTGCCATCGCACACATCGGGCAGCGCGCGGCCCTTCACCACGCTGAGCGCGTATTCGAGGTAGGCGCGCTCGGCGTAGTCGGCCAGCGCCAGGGTGTCGGCGGGGTCGGCGGGCTGGGAAAAAAGGTCGTCAGGCATCAGGCAGCGCCGCAGCGGCGCGTCTCAGGCGGAAACGCGCATTTTCGCCCGAGCGGGGTTTGGCGCGGCTTGCTTCAACGCCGCCCGGTGATCTCCGCAAAAAACGCCTCGGTGTTCGGCTTGCGGCCCAGGAAGGCTTCCACCATCGCCAAGGGCGCCGCTTCGCCGCCGCGCGAAAGAATGAGCTGGCGGTAACGCTGGCCGGTGGCCGGGTCCATGAGCTTGCCTTCGAAGGCCGAAAGCATGTCCAGCGCCATCACTTCCGACCACAGATAGCCGTAATAGCCGGCCGCATAGCCGCCCATCAGGTGGCCGAAGCCGGCGGGGAAGCGCGTGCCTTCCACATAACCCAGCGGCATGCTCTTTTCCAACGCCACCCAGGTTTGCAGTGCGGGCTGCGGGTTGCCGGTGTGCAGGCGCATGTCGTAGCTGGCGTATTGCCATTGGCGGCTGTAGCGCATGGCGCGGCCGAATTTGCGCGCGCGGTCCAGTTGCTGCAGCTGTTCGGCGCTCAGGCGCGGGCATTGCGGGCAGACTTCGGCAAACACCGCCAGGGTTTCAGGGCGTCGCGCCCATTCCTCGAACATCTGCGAAGGGGCTTCGACGAAGTCGCGCTTCACCGAGGTGCCGGCCTGGTCGATGTAGCGCGTGTTCGACAGCACGCCGTGCAGCACATGGCCGAACTCGTGCAGCATGGTTTCCAGCTCGTCGTGGTCCAGGCCCTGCGGGTTGAAGTTGGTCACCAGCACCGAGGCCGGCTTCTGCCCCGTGAGGCGTGAGCCCGGCACCACCGGGAAAGCGGCCGCGTGGTTGTACTTGCCGTCGCGCGGGCTCAGGTCGAGGTAGACGCCGCCGATGAAGGCGCCGCGGCTGCCCGCTGCCTTGTTGCTGCGGGCTTCGTACACGTCGTAGTACTGCACGTCGGCATGCCACACCGGCACTTTCGCGCGCACGAACTGAATGCCGTACAGCCGCTCGGCGATGCGGATGGAGAAGGCCACGGCCTTGTCGGTGGGGAAGTAGGCGCGCAGCTTCTCCTGGTCGATGGCATAGCGTGAACGCTTCAGCCGCTCTTGCAGGAAGGCGGTGTCCCAGCGCTGCACCTGCACCTGCTCCAGCGGCCGGCCCGTCAGCGCCGCCTTTTCGGCGCGCAGCTCGGCCAGTTCACGCTGTTCACCCACGGCCACGGCCTCGCGCACGCCTTGCAGGAAGCTCTGCACGGCCTGCGGGGTTTCGGCCATGCGGCGCTTCAGCACCAGGGTGGCGTAGTCGGGCTGGCCGTGCAGCTGGGCCAGCTCGTGGCGCAGCTTCAGGGCCTGGTCCAGGCGTTCCAGGTTGGCCGCGCCGCCCTGGTTCTGGAAGGCCATCCACAGCTGGCGCCGCGCGTCTTCCGAGGTGGCGTTGCTCATGAAGGGCACCACCGTGGGGTAGTTCATGCCCAGCACCAGGCGGCCTTCGGCGTCGCGCTTCTGCGCGGCCAGCCAGGCCTCGGGCAGGCCGGCGGCTTCGGCCACCGGCAGCGTCACCGTGGTCGGGTCTTCGTTCACGGCCTTCTGGAAGGCCAGGCCCAGCACGTCCAGTTCGTCGGTGATGGCCTTGGCGCGTGCGCGCTGCGCGGGCGGCAGCGAGGCGCCACTGTCCTCGAAGTTCTCGAGCAGCTCTTCGCGGTAGCGGGCGTCCACCGCGTCGGCGGGCTGCAGCGCCTTCACGCGCTGGAAGATGGGCACGCTCTGGTACAGCTCGGTGCTCAGCGGGCTGAGCTTTTCGATGCACTGCTGCGCCGCGTCGCGCGTGGCCTTGTCCACCGCCACGTTGGCCAGCAGGTACACGGGGTTGGCAAAGGCGCCGGTGCGCTGCTGCAGCAGATTCAGGTCGCGCAGCAGGCGCGCGGGGCGCCGGTCTTTCTCCAGCGCGGCGATGCTGGCGCGGGCGCGGGCCAGTTCGGCATCGCAGCGCTTCTGGATGGCAGCCGCATTGAGCAGCGGAATGATCGAACGGCCGGCCGGTGCCCGAACTGGGGTCTGGGCCTGGGCCTGGGCCAGCCCCGGGGTCAGCAGGGCGGACGCCAGCAGGGCGGACGAGGTGCACAGCAAGTGAAGAGGCTTCATGGCGGCAGGGGCGGTGTTCGAAAGCCAGGCAGCATAAGCGCGAGCCTCCCGCCCCGGTGCCCGGCGTGACCAGCTGCAGCAGCGCGCGACAGACGCCGCGCCCGGGCGGTCAAACGATCAAACGATCAAACGGCTTCCAGGCCCAGCGCCACGCGCGCCTGGTATTCGCGGTCGAGCAGGCTCATCACCACCAGGCTGTCGTAGCCGGTGGCATGGTCACCGCCCACGCGCACGCTTTCGCGCAGCCGGCCTTCTTCGACGAAGCCCTCGCTGGCATACAGCGCCAGCGCGCGCGTGTTGAGCGATTTCACGTCCAGCCAGAAGCGGTGTGCGCCCAAATCGCGGAAGGCCATGCGCTTGAGCAGCCGCACGCACTGCCGGCCCAGCCCGCGGCCCTTGGGCTGCAGCACCAGGCGCTTGAGCTCCACGCTCTGGTGCGGGCTGCGGCAGCCTTGCAGGATGACAAAACCATCACGCCCGCCGCCTTCGCTGCCGGCATTGATGATGAAGTGGCGGAAGTCGGGGAAGCGCACGGCGCTTTCGTGCTGCGTGCGTTCCCAGGGCGTGATGAAAGGCAGGTTGGCGGGGTCGCGCTCGACGCCGTTGACGAAATCGAGATCCGACAACATCGTGGGCCGCAGGTGCAGCGGCGGCAGGCCGGCACCAGACCCCGGCCCCGCTTCGCCCGGCCCGCTAGACATCCACTTCCACTTCGTCGCCGCGCAGTTCCATCAGGTCGCGGCGCGCCTGGGCTTCGCCCTTGCCCATCAGCTTGGTGAGCAGCGCGCCCGTGGCATCAAACCCGCGCTGCTGCCAGCTCACCGGCAGCAGGCGGCGGGTTTCGGGGTTCAGCGTGGTTTCCCACAGCTGTTCGGCGTTCATCTCGCCCAGTCCCTTGAAGCGGCTGATGCTCCAGCTGCCTTCCTTGGCGCCTTCCTTGCGCAGCTTGTCGAGCGCAGCTTCCAGTTCACCTTCGTCCAACGCATACAGCTTGGCCGCCGGGCGCTTGCCGCGCGCCGGGGCATCGATGCGGTAGAGCGGCGGGCGTGCGATGTAGACATGGCCGCGTTCCACCAGCTTCGGGAAATGGCGGAAGAAGAGCGTGAGCAGCAGCACCTGGATGTGCGATCCATCGACGTCAGCGTCCGACAGGATGCACACCTTGCCGTAGCGCAGGCCGCTCATGTCGGGTTCGTCGGCCGCGCCATGGGGGTCGACGCCAATGGCCACGGCGATGTCGTGAATCTCGTTGTTGGCAAACAGCCGGTCGCGGTCGACTTCCCAGGTGTTCAGCACCTTGCCGCGCAGCGGCAGCACGGCCTGCGTTTCCTTGTTTCGGCCCATCTTGGCGCTGCCACCGGCGCTGTCGCCTTCCACCAGAAAAACTTCGTTGAACAGCAGGTCGCGGCTTTCGCAGTCGGTCAGCTTGCCGGGCAGCACGGCCACGCCGCTGCCCCGGCGTTTTTCCACCTTCTGGCTGGCGCGCTGGCGCGTCTGCGCCTGGCGGATGACAAGTTCGGCGAGCTTGCGGCCCAGGTCCACGTGCTGGTTCAGCCACAGCTCCAGCGCCGGCTTCACGTAGCTGGACACCAGGCGCAGCGCGTCGCGGCTGTTCAGGCGTTCCTTGATCTGGCCCTGGAACTGCGGGTCCAGCACCTTGGCGCTGAGCACGAAGCTGGCGCGGCTGAACACGTCTTCGGGCATCAGCTTCACGCCCTTGGGCAGCAGGCTGTGCAGGTCGATGAAACCCTTGATGGCGCCGAACAGGCCATCCTTCAAGCCGCTTTCGTGCGTGCCGCCCGCCACCGTGGGAATGAGGTTGACATAGCTCTCGCGCAGCAGCGCGCCTTCGTCGGTGAAGGCCACGCACCAGGCGGCGCCTTCGCCTTCGGCGAAGCTTTCGCTTTCGCTGGCCGTGGCGTATTGCGCGCCTTCGAACAGCGGTATCAGCGGGTCGGCGGGCAGGCTTTGCTGCAGGTAGTCGCGCAGGCCGGCGGCGTACTTCCAGGTCTGCGTTTCGCCGGTCTTCTCTTGCGTGAGCGTCACCGTCACGCCCGGCATCAGCACGGCCTTGCTGCGCAGCAGGTGCAGCAGTTCGGCGCGTGGCAGCTCGGGGCTTTCGAAGTACTTGGCGTCGGGCCACACGCGCACGGCCGTGCCGTGCTTGCGTTCGCTGCCGGTGGCCTTGCGCAGCTGCAGCGGCTCGATCACGTCACCGCCGCCGAAGGCCAGCGTGGCCACCTGCCCTTCACGCCACACGGTTACCTGCAGGCGCTTGGCCAGCGCGTTGGTCACGCTCACGCCCACACCGTGCAGGCCGCCGCTGAAGCTGTAGGCGCCGCCCGAGCCCTTGTCGAACTTTCCGCCGGCATGCAGCCGGGTGTAGACGATCTCGATCACCGGCACCTGCTCTTCCGGGTGCAGGCCGAAGGGGATGCCGCGGCCATCGTCTTCTACCGTCACGCTGCCGTCGCTGTGCAGCGTGAGCGCGATGCGCTGGCCGAAGCCGGCCAAGGCTTCGTCGGCCGCGTTGTCTATCACCTCCTGGATGATGTGCAGGGGGTTGTCGGTGCGGGTGTACATGCCCGGCCGCTGCTTCACGGGCTCCAGGCCCTTCAGCACGCGGATGGAGGCTTCGGCGTAGCTGCTGTTCTGCTTGGTGGAAGGCATGCTCAAGATTCTAGGAGCGGAGCCGAGCCTCACCCGACCGCCGGTCCACCCAAGAAAAAAGGCCCGCACGGGGGTGCGAGCCTCTTCACGGTGGGTGACCTGGGTCAGCCAGCCTTGCGCCTGCTCAAAGCCCCCAGGCCCAGCAGCGCCAAGCCTGCCAGGGCCATCGAACTGGGCTCAGGCAGGTCCTGGGTCCGGGTCGACACACACCCGGTCGTGCAGGTGAAGGAACTGGCGCTAAGTACGGTCGAATCGTCAATCAGACCGATCGACTGGAAGCGCGCCAAGAAGGGCGTGTCGAAGGTAACCCCGTTCCTGGGGTCGCCAGCGAAAGTCATGGTCATCGTGAAGGTGTCCGACAGGCCCTCGCCCAGGCCGTCACCTCCACCGCCTTGACAACGGTTCTGCCCCGCAGCAGGTGCGCAGAAGTCGACATCGTTGAAGCCGCCGGGCAGGCCGCCGTTGATTCTTGTGTCGAAAACGGCGCTTGTGTCGGACACATCGGTGAGATCAGGCCTGATGGTCGTGATGCCGAAAGACGTCAAGCGGTTGGTACCGGGCTGCGCCGCACCAGTCCCGTTGGCCACGGTCACGCCGAACACCGCCGACGAAGACGTCCAGGAGTTCAAGGTGTAGGTGATGGTGGCCGACAAGTTGGCCCCAGCCACAGTGCCTGCGTAGTTGGTCACCAAAGACGCGCCGACAGAAGAGAAAACGTAGCCCGCCTGTGCCTGCGCGGCCATGAACATCAGTGCCGAAGCGGCCAAAACCTTGATGGAGTGCATCGCAAACCTTGCTGTCCCAAACGTTGTTGCTCGAATTGCAGCGCCCGCCGAAGAAGAGGAGGCGCTTCTGAGACAAGGTGTAAGCAAAGCTTGCACCAACGACAAAATTGGTCGAAAAAACAACCACTTGCACGACTTGAGGGCCGACACGGCCGCCCAACTGTCAGTTTTCGCGACACTTGGTCGAGCACTGGCGCCACCAGCGTGCCGCCCAGTCGGCACAGCCAGGCACCTGCCGTCAGGCTGCCGGTCGCGGCTGCGGATTTTCGAAACGCATGAACCAGAACCCCGGCCGCTGCTGCAGGTGGTGCACCGCACCCAGCCGCGTGTAGAAGCCCGGGCCGTCGGTGCCGAAGTAGACGCGCTCGAAGCCCAGCGCCCAGGCCTGCGCGAGCAGCCCGCGCACCAGGGCCGAACCCACACCGCGGCCGCGGAAAGGCTCGGCCACCACCATGCCGGCCAGCCAGGGGCGCCATTCGGGGTGGTCGTCGTCGTCGTTGTCCACCAGGTTCACCACGCCGGCCGGCTGCCCTTCGTGCAAGGCCACCAGGCACAGCGGCACGCGCCCGGGGTGGGCGGCCTGGCCCAGGCGCTCGAACATGCCGTCTTCGCTGGCGCCGGGCACGGTGAGCCAGAACTCCTCGTGGATGAGCGCGGCCACTTCGCGGCGCAGGGCCGGCACCTCGCAGAGGGGGTGCAGCGTGACGGGCAGCAGTGGATTCATCGGCTCACGCCCGCCCTCACTGGCGGTAGCGCGACATCGCCAGCCCGCTGACGTCGATCTCGGGCTGCCTGCCGCTCACCATATCGGCAATCACCCGGCCCGTGCCGGCCGCCATGGTCCAGCCCAGCGTGCCGTGGCCGGTGGCCAGCAGCAGGTTCTGCACCGGCGTGGGGCCGACGATGGGCGTGCCATCGGGCGTCATGGGGCGCAGGCCGCACCAGAAGCTGGCCTTGCTGACATCGCCACCGCGCGGGAAGAGGTCGCTCACCACGTGGTTCAGCGTGGCGCGGCGTGCTTCGCGCAGGTTCAGGCTGTAGCCGGCCAGTTCGGCCGTGCCGCCCACGCGGATGCGGTCGCCCAGGCGCGTGACGGCCACCTTGTGCGTCTCGTCCATGATGGTGCTTTCGGGCGCGTACTGGGCATCGGTGATGGGCACCGTGATGCTGTAGCCCTTCACCGGATAGACCGGGATGCGGATGCCCACCGGCGCCAGCAGTTGCGGGCTGAAGCTGCCCAGCGCCAGCACCACCTTGTCGGCCTGCAGCAGGCCGGCATCGGTGTGCACCCCGGTGATGGCGCCGCCACCCACCTGCAGCGCCTGGATGCGTGTGTTCCAGCGGAACTTCACGCCCAAGGCGGCGGCCATCTCGGCCAGTCGGTTGGTGAATATGTGGCAGTCGCCGGTTTCGTCACCGGGCAGGCGCAAGGCGCCGACGAACTTTTCTTGCGTGAGCTTGAGCGCAGGCTCCACGGCGCAGAAGCCGGCGCGGTCCAGCACCTCGAAGGGCACGCCGTACTGTTTGAGCACGGCCACGTCGCCGCCGATGCTGTCCAGCTGCTTCTGCGTGCGGAAAAGCTGCAGCGTGCCTTGCGCGCGGTCGTCGTAGCTGATGCCGGTCTCGGCACGCAGGGCCTTCAGGCAATCGCGGCTGTACTCGGCGATGGGCACCATGCGGCTCTTGTTCAGCGCGTAGGCCTTCTCGGTGCAGTTGGCCAGCATCATCGCGCCCCAGCGCCACATGGCGGGGTCGAGCAGCGGCCAGATGACCAGCGGGCTGTGCTGCATCAGCATCCACTTGATGGCCTTGATGGGCACGCCCGGGCCGGCCCAGGGCGCGCTGTAGCCGGGGCTCACCTCGCCGGCGTTGCCGAAGCTGGTTTCCAGCGCGGCGCCGCTCTGGCGGTCGACCAGTTCCACCTCGTGCCCGGCCTTCGCCAGGTAGTAGGCCGTGCTGACCCCGATGACGCCGCCACCCAACACCAACACCTTCATCGCTTGCTCCCGAAGTGCCGCCACTCTAGCCAGCCGCCTGCCGACGACTTGCAGCGTTTTCCAACACAATCGCCGAATGAATGCAGCTTCCGCGCCAGCAGCGGCGACACAAACGCAGGTGCTCACGCTCTCGATGCGGCAGGTGCTGATCTGCGGCGCGCTCATCGTCACGCTGAGCATGGGCATACGCCACGGTTTCGGGCTGTGGCTGCAGCCCATCACCATGGAACGCGGCTGGTCGCGCGAGACCTTCGCCTTCGCGCTGGCCATCCAGAACCTGGCCTGGGGCCTGGCCGGGCCGATTGCCGGCGGGCTGGCCGACCGCTTCGGCGCCTTCCGGGTACTCATCATCGGCGCGGTGCTCTACGCACTGGGCCTGGTGTTCATGGGGCTGGCCACCAGCGGGCTGGCCTTCATGGGCGGGGCTGGGGTGGTGCTGGGGCTGGCGCAAAGCGGCACCACCTACGCCGTGGTGTACGGCGTGATCGCGCGGCAGGTGGCGCCCGAAAAGCGCTCATGGGCCATGGGCATCACCGCCGCCGCGGGCAGCTTCGGCCAGTTTTTGATGGTGCCGCTGGAAAACGGCCTCATCGGCGGCCTGGGCTGGCAGAACGCGCTTTTCGTGCTGGCCTGCCTGGCGCTGGTAATCGCCCCGCTGGCGCTGGGCATGCGCGAGCCCCCGCGGGCCGCCAGCACCGGCCCGAAACAAAGCGTGGGTGCGGCCTTGCGCGAAGCCTTCACCACGCCCAGCTTCGGCTGGCTGATGGCGGGCTACTTCGTCTGCGGCTTCCAGGTGGTGTTCATCGGCGTGCACATGCCCAGCTACCTGAAGGACAACGGGCTCAGCCCGCAGGTGGCGACGGTGGCACTGGCCCTCATCGGCCTGTTCAACGTGTTCGGCACCTACGCGGCCGGCAGCCTGGGGCAGCACATGCCCAAGCGCTACATCCTCTCGGCCATCTATGCGCTGCGCGCGGTGGCCATCTCGGTGTTCATCCTGGCACCGCTCACACCCACCAGCGTCTACATCTTCTCGGCCGTGATGGGCTTCCTGTGGCTGAGCACGGTGCCGCCCACCAACGCCATCGTGGCGCAGATCTTCGGCGTGCAGTACATGAGCATGCTGGGCGGCTTCGTCTTCCTCAGCCACCAGATCGGCAGCTTCCTGGGCGTGTGGCTGGGCGGCAAGCTGTATGACGGCACCGGCAGCTACGACGTGGTGTGGTGGATCGCCGTGGCCCTGGGCGTGCTGGCGGCCGTGGCCAACCTGCCCGTGCGCGAAACCGCGCTGGTGCGCGCCAGCCCTGCGGTGAAGCCGGCATGAAGCGCCGAAACTGGCCGCAATGGCTGGGCCTGGCGCTGGCCGCAGCGGCGCTGGCCGCCGTGTTCGCCGCCTACCTGAACCCGCACACCGTGATGGACCTGGCCACCCGCGTGTGGTCTTGTTTCTGATGCACGGCCTGGGTGCGCCTTCGGCCTGGGTGCAGCGCTTCACGCCCTTGCTGAAGCCGGCTTCGCGCGTGCTGGACCTGGCCTGCGGCGGCGGCCGCCACGTGCAGTGGCTGGCCGCCCAGGGCCACCAGGTGCTGGCGCTGGACCGCGATGCCGCCGCCCTGGCCCGCGTGCGCGAGGCCGTGCCCGGCGCCGAGGTGCTGCAGGCCGATGTGGAGGGCGGCCCCTGGCCACTGGCCGGGCGGCAGTTCGACGCCATCGTGGTGACAAACTACCTCTGGCGGCCGCTCTTACCCGCCCTGCTGGGCGCGCTGGCCGAGGGCGGCGTCTACCTGCACGAAACCTTTGCTGACGGCCACCAGCACATCGGCCGCCCGTCGCGCCCTGATTTCCTGCTGCAGAGCGGCGAACTGCTGCGGGTGTGCGCGGGCCTGCGCGTGCTGGCCTATGAAGACGGCTACGAGCCCGGGCCTGCAAGCAGCTGGGCAGATGGCCAGGAGGGTGGCCGCTGCGTACAGCGCATCGTGGCAGTGAACGAAAGCGCGGCAGCCGGCATCCAAGCGCGCTGGCCGCTGGGCACACCGGCTTGAGCGGCCTGCACCCGGGCCGGTCGGGGCCTGCAGCCCCGGCAGCTAAAATCCGGCGATTACCGATGGTTCCTCTTCCTCGCCCCCGTACCGCATGAACCCCATCCAAGGCAGCATCGTCGCGCTGGTCACCCCCATGGGCGAAGACGGCCGCATCGACTTCGACGCGCTGCGCCGCCTCATCGACTGGCACATCGCCGAAGGCACCGACTGCATCGGCGTGGTGGGCACCACCGGTGAATCGCCCACGGTGTCGATGGAAGAGAACTGCGAAGTCATCCGCGTGGCCGTGCAGCACGCCGCCGGGCGCGTGCCCATCATGGCCGGCACCGGCGCCAACGCCACGGCCGAAGCCATCGAGCTGGCGCACTTCGCGAAGAAGGTGGGCGCCGACTGCCACCTCTCGGTGGTGCCCTACTACAACCGGCCTTCGCAGGAAGGCATCTACCAGCACTTCAAGGCCATCAGCGAAGCGGTTGATCTGCCCCTGGTGCTGTACAACGTGCCCGGCCGCACCGTGGCCGACATGCTGCCCGAGACCACGCTGCGCCTGGCCCAGCTGCCGCGCGTGGTGGGCATCAAGGAAGCCACGGGCAACATCGAACGGGCCTGCCACCTGATCAAGCACCGCCCGCCAGGCTTTGCCGTGTATTCAGGCGACGACGGCACCGCCGTGGCGCTGATGCTGCTGGGCGGCGATGGCAACGTCAGCGTCACCGCCAACGTGGCGCCGCGGCTGATGCACGAGCTGTGCATGGCCGCACTGGAAGGCCGCGTGCGCGAGGCCACCGCCCTGCACCTGCGCCTGCTGCCGCTGCACAAGCAGCTGTTCTGCGAACCGAGCCCGGCGCCCGCCAAGTGGGCGCTGGCGCAGCTGGGGCGCTGCGCGCCGCACTTGCGCCTGCCCATCCTGCCGCTGTCGTCCACCGGCCAAGGCGCCGTGGGCCAGGCGCTGCGTGAAGCCGGGCTGCTGGCCTGAAGCAGCCAGGCGCTGCGCAACCTTTTTGCTGATCCCCATCGACCTGATGGCAGGGCCCGAGACGGCCGCTGCGGAGACCCCCCAACGTGAACGCTGATTCCTTCGCTCCCGCCGCTGCACCGGCCCCGGACACCCGCCCGGCGGCCCTGACGACGCAGATGACGCTGACGGCCCTGGCCGCGGCCGCCCTGCTGGCCGGCTGCACCACCACCGGCGACGGCCTGTTTGCCGGCGAGAAGGTCGACTACCGCACCAACACCATCCGCACCCAGCCGCTGGAAGTGCCGCCCAACCTCACGCAACTGGCCCGCGAATCGCGCTTCCAGCCGCAAGGCGGCGTCATCAGCGCGGCTGCAGCCGGGGCCGTGCCCGCTGCGCAGGCGGCCTCGACCCCCAGCGTGGCGCTGAACAACCTGGGCGACATGCGCGTGGTGCGCGACGGCGCCAAACGCTGGCTGCTGGTGCCGCAAGCGCCCGAGGTGCTGTGGCCGCGCCTGAAGGCCTTCTGGCAGGAACGCGGCTTCACGCTGGTGGAAGAGAACGCCGCCACGGGCGTGATGGAAACCAACTTCTCGGAAAACCGCGCGAAGCTGCCCAACGACGTCATCCGCAACACCTTCGGGCGCCTGCTGGGCAACCTGTACGACACCGGCGAACGCGACAGCTACCGCACGCGCCTGGAGCGCACGACCGCCGGCACCGAGATCTACATCACCCACCGCGGCATCGAAGAAGTGAAGGTGGGCGAGGCGCGTGACAGCGGCACCACCTGGCGCGCCCGCCCCTCAGAACCCGAACTCGAAGCCGAGTTGCTGAGCCGCCTGCTGGTGACGCTCGGCGCTGCCGAGCAGCCGGCGCGTGCCGCTCTGGCTTCCGCCGCCCCGGCGCCTGGCGCCACGGCCGCGCCCGGCGCAGCGCCCGCCGCTCCCTCGGGCGCACCCGCGGCGGTGGTGGCCCCGCAGGCCACCTCCCTGACCATCGCCGAACCCTTCGACCGCGCCTGGCGCCGCCTGGGCGTGGCGCTGGACCGCAGTGCCTTCACGGTGGAAGACCGCGACCGTTCAGCCGGCGTGTACTTCGTGCGTTATGTCGACCCCAAGAGCGCGGGCAAGGAAGAGCCGGGTTTCTGGTCGCGCCTCTTCGGCAAGACCGACAACCCGCTGGCCGCCCTGCGCTACCGCGTGGTGGTGAAGAGCGCGGCCGGGCAGTCGGAAGTGACGGTGCAGACCTCGGCGGGTGCCCCGGAAACCGGCGACAACGCCAAGGCCATCATCGCGCGCCTGGCCCAGGAACTGCGCTGAGCCGCACTTCCTTCGCCCAGCGAAAAGGCCACCCTCGGGTGGCCTTTTTCTTGGCTGCCAGCACCCTGCGGCGCCGGGCTGGGGTCATCAGCGCTCGCTGATGGGCTTCACCGAACGGGCCGGGGAACCCACGAACAGCTGGCGCGGACGGCCGATCTTGTACTCGGGGTCGCCGATCATCTCGTTGAGCTGCGCGATCCAGCCCACCGTGCGGGCCAGCGCGAAGATGGCGGTGAACAGGCTCACCGGGATGCCCAGGGCGCTTTGCACGATGCCCGAGTAGAAGTCGACGTTCGGGTAGAGCTTGCGGCTGACGAAGTAGTCGTCTTCCAGCGCAATCTTCTCCAGCGCCATGGCCAGCTTGAACAGCGGGTCGTCGTGCAGGCCGGTGGCCTGCAGCACCTCGTGGCAGGTCTCGCGCATCAGCTTGGCGCGCGGGTCGTAGTTCTTGTAGACGCGGTGGCCG
Organism: beta proteobacterium AAP51; assembly: GCA_001295905.1. GTDB lineage: Bacteria > Pseudomonadota > Gammaproteobacteria > Burkholderiales > Burkholderiaceae_C > Rubrivivax. Next base: position 195,138 of record LJHT01000014.1, on the reverse strand, counting down.
AAGCCCATCAGCTTGACGTTGCTGTTCTTGTCCTTCACCTGCTTGATGAACTCACCGATCTTCTCGATGCCGCCCTGGCGCTGGATGTCCTTCAGCATCGTCAGCGCAGCCTCGTTGGCGCCGCCGTGCGCCGGGCCCCACAGGCAGGCCACGCCCGCGGCAATGGCCGCGAACGGGTTGGTGCCGCTGCTGCCGCACAGGCGCACGGTGGAGGTGCTGGCGTTCTGCTCGTGGTCGGCGTGCAGGATGAAGATGCGGTCAATGGCGCGCACCAGCACGTCGTCGGGCTCGTACTCTTCGCACGGCGTGGCGAACATCATGCGCATGAAGTTCGCGCTGTAGCTCAGCGAGTTCTTCGGGTAGATGTAGGGCTGGCCGATGCCGTACTTGTAGGCCATGGCCACCAGCGTGGGCATCTTCGCGATCAGGCGGATGGCGCTGATCTCGCGGTGCACCGGGTTCGTGATGTCGGTGCTGTCGTGATAGAAGGCCGAGAGGCCGCCCACCAGGCCCGTCATCACCGCCATCGGGTGCGCGTCGCGGCGGAAACCGCGCAGGAAGAACTGCATCTGCTCGTTCACCATCGTGTGGTTGGTGACGAGCTTGGTGAAGTCGGTGCGCTGGGTGGCGTTGGGCAGTTCACCCTTCAGCAGCAGGTAGCAGACTTCCAGGAAGTCGCACTGCGTGGCCAGCTGCTCGATGGGGTAGCCGCGGTAGAGCAGCTCGCCCTTGTCGCCGTCGATGTAGGTGATGGTGCTGTTGCAGCTGGCGGTGCTGAGGAAGCCAGGGTCGTAGGTGAACTTGCCGGTCTGCGCGTAGAGCTTGCGGATGTCGATGACATCGGGCCCGATGCTGCCCTTGTACAGGGGCAGTTCCATGCTGGGGCTGCCATCCGAGAAGGACAGGGTGGCTTTCACGTCGGAGGGGGTCATGGGCTGGGCCTTTCTTCGGGTTCGGGCGGCAGGGGCTGGTGTGTCAGTGGCGGGCGTTGCGCATCAAGGCCAGCACCTCGTGCACTTCGGGGGTGTCGCATGCTTCGTCGGGCAGATCGGCGGGCTGCTTGCGCCACAGCAGCAGGTCGAGCAGGTCGTTGTCGGCCAGCGCCATCAGCGCCTGCAGGCCACTCGCCTGCCGCACCGTGAGCGTGGCTTCGTGGGTGCGGAAGAAGCGCTGCACGAAGAGGTCGTTCTCCAGCAAGCCGCGGCGGCAGCGCCACTTCAGCTTGGACAGCGATCGTTCGTCGAGCAGCGCGTCCATGGCTTCAGATGGCTCTGCGGACCATCAGCTCTTTGATCTTGCCGATGGCTTTCGTCGGGTTCAGGCCCTTGGGGCAGACATCGACGCAGTTCATGATGGTGTGGCAACGGAAGAGCCGGTAGGGGTCTTCCAGGTTGTCCAGGCGGCCGGCGGTGTCGTGGTCGCGGCTGTCGGCGATGAAGCGGTAGGCCTGCAGCAGGCCGGCCGGGCCGACGAACTTGTCGGGGTTCCACCAGAAGCTGGGGCAGCTGGTGCTGCAGCTGGCGCACAAGATGCACTCGTACAGGCCGTTGAGCTCTTCGCGCTCTTCCGGGCTCTGCAGGCGCTCTTTCTCGGGCGGCTGCGTGTCGTTCACCAGGTAGGGCTTGATGCTGTTGTACTGCTTGAAGAACAGCGTCATGTCGACGATGAGATCGCGAATGACCGGCAGCCCCGGCAGCGGCTTCAGCACGATGGTGCCCGGCAGCGTGCGCATGTTGGTCAGGCAGGCCAGGCCGTTCTTGCCGTTGATGTTCATCGCGTCAGAACCGCACACGCCTTCGCGGCAGCTGCGCCGGAAGCTCAGCGTGGGGTCGACCTTCTTCAGCTTGTTCAGCGCATCCAGCAGCATGCGCTCGTTGCCGTCGAGTTCGACCTGCAGCGTCTGCATGCGCGGCTTCTCGTCGGTGTCGGGGTCGTAGCGGTAGATCTGGAAGGTGCGGAGCGTCATGGCTTTACTGCTTTCCACTTAAAAGGTACGAACCTTCGGGGGCACGGATTCCACCGTCAGCGGCTTCAGGTTCACCGGCTTGTAGTCGAGACGGTTGCCTTCGGAATACCAAAGGCTGTGCTTCATCCACACGGCGTCGTTTCGGCCGTTCGGGCAGTCGGGCGTGTCGCCGTAGTCGTTCACGGTGTGCGCACCGCGGCTTTCCTTGCGCGCGGCTGCGCTCACCATGGTGGCGTTGGCGCTTTCGATGAGGTTGTCGACTTCCAGCGCCTCGATGCGCGCAGTGTTGAAGACCTTGCTCTTGTCCTTCAGGCCGATGCTCCTGGCGCGCTCGGTCAGCGCAGCCATCTTCACCACGCCCTCGTCCATCATGGCCTGGGTGCGGAAGACGCTGGCGTGCTGCTGCATGGTGTCGCGGATGTCGTTGGCGACATCCTGCGCGTACTCGCCGCTGCTGCTGGCATCCAGGCGGGCCAGGCGGGCCAGGCTGGCGTCGGCGGCATCGGCCGGCAGCGGCTTGTGCGTCTTCGTCTTCAAGGCGGTGTCGACGATGTGGTTGCCGGCCGCGCGGCCGAAGACCAGCAGGTCGAGCAGCGAGTTGGTGCCCAGGCGGTTGGCGCCGTGCACGCTGACGCAGCTGCATTCGCCCACGGCGTAGAAGCCGTTGACGATGCTGTTGGGGTTGCCGTTCTTGGGCACCACCACTTGGCCGTGGATGTTGGTGGGTATGCCGCCCATCTGGTAGTGGATGGTCGGCACGACGGGTATGGGTTCCTTGGTGATGTCGACGTTGGCGAAGTTGTGGCCGATCTCGAAGACGCTGGGCAGGCGCTTCATGATCGTGTCGCCGCCCAGGTGGGTCATGTCGAGGTTGATGTAGTCCTTGTTGGGGCCACAGCCTCGACCTTCCTTGATTTCCTGGTCCATGCAGCGCGAGACGAAGTCGCGCGGGGCCAGGTCTTTCAAGGTGGGCGCATAGCGTTCCATGAAACGCTCGCCGTTGCTGTTGCGCAGGATGGCGCCTTCGCCGCGGCAGCCTTCCGTCAGCAGCACGCCCGCGTTGTGCACGCCGGTGGGGTGGAACTGCCAGAACTCCATGTCTTCCAGCGGAATGCCGGCGCGCGCCGCCATGCCCAGGCCGTCACCGGTGTTGATGAAGGCGTTGGTGCTGGCCGCGAAGATGCGGCCTGCGCCGCCGGTGGCAAACAGCGTGGTCTTGGCTTCCAGGATGTAGACATCGCCGGTTTCCATCTCCAGCGCGGTGACGCCCAGCACGTCGCCTTCGGCGTCGCGGATGAGGTCCAGCGCCATCCACTCGACGAAGAAGTTGGTGCGGGCCTTCACGTTCTGCTGGTACAGCGTGTGCAGCATGGCGTGGCCGGTGCGGTCGGCCGCGGCGCAGGCGCGCTGCACGGGCTTTTCACCGTAGTTGGCGGTGTGGCCGCCGAAGGGGCGCTGGTAGATGGTGCCGTCGGGGTTGCGGTCGAAGGGCATGCCCATGTGCTCGAGCTCGTACACCACCTTGGGCGCTTCGCGGCACATGAACTCGATGGCGTCCTGGTCGCCCAGCCAGTCGGAACCCTTCACGGTGTCGTAGAAGTGGTAGTGCCAGTTGTCCTCGGCCATGTTGCCGAGAGAAGCACCGATGCCGCCCTGTGCCGCCACCGTGTGGCTGCGCGTGGGGAACACTTTGCTCAGCACCGCCACGTTCAGGCCGGCCAGCGCCAGTTGCAGCGAAGCGCGCATGCCGGAACCGCCGGCACCCACGATGACGACGTCGAACTTGCGACGCGGAAGAGAGTTGGTCAGTGCCATGACTTACAGCCTCCAGAGCACTTGTATGGCCCAGCCCATGCAGCCCACGAGCCAGACGATGGTGAATACCTGCAGCACCAGACGAACGGCCGCAGGCTTGACGTAATCCATCCAGATGTCGCGCACGCCCACCCAGGCATGCCAGCCCAGGGTGACGAAGATGACGAAGGTCAGCACCTTCATCCACTGCGCGGCGAAGATGCCGGCCCACACGTCGTAGGTGATGGGGCCGCTGGTGAAGATCACCTGCGCCAGCAGCAGCACCGTGTACAGGGCCATGAGGCCGGCCGTGACGCGTTGGCTGAGCCAGTCGCGCATGCCGTAGTGGGCGCCGGTGACGACGCGCTTGGAACCGTAGTTGACAGACATCGCGCGCCCCGCTCAGTACAGGCCGAAGAGCTTGGCGCCCAGCACGGCCGTCAGCACCAGGCTGCTGGCCAGCGTGACCACCGCCGAAGAATGACCCTGGGCCTTGGTGACGCTGTGCGTCATGTCCATCCACAGGTGCCGCACGCCGGCAATGAAGTGGTGCAGGAAGGCCCAGATCAGGCCCAGCACCACCAGCTTCACCATCCAACCCGGCAGGAAACCCAGCCCCGCCGTGAACGCGCTGGTGAAGCTCTCGAAGCTGATTTCGGAGGTGACGCTGACGTCGAAGAGCCAGATCACGAAAGGCAGCAGCACGAACATGATGGCGCCACTGACACGGTGCAGGATGGACACCAGCGCGGCCACGGGCAACCGGTACTTCACCGCGTCGATCAGGCGCATGGTGCCGGGCCTGGCGACGGGTCTGGGTCTACTAATCTCAGCCATGTGTTGTTCTCGGGATGAAACCGGGTGAAACCCCCGGAGTTTATTTCAAGGCACCAGGCTTACACGGGCCTGTGCAGGTGATCTTGACAGTACTCAGCTCAGCTCGTTGCGGTAGTGGTGAGCCTCGGTGTGATAGAGCCCGCGGCGCAGTTCCACGGGGCGGTCGCCATAGGTGTAGGCCAGGCGTTCCACCGACAGCAGCGGCGCCCCTTCGGCCACCGCCAGCTGCGCAGCGTCGGCCGCGCCGGCGGCCACGGCCCTGAGCTTCTCTTCGGCACGGATCATGTGCACATTGAATTCGGCCTCGAACAGCCGATACATGGGCCCGCGCCAGGCCTGCAGCCGCTCGGCCGTCAGGCCCTTGAAGGGCGTGCCGGGCAGCCAGATGTCGTCCAGCACCACCGGCCGCAGTTCGGTGCCCTGCACCGCCAGCAGCAGGCGCCGCACCTGCACGGCGGGTTCGCCAGCGCCCAGCGCCAGCAACCGTGCCACCTCGGCCGGCGCGCGCATGCGGCGGCACTCCAGCAGGCGGCGCTGCAGTTGCGGGGCGCTGCCGTCGTCGGGCAGCAGCCGCAGGAAGCGGAACTGTGTGGCGCGCTCGGCGTGCGTGGCCACGAAGGTGCCCTTGCCCTGGCGGCGCACCAGCACGTTGTCGGTGGCCATCTCGTCGATGGCCTTGCGCACGGTGCCCTGGCTGACGCGGAAGCGCGCGGCCAGCTCCACCTCGCTGGGAATGGCCTGCCCCGGCAGCCACTCGCCGGCCTGCAGGCTTTGCAGCAGCAGCGCCTTGATCTGCTGGTACAGCGGGCTGAAGGCGGGTGTGCCGGGCAAGGCCGCCACGGCCGTCGCAGCGGGCGCCGCCAAGGCAGCAGCAACGGGTGCGGGTGCGGGTGCGGGTGCGGGTGCGGCAGCTGCAGGCATGGTGTGCATTCTCGCCCAGAAGTCTTGCATAAGACATAAGACTTAAGTCAGGGTGCGGTGACTAGAATCACGCCTTCCTGCATCCGCACGACCCCCTTTCTTTTTTGACCCAGGAGACCCCCATGTCCAAGAAGCCCGTACGCGTGGCAGTGACCGGCGCCGCCGGCCAGATCGGCTATGCCTTGCTGTTCCGCATTGCCAGCGGCGAAATGCTGGGCAAGGACCAGCCGGTCATCCTGCAGCTGCTGGAAGTGCCCGTGGAAGGCCCGCAGAAGGCCCTGAAGGGCGTGATGATGGAACTGGATGACTGCGCCTTCCCGCTGCTGGCCGGCATGGAAGCGCACAGCGACCCCATGACCGCCTTCAAGGACACCGACTACGCCCTGCTCGTGGGCAGCATGCCGCGCAAGGCCGGCATGGAGCGCGCCGAGCTGCTCAGCATCAACGGCCAGATCTTCATCGGCCAGGGCAAGGCGCTGGACGCCGTCGCCAGCCGCGACGTCAAGGTGCTGGTGGTGGGCAACCCCGCCAACACCAATGCCTGGATCGCGATGAAGAGCGCGCCCAGCCTGCCGCGCGAGAACTTCACCGCCATGCTGCGCCTGGACCACAACCGCGCCCTCAGCCAGCTAGCCGCGAAGACCGGCAAGCCGGTGGCCAGCATCAAGAACCTGGCGGTGTGGGGCAACCACAGCCCGACGATGTACGCCGACTACCGCTTCGCCACCACCGAAGGCGCCAGCGTGAAGGACATGATCAACGACCACGCCTGGAACAAAGACGTGTTCCTGCCCACCGTAGGCAAGCGCGGCGCGGCCATCATCGAAGCACGCGGCCTGTCTTCGGCGGCCAGCGCCGCCAACGCCGCCATCGACCACATGCGCGACTGGGCCCTGGGCACGAACGGCGGCTGGGTGACCATGGGCGTGCCCAGCAACGGCGAATACGGCATCCCCAAAGACACCATGTTCGGCTACCCGGTCACCTGCGAGGGCGGCAAGTACAAGATCGTCGAAGGCCTGGCCATCGATGAATTCAGCCAGGGCTGCATCGACAAGACGCTGGCCGAGTTGGTGGGTGAGCAAGAAGGCGTAAAGCACCTGCTGTAAAGCACGGCAGGCACCCAGCCCCAACGACAGAGGCCCCGCGGGGCCTCTTTTTTCGAGTGGCGCACGGCCTACACTGCGGGGCTTTCCCCGCTTTCACCCAGCCGCCGCCGTGCCCGACCCCACCGCCCCGGCCCTTGGGCCCACGCCCCATGCATTGCACCCTCGCGTGGTGCTTTTCGGTGCCGAGGAGGCCGCCGCGCCGCCCCTGCCCGTCTGCGACCACTACGCCGGCGTCGAGCCCCGCATGACCAAGAGCCTGCAGCTGCAGGCCGAGCTGGGCCCGGTGTTCGACGTGACGCTGGACAACGAAGACGGCGCGCCCGTGGGCGGCGAGCTTGACCAGGCGCAGCTGATCGTCGGCCTGCTGAACGGCCCCGGCAACTGCCACGGCCGCGTGGGCGTGCGCCTGCTGCCGGCGCAGCACCCGCGCTTTGCCGAAGTGGCCGCCACCGTGCTGGCCAGCCCGCGCGCGCCGGCCTACGTGATGCTGCCCAAGCCCGAAGGTCTGGCCGACGTGCAGCGTGCTCTGCAGTGGCTGGAAACCCTGCAAACCCCGGCCAGCGCTGCCGTGCCGCTGCACGTGCTCATCGAAACCCACGGCGCGCTGCGCGAAGTGTTTGCCATCGCGGCGCTGCCGCGCGTGGAATCGCTGTCCTTCGGGCTGATGGATTTCGTCTCGGCCCACCGCGGCGCCATTCCACAAAGCGCGATGGGCGCCGAAGGCCAGTTCAGCCACCCGCTGGTGCTGCGCGCGAAGCTGGAAATCGCTGCCGCTGCGCATGCGGCGAACAAGACCCCGTCTCACTGCGTGGTCACCGAATTCCAGGACACCACGGCGCTGAAGGCCGCCGCGCAAAGAGCCTGCCGCCAGCTGGGCTACACGCGCATGTGGAGCATCCACCCCTCGCAGGTGCGGCCCATCGTCGAGGCTTTTTCGCCCAGCGCGGCTGAACTTGAAGACGCCATCGAGATCATCACACGGGCCCAGGCCGCGCAATGGGCGCCCATCCGCCACCGCAACACCCTGCACGACCGCGCCAGCTTCCGCTACTTCTGGCAGCTCATCGAGCGCGCGCAGCGCACCCGGCTGGCCGGGGCGCCGCCGCTGCCCGCTGAACTGCAGCAAGCCTGGTTCGGCTGACACCCCTTCTGCCCTGCACCGCGCATGAAAAAGCCCTTGCTGTCCTTCCTGGCCCTGGCCTTGTGCTGGCCCCTCATGGCCGCGCAGGCCCAGCAGCTGAAGCTGCGGGTGCTGCACACCAGCGACCTGCACATGCACCTGCTGGGTTGGGACTACTACCAAGACCGCGCCGTGGAAACCCACGGCCTGGACCGCACGGCCACGCTCATCAAGGCCGCGCGCAGCGAGGCGAAGAACACCCTGCTCTTCGACAACGGCGACCTGCTGCAAGGCAGCCCGCTGGGCGACTTCATCGCCAGGGTGAAGCCGCTGGCGCCCGGCGAGGTGCACCCGGCCGTGAAGGCGCTGAACACCCTGCGCTTCGACGCTGCGGCCCTGGGCAACCACGAGTTCAACTTCGGCCTGCCCTTCCTGCGCCAGGCCATCGCCGGGGCCCAGTTCCCCTTCCTCAGCGCCAACATCGTGGTGGACGACGGCAGCCCCGCCGAGCAGGCGCGCCCGGCCTTCACGCCCTATGTGCTGCTGGAGCGCCGCTTCATGGACGAAGCCGGCCAGCCGCACACGCTGAAGGTGGGTGTCATCGGCCTCGTGCCGCCGCAGGTGATGCTGTGGGACCGCCAGCACCTGCAAGGCCGCGTGCGCGCGCTCGACATGGTGGCCACCGCACGCACCCTGGTGCCGCGCATGAAGGCCGAAGGCGCCGATATCGTGGTGGTGCTGGCGCACAGCGGCTTCGCGCGCGGCGAGCTGGGGCCCATGGCCGAGAACGTGGTGGGCGCGCTGGCCGAGGTGCCGGGCGTCAACGCCATCCTCTTCGGCCATTCGCACGGTGAATTCCCGGGCGCGGCCTTCGCCCAGCATGCCAAGGTCGACCTCGCCAAGGGCACCATCAACGGCGTGCCCGCAGCCATGCCGGGTGCCTGGGGCAGCCACCTGGGTGTCATCGACCTCGTGCTGAACCGGCAAGGCGCGCAGTGGCAGGTGACCGATGCCCGTGCCGAAATCCGCCCCATCCACGACCGCGCCACGCGCAAGGCCCTGGTGGCGCCCGACCCCGAGATCATTGCGCTGGTGAAGCCCAGCCACGAAGGCGCCGTGGCCCACATGCGGGCCGAGGTGGCGCGCACCACCGCGCCCATCCACAGCTACTTTGCGCAGGTGATGGACGACCCCAGCGTGCAGCTCGTCAGCCAGGCGCAGCTGGCCTATGCGCGCCGCGCGCTGGCGGGCACGCCGCTGGAGAAGCTGCCGCTGCTCTCGGCCAGCGCGCCCTTCAAGACCGGCGGGCGTGGCGGGCCGGGCAACTACACCGACATTGCCACCGGCCCGCTGGCGCTGCGCAACGTGGCCGACCTCTACATCTTCCCCAACACCGTGAAGGTGGTGAAGCTGCGCGGCGCGCAGGTGCGCGAGTGGCTGGAGTTCTCGGCCGGCGCCTTCAACCAGATCAACCCCGCGGGCCCGGCCGAGCAGAACCTGCTGAACCCGGCCTTCCCCAGCTTCAACTTCGACACCCTCGACGGCCTGAGCTACCGCATCGACGTGACGCAGCCCGCGCGTTATGAACGCAGCGGCAAGCTGGCCGCCCCGCAGGCGCGGCGCATCGTCGACCTGCAGTACCAGGGCCGCCCCGTGGCCGACGACGCCGAGTTCCTGGTGGTGACGAACAACTACCGCGCTTCGGGCGGCGGCAGTTTCCCGGGGCTGGACGGCAGCAACATCGTGCTCGATGCCCCTGACGAAAACCGCGAGGCCCTGGTGCAGTACCTGCAGACCGCGCGCACCGTGAACCCGACGGCCGACGGCAACTGGCGCATCCTGCCCGTGCCGGGCGTGAAGCTGCGCTTCGTCTCGGGCGCGGGCGGCATTCCCCACCTGGCGCGTGCGCCGCAGGTGCGCCTGGTGCAAGACCAGGGCGACGGCACCGCGCTCTTCGAGCTGCAGCCTTGACCTTGCTGGCCAGCGCCGCGCGCCGCCGCGGTGGAATGGTGGTGCTGGGCACGCTGGCCTTGCTGGCGGGCCTGGCGGCCATCGGCCTGCTGCTGCTGTCGCTGCTGACGCTGTGGTGGAGCTTCGACCTGCCGCCGCTGGACAAGGCCGTGGACTACCGCCCCCGCCAGCACCTGCAGGTGCTGGCCGCCGACGGCAGCGAGATCGCGCAGTTCGGCAGCGAGCGCCGCATCTTCGTGCCCATCGCGGCCACGCCGCCGCTGCTGAAGCAGGCCGTGCTGGCGGTGGAAGACGCCAGCTTTTATGAGCACAGCGGCATCAGCTGGAAGGGCGTGGTGCGGGCGGTGTGGTCCAACCTCACCGGCGGCATCGGTGGCGGGGCCAGCACCATCACGCAGCAGGTCTCGCGCACCTTCTTCCTGAGCACGCAGCGCACGGTGGAGCGCAAGGTGAAGGAAGCGCTGATCGCGCGCCAGCTGGAGCAGCAGCTGAGCAAGGACGAGATCCTCGAGCTCTACCTGAACCAGATCTACCTCGGCCAGCGCGCGTACGGCTATGGCGCGGCGGCGCAGGTCTACTTCGGCAAGCCGCTGGCGCAGCTGAACCTGGCCGAAACCGCCATGCTCGCCGGGCTGCAGCAGAACCCCATCTGGGCCAACCCCATCAACAACGCAGCGGCGGCCACGCGACGCCAGCAGCAGGTGCTGCGGCGCATGCTGGCCACCGGTGCCATCACGCAGGCCCAGCACGACGCGGCCGTGGCCACGCGGCTGGTCTACCGCCGGCCGGCCTTCGTGGACGTGCAGGCCCAGCACGTGGCCGAGATGGCGCGGCGCGCCGTGGTGGAGCGCCTGGGCGACAAGGCCTACACCGAAGGCGTGCGCGTCTTCACCTCGCTGCGCGCCGACGACCAGCGCGCCGCGCACGCCGCGCTGCGCCGCGCCCTGCTGGCGCATGAACGCCGCCAGCCCTGGCGCGGCCCCGAAGGCTTCGAAACCCTGCCCGACGATGCCGAAGGTGCCGAGCGCGTGGAGCGCGCCGTGGGCCTGGCGCTGAAGGACGGCCGCGACGACGACGACCTGCGCCTGGCCATCGTGCTGGCCGCCAGCCCGCGCGAGCTGGTGGCCCGGCTGGCCAGCGGCGACACCGTCACGCTGCGCGGCGACAGCCTGCGCTGGGTGCAGGCCGCGCTGCAGCCGCAGGCCAAGCCGGCGCTGGCGCTGCGCCGCGGCAGCATCGTGCGGCTGCTGGCCACGCCGGGCCGCACGCCCAACGCCGCGCCCACCTGGCAGCTGGCGCAATGGCCGCAGGCCGATGGTGCCTTCGTGGCCCTCGACCCCACCACCGGCCGCGTGCGCGCGCTGGTGGGCGGCTTTTCCTTCAGCCGCCAGCAGTTCAACCGTGTCACCAGCGCCTGGCGCCAGCCGGGTTCCAGTTTCAAGCCTTTCCTGTATTCGGCCGCGCTGGAACAGGGCGTGATGCCCGAGACCCTGGTGAACGACGCGCCGCTGCTGGGCAGCGACGACCAGCCCGGCCTGAACGGCTGGAACCCGCAGAACAGCGACGACAAGTTCGACGGCGAGATCACGCTGCGCGACGGCCTGGTGCGCAGCAAGAACCTGGTGAGCATCCGCGCCTTGAAGGAAACCGGCCTGCCCGAAGCGCGGCAGTGGCTCACGCGCTTCGGCTTCGAACTGAACCGCCACCCCGCCAACCTCACGCTGGCACTGGGCACCGGCAGCGTCACGCCCATGCAGCTGGCCCAGGCCTACGCGGTGTTCGCGAACGGCGGGCACCGCGTGACGCCGGTGCTCATCGAGAAAATCGTCGACGCGCAGGGCCAGGTGCTGTTCCAGGCGCCGCTGCCCGAGCCGCTGAGCGAGAGCACGCGCGTCATCCCCGAACGCAACGCCTTTCTCGTGAACACGCTGATGCGCGACGTCACGGTGCGCGGCACCGCCGCGCGCGCGCAGGCCAGCCTGGGCCGAAGCGACATCTACGGCAAGACCGGCACCACCAACGACGCCGTGGACGCCTGGTTCGCCGGCTGGGCGCCCGGCATCGCCGCGGCGGCGTGGATAGGCCACGACGAACCGCGCAGCCTGGGCGAGCGGGAATCGGGCGGCGGGCTGGCCTTGCCGGTGTGGATCGATGTGATGGCGCGTGCGCTGCGCGGTGTGCCCTTCCAGCCCCTGGCCGAACCTTGGGGCGTGGTGGCCGTGGGCAACGACTGGCGCTATGCCGAATTCGCCGAAGGCGGCTTCGTGCAGCGCATCGACGATGCCGGCGAGAGCCCGCTGGCGCCGCTGATGCCGGCCTCGGCCGCCGCTGCGGCCCCCACCGCGACTGCGGCCAGCGCCGCCGCTTCAGCGCACGCGCGCTAGCCCCTTCTCAGCATCCAGACGCCACCCACGCCCGGGGTCGGGTGTTGACCGCTGCGTCCCATGTGTACTATCGTAGTGGTACACCTAGACACCTGCCGTGAACCCCGACTTCGCCTTCAGCATCCAGACCGGCTCGGCCGAGCCCATCTACCGGCAGCTGGTGGAACACGTGCGGCGGCGCGTGGCCAGCGGGCAGATCAAGGCCGGCGACGAGATTCCTTCGGTGCGTGACTTGGCGCAGCAGCTGGCCGTGCACCCCATGACCATCTCCAAGGCCTACAGCCTGCTGGAAGCCGAAGGCCTGCTGGAGCGCCGCCGCGGCCTGGCCATGCGCGTGGCGCCGCAGCACCAGCGCGCGCAGCCGGCGGCTTCACGCATCGAGCTGCTGCGGCCAGCGCTTTCGCGCGCCGCCGCCGAGGCGCGGCAGCTGCAGCTGCCCAAGGCCACCGTGATGAAGCTGTTTTCCGACATCCTGGACGAGGACGAACACCCATGAACGCGCATGTGCTGTCGACCACCGCACCCACCGCCGAGCTGGCCGACGTGACCCTGGCCTACCCTGGCGGCGCCCCCGTGCTGCAGGGCCTGAGCTGGCAGCTGTTGCCGGGCCAGGTGGTGGGCCTGCTGGGCCGCAACGGCGCCGGCAAGACCACGCTGCTGGAAACCCTGCTGGGCCTGCGCGAACCGCTGGCCGGCCGCGTGCAGCTTTTCGGCGAGCCGGCCACCGCCCCCAGCGACGCGGTGCGCGCGCGCATCGGCTACGTGCCGCAGCAGTCCGATCTCTTCGAGAGCTTCACGGCCGCGCAGCTGCTGGCCTACTTCCGCAGTTTCTACCCGCGCTGGAACGAGGCCAAGGCCCAGGGCCTGCTGTCGCGCTGGGAGATACCGCCGCACCAGCGCATCGGCAAGCTCAGCGGCGGGCAGCAGCAGCGGCTGTCCATCATCCGCGCCCTGGCGCACGAGCCCGACCTGCTGGTGCTGGACGAACCCGTGGCCAGCCTCGACCCCGCCGGCCGGCGCGACTTCCTGGCCGAGCTCGTCGGCCAGGTGCTGGAGCGGGGCACCACGGTGGTCTTCTCCACGCACATCCTGTCCGACCTGGAGCGCGTGGCCTTCCACATGGCTTTCATGCACGGCGGGCGCATCGCGCTGCAGGCGCCGCTGGACGAACTGCTGGAGGAAGTGCGCCAGTTCTCCGGCCCCGCCGCCGAGGTGCAGGCGCTGCTGCAGCGCCTGGGCGCACAAAGCCTGAAACACACGCCCCTGCCGCAAGGGCGTGCGCAGGTGCTGGCGCGCCTGACGGCGGGCACCTCGGTGCCGCCCTTGCCGCAGGGCACGGCCGCCGAGCCGGTGACGCTGGAAGACCTCTTCCTGGCGCTGACATGAAAACCGCGATGAACACACCATCGTCTGCCCAGCTGATGCTGCGTGCCGCCTGGCAATGGCGCCGCAACGATGGCCGCCTGTGGGCGCTGCACCTCTACGGCCTGGTGGCCTTGCTCATTTACGTGGTGCCGGCGGGTCTGGCGCTGGCCTGGCTGCCGGCACGCGTCGCGGCAGGCGTGGCGGGCGTGCTGTTGCTGGCCGGGCTGGCTTCGGTGTGGGGCGTGCAGTTCTCGGCGCTGCTGCGCCTGGACCACCCGCATGCGCTGCAACTCGTGCCCGGCCACCGGCACGCCATCCACCGTGCCGCGCTGGGCCTGTGGGCGGTGATGGTGGCCAGCGCGGGTGTGCTGGCCGGCGTCGGCGCCGCCGCGCTGGGCCTGGGTGACCTGGCCGCCAGCGCCCGCCTGGCGCTGGCCGCTGCGCTGGGCACGGGCTTGCTGCTGCTGGTGGTGGCGGCGGGCCTGCGCTGGTGGTGGGTGTGGGTGGTGGCGGGGTGTACGCCCACGTTGGCCGTGCAGCTGTGGCTGCGCGGGGGCCAGCAGGTCTGGGCGAGCGTCGAGCCCGTGTGGCACACCTGGGCCCTGGGCACCAGCCTGCTGTTGCTGGCCGTGCTGGGCGCCTTGCTGGCGGCCCTGGTGGGCCAGCAGGGGCAGCGGCATGCGCAAGCCTACCGCCAGCGCGAACAGTGGCGCCAGGCAGTGGCACTCTTCCCCACCAACCCCGCGAAGGCCTGGGCCGCCTATGGCCGCTGGGGCGCCTGGATGAACTGGCCCGGCCAGGCCCTGGCAGATGCCTGGCTGCGGCGCTGCCTGGCCCGCCCCCGCAGCGTGATGGCCCGGGCCGAAGTGGTGCTGCACGGGCGGCAGCATTGGGTGGGCCAGCTCGTCTCGGTGCTGATGGTGCAGACAGTCCTCGGGCTGGCCCTGCTCGTCACGGCCGCACTCACCGGGCAGAGCCTCGGGCTCTTCATAGAACATGGGCGTGTCGGCATCTCGGTCGGGCTGGGCTTCGTCGCCATGAGCGCCGTGACGGTGCTGCCCGTGGCCTTGTGGCGCTCGCGCCGAGAGCAGGCCTTGCTGGTCTTGCTGCCCGGCCTGCCGCGCGGCGCGGCGCTGAACCGGGCGCTGGCCTGGCGCCAGTGGCGGCACAGCCTGCTGATGTGGCTGGGCCTGCTGCCGGCCTTGGTGGCCCTGGCATGGGCCGGCCACGGGTGGTACGCGCTGGCCTGGGTGGGCGTGGCGCTGCCGCTGAGCGCCTGGCTGTGGCGCGACCATTCAGGGGCATCGCCCGAACCCATGGCCCCGCGCCTCTTGCCCGCCGTGGCCTACCTGGTGCTGGGCCTAGTTTCGATGTGGCTGCACCACCGCCACCCCGTCTGGCTGGGCCCCTGGCTGGCCGGGCTGCTGGCCCTCACCGCGGCCTTGCTGGCCTGGCGCTGGCGTGTGCTGCAGCGCCTGCCAGCGGCCTTGCCGGTGGGGCGCCTGGCCTGAACGAAGCGCGACGGAACGAGGCGCGACCGAGGCCGCCCGCCTTCACCCGAGCTCGGGCGCGATGCCTTCGGCGTAGTCGTACAGCGCTTCCAGCAGGGCCTGGGCGCGTTCATCGCCGGCGCTGTCGGCCGCTTCGGCCAGCGTGTCGATGCGCTCGAAGAAGGCCGTCAGCGTCAAGGCACCGCCGTGTCCTTCATGCAGGCGTTCGGCGCGGTGCGCTTCCCAGCGCGCCTGTTCGTCTTCGCTCAGCGTGGCGGGGAAGTTGCGCGCACGGTAGCGGAACAGCAGCTCTTCCAGCCGGCCGTCGTTGAAGGCCACGCGCTTGGTGGCGAGCTGCTCGGGCTTCAGCTCGCGCAGGCGCTGCAGCGTGCGGCGGTCGTCGTTGCCGACGAAGCCGCCGTACAGGTCTTCATCGACATCGGGCGCCTGCGCGGGGGTTTCGCGTTCGTACACCTGCGCCCACAGCGGCTGCAGCTGCAGGCCCAGCTGCGCGGCCTCTTCGGCATGCCGCTGCGCCAGCGCCACATCCAGGCCCCAGCGCTCGGCGGCATCACCCAGCGTCTTCAGGTTGCCGATGACGATGGGGCTCTTGTTGAGGTGGATGGTCTTGATGGGCAGGCGGGTTTCGCCCTGGCCGGCCGCATCCAGCTCGGCCTGGCGCGTGAACATGCGGCGGCGCAGCGCGGCAGCATCCAGCGTGGCCAGCACGCCGGGGTCTTGCGCCAGGTCCCAGACGATGAGCTCGTTCTTGTTTGTGGGGTGCGGCGCCAGCGGCCATACCAGCGCCAGGCAGCCGCGCTCCACCGGGTACATGCCCGAGAGATGCACGAAAGGCCGGCCGGCGCCGATCTCGGCCGCCACGGCGTCTTTCTTGCGCAGCTTCAGGCAGAAGTCCCACAGCCGCGGCTGCTTGGTCTTGATCAGCCGCGCCACGGCGATGGTGGCGCGCACGTCGCTCAGCGCGTCGTGCGCGGCTTCGTGGGCCAGGCCGTTGGCGGCCGTCAGGTGTTCCAGCTTGAACGAGGGGCGGCCGGCCATCTCGCCACTGGTGTGCACGGGCCATTCGATGCCCTCGGGCCGCAGCGCCCAGCAGCAGCGCACCACGTCCAGCAGGTCCCAGCGGCCGCAGCCGTTCTGCCATTCGCGCGCATAGGGGTCGATGAGGCAACGCCAGAAGAGGTGGCGCGTCACCTCGTCGTCGAAGCGGATGCTGTTGTAGCCCACACCCACGGTGCCGTCTTCCGCCAGTTCACGTTCGATGGCGGCGGCAAAAGCGTGTTCGGGCAGGCCCTGCTGCAGCGCCTGCTGCGGCAGGATGCCGGTGAGCAGCACGGCCTCGGGGTCGGGCAGAAAGTCGGGCGCGGGCTGGCAGAAATGCATCACCGGCGGGCCGATCTCGTTCAGCTCGGCGTCGGTGCGCACGCCGGCAAACTGCGAGGGCCGGTCGCGGCGCGGCACGCGGCCGAAGGTTTCGTAGTCGTGCCAGAAAAAGCTCAAGTCAGCCATGGCGGCACGATAGCGCAAGCCCCTGCTGCACCGAAGGCGCAGGCACCCTAGACTGCGCGGCTTCGTTGTAGCCCCGGACTGCACCCATGCCCCACCTTCTGAACCGCCTGGCCAGCGCGCTGCTGCTGGCCGCCCCGCTGCTGGCCCACGCACAAGGCACCGCCAGCGCCGTGGCCGGCACCGCCGCGACGGCAGCCACCGCAGCGCCCAGCAGCACCGCCAGCCCTGCCACCACCGCAGCCACCAGCCTGGCCTGCACCGACTTCGACGCCTACGCCAACGGCCAATGGCTGGCCGCCACCGAGATGCCCGCCGACCGCGCCCGCATCGGCAGCTTCGACGCCTTGCGCGTGGCCAACGACCGCCTGCTGGAAGCCGGCCTGGCCGAACTGGCCCGCGAACCCGCGCGCCAGACCACGCCCGGCCTGAAGCTGCTGGCCGCGCACTACCGCGCCGGCATGGACAGCGCGGCCATCGAAAAGCGCGGCCTCTCCGCCGTCCAGCCCTGGCTGGCGCGCGTGAACAGCGTGCAGCGCGACGCACTGCCGGCGCTTATCGGCGAGATGGCGCGGCTGCAAGTCAGCGCGCCGCTGGCCGTCTTCGTGGGCACCGACGCGAAAGACGCCACGCGCCATGTGCTGCAGCTCAGCCAGGCCGGCCTGGGCCTGCCCGACCGCGACGACTATCTCAACACCGACGAGAACAGCCGCAAGCTGCAGGCCGCCTACCGCGTGTATGCCGAACGCCTGCTGAAGGCCGCCGGCGCCCCCGCCGACGCCGCCACGCTGGACGCGCTGATGGCCTTCGAGAAGGAACTGGCCCAGGCCTCGATGACGCGCGTGCAGCGCCGCGACCCCAACGCCGTCTACAACGTGATGACGCCGGCTTCGCTGCAGCTGCAGGCGCCGGGCTTCGACTGGGCGGGCTGGCTGCAGGCCTATTTCGGCCCGGGCAGCCTGAGCCCCAGCGCCGCGCTGACGCAGCGGCTCATCGTCGGCCAGCCCGGCTTCGCGCAAGGCCTGGCCACGCTGGCCGAAAAGGCGCCGCTGGACACCTGGCGCACCTATTTGCGCGTGCGTGCGCTCGATGCCGTGGCCGAGTACGGCCCGCAGGCCGTGGCGCAGGCGCATTTCGATTTCTATCAGGGCGCCATCCGCGGCCTGCGCGCAGCGCCGCCGCGCGTGGAGCAGGTCATCCTGATGATCGGCGGGCGCACGGGCGGCTCGCCGCTGGGCGAGACCTTGGGCGAGGTCTTCGTTTCCAAGGCCTTCTCGCCACTGGCACAGCAGCGTGCGCTGGCCATGGTGGCCGACATCAAGCTGGCCATGCAGCGCCGCATCGACGCCCTGCCCTGGATGAGCGCGCCCACGAAAACGCTGGCACAGGCCAAGCTGGCCGCGATGGCGGTGAAGATCGGCGGGCCCGAGAAGTGGAAGACCTACGACGGCCTGGTGCTGCAGCCGGATGACTTTGCCGGCAACCTGCTGAAGATCAACGCCTGGCACACCGCGCAGCGCCTGGCCGACCTTGAGAAGCCCGTGGACCGCAGCCGCTGGAACACCAGCCCACACATCGTGAATGCCTTCGCGGCGGGCGGCAACCAGATCGTCTTCCCGGCCGGCATCCTGCAGCCGCCCTTCTTCGACGAGAAGGCCGACGACGCCAGCAACTACGGCGGCATCGGCATGGTCATCGGCCACGAAATCACACACCACTTCGACGACCGCGGCCGCCAGTTCGATGCCGTGGGCAACCTGCGCGACTGGTGGCAACCCGCCGACGCCGCGGCCTACAAGGAACGCGCCGACCGCGTGGCCGCGCTCTACAGCAGCTACGAACCGGTGCCCGGCGTGCGCATCAACGGCCGCCAGACACTGGGCGAGAACATCTCCGACCTGGCCGGCATCCAGATCGCCTTCGACGGGCTGCAGATCGCGCTGGAGCGCCAGCGCGCTGCGGGCAAGGCGGCGCCGCTGGTGGAAGGCCGCACGCCCGAGCAGCGCTTTTTCCTCTCGCACGCCACGGTGTGGCGCGGCAAGTACCGCACCGAAGCCATGATCGACCAGCTGCGCACGGGCCAGCACTCTCCGGGCCGCTGGCGCATCCTGGGGCCACTGTCGAACATTCCGGCGTTTGCGCAGGCTTTCAGCTGCAAGCCGGGCGACCCGATGGCCTCGGCGCAGCCCATCGTCATCTGGTGATGGGGCAGGTGCGGCGTTAAGGCAGAGCCAAGGGCGGCGCTAACGCCGGCGCTCCGGCCGGCGCTAAGGCCGGCGCAACAAGCCCAGCGGCGCAGCCTGCCGCTGCAGGCTGCGCCACAGCCGCCAGCCCGTCCAGAGCTTCCAGCCCAGGCGCCAGGCGCGGCGCGGGCGCAGCACCACCAGCACCGCCGCGGCGGCCAGCGGCACTTCGGGGTGGGCGCGCAGCCAACGCCAGCCGGCATGCACCTGGTCGGCAATCTCCAGCGGGCGCTGCCAGGCCCGGGCTTCCTGCGCGAACTGGTGGCGCAGTTCGCCGCTGCGGCGCAGCAGTTCGTGTTGACGGCGCACCAGCGCCTGCGCGCGTTCGTTCATGGGGTGCTGGAAGGCGGTTGGGCAGGGGCAGGCGCAGGTGCAGCGGCCGAGGCCGGCCGCACGGCCGCCTGCAAACCCTGCAGGTCGCGCTGCAACTCGCCCACCGACAGGGCAAACGGCCCCCCCTCGCCGGCCCTCAAGCCGGCGCGGGCCCACAGCAGCAGGCCCACCCCGCTGCCCAGGAACACCAGCACCATCACGCCCAGGGCGGCCAGGCGGTAGCTGTCCCAGAACAGCAGCAGCACGAAGCCGGCGGCCAGCACCACGGCCACGCCCAGCAGCAGCAGGCCCAGGCCCACGCGCCACAGCGCGTCGAGCAGGCGCAGCTTCTCGGCTTCGAGCTCGGTGCCGAAAAGCTCCAGCCGCAGCTTGGCCATGCCCAGCGTGGTGCCGAGCAGGGCGCGCAGGGATTGGAAGAGCCCGCCCGTGGCGGGCCGCGGGGTCACGGCCATGGGGGTTTCAGGCGCGGCCGGGGCTCAGCACTGGGCCGCGCCCAGACCGCGCTGGCTGCACGCGCTGCGCATCAACGGCGGCCGATGAGCATGCCGACGATGACGCCGATGCCGGCGCCGATGGCCACCGACTTCCAGGGGTGCTCGTGCACGTAGTCGTCAGCCGCATGGCCCACGGCCTTGGCCTTTTCGGTGGCCACGTCCTGCAGGGCCAGCAGGCGGTCTTTCGACTGCGCCAGCCGCTCTTGCAGCCGTTCACGCAGGCCGGCGGCGCCTTCGCCCACTTCGTCGGCGGTCATCTTCAGCAGTTGCTCGGCATCGGCCACCACCACACGCAGGTCGGCCATCAGCTTCTCGCGCTGCATTGCGGTCATTTCGGTCATGGTTTGCTCCAGGGCGTAGTCACGGATGCCCTGAACTTACCACCCCCCTCCGTGCGGTGGCACACACACCACTCCGCAGCCGCGGGGCTTTGCGCGCCGCCACGGCGGGGCTGGGCGTGCGTGGCCTCAGGCCGGTGCCACCGCCAGACGGCGCAACACCACGCTGCCTATGGAATAACCCGCGCCGAAGCTGCAGATCACGCCCAGGCTGCCAGCCCCCAGGTCGGCATGGTGGCGGTGGAAGGCGATGATGCTGCCGGCACTGGCCGTGTTGGCAAATTCGCTCAGGATGATGGGCGCGATGTCGTCGCCCACCTCGCGGCCCACCAGCTTCTTCAGCACCAGCTGGTTCATGCCCAGGTTGGCCTGGTGCAGCCAGAAGCGGCGCACGTCGGTGGGCTCGAAGCCCAGGGTCTGCAGGTGCGCCTCGATGTGCGCCGCGGCCATCGGCACCACTTCCTTGAAGACCTTGCGGCCTTCCTGCATGAAGGTCTTGTCGCGCGCGTCGGGGTCGGTGTCTTCGCAGCGATTCAGGAAGCCGGCGTTGTTGCGGATGTGGTTGCTGTACTGCGTGACGAGGTGCGTGCCCAGCACTTCCCAGGGGTCGGCGCTGGTGGCGGTGTCGGCGGCTTCCACGATGACGGCGGTGCACACGTCGCCGAAGATGAAATGGCAGTCGCGGTCGCGCCATTCGAGGTGGGCCGAGGTGATCTCGGGGTTCACCACCAGCACGCACTTCGCGCTGCCGCACTTCACGGCGTTCACGGCCTGCTCGATGCCGAAGGTGGCGCTGCTGCAGGCCACGTTCATGTCGAAGCCATAGCCGCGCGCGCCTATGGCGGCCTGGATCTCGCACGCCATGGCCGGGTAGGCGCGCTGCATGTTGGCGGCGGCGCACAGCACGCCGTCGATGTCGCTGCCCTGCTTGCCGGCGGCGGCCAGGGCCTTCTGGGCGGCGGCCACGGCCATCTCGGCCATCAGGCTGAGCTCGCCGTCGCCGCGCGGCGCAAAACGCGGCTTCATGCGCGTGGGGTCGAGCACGCCTTCCTTCTCGAGCACGTAGCGCTGCTGGATGCCCGAGGCCTTCTCGATGAACTCGACGCTGGAATGCGGCAGGGGCTGGCGCGTGCCGGCGGCGATCTCCTCGGCGAACTTCGCGTTCTGCAGGTCGGCGTAGGCGTTGTAGCTGGCCACCAGTTCGGCGTTGGTGATCACCTGTTCAGGCTGGAACAACCCGGTTCCGGAGATGACGACTTTTTTCATGCCGGCAGTGTAGGCGGGGCCCCGGGCCCGGGGCTTCGAGGCATTTCCTGACGGTCACGGCCCGCCGCGACGGATACATTTGGCTACTTCCCGACCACCCCCACCCTTTCTCATGGCCGAGATCATTTCCCACGCGCGCTGGATGGCCGACACCTACTCGCTCACCTCGCCGCGAAGCGACCTGCTCAAGCGTGTGGACACCGCCCTGCAGGCGCACGAGAAGCAGCCCGGCGAAGCGAACCTGAAGGCCCTGCGCGAAGCACTGGACCGCTGGCGTTTCGACCAGAGCCGCCAGGGCAAGGACTGGACGAAGAGCGTGCGCAACCAGAAGGGCGCCGTGACCGCGCTGCACCGTGCGCTGAGCACGGTGGACAAGCGCCAGCTCAGCAAGGAAGAGCGCGAGGCGCTGGCCTATATCGCGCTGCAGCAGCGCCTGGCGCTGCAGAAGCAGTTCATGGGGCGCAAACTGCAGTTCAAGCGCAACACCGTGCTGGGCATGGCGAGTTCGGCACGCACGAACTGGGAACGCTTCAAGACCGGCGCCAGCACCGCGGTGGTGGACGGCGGCGGCCTGGCGGCCAAGGGCGCCCTGGCCGGGCGCAGGCTGGCGCAGATGCCTGCGAACGTGGCCTTGCTGCAGAACGGCGGTGCCAGCGCGGTGCACAAGGCGGCGCAGAACGACACACTTTCGCTGCGGCCGAAGATCATCGCCTTCATCAAGGAGCTGTGCCCGGGGGTCGAACCGCAAGGCGTCTTCGACGCGCTCAACCTCGGCGCGGTGGAGCAGTTCGCGGCCAACCTGGCGCCTTTCCTGGGCACCATTTCCTCGGGCGGCAAGGCGCTCATCGGCTGGGCCAGCGTGGCCAAGCTGGCCTACGACCGTTCAGAAGTGCGCGACCGCCGCTACGCCATCCGCCCCGGCGACCCCGAGGCCGCCTTCGACGCGGTGCTGATGCTGCTGGACCGCGAAATCACCGCCACCAGCCAGAAGGCCGCGGTGCACAGCGTGGCTTTCACGGGCAAGGCGCTGGGCGTGTTCGCCGATGGCGGGGCCGTCACCGGCCCGGTGCTGGGCGCGCTGGAGACGCTGGCGCAGATCTTCCAGACCATCGTCGAGTACGTGCGCGACTACAAGGAAGTGCAGCGCGCCAACCGCGCCCTGCAACTGGGCGCGCTGAACATCGACCTCTTCCGCACCTGCCCGGTGCTGGGCTGCTACTTCCTGGTGGTGCAGGACCACAGCACCATCATCAACTTCGCCGTGGCCGACTACGGCACGCCGAACTGGATGCTGGACGTGGAGCGCCTGGTGAAAAAGATCCAGCTCGTGCTGGACAAGGCACGGCACTACATCAAGGTCTCGCGCTTCGAGATTCCGCGCATGGAAAACGCCAAGGGCATCCGTGAGGCGAACTGGAGCCACAAAAGCGGCCTGGACAAGGTGACCTCCGCACCGGGAGCCGCGCTCGGCTCGGTGGCCGATGCCATCTCGGGCGGCATCGACCGCGTGCTGGGCAGCGGCACGCCGCTGCCCAAGGTGGACAAGTCGCGCATCGTCGGCATGGGGCCGGCGGACTTCAGGGCCTGAGCCTCAAGCCCTGGGCCTGAAGCCTTGAATCACGGCCCGGGCTTCACTTCGCCTTGGGCTTGCGCGCGCTGCTGCCCTGCAGCGCGTCGCTCATGCCCAGCAGCACGCCGCTGACCATGGCGGTGTAGCTCTCGGCCAGCGCCTGCGCGGCACGCATGCTGGCCGCGCGCTGCTGGCGCAGTGCGGTGTGCATCTGCTCGGCCATCTGCTCGGCCGTGGTGGCGGCCTTCGCGCCGCTGAGCGTGCCGCCGGCCTGCATCTTCTCGAGCACCGGCGCCCAGGCGCTGGCCATGGGCGCACCGGCGCCGGCCGCGGCCTTCTTCAGCGCGCTGAACATCGTGTCTTCCATCTTCTCCAGGTCGGCCAGCGCCTTGCTGAGATGCTTCTCGCGCAGGTCGGCGCCCTGGGTGGTGAGGGTGGTCAGCGCCACGCGGTTGGCTTCCACCGCCTTCAGCATGGCCTGGTCCATGCCGGCCACGGCCTGGTCAAGCAGGCTTTCGGGGTCGATGTCGGGCATCACGTTCTTCGCAATGCCCGTGCTGGCGGCTTCGGCCACCTGCTTGAGTGCGCCGCGCATGTTCTTCAGCGTGAGCTCGCGGCCCTGCAGCGCCATCATGGTGGCCTCGGTGGTGGCCTTGCGCAGCTGCGCGCCCTGGCTGGCGGTGGCGCTTTCGAACATGGCGATCAGCGCCTCGGCATCGAACATGGGCTTGGACATGGGGGGTCTCCAGGGGGAGCAGGTGTTGAAGTGGGGGCGATGCTCGCACCGGCGCAGGTTCAGGGCAAGCCGCGCGCCATGGGCGTGCGCAGGGTGCGGCGTAGCAGCCAGAAGGCGATGGCGCCGTTGAGCACGTTCCAGGCGATGCCGTTGACGAAGGCGGCTTCGTAGCTGCCGGTGAGGTCGAACACCTGGCCCGACATCCAGCCGCCCAGCGCCATGCCCAGCAGCGTGCACATCAGCACCGTGCCCACGCGCGCGCCGGCCTCGGCGGGCGGGAAGTGCTCGCGCACGATGATGGCGTAGCTGGGCACCAGCCCACCCTGGAACAGCCCGAACAGCGCCGAGATGACGTACAGCGACACCAGCCCGTCGAAGGGCAGGAAGAGCAGCAGCGCCAGCCCCTGCAGCACGCTGCCCAGCAGCAGCGTGCGCAGGCCGCCGATGCGGTCGCAGATGGCGCCGCTGACCAGCCGGCTGACGATGCCGCAGGCCAGCATCAGGCTCAGCATCTCGGCACCGCGTGCGGCGCCGAAGCCCAGGTCGGTGCAATAGGCCACGATGTGCACCTGGGGCATGGCCATGGCCACGCAGCAGGCCACGCCAGCCACGCACAGCAGGGCCTGCGCCTGGTTCAGGCCCAGCCCGAAAGGCCGGCCCGAGACCACCGGCGCGGCCCCGGCGCGCGGCGGCGCCATCACGGCCGCCGGCGGGCGCGGGCGCATGAAGAGCGCCAGCAGCGCCATCGCCACGCCGCAGAACACGCCCATGCCGATGTAGGTGGCGCGCCAGCCCGAGGCTTCCACGAAGTGCTGCACCACCGGCGGCCACACCGCGCCGGCCACGTAGTTGCCGCTGGCGCACACCGCCACCGCAATGCCGCGGCGCTTCACGAACCACAGCGAGGTGTCGGCCACCAGCGGCGCGAAGCTGGCCGAGCTGCCCAGCAGCCCGATGAGCAGGCCGTGCCACAAGGTGAAGCTGCCGATGCCGCCAGCCAGGCCGCAAAGCACGTAACCCGTGCCCAGGCTGGCAGCGCCGATGAGCAGCGGCCACATCACGCCGTAGCGGTCGGCCAGGCGGCCCATCAGCACGCCGCCGATGCCGAAGCCGATCATCAGCGCGGTGTAGGGCAGGCTGGCATCGGCACGCGCCACGCCGAACTCGTCCTGCACCGTGGGCAGGATGACGGCCACCACGTACATGCCGCTGCTGCCCAGCGTCATCAGCAGCAGGGCCACGAGCAGGCGGCCCATGGCGTAGCGCGAATCGGCGGCTTGCGCAGTGGGCAAGGGCGGTGCAGTCGGGGCGGTGATGGGGCTCTCCGGAAGGCATGAGGCGTGCAGCCGGCAACGCGGCGCAGCATAGCCCTGCAGGGGCTACGGGAAAACGCGCGTTGCTGGGCGCACGAACACCGCCGGATCATCCGCCGCATAACACCACGGAGGAGACGAACGATGAAACCAGCCTTGACGAGGCCCGTACCCCCACGCCTGTTCACCGCGCGCCTGCCGCTGGTGCTGATGGCCCTGCTGCTGGCCGCAGGCGCCGCCGTGCTGGCGGTGGCCCAGGCGGCCAACTACAGCCTGTGGATCAACGGCCGCACCGGCGGCGGCACGGTGGGCAACTATGCCGACTTCCGCTACTGGGGCCCCGCCACCACCGCCGCGGGCGTGAACAAGAAGTCGGTGAACTGGGACGGCTACAACCGCATCAGCACCACCAACGGCAACGTGCGCGACGCGCTCGATTGCTACTGCACCGGCCCGAACTGGTGCTACGTGGCGGCCCACTCGGCCGGCAACCTGCAGATCGGCTACGCCCTGGCGCTTTACGGCACCAGCAGCCGCAGCATCAAGACACCCACGCCCAACGCAGCGGGCCAGTGCGGCAACAGCGGCGCCGGCACCCAGACCGGCTGGAACATCAAGTGGGTGAACGTGGCCGGCGGCGCCGGCGGCGGCAGCGAACTGGCCGATGCCGGCGACTGGGCCCTGAGCGAACCGCTGGTCAGCGACCTGAAGACCAGCACCGCACGCGCGCTGTACAACCACAACGCCACCACCGCGAAGTGGTTCTACATGTTCGCCGGCAGCAAGGGCACGCTGTACAGCTTCGTGCTGCCGGGGCAGGACGACGAGGCCATCGCCTACCACTCCAGCGGCGGCATCTCGGGCAGCAGCGGCGGCAGCTACTGCAACCCGGCCGACTGGCTGTGCAACGACCTCACGCTGGGCACCGCCGCCGCCCAGGGCGGGCGCGCGAAGTGGAGCTACCACTCGGTGATCTTCCGCGACAACAACGAACAGCTCGACCACTACACGCGTGGCAACTGGGGCGGCATCGTCTCGAAGATGCGTGAAGACATGGTCACCAACGCCCGATGAAAACCGGCGCTGCGGCAGCGCTGGCCGCAGCGGCCGCGGTGGCCCTGCTGCTGGGCTGGCTGCAGGCCCGCGGCGGGGTTGAAGCCGAAAGCGCGCTGGCCTCGGCCGCGGGCCCCACCACAGTTGACGTCGGTACTTCAGCCCCCAACGCTGCGCTGGCGGCCAGCAGCAGCCCCACGCTGCGCCCGGGCCCCCCGCTCAGCGCCCTGGGCCAGGCCGAGCGCGAAGCCGAACGCCAGGCCCAGCGGGTGCTGTGGGAAACGCGGCTGGAGCGTGCCAGCCATGCGCTGAACGCATACCGCGCTGCGGCGCAGTACCCGCACGAGTCGCGCCCCATCCGCGAGCACCCCGACCAGGTGCGGCCCTTCGCCCCCATCGAAGAAGAACGCGCCTTGCGCATGCCTGGCGGCAGCGCCAGCCAGGGCGTGCGGTTGCGCACCACGCAAGAGCGTGTGTTCGCCAGCGGCATGGAAAGCAGCCGCGTGACCTTGACGCTCACCGACGACCAGGGCCGCACGCTGCCGCTGCGCGTG
Organism: beta proteobacterium AAP51; assembly: GCA_001295905.1. Classification (GTDB taxonomy): domain Bacteria; phylum Pseudomonadota; class Gammaproteobacteria; order Burkholderiales; family Burkholderiaceae_C; genus Rubrivivax. The sequence continues at coordinate 168,757 of LJHT01000014.1, read as the reverse complement.
CAGCGCGCGGTGATGAAGGAAGTGACACCCCCGGGCGCCACCGCGCGCACCGCCGAGGTGGCGCTGGCCGTGAACGACACCGGCACCCAGGGCGACCTGGTGGCCGGCGACGGCACCTGGTCGGCGCTGATGCAGCCCGGCGCCCAGGGCTTCGCCAGCTTCGCCGGCACCGTGCGGCTGGAACTGAACCTGGCCTATGCCGGCCAGCCCGGCTTCCTGTACTTCGACCTGGTCTACAGCCCCGAGCAGGCCGCACAGTGGCTGCCCGGCGTGCGCGAGGCAGCCACCGCAGCCGGGCTGGACTTCTTCGTCAAGGCGCAGGTGCTGATGCCCGGCCGCTATGTGGTGACGGGCCGCATCGACGACGCGCAAGGCCAGCCCGTGGCGCTGGCGCAGTTCAACGGCGAAGTGGGGGCGGGCGCGGTGGAATTCCGGCTGCCGGTGCATGGCAAGCTGCTGCGCGACCTGGCGCCCGCCTTCCCGCTGGTGCTGCGCGATGTCGAGGCCTTCCTGCTGAAGCCCGACACCTTCCCCGACCGCGTGATGCTGCCGCGCCGCATGGGCGAGCAGCACCGTTCACGCAGCTATGCGCTGGCGAGTTTTTCCGATGCCGAATGGCAAAGCGACGAGCGCACGCGCTACATCACCGAACTGAGCAAGGACGTGGCCGAAGCCCAGGACCAGCTGCGCCGGCTGCAGCCCTGACGGGCCGCTGTGCGGTGCTCCGCCTCAGGGCGCGGCGGGCTTGAAGGTCGTCATGCGCGCGTTGACTTCCACCGCGGCCACTTCGGCATCGGCCGCCAGTCGCGCCACCAGCGCGTCAAGGGCTTGCGGCTTCGCAGCGGCGGGGGTCACGGCCACGAGCGCGCTGCCCACGCCCAGCGTCTGCACGTAGTGCAACGCCACGCCGTGGCGCTGCCCCAGCGCCGCCAGCGCACGCTGCGCGGTGGCGCGCGCCGCCGCACTGCCGCTGGCCTGCTGCAGCGCGGCCTGCAGATCGGGGCGGCGGAACTGCAGGATGAGCTCGTCAGCGCTCATCGGCGCAGCGGCTGGGCGCACTGCCGGCGGAGCCGGCTGGGCCGAAGCGGGCGGCCCGGTCGAAGCGGCCGGCCCCGCCGCCCAGGCCAGCAGGCCGAACAGGCAGGCCGAGGCGGCCGCCTGCATCAGACGCCGCCGGCCCGGTGCTTTCAGCACCTGCCACTCACTGCGGCGAGAAGCGGCCCACCAGCGTGACGTTCGAGTACGCCGAGTAGGCGCGCACGTTCACGTGGTACGTACCGGCACGGATGTTGGTGATGGTGCAGGTTTCCGTATTGCCCGTGCGGTAGGGCCGGCAGTCGTAGGTGGTGGTGGTGGGCGCGGTGCCGAAGCGCACGTACAGGTCGGCATCGCCGGTGCCGCCGCTGATCGAGAAGCTCAGGCTCGTGCGGCCGGCCGGCACCACCATCGTGAAGCGGTTGTCGGTGCCGGTGGCGCCGGAGATGACGCGCGCCACGTTGTTCTGCAGCACGTTGCCGGCCGGGGGCGGGGGTGCCGTGCCGCTGATGGCGGTGATGGCGGCGTTGGCGTCGACGATGCCGGTGCCGCAGCCCGAGCAGGCCGCCGGGAATACGCGCGCCGTGTTGCGCAGCGCGTTCTCGATTTCCGTGGGCGTGGCCGTCGGCTTGGCCTGGTACAGCATCGCGGCCACACCGGCCACGTGCGGCGTGGCCATGCTGGTGCCGTTGTAGCTGGCGTAGCTTTCGGCAGCCGGCACGGTGGTGCCGCTGTTCAGCGTGGACAGGATGCCCGCACCCGGCGCCGCCACGTCCACCAGCGAACCGAAGTTCGAGAAGCTGGCCTTGCCGCCGCTGCGCGTGGTGGCCGCCACGGCAATGACGCCCGTGCAGTTGGCCGGCCGCGCATTCACCACGTCGACGTTGCTGTTGCCGGCCGCCACCACCACCGATGCGCCTAGCGAGCGCGCGGTGTTGATGGCCGCCTGGTAGGTGGTGCCGCAGGCACCACCGCCGCCCAGGCTCATGTTGATGACCTTGGCCGGGTTCGGGTTCGCCGGCACGCCGGGCACGCTGCCACCGGCCGACCACACGATGGCATCGGCAATGTCGGCCAGCGAGCCACCGCACTTGGCCAGCGCGCGCACCGGCAGGATCTTGGCGCCGAAGGCCACGCCCGCCACGCCGGCGGCGTTGTTGGTGACCGCGGCCACCGTGCCGGCCACGTGCGTGCCGTGCCACGAGCTGTTCGAGCCGGTCGGGCGGCCGCACTCGCCAGCGAGGAACCAGTCGCCTTCGTCACGTGCGTTGCTGTCGCGGCCGTTGCCATCGCGTGCGGCGGCGGCGTCGGAGACGAAGTCGTAGCCCGGCAGCACGTTGGCGTTCAGGTCGCTGTGCGGCACGATGCCGGTGTCGATGACGGCCACCACCACGCCGGTGCCGGTGGCGCGGTCCCAGGCGGGCACGGCGTTGATGCCGCCGGTGGCTTCGAAGTAGTGCCACTGCTCGGGGTAGCGCGTGTCGTTGGGCGTGAGCAGCGGCACCATCATCGCGTTGGGCTCGACCGACAGCACCGAGGGGTCTTTGCGCAGCACCTCGGCCAGGGCGGCGAGGTCGGTCTTTTCGTCGGCCGCCTCCACCAGTTGGGCACCGATGGCCAGCGCGCGCACGTGCTTCAGCCGTGTGTTGGTGCGCGAGGACAGGGCTTCCAGCCTTTCCATCACCCGCGAACGCGCCACCACCGAGGCGCCGCTGCCGGAGAGGTCGGCCGCGGCCGCGCCATCGCGGTACTTCACGATCAGGCCCTTGGCGGGCTGCTCTGCGGCCGCACGCATGGGCTGGAACTCTTCCTGGCCGGCGTGGGCCTGGGGCGCCAGGGCCCACAGTGCAGCCAAGGCGCAGGCCATCACGGTGCGCTGGGTACGAAGGTGTCGAGTCATTTCAATGCCTCCCTGTTCAGTCGGTTGAAGTGTCGTGGGCCTGCGGGGCGGTGTGCCCACATGTCCCGGGTTAGCCACCCGGAATCCTGCAGCAAACGCCATGCCAGACGTTGACCTTGCAGCCCCGGGGGCCAATCCATTGTTCGGGCCGGTTCGCAAAAGCGCAGCAAGGGTCAACCCGCACGCCACCACAGGCGGGCAGCGGCTCCGGTCACAGGGCTTGCAGGCCGTCACCGCCCGCGGGCGCTGGCTACACTTCTCACCACTGGCTTGCCTTCGACCTCGCTTGCGTTGAAGCCGGGCTCTCCGCACCCTCGCTTTCGCCCCGGCCCGCGCCGGCGCGTACCCACCATGACCCGTGTCTACAACTTCAGCGCCGGCCCCGCCGCGCTGCCCGAAACCGTGCTGCAACAGGCCGCCGACGAGATGCTGGACTGGCGCGGCAGCGGCATGGGCGTGATGGAGATGAGCCACCGCGGCCCGCAGTTCACGCAGATCGCGGCCGAGGCCGAAAGCACGCTGCGCGAACTTCTGCAGGCGCCGGCGAACTACAAGCTGCTCTTCATGCAGGGCGGCGCGCTGGCGGAGAACGCCATCGTGCCGATGAACCTGCTGCGCGGCCACGCCAGCGCCGACCACGTCATCACCGGCGAGTGGAGCCAGAAGTCGGCCCAGGAAGCACGCCGCTACGGCGGCGTGAACATCGCCGCCAGCGGAGAGGCCAGCGGCTACACCGCCATTCCCGCGCGCGAGACCTGGCAGCTCGACCCCCAGGCCGCCTACGTGCACATCTGCAGCAACGAGACCATCGGCGGGCTGGAGTACCACTTCACGCCCGATGTCGGCGACGTGCCGCTGGTGGCCGACATGAGCAGCAGCATCCTCAGCCGCCCGGTGGACGTGTCGAAGTACGGGCTGATCTACGGCGGCGCGCAGAAGAACATCGGCCCGGCCGGCCTGACGCTGGTGGTGGTGCGCGAAGACCTGCTGGGCCAGGCCCTGCCCTGCACGCCCACCGCCTTCAACTACCGGGTGGTGGCCGACAACGGCAGCATGTACAACACGCCGCCCACCTACGCCATCTACATCGCCGGGCTGGTGTTCCAGTGGATCAAGAACCAGGGTGGCCTGGCCGCGATGGAAGCGCACAACGCCGCCAAGGCCGCGCTGCTGTACGGCGCGCTGGATGCCAGCAGCTTCTACAGCACGCCCGTGGCGCGCGAGTGCCGCAGCCGCATGAACGTGACCTTCCGCCTGCCCGATGCGCGGCTGGACGCCGCCTTCCTGCAGGGCGCCGAGGCGCATGGCCTCGTGCAGCTGAAAGGCCACCGCGTGGTGGGCGGCCTGCGTGCCTCGCTGTACAACGCCATGCCGCTGGCCGGCGTGCAGGCGCTGGTGGCGTGGATGCAGGAGTTCGAGAAGACCCGGGGCTGAGCTTGGGCCCGCCGCTGCTGCACCTGGCCGAAGACGGCTGCGCCACGCTGACGCTGCAGCGCCCGCAGCACCACCACCGCCTGCAGCGTGAAGACCTGCTGGCGCTGCAAGACCACTTCCGCACGCTGGCCGCACAGCCCGCGGCCCGGGTGCTGGTGATCACCGCCAGCGGGCCGGTGTTCTGCAGCGGCTTCCACCTCGGTGAACTGGAAGAGGCCGGCGGCGCCAGCGCCCACCCGCGGCTCTTCGAGCACACGGTCGACCTGCTCGAATCGCTGCCCCTGCCCACCGTGGCGCGGCTGAACGGCAGCGTCTACGGCGGCGCCACCGACCTGGCGCTGGCCTGCGATTTCCGCGTGGGCGTGCAGGGCATGGAGCTGCGCATGCCCGCCGCGCGCCTGGGCCTGCACTACTACCCCAGCGGGCTGCAGCGTTATGTGTCGCGCCTGGGCCTGCAGGCCGCCAAGCGGCTGTTCCTGCTGGCGCAGGCGGTGCCTGCGGAAGAGCTGCTGCGCATCGGCTACCTCGATGCCCTGGTGCCCGCGGCCGAACTCGACAGCGCCACGCGGGCGCTGGTGCAGGCGCTGCAGGCCGGCGCGCCGCTGGCCGTGCAGGGCATGAAGCTTTCGTTGAACGAAACCGCAGCGGCCGAAGGCGGCGGCGCCCAGACGCAGGCCGCCAACATGGCCGAACGCGTGGCGCGCTGCGCCGCCAGCGATGACCTGCGCGAAGGCCTGGCGGCCTGGGCGCAAAAGCGGGCACCGCGCTTCACCGGCCGCTGAAGGCAGGCCGGGGCGCCGCGGCCACCGCTCGCCTGCCCTGGCGCAGCCGGTGCATGAACGCCGGAACAAGCCCAGATGAACAGCCGATGAACGGGCTTGGGCGGGGCCGCGCCCGGCCGACAATGCGGGGCCATGCTGCGCCGCCGTCTCACGCTTGCCCTTCTTGCGCTGGCCACCGTCGTGGTGCTGCAGGGCCTGGGCGCCGTCTGGGTGCTGAACCAGGCCGAGCAACAGGTGCAGCGCGGCCGGCTGGCCAGCGACATCCAGCTCGGCTTCGTCGAACTCTCGGCCACCAAGAAAGAGCTGCGTTCCTGGGTGGCCCAGCTGCAGCAGGGCGCCGGGGCCGACCCCGCCGTGCGCGATGCGCTGCAAGCCACCCTGCGCCAGCGCCTGGACGAGCTGCAGCGCCTGGCCGACGCCGCGCTGGCGCTGGACGGTGGCAGCACCGGCAACGCCGAGCAGTTGCGCCGCCTGGACGCGCTGGCCGTGCTGGGCGGCCATCTCGAAGCGCTGAAGCGCGCCATCGCCGACACCGGCCCGCTGCAACCCGGGGCCGATGCGCGCCAGGCCTGGGCTGCCTTGTCCGCCGTGTTCGAGCAGGCCCAGGGGCGCGACCTGCGCGTGCTGCTGGCCGACGCCATCGCCCGCGAAGCCGAGGCCGTGGCCCGTGAGCGCGTGGCGGCCGACCGCTCCATGGCCTGGACCCGCGGCCTCTGGCTGGCCATGGCGGCCACGCTGGCGCTGGCGGCGCTGCTGGCGGCGCTGCACTTCGCACGTTCGCTGCGCGGGCCGCTGCAGCAGCTGAGCGAAGGCGCGCAGGCGCTGGAACAAGGCCGGCTCGAACACCGCGTGCCGCCGCAGGCCGATGCCGAGTTCGGCGCCGTGGCGCGCAGCATGAACACCATGGCCGCCGCCCTGGCCGCCCACCAGGCCCGCGAGGCCGACGAGCGCCTGCGCCTGGAAGCCCAGGTGGCCACGCGCACCACGGAGCTGCAAGGCGCACTGGAAGCGCTGCGCCAGGCCGACGCGCGCCGCCGCCAGCTGTTCGCCGACATCAGCCACGAACTGCGCACGCCCACCACCGCCATCCGGGGCGAAGCCGAGATCACGCTGCGCGGGCGCGACCGCGCCGCCGACGAGTACCGCGCCGCACTGCGGCGCATCGTCGACGGCTCGCAACAGCTGGCCGCCGTCATCGACGACCTGCTGGCGATGGCGCGCAGCGACATCGACGCGCTGGCGCTGGCGCGCCGCCCCATCGACCTGGCCGAGGTGGTGGCCGAAGCCCTGGCCCAGGCCGCACCGCTGGCGGCCGAACGTGGCGTGCAGTTGCAGGGCCCCGCCTCGGGCCTCACGGCCGGCAGCGGCAGCGCCGTCGGTCCTGCCGGCGCCGGCCAGCCGCACTGGCCCGTGCTCGCAGACCCGCAACGCCTGCGCCAGCTGCTGGTAGTGCTGCTGGACAACGCCATCGGCTATTCGCACGCCGGCGGGCGGGTGCAGGTGCTGGTGCGTCCCCAGCCGGCCACTGGCGAAGCCAACGCGCTGCTGCTGGAGGTGGTGGACGAAGGCATCGGCATCACCGACGAAGAGCTGCCGCAGGTCTTCGAGCGCCACTTCCGCGGCGCCGCCGCGCGCCGCCACCGCGCCGAAGGCATCGGCCTGGGCCTGGCCATCGCCCGCGCGCTGGCCCAGGCGCACGGGGGCTCGCTCACGCTGGCCAGCACGCCCGGGCAGGGCACGCGCGCCTGCCTGCGCCTGCCACTCACCCAGGCGCTGGAAGCCCAGGCGGCATGAACATCCTGCTCGTCGAAGACGACGCCCGCATCGCCGATTTCCTGCTGCGCGGCCTGCGCGCCGAAGGCTGGCGCGTGGAGCGCGCCGCCACCGGCCCCGAAGGTCTGGCGATGGCCCGCGCCGCCGCCCGCGGGGCCGACGCCGACCCCCTGCCCACGCTGGTGGTGCTGGACCTCATGCTGCCGGGCCTGAACGGCCTGGAGGTCTGCCAGACCCTGCGTGCCGAAGGCGTGGCGCTGCCCATCCTGATGCTGACGGCCATGACGACGCTGGAAGACCGCGTGGCCGGCCTGCGCATGGGCGCCGACGACTACCTGTGCAAGCCCTTCGAGTTCGAGGAACTGCTGGCACGCCTGGAAGCGCTGGCGCGCCGCGGCCGCCCCACGCGCCCGCGCCCCAACCCGGTGCTGAGCGTGGCCGACCTGCAGTTCGACCGCGAGCGCATGCGCGTCACGCGCGCCGGCCAGCCCATCACGCTGACCGCCCGCGAACTGGCCCTGCTGGAACTGCTGATGAGCGCCCCCGGCCGCATGTTCAGCCGCGAACGCATCCTGGCCAGCGTGTGGGGCACGCACGAAGACCCGCTGACCAACATCGTCGACGTCTACATCCGCCGCCTGCGCAGCAAGATCGACGAAGGCTACGAGCCGGCGCTCATCCACACCCAGCGTGGGCTGGGCTACCGGCTGGAAGCGCCGGCCGGCTGAGCCGCATGCCCGTGCAGGCCTTGCTGTAAGGTCGGGGGCAACGTCACGACGCAGCAGCCATGAGCCCCTTGAAGCCCCCCGCCTCGCAGCGCCTTGGCCAGTTCTTCGGGGCCTGGGGCCTGGCGCTGCTGGTGTCGGCCGCGGGCGCACAGGCACAGGCACCCACGCCCGTCACGGCATCGGCCGCCTCCAGCGCAGCCACGGCCTCGGCCCCAGGCGCCGCGGCCGTTTTCGGTGGCACCGCGCTCGACGGCCAGCCCTTCACCCTGCGCCCCGACGACGGCCGCGTGCGCGTGCTGATGTTCTGGCGCACCGACTGCGCGGTCTGCCTGAGCAAGATGCCCGAACTTCGCGCCAACGCGCAGGGCTGGCGCCAGCAGCCCTTCGAGCTGGTGCTGGTGAATACCGACCCGCGCCGTGACGACGCGCAGGCCTACGACCGCCTGCGCCGCGAGCTGAATGCCGGCCACGGCCCGCTGCGCAGCGCCTGGCTGGGCGACGTGCGGCTGCCCGCCGCCTGGCTGGCGCGCGGCCGCCTGCCGCTGATGCTGGTGATCGACCGCCAGGGCCGCGTGGTGCAGCGGCACGAAGGGCGCGTGCCGGCCGAGCTGTGGGACGAGGTGGCCGACCTGCTGCCCTGAAGGCCGCAGGCCCCGGGCCTGAACGCGTGGCTCCGTGCAGAGCTCAGCGCGGGCCGCCCGCGTCCGCGTAGCGCCGCGCCAGTTCCTTCGCGGCCTGCGCCTCGGTCTGCAGCCGCGTGCCGCCCAGCCACAGCGCCTGGGCGCGGCCGCGGACGTCTTGCTCCAGCCGCGCCGTCTCGCCGTGGCTGGCGAAGCCGCCGGCCTGCACGAAGCGGCCGTGGCGGGTGGCAGCCTCCACCTTCGCTTCGGGCTGGATCTGCGGGGCATCGAGCAGCGGGTTGCCCAGGCCCGGGTTGGCCACGAACACCAGCCCGCCCAGCGGCAGCAGGTCGCTGGCGCCCCACAGGCTCCACCAGCGGCCCTGCCAGGGCGCGGCATGGGGGCTGGGCGGGCCATGCTGCGCCGCGGTGCGCAAGATCTGCAGCGCGCCGTCCACCCACACCGTGGCCATGCCGTCGGCGGCGTTGCTCAGGATGCTGAGGCTCAGGCCCTGCGCCGGCACGCACACGGTGCGCGTCAGCGTGCCCTGGAAACCGCCGGTGTGGCCGAAATGGTCCCAGGTGGCGTCGCCACCGGGTGTGCTGCCGCTGATCGTGCCCAGGCCGTACCAGCGCTCCACCGTGCCATAGGGGTCGCGCCACTGGCGGCGCACCAGCTCGCGGCGGCTGGCGGGGCTGAGCACGCTCTGCGCCGCTTCGGGCGACAGGCTGGCGTAGAAGCGCGCAAGGTCGCCCGCGGTGCTGATGAAGCCCGTGGCGGCGGCCAACACGTTCGTCGCGTTGCGGCCGGGTATGGCCACGCGCCGGCCCAGCGGCCACTTGGCGCTGTGGCCTTGCGCCAAAGGCGCGGCTTCGGGCAGCAGCGGCGCGTCGGGCACGGTGTGCTTCAGGCCGGCGGCCTGCACCACTTCGCGCTGCACCCAGGCGGCATAGGGCTCGCCCGTGAGGGCTTCGATGGCCAGGCCCAGCAGGCCGTAGCCGTGGTTGCTGTACTTGAAACGGCAGTTGGCCGGCAGCACGGGGCCGCCGGCCAGGTCGGCGCGCAGCGCGGCTTCGTCCAGGAAGGGGCGGCGGTCGCTCCACTGGCCGGCATCGAAACCATCGCGCACCAGGCCGGCCGTGTGGCTGAGCAGCTGCGCCAGCGTGGCGCCGGCCACTTCCGCCTGCAGGCCGGGCACGAACTGGCCGATGGCATCGTCCAGCCTCAGGCGGCCCTGTTCGCGCAGCTTCAGCACCGCCACGGCGGTGAAGGTCTTGGAGTGCGAAGCCACGCGGAAACGGTGGCGCGGCGTGAGCTTGGCGCCGCTGCCGCAGTGCCCCAGCGCAAACTCGGCCAGCACGTGGCCGTGGTGGGCCACGGCCACGCTGCAGCCAGGTTGTTCCGTCACGCGCAGCTGGTGGGCCAGCCACAGCGGCAGGTAGGGTAACGCCGCAGCCCAGGCCGGCAGGGCCGGGGCCGCCGGCCGCTGGGGCGCTGCCTTCTTGCTGGCGGGCCGGCTCACAGGCGCTCGAACACCGCCGCGATGCCCTGGCCGCCGCCGATGCACATCGTCACCAGCGCGTAGCGGCCGCCCGTGCGGTGCAACTCGTAGACGGCCTTGGTGGCCAGGAAGGCGCCGCTGCAACCGATGGGGTGGCCCAGGGCGATGGCGCCGCCGTTGGGGTTGACCTTGGCCATGTCGAATTCCAGCCCGCGCGCCACGGCGATGGCCTGGGCCGCGAAGGCCTCGTTGCTTTCGATGACGTCCATCTGCTGCAGCGTGAGCCCGGCCTTCTTCAGCGCCAGCTTCGTGGCCGGGATGGGGCCTTCGCCCATGATCTCGTTGGGCACGCCGGCCACGGCATAACCCGCCAGGCGCGCCAGCGGCTTGTGGCCGTGCGCGGCGGCCACGGCGGCATCGGCCAGCACAAAAAACGCCGCGCCGTCGTTGATGCCGCTGGCATTGCCGGCGGTCACGGTGCCGTCCTTCTTGAAGGCGGGCTTCATCTTGCCCAGCGTCTCCATCGTGGTGGCGGGCTTGACGTGTTCGTCGGTGTCGAAGACGACCTCGCCCTTCTTCGTCTGCTTCACGATGGGCACGATCTGGCTCTTGAAGCGGCCTTCGGCCACCGCAGCCGCGGCCTTGCGGTGGCTTTCCACGGCCAGCGCGTCCTGCTCTTCGCGGCTGATGCCCCACTTCACCGCCAGGTTCTCGGCCGTCATGCCCATGTGGCCCACGCCGAAGGGGTCGGTGAGCGTGGCCACCATCATGTCGAGCATCTGCGTGTGGCCCATGCGCGCGCCGCTGCGCATGGCCGGGCTGAGGTAGCCGCCGCGGCTCATCACTTCCACGCCGCCGCCGATGCCGTAATCACAATCGCCCAGCAGGATGTTCTGCGCCGTGGTCACGATGCCCTGCAGCCCGCTGCTGCACAGCCGGTTGACCGACATCGCCACGCTGTCCATCGGCAAACCGGCCTGGATGCTGGCCACGCGCGCCACATAGGCGAAGCGGCTTTCGGTGGGGATGGTGTTGCCCACGGTCACGTAGTTGATGGCCTTCGGGTCGACGCCCGAGCGCTGCACGGCTTCCTTCATCACCGTGCCGGCCAGTTCGGCGGGCTCGATGTCGGCCAGGCTGCCGCTGAAGGTGCCGACGGCGGAACGGGCGGCGGAAAGTACGACGACGTCACGGGTGCTCATGGGGGTCTCCTGGGGTTGGTCTTGAAGGCGGAACGGTAGCCGACAGTGGGCGCGCCGAGGCTGGCGCGGGCCTGACGGCGGGGAGGCGGCGGGTGGGGCCATGTTCGAGATCCTGATCGGTGCGAAGGGGAGGGGGGACCGGTGCACTTTGGATTCGATATCTGAACCCGTTACTCCTTCGGCTCGAATATCACCGAGACAGGCTCACCTTCTTTCATCCGCGCAAGCGAGCGCGCCGAACGTGCGACCGTTGAATACCTTTCTATGGTCAGCTCACCCTTCGGGCCCAGGAAGATGATCTCCCTGTATCTCGCGAATGTTGAAACGCCATCTTGACCGTGTGCCGACTCCCAGGTCGCTACAAATCGACCGCCGACACAAGTGATCTTCTGTTGAGGACTGAGTTCACCGAGCACTTCGTTGTCCGCGCTGAGAACAGCCAACTTCACCCGCCCAGAATCCATGCTCAATTCGTATCTGAAGTACTTGGCACGACGCCAGTCCCGCGGCGGAACCGCTCCAGGCCACTTGCGAATGGAACGAACTTCGGCAGTCCCCCGCCCAAGCTGGCCATCGATGTGAAAGACCCCATCAATAGGAGCGCAGTCTTCAGCAGCGCTTGCAGCGACGGGCATCGTGGCCAGTACCGAACACAGAAAAAGCGACTTGGATAAGGCCATGACATGAAAGTGAAAGACCCGGACGAGGCCATTCATCCCTGTCAGCCGCAACCCATGCTGCAGAAGCGCCAGACATCGACATGACCCCCATCCGGAACCGCGATAACTGCTGACGGCGAGAGCGAAGTGCAGTGCTTCGCAGCGCGCCAGTATGCGGCGAACGGCCCGGGCTGCACTCAGCTGTCATGGCCGCTGCCAGGGGCCGGCGCTTGCTGAAGGGGTCTTGTCTGCAGCGCACCCACCCCCACACCGGCAAGCCGCTGCGCCCTTGGGCAGAATCGAACGATCTTCGACACCCACCCCAGGCCGACCCGGCTGACGAAAGCGCCAGCCTTGCGTTCAGCGCCCTCCGCCCCCGTCACACCGCTCAGCCATCACGAGATTCTGGGCCTGGTGGAGCCCTACACGCGCGCTGGCCGCCATCTCGACCTGCCTGCCAGCGACCGCGCCGCGCGCCGGCTGCAGTTCAAGCCCCTGGCCCATGCGGCCTGCGCCGAACACCCGGCGCTGCAGGAAGTGCTGCAGCTCGAATGCCCGCAAGATGGCCCACCGCGCCTGCTGCGCACCTTGCACCTGCCCGGCTACGCCGACATGGACGGCCGGCCCACCGAGCTGCAGGCCGTGCTGGTGGCCACGGGCGGCACGCCGGGCGAGCTGCTGGCGCGCATGCAGGCGGTGCCGCTGTCGCGGCAGCTGGTGGTGGGGCCGGGCTACCTGGCCGCCAAGACCATGGCCTTCGAGCAGCGCACGGCCGCCGAGCCCGCTGCCGATGCCCCGCTGCTCATGAGTGCGGCCGTGGCGCAGCTGGAAGCCGCGGCGCTGGGGCTGCGCTACAAACAGAGCCCGGTGAAGGGCATCTCGGCCGAGATCGAATTCGACACCCGCGACGGCACGGCGCTGGCCCTGCCCGACGACCTGGTGGCCGTGCTGGGCTGGAGCTGGGCGCGCCTGGTGAAGCGCCAGGCCGGCTGGCACACGCGGCTGCGCCTGCGCGGCGATGGCTTCAAGCGCAGCCGCGATGGCGAAGCCAAGCTGGCGCTGGTGCTGCGCCATCTGGCGCAGACGCTGGCCGAACCACCGGCCCGCTTTCACGAAAGGCTGGCCGGCGCGCGCTGGGCTGCGGCCGCACGGCGCTGCATCCCGCTGCTCGGCGCGGGCCTGCTGGTGGCCGCGGCCTGGCAGTTCGCCCAGCTCGAACCCGACCTGCCCAAGGAATCGGTGCTGCGCCTGCTGATGTTCCACCTGCCGCCCATCGTACTGGTGGCGCTGTTCTGCATGAACGAACTGCCGCGGGTGGAGATTCCGCCCGTGCCGCGCCGCCTGCGCCAGCCGCAATGGCGACTGAATGCCGCCTGACCTGAACCCACCTGCCCGGCCCCATGCAAAGCAACCCGATGAACATTCCCCCGCTCAGCATCGCCGCGGCCAAGGCCGCGCTGCTGGAGCAATTCAGCCAGCCGCTGCTGCGCCAGCGCGCCACCATGCTGTGGGGGCCGCGCGGCGTGGGCAAGTCGTCCATCGTGCGGCAGGTGGCGGCCCAGCACGGCGTGCCGCTGGTCGACCTGCGGCTGACCACCATCGAGCCCGTGGACATCCGCGGCGCCATCTACGCGGACGAAGTGCAGGGCAAGACGGTGTGGTTCCCGCCCGAGTTCCTGCCCGCGCCCGACGTGCCCGCCGGCATCCTGTTCCTGGACGAGCTGACCGCGGCCGACCAGCGCCTGCAGATCAGCGCCTACTCGCTCATCCTCGACCGCCAGGTGGGCCACTACCGCCTGCCCGCCGGCTGGATGGTGGTGGCCGCGGGCAACGCCAGCTTCCACGGCGCCGTCAGCCACGACATGGGCACGGCGCTGGCCGACCGGCTGTTCCACTTCAACGTGCAGAGCACGGTGGATGCCTTCCTGGCCCACGCGCTGCAGCAGGGCTTCGCGCCCGAGGTGATGGCCTACCTGAAGGTGCGCCCCGACAAGCTGGACGACACGGCCGCGCAGCTGGCCGCCGACCACCTGGTGGGCAGCAGCCCGCGCGGCTGGGAGGACGTGTCGAACGTGCTGAAGAGCAAGCTCAGCGAGACCGCGCAGCGCCACTTCGTGCAGGGCCGCATCGGCGCGGCGAATGCGGCCGAGTTCTTCGGCGTGCTGCGCGAGCTGCGCGCCGGGGCCGACGTGCTGCAGCTGCTGGCCGCCGCGCCCGGCGATGCCACGCTGGCGCTTCTGCCCACCACGCTGGACGGCCTGTACGGCCTGACCTATGGCCTGGTGGCGGCCTGCACCGAGGCGCCGCGCCTGGCGCGTGCGCTGGACATCATCGAGGCACTGCCCCAGCACCGCGCCGGCGCCACCGCCGGCCTGCCGCTGCGCGAGGCACAGACGCTGGCGATGGAGCTGCTGTTCCAGAAGGCGCTGGAAACCGGCCTGGCGGCCACGGTGATGGACAGCGCGGCCTACCGCCGGTATTCAGCCGAGCGGGCAGCCCAGCGCTGAAATGGAGCACCGCGGCACGCGCGCCGTGCAACGCATGGTGGAGTACGCGCCGGCCACGGGCGGGCTGGCGCTGTGGGTGCGCCACCGCGACGAGGCCGCCGCGCCTGAAACCCAGGCACCGCCCGTCAGCACCGACGGCATCACCCTGCGCTACGGGCCCGGCTTTGCCGCGCTGCCGCTGCCGCAGCAGGTGGGCCATGTGGCGCACGAGGTGCTGCACATCGCGCTGCGCCACCCGCAGCGCTACATCGCGCTGCAGGGCGTGCTGGGCGAGGTGGACCTGCTGCTCTTCAACACCTGCGCCGATGCCGTGGTGAACAGCGCGCTCTCGCACCTGGCCTGGCTGGAACTGCCGGCCGGCGGCGTGATGCTCGACACGCTGCTGGAAGCCACGCTGGGCCTGGCGCAGCCGGTGGAGAAGTCGCTGCTGGAGTGGGACGTGGAGCGCCTGTACCGCGCCATCGACGACCGCCGGCCCGGGCGCGGCAACGGCCGGGCGCAAGACCCGCGCGGCAGCCAGGGCCGCAGCACCGAAAGTGCGGAAAGCACCAGAGGCGCCAAAAGCGCCAAAAGCGCCGAGAGCGCCGAAAGCGCCGCACAGACCAACCCGCGCACCGCGCCGCGTGAAGACGGCCCCCGCGCCGCCCGCGCCCGCGCGCTGGGCGCGAAGACCGCGCGCGACCTGCAGCCCGGCCCAGAAACCCGTGAGCTGCCCGAAGCCGAGGCCGAGGCCGCGCGTGAATGGGGCGAACGCCTGCTGCGCGCCCATGCCGGCGATGGCGAGTTCTCGATGCTGCGCACGCTGCTGGCCGACCTGCCGCGCACACGCACGCCCTGGCAGCAGGTGCTGCGCACGCAGCTGGCGCGCGCGCTCACGCCGAAGCTGGGGGTGTCGTGGTCGCGCCCGGCGCGCAGCTACATCGCCAACCAGGGCCGCAATGCCGCCGGCCACCGCCTGCCCTGGGAGCCCGGCTTCAGCACGGCGCGCCGCGTGCCGCAGCTGGCGGTGGTGGTGGACGTCTCGGGCAGCATCGAAGACGGCCTGCTGCAGTGTTTTGCCAGTGAGATCGACGCCATCACCCGGCGCCTGGAAGCCGGCCTCACGCTGGTGGTGGGCGACGACCGCGTGCGTGCCGTCACCCGCTGCGAGCCCGGCCAATCACAGCTGGCCGCACTGAAGTTCGAAGGCGGCGGCGGCACCGACTTCACGCCCCTGCTGGAAGAAGCCGACCGCCACCGCCCCGACATCGGCGTCGTGCTCACCGACCTGGACGGCCCCGCCCGCTTCCGCCCGCGCTGGCCGGTGGTCTGGGCCGTGCCCGAGCTGCACGCACGCCAGGCCCGCACCCAGCTGCCCTTCGGCCGCCTGCTCATCCTGGACTGAGTAAGCCCCCAAGCCAAGCCGCAGACCCGGCTCAGCCAGACAGAGGGCCCACTGCCCGTGGGCCCGAGAGGGAACTCGACCAAACCAAGCCGCGGAACCGGCTCCGCCGGGCCGCAGGCGAACGGCCCCCTCGGGGGGCAGCGAGCGCCAGCGAGCTCGGGGGCCTTTACCTATCTACCGAAGCGATAAGCGGAATAAGCCGCATCCATGCGCACGTCCTGCGCCGGGGTGAAGTTGTTCATGCAGGCGTCGTCGGTGTAGTCCATGAAGTTGGTGATGGGGTCGTTACCCGGCAGGTTCGCGCACGAGTTGCGGCCCGTGGGGCAGCCGTAGGCGGGCGAACGTTCGGCCGGCGTGTCGGCCACCTGGTCACCGCCCGTGGTGGCGTTGCGCGCGCAGCCGCCCTGGAAGGTGTGGAACAGCCCCATCCAGTGGCCCACCTCGTGCGTGCCGGTGTCGCCCAGGTTGTAGGGCGCGGCCGTGCCGCCGGGCAGCGACTGGTTCAGCAGCACCACCCCATCCAGCCGCGGCTGGCCGGCGTAGCTGGAGGGGAAGGTGGCCCAGCCCAGCAAGCCGCCGCCGATGCCGGCCACGTACATGTTCAGCGTCTCGGCCGTGCCCACGCGCAGCGCGTTCTTGGCCTGCGATTCGGCCGTGGTGCCCGGCTGCATGGTGTACCAGGCGTCGTTGGCCGTGGTGGTGACGCCGGCCAGATTGAAGCTCCAGCCCGTGCCGGCGAAACCGATGTTCAGCACCTGCATCTGCTGCTGGATCTGCTGCGTGCTCACGCCCCCGGTGCCATTGGCACGCGTGATGACGTGCACGTAGACCTGGATCTGCCCGCCCGTCACGGCCGACTGCGGCGGCTCGGTCATGCCCGGGCGCATGGGGTTGTTCGGGCCGCCCCGGTTGGCGAGGATGAAGTTGTCGATGGCATTCATTTCCTCGGCGTCGAACACCGGCGCGGCGCATCGCTTGCCGGCCTTGACGAAGGCGCTCTGGTCCACGAACGAATAGCCGTCGATGACGAAGGGCGCGCGGCTCTGCGCCGCGGCCACCACGCTGAACAGGCCCAGTGCCAGGGCGGCGATGCCGCCCAGAATCCGATGACTCATGTCCTCACTCCTGCTTTTAACCCCGCAAGATGGCGGGTTTTATGAGTGTGGGTGTCAGCGCAGTGCAGCGTCAATCGGGCGCCACGTGGCCCGCGTTGCGCGGCCACGACGGCAGGGGCTCAGCCACGCGGCGGTGCGGCCAGCAGCAGTTGCGCCGCCACGGCCACGGCCAGCACCTCGGGCTGCTTGCCGGCCAGGCCGGGCAGGCCGATGGGGCACACCATGCGCGCCACCAGGTCGGGCGCGAAGCCGCGCGCCAGCAGGCGGTGCTCGAAGCGTGCGCGCTTGGTCTTCGAGCCGATGAGACCGAACCAGGCGAAATCGCCGCGCTGCAGGATGGCCTCGGCCAGCGCCATGTCCAGCGCGTGGCTGTGTGTCAGCACCAGGAAAAAAGCGCCCGGCGGCGCGGCGGCCACCTCGGCCTGCACGGGCTCCACGCAGCGCTTTTCGATGTGCGGCGGCAAGGCCTCGGGCGGGAACTCGCTCTCGCGTTCATCCACCCACTGCACCTGGCAGGGCAGGCCGGCCAGCAGCCGCACCAGCGCCCGGCCCACGTGGCCGGCGCCATGCAGCTGCAGCGCAAAACGCGGCGGCTCGGTGGGCCAGGCCTCGGGGCGGTCTTGCGCCAGCGGCGTGAAGTGCAGCGTGAGCGCACCGCCGCAGCACTGGCCCAGGCTGGGGCCGAGGGCCACGCGTTGTTCGAAGGCCGTGCCGCCCCCCGCTTGCGCGCGCACGATGAGCGCGCGGGCATCGGCAATGGCCTGCAGCTCCAGGTGCCCGCCGCCGATGGTGCCCTGCACCTCGTCCAGCGCCACCAGCAAACGTGTGCCGGTCTCGCGCGGCACGCTGCCTTGCGTGGCGCCCACGGCCACCACCACGGCCGGGCGACCCGCGGCCTGCCATTGCAGCGCCAGGGCGCGCAATGCGTGCGCCAGCACCATCAGCCCGCCCTGCCTGGCCGCGCCCTCACCCGGCCGCGCCCGGCCGCGCCGCCTGCACGGCCGTGATGGCACGCAGCAGGGCTTCCGGGGTGGCGGGGGCCTGCAGCGGCGGGTCGACGCGGTGCCCGCCCACGGCCGAGACGGCATCGCGCAGCGCAAAGAACACGCTGAAGGGCAGCAGCAGCGGCGGCTCGCCCACGGCCTTGCTGCGGTGGATGGTGTCGTGGCGGTTGTCCTGCTTGAACAGCTTCACGCGGAAGTCGGCCGGGCAGTCGTTGGCCGTGGGCACCTTGTAGGTGCTGGGCGCGTGCGTCATCAACAGGCCCTCGCGCGGCGAGCCATCGGCCGGGTGCCACACCAGCTCTTCCATCGTCAGCCAGCCCATGCCCTGGATGAAGGCGCCTTCGATCTGGCCGATGTCGATGGCCGGGTTCAGCGAACGGCCCACGTCGTGCAGCACGTCGGCGCGCAGCAGCTTCCATTCGCCGGTGAGCGTGTCCAGCAGCACCTCGCTGCAGGCCGCGCCATAGGCGAAGTAGAAGAAGGGACGGCCCTGCAGCTTCGCCTTGTCCCAGTGCAGGCCGGGCGTGGCATAGAAGCCGTCGCTCCAAAGCTGCACGCGGGCAAGGTAGGCCTGCTGCACCACCTCGGCAAAGGCGGCGTCGCGCCCCGGCGCCTGCACGCGGCCCGCGCTGAACACCACCGCCGTGGCCTCGCAAGCCCACTGCGCGGCGATGAAGGCCGCCAGCCGGGCGCGCAGCTTCGCCGCAGCGTCTTGCGCGGCCTTGCCGTTGAGGTCGCTGCCAGTGCTGGCGGCGGTGGCCGAGGTGTTGGCCACCTTGCTGGTGTCGGTGGCGCTGCAGCGCACGGCAGCCAGTGGCAGGCCCAGCTCATGGGCCACCACCTGCGCCACCTTGGTGTTCAGGCCCTGGCCCATCTCGGTGCCGCCGTGGTTCACGAGCACGCTGCCGTCGGTGTACACGTGCACCAGCGCGCCGGCCTGGTTCAGGTGCGTGACGTTGAAGCTGATGCCGAACTTCACCGGCGTGAGCGCCAGGCCCCTCTTCAGCACCGGGCTGGTGGCGTTGAAGGCTTGCACCGCTGCGCGGCGGGCGCGGTAGTCGCTGCTGGCTTCCAGCTCGGCCACCAGGGGATGCAGGATGTTGTCGTCGACCGTCTGGCCGTATGGGGTGACGTTGTTGGTGTCGGTGCCGTAGAAATTGGCGCGCCGCACGTCCAGCGCGTCGCGGCCCAGGCGGCGCGCCACGCTGTCGAGGAGGTACTCCACCGCAAACGCGCCCTGCGGCCCGCCGAAGCCGCGGAAGGCGGTGTTGCTCTGCGTGTTCGTCCTGGCGCTGTAGCCGTGCAGCGCCATGTGGGGCAGCCAGTAGGCGTTGTCGAAGTGGCACAGCGCGCGTGTCATCACCGGGCCCGAGAGGTCGGCGAAGGCGCCGGCGCGAGACACCAGCGTGGCCTCGGCCGCCAGCAGCCGGCCTTCATCGTCATGGCCCACCTCGGCTTCGATGTGGAAGCAGTGGCGGCGGCCGGTGATGAGGAAGTCGTCGTCGCGGTCCACGCGCAGCTTCACGGGCCGGTTCAGGCGCGCGGCGGCCACCGCGGCCACGCAGGCGAAGACGGCGCTCTGCGATTCCTTGCCGCCGAAGCCGCCGCCCATGCGCCGGCATTCCACCTGCACCGCGTGCGCGGGGCGGTGCAGCGCATAGGCGACGTGGTGCTGCATCTCGCTGGGGTGCTGGGTGCTGCAGTGCACCTTCATGCCACCGTCTTCGGTGGGCACGGCGTAGCTGATCTGGCCTTCCAGGTAGAACTGCTCCTGCCCGCCCAGCTGGAACTGCAGCGCCAGGCGCTGCGGGGCAGCGGCCATCGCGGTGGCGGCATCGCCGCGCTGCAGGTGCATGGGCGGCACCACGTACTGCTGGGCCGCGTGGGCGGCCTGCATCGTCAGCAGCGCGGGCAGCGGGCGCACGCGCAGCACCTCGGCCGCCAGCGCGGCGGCGCGGCGCGCTTCGTCCCGCGTGCGGGCCACCACGGCGAACACGGGCTGGCCGCGGTAGAGCACGGTGTCGCCCGCTTCACCGGCGAGGATGGGTTCATCGGCCAACAGGGCGCCGCACTGGTTGGCACCGGGGATGTCGCGCGCGCTGAACACATCCACCACGCCGGGCTGCTGGCGGATGCGCTGCAGGTCCAGCGCCTCGATGACGCCATGCGCCACAGGCGCCAGGCCTAGCGCGGCGTGCAGCGTGCCGGCCAGCTCAGGCAGGTCGTCGGTGTAGGGGGCAGCACCGGCCACGTGCAGGTGGGCTGATTCGTGCGGGCGGGCTGCACCCACCACGGGTGATGCGCCCATCACGCCCACTGCGGCGGCCACCGGCAGGTCTGAAGGCTTGTTCACAGCGCATCCCCGCGGGCGAACACGCTCACCTCGGCCAGCGCCAGCGGCGCTTCGGCGCGCGTTTCCAGCCAGCAGCGGCGCAGCAGGTTTTGCGCCACCTGCAGGCGGTAGGCCGCGCTGGCGCGCAGGTCGCTCAGGGGCTGGTAGTCCAGCGCCAGCGCGGCCGTGGCGGCCTGCAGCGTGGCTTCGGTCCAGGGCTGGCCCTGCAGGGCCGCTTCGGTGCGCGGCGCGCGGCACACGGTGGCGGCCATGCCGCCGTAGGCCACGCGCGCCTGCCGTACCACGCCATCATCCAACTGCAGCGAGAAGGCGGCGCACAGCGCGGAGATGTCGCAATCGAAGCGCTTGCTGATCTTGTAGGCCCGCACTACCTGGCCCGAAGCTGCCAGCGGCACACGCAGCGCCTGCACGAATTCACCGGGCTCCAGCCGGTTCTTCATGTAGCCGGTGTAGAAGTCTTCCAGCGGCATTTCGCGCACGCGCGCACCCTGGCGCAGCACGATGGCGGCGCCCAGCGCAATGAGCACGGGGGCCGAGTCGCCAATCGGCGAGCCGTTGGCCACGTTGCCGCCCATGGTGCCGCTCAGGCGCACCGGAAGGCCGGCGAAGCGCAGCCACAGGTCGTGCAGCGCCGGCCACTCGGCCACCAGGGCCTGCCACGCGGCCTGCAGCGTGGCGGCAGCGCCGATTTCCAGGTGCGTGGCCGTGCGCTGCACCGCCTGCAGCTCGGCCACGCGGCCGATGTAGAGCAGATCGCCCAGTT
The DNA here is from genome assembly GCA_001295905.1 of beta proteobacterium AAP51. Taxonomy (GTDB): domain Bacteria; phylum Pseudomonadota; class Gammaproteobacteria; order Burkholderiales; family Burkholderiaceae_C; genus Rubrivivax. The sequence continues at coordinate 147,997 of LJHT01000014.1, read as the reverse complement.
CGCGGAACTGCTTGTTCACCCACAGGCCCACGTCGGTGCTGCCGGCCAGCACGCGCGCCTGCGGCAGGGCCAGGCGAAGCGAAGCGAATTCGGCCAGGGTCTGCGGCGCGTGGAAGTGCGCGCCCGCGCCTGCGTAGTGCAGCGGCGGGTCTTGCGCCAGCGCCTGCAGCGCGGCCAGCGCCGGCGCGCGCGGCAGGCGCACGGGCGGCGCCGCGTAGGCGGCTTCGGCGGCATCGAGGATGGGCCGGTAGCCGGTGCAACGGCACAGGTTGCCGGAAAGGCTGTCGGCCACCTGCTGCCGGCTGGGCTTTTCGCCGGCCTGCAGGTGCTGTTCGTAGGCCGCCCACAGGCTCATCACGAACCCCGGCGTGCAGAAGCCGCATTGCGAGCCGTGGCAGCTGACCAGGCCCTGCTGTATGGGGTGCAGCGGGGGACTGGCGCAGGTTTCAGCCAGGGGCGCCAGGTCTTCCACCGTGAACAGCGCCTTGCCGTCCAGCGTGGGCAGGAACTGGATGCAGGCGTTCACGGGCCGAAGCTGCAGGCCGCCGGCCGCATCGGTTTCACCCAGCACCACGGTGCAGGCGCCGCAATCGCCCTCGGCACAGCCTTCCTTGGTGCCGGTGCAGCGCGCGTCTTCGCGCAGCCACTGCAGCACGGTACGCGTGGGCGCGGCGCCGTCCACCGTGACGATTTCCCCGCGATGAAAGAAGCGCACCGGGCGCGACGGCGGCGCTGTGGCCAAAGAGGCTTCAGGTATTGGGGGCGACAGCGCGATGGGATGCAAGGCGGGCGAGAGCGAAGTGGTCAGGACGCAAGGCTAAGGCAGATGCAAGGTCTGGGCCGAGGTCCGGCCATGTGGGGGGAGTGCACGCAGTTTCACTGGCCTGCTTGGGCACTTCATCGGGAGGGCGGGGTGTTCTGCGGAGCGAATGTCCCCCGGACCTGGCCTGAACGGCCGGTCCTCCTCCTTTATTTCGCTCCGCAGAACACCCCACCCTCCCGATGGCCACCACTGCTGGCGCGCCACCGTCGCGTGCCTGTGCTGCAGCAGCCCGGGGTGGCGGCTGGCCCCCGCAGCGAAATAAAGGAGGAGGCCGGGCCGTTCAGGCCAAGGCCGGGGGACATTCGCTGCGGGGGCCAGCCGCCACCCCGGGCCCGCGAGGTCGTGCCCCACCCAACGCAACCAAGGCAAGCCCAGCCCAGCCTCCAAGACTCTGCGCCATGATGCGCCCCGCCATGACACGCACCTCCCAACTCGCCCTGCGCGCCGACCTGCTCGACTTCACCGCCGCCCCCCACTGGGGCAGCCCCACGATGCACGGCGTGCGCTTCCGCCCCGACCACTGGCTGCTGATCGACGCAGACGGCCGCATCGCCGGCGCCGAGCCCGCCGCCCAATTCACCCCCGGCCCAGACTGGCAACAGCAAGACCACCGAGGCCAGCTGCTGCTGCCCGGCTTCATCGACACCCACGTGCACGCCCCGCAGATGGACGTGATTGCCAGCTGGGGCGCCAGCCTGCTGGAGTGGCTGGAAACCTATACCTTCCCGGCCGAACAACGTTATGCCGACCCGGCACTGGCGGCTGAAGGTGCTGCGCGTTTCCTGGATGCCCTGCTCGCCCACGGCACCACGGCGGCGGTGGTGTTCCCCACCGTGCACCGCGCCAGTGCCGAAGCCCTGTTCGAGGCCGCCACCCAGCGCGGCATGCGCCTCGTCACCGGCAAGGTACTGATGGACCGCCATGCCCCCGAAGGCCTGCGCGACGACGTGGCCGGGGCCCAGGCCGACTGCGAAGCGCTCATCCAGCGCTGGCACGGCCGCGGCCGCAACGCCTGTGCGGTGACGGTGCGCTTTGCCGTCACCAGCACGCCCGAACAGCTGGCCATGGCCGGTGCGCTGTGCCAGCGGTACAGCGGCAAGGGCGGTGTCTACATGCAGACCCACGTGGCCGAGAACCGCGACGAAGTGGCCTGGGTGGCACGCCTGTTCCCCGAAGCGCGCAGCTACCTCGACGTGTACCACCGCGCCGGCCTGCTGCACGAACGCGCCGTGCTGGCCCACGGCATCTGGCTCGATGCCCACGACCGGGCATTGCTGCGCGACACCGGTGCACACATCGCCCACAGCCCGAGCAGCAACCTCTTCCTGGGCAGTGGCCTCTTCGACTGGCCAGCCGCCATCGACACCGGCCATGGCGTGAGCATCGCCACCGACGTGGGCGGCGGCACCAGCCTCAGCATGACGCGCACGCTGGCCGACGCCTACAAGGTGCAGGCCCTGCGCGGCACGCCGTTGAACGCCTGGGTGGCGCTGCATGCCGCCACGCGCGGCGCGGCGCAGGCCCTGGGCTTGGGGCACGAGATCGGCAGCCTGGAGCCTGGCGCCATGGCCGACCTGGCGCTGTGGCACTGGGCCCAGGGCCCCGTGGCCGCGCACCGCGACGCCGTGGCCACCGGCGCCGCCGCCGGCCTGGCGGCCCAGCCCCTGCACGCCCGCGTGTTCGCGTGGCTGACGCTGGCCGATGAACGCAACCTGGCCGCCACCTATGTGGCCGGCCGCCTGATGAAAGGCGCCACAGGGATGTGATGACGGCACGATGACAAATGAGGCCTGCTTCTTGCTGTGGGCATTGCGGCCGGCCGACAGCGCGCACGTGGTGCGCCTGCCGAGCCAGCCGCCCAACGAAGCAACCACAGCAACCCGCACCGAGGAGGTCCCTTCATGCCCAGCCCCGCCCTGCCCCGCCCAGCCACCCACCGGCCCACCCGGGCGCGCCCGGTCTTCCACGTGCTGGCGCGCGCGGCCCAGGCTGCAGCCGCCGCAGCCGCCGGCACGCTGCTGTTCAGTGGTGCAGCCCAGGCGCAATCGTCCGTCACCGTCTACGGCTTGCTGGACGTGTCGGCCGGCCAGTTCCAGGTGGCCGGCGGCCCCAAGATCAAGCGGCTGGACAGCGGCAACTTCAGCACCAGCTACCTCGGCTTTCGCGGCACCGAAGACCTGGGCGGCGGCCTGCGCGCCAACTTCACGCTCGACAGCTTCCTGCTCGTGGACGCCGGCACCGCCGGCCGCGTGAACAACGTCGACGGCTTCTGGGGCCGCAACGCCAACGTCGGGCTCTCCGGCCCCTTCGGCAACCTGCGCCTGGGCCGCATGGGGCCGCCGCTGTTCGTGAGCACGCTGTTGTTCAATGCCTTCGGCGACAGCTTCGGCTACTCGCCCAGCATCCGCCAGTACTACAACGCCCCCTACGGCACGCCGCTGGTGGGCGATTCAGGCTGGAACAACGGCATCGGCTACACCACGCCGCGCTTCGGCGGCCTCACGGCCAACCTGCTGGTCACGGCCGGGGAAGGCGCGGCCACCTCGCGCGGCCCCAACTGGGGCGGCAACCTCGTCTACAACAGCGGGCCCATCGGGTTCACGGTGGCGCTGCAGAAGGTGGAATCGCAAGGCACGCTGGGCCGGCCTATCGCCGCCTTCCCGGGCTTCCGCAGCCAGAACGCCTACCAGGTGGGCGGTTCCTACAACGCCGGCTTCGCGCGCTTCTTCCTGCAATACGGCAGCATCAGCACCAAGGCCAACACGGGCGTGAAGGTGAAGAACCTGCACCTCAGCGCCTCGGTGCCGGTGGGCCCGAGCGGCGCCTTCCTGGCGGCCTACGGCAACAGCACCATCACCACTGCCGGCGCTGCGCTGAAGCCTGAAAGCGACATGCTCACGCTGGGCTACACCCACAAGCTCAGCAAGCGCACCGAGCTCTACGGCATCTACCTCAGCGACAAGTACACCGGCCGCAGCACCGGCACCACGCTGGCCACCGGCATGCGCCACACCTTCTAGCCCCCAGGCCGCAGCCCTGGGCGCCCGCCGGCGAAAAGACTTCTCAAGTCCCGGTCCGGCGGGCCGATAAGCACTGACGAGCGGGTCAGCCCCGCCTCGTCTGCTGCTTTTCGGGCCGCCGCCTCCACGGCAGGCCCCGCCACCCTGGCGCGCCACGCGCCGACGGGCCGAACTCGGCCCTGCACCAGGCGGCACCCGCGCGGGCACGGAACAAAGCCGCAAACACCCGGCACTCCTGCCTCAAGTTCAGTCTTGGCACCACCGATACCCCGATGACATGAACCGGGGAACGGTCTTGCTGCAAGGGCGGCAGGCCTCGAACCCCAGGTCTCCCCAAAGGACTGAACGATGGCCACGCTGATCCCGAACTTCACCACCGCGCAAATCGCCACCATGGGCACGGCCCAGATCGCGGCCTTGACGACGGAAGACTGGGCGGCTTTCAGCACCGCGCAGATCGCGGCGCTGACGCAAACCCAGGTGCCGGCCATCTCGCTGATGGGCCTGCGCGTCTTGACGGGCGCCCAGATCGCCGCGTTCGAACCCACCGACGTGACGCGCTTCACGGCCAGCCAGGTGCAGGCGCTGTCGACGGCGCAGGTGGTCGCGCTGACCACGGCGCAGGCGCAGGCGCTGGAATCGCAGCAGGTGGCGGCCCTCACCACGCAGCAGCTGGGCGCCTTGCAGACGGCCGACCTGGCCGCCTTGTCCACGGGGGCGCTGGCCGGGCTGGGCACGCAGCAGGTGGTGGCCCTGAGCACCGCGCAGATCGTTTCGCTGGACACGACGCAGATCGCCGCGCTGTCCACCACCGCCGTGCGCGCCCTCACCACGGCCCAGATCAACGCGCTGTCCACCGACGACATCGCCGCGCTCACCTCGGCCCAGGTGGGCGCACTCAGCGCCGCGCAGCTGCGCATGCTGGACACCGCCGACATCCGCGCCATCAGCGCCGCCGACATCCCCGCGCTGGGCACCGCCGGCCTGGCTGCGCTGACCAGCCAGCAGTTCGCCGCCCTCAGCACCGCGCAGATCCAGGCCCTCAGCGCCGACCAGATTTCCGGCATGGGCACGGCGCAGATCCGCCAGCTCACGGCCGAGCAGATGGGCGCCCTGGGCACCGACGACATCGCCGCCCTCAGCACCGCGCAGATCGCCGCGCTGAGCACGGCCGCCGTCTCGGGCCTGGCCGATGCCGCCATCGCCGCGCTGAGCACGGCCCAGGTGGCCGCGCTGACGGCACTGCAGATCCGCGCCATCGCCACGAACGCCATCGACGCGCTGGAAACCGCCGACATCGCCGCCCTCAGCACCGCGCAGGTGGCCGCGCTCAGCGGCCCGCAGGCCGCGGCCATGGAGACGGCCGACCTGGCCGCGCTGAACACCACCCAGGTGCGCGCCCTCAGCACTGCGGCGGTGGATGCGCTGACCTCGACGCAGATCGAATCCCTCACGCCGGCCCAGGTGGCCGCCATGACCACCGCGCAGCTGGCGCGCCTGGACACCATCACCGACGCGCAGCTGGCCGCGCTGACCACCGCGCAGGTGGCCTCGCTGGGCAGCGCCTATGGCGCTTCGCTGACCACCGCCGACCTCGTGGCCATGTCCACCGCGCAGCTGCGCGTGCTGAGCACCGGCGCCATCGCGGCGCTGGACAGCACCGACATCGCCGCCCTCAGCACCGAGCAGGTGAACGCGATGACGCCGGCCCAGCTGGCCGCCATCAACACAGCCGCGGTGGCCGGCCTGGCCACCGAAGACCTGGCCGCGCTGGGCGCCACCCGCATCACCTCGCTCACCAGCGACCAGATGGGCGCCCTGAGCACCGCGCAGCTGGTGGCCCTGAGCACGGCCCAGGTGCGGGCCCTCACGGCCAACCAGCTCGACGGCCTGAGCGCCGCCGACCTGGACGCGCTGACCACGGCGCAGCTCGCCGCGCTGGCCCCCACCCAGCTGGGGAGCCTGAGCTCGGCCCAGGTGGCCGGCCTGACGGCTGACTTCGCCACCCTCACCTCGACCCAGATCAACGGCCTGACGAGCGCCAGCATCACCGCCCTGGGCAGCGCGCTGACCTCGGACGACATCCTCACCCTCAGCGCCGGCCCGATGGCCGGCGTGACCACGGCGCAGTTCGCCACGCTCGGCACCGCCGACTACAGCCAGCTCAGCGTGGCCCAGGTGCGCGCGCTGGCCACGGCCATCTTCGCGCCGGGCTCGATGGACACCGCCGAGGTGGCCGCCCTCACCTCGGCCCAGGTGGCCGGCCTCAGCCCTGCCCAGCTGCAGGCCCTGGGCAGCAACATCACCGCGCTGAACGGCGACCTCGCTGCGCTGGCGGGCAGCCAGATCGCCTCGCTGACCACCGCCCAGGTGGCCGCGCTGACGGAAGACTTCGCCTCGCTGGGCACGGCCCAGGTGGCCGGCTTCACGAACGCCCAGCTGGCCGCGCTGGGCACCGGTGTCAGCCTGCTGGAAAGCGACCAGTTCGCCGCGCTCACGCCGACGCAGATCGCCAGCCTGACGTCCGCGCAGCTGGTGCCCGACCTCTCGGCGCTGACCTCGCGCCAGGTGGCTGCCATCAGCACCGCCGCCCTCGACGGCCTGAGCACGGCGCAGGTCAATTCGCTGACCACCGCGCAGATTCAGGGCCTGACGGCGGCGCAGCTGGCCGTCATCGGCACCGAGGGCTTCGCCGCCTTCGAAACCGCCGACCTCGCCGCACTCACCATCACGCAGATGCGCGGCCTCAGCACCGCCATGCTCGACGCGCTGAGCAGCGCCCAGGCGGCCTCGTTCAGCGGCACGCAGCTGGCCGCGCTGACGAGCGCGCAGCTTGGCGCGCTGTTCGAAGGCAGCGCCACCCAGCCCATCGACCTGGGTTCGCTCGGCCCCACGCAGATCGGCGCGCTGAGCCCGGCCGCCATCGCCGCACTGACCACCGCCCAGGTGTCAGCGCTCAGCACCGCGCAGTTGGCCAACATGAGCAGCGCCCAGGTGCGCGCGCTGGAAACCGAAGACCTGGCCGTGCTCAGCAGCACGCAGCTGCGGGCCTTCAACACGACGCAGATCAACGCCCTCAGCACCACCCAGCTGGCGGCGCTGGACACCAGCGACCTGGCCGCGCTGACCACGGCCCAGGTGGCCAGCCTGAACAGCGCCCAGATCGCCAGCCTGACGCCCGAGCGCCTGGGCGCCTTCACCACCGAACAGTTCGGCGCCCTCAACTCCAGCCAGGTGGGCCGGCTGAGCACGGCCCAGGTGGCCGCGCTGGCCACGGAAGACCTGGCCGCCATCAACACCGTGGCCATCAAGGGCATGAGCTCGGCCGCGCTGGCGGCCCTCAGCGCCGATGCGCTGGCCTCGATGAGCACCGCCCAGCTGGCCGCCCTGACCACCGGCCAGGTGCGCGCCATCGAAGACGCCGACCTCGCCGCGCTGAGCACGGCGCAGATCGCCAACCTCACCACGGCGCAGATCGCCGCGCTCACCACCTCGCAGGTGGAAGGCCTGGGCGCTGCCCAGCTGGGGGCGCTGACCACGGGCGCCTCGGGCCAGCTGGCCGCGCTGAGCACGGCCCAGCTGCGCGCCATCGCCCCTGACGAACTGGCCGCGCTCGGCACGGCCGCCTACACCTCGCTGCGCACGGCGCAGATCGCCTCGTTCAGCGACGAACAGGCCGCCGCGCTGCAGACCGCCGACCTGGCCGTGCTGAGTTCGGCCCAGGTGCGCGCCATCGGCACCGCCGCGCTGGCCGCGATGGACGCCACGCAGGTGGCCGCGCTGGGCAAGGACCTCGGCACCGCCCAGATGGCCGCGCTGAGCACGGCGCAGCTGCGCGCCCTCGAACCCCAAGACCTCGCCGCCCTGACCAGCGCACAGATCGCCCAGCTCGACAGCACGCAGCTGCGCACGCTGTCCACCGCGCAGCTCGACGCGCTGGCCCCCGACCAGCTGGCCGGCCTGAGCACGGCGCAGATCGCGCAGCTCACCGCCGCCCAGGTGGCCAGCCTGGATGCGGGCGACCTGGCCGCGCTGAGCAGCGCACAGTTCACCGGCTTCACCACGGCCCAGGTGGCCGCCTTCACCACGGCCCAGGCCGCGGCGCTGGAAGCCGCCGACATCGCCGCGCTCGCGCCCGACCGCATCGCTGCACTGAGCACCGCCAACATCGCCGCGCTCGACGCCGGCCAGGTGGGCGCCTTCACCTCGGCCCAGGCCAGCAGCCTGAGCACGGCGCAGCTGCGCGCCATCGACCCCGAAGACCTGGCCTCGCTGGGCACGGCCACGCTGGCGGCGCTGAACGGCGCCCAGGTGCTGGCCCTCACCAGCCTGCAGCTGGCGGCGCTGACGCCCGACCAGCTGGGGGCCTTGAGCACGGGCCAGGTGACGGGGCTGAGCACGGCCCAGATCGCCGGCATGACCACCGACCAGCTCAACGCCCTGAGCTCGGGCCAGTTCAGCGCCATGAGCACGGCGCAGGTGGCCGCCATCACCACGCTGCAGATGAGCCAGCTGGAAGCGGCCGACTTCGCGGCGCTGAGCCCGGCCCAGATCCGCGCGCTGAGCACGGCCCAGATCGAAGCCCTGCGCCCCGAAACCTTGCAGGCCATGGGCACCGAACAGGCCGCCGCGTTGAGCACGGCCCAGGTGCGCGCCATCGCCCCGGCCCGCCTGGCGGAAATGGACACCGCCGACATCGCCGTGCTGGGCACGGCCCAGGTCGCGGCACTGACCGACGCGCAGGTGCAGGCCCTGGTGGCCGACCAGCTGGCCGCCCTCACCTCGGGCCAGATCCGCGCGCTGAGCACGGCGCAGCTGGCGCTGCTGGGCACCGCCGACATCAACGCGCTGGGCACGGCGCAGATCGGCCAGCTCACCAGCACCCAGGTGGCCTCGCTCAGCAACGCCCAGGTGGCGGTGCTGGAGGCCGATGACATCGCCGCCATGTCGACGGCGCAGATCGCTGCGCTGACGCCGGGCAACATCACCGCCCTGACGGCCGATGCGCTGTCGGGCCTGACCACGGCCCAGGCCGCCGCCCTGAGCAACGCCCAGGTGGCCGCGCTGCAGACGGCCGACCTGGCCGGCATGAGCACCGCCAACCTGCGTGCCCTGGGCACGGCGCAGCTGCGCGGCCTGTCGGCGGCGCAGATCGAAGCGCTGGACGGCAGCCAGCTCGCCGGCCTGAGCACCGCCCAGGTGGCGGCGCTCGGTTCCGAGCAGATCGCCGTCATCGAACCCGGCAGCCTGGCCGCCATGACCACGGCGCAATTCGCCGCCATGACCACCACGCAGGTGGCCGCCTTCACCACCGCCCAGGCCGCGGCCCTGGAAGTGGCCGACCTGGTCGAGCTGGGCACCGCCAAGATCTCGGCGCTGAGCACCGCCAGCCTGGCCGCGCTGGACGCCGCCCAGCTGGCCGGCCTGTCCACCGCGCAGGCCGCCGCGCTGAGCGCCGCGCAAGTGGCCGCCATCGACGCCGCCGACCTGCCCGGCATGGGCTCGGCCAACGTGGCCGCACTCAGCACCGCCGCCATCAGCGCGCTGAGCACGGCGCAGCTCGACGCGCTGGAAGCCGACCAGCTGAACAAGCTGACCACGGCCCAGATCGCGGCGCTGCGCACGCTGCAGATCGCCAGCCTGGCACCCGACGACCTGGCCGCGCTGACCAGCGTGCAGTTCCAGGCGCTGAGCACGGGCCAGATCGCCGCCATCACCACCGCGCAGGCGGTGGAACTGCAGGCCGCCGACATCGCCGCGCTCAGCACGGCGCAACTGAAGGCGCTGGGTGCTGCCCAATTCGGCCAGCTCTCGGTGGCCGCCATCCAGGCCCTGGGCACCGGTCAGATCTCGGCCATCACGACGGCCCAGATGGCCGCGATGACGGTGGACCAGATCGCCGGCATGCAGACCGAAGACGTGGCCAAGCTCAGCAGCACGCAGCTGGCGGCGCTGTCTTCCGCGCAGTTCGAGGCCTTCACCTCGGCGCAGCTGGCCCAGCTGGGCACGCTGCAGGTGCCGGGCTGGAGCACGGCGCACATCGCCTCGCTCACGCCCGAGAACCTGGCAGGCCTGAGCAGCGACCAGTTCCGCGCCCTCACCACCGCCCAGCTGGGCGCCATCACCGCGACCCAGGCCCCGGCGCTGGAAACGCTGGACCTCGCCGCGCTCAGCACGGCGCAGATCCGCGCCCTGGCGCCCACCACGCTGGCCGCGCTGACCACCGCCGGCATCGTGGCCCTGACCACGGCCCAGGCCGGTGCGCTGACCACGGCCCAGGTGGCCGCGCTCACGGCCGACCAGGTGGCGGCGCTGCAGACCGCCGACCTCGTGGCGCTGAACACCGCCCAGGTCATCGCCCTCACCACGGAACAGCTGCAGGCGCTGGACACGGCGCAGGCCGCCGCACTGAGCACGCGCCAGATCGCCGCGCTCACCACCGCACAGTTCGCGGCCCTGGAAGCTGCCGACCTGGCCGCCATGGGCACGGCGCAGTACCGCGCCATGAGCACGGCGCAGCTGGCCGCCCTCACTTCCGAGCAGGCCGCCTCGCTGGAAGGCGCCGACATCGCCGCCCTCACGGTGGCACAGCTGCGCGCCCTCACGCCGCAGGCCATCGCGGCACTGTCGGTCGGTGCCATCACCGGCATGAGCACGCTGCAGGCCGGTGCGCTGACGCAGGCCCAGCTCGAAGCGCTGACGCTGGAGCAGGTGGCGGCGCTGCAGACCGCCGACCTCGCGGCCATCGCCTCGCCGCTGGTGGCCGTGCTGTCCACGGCGCAGATCGCGGCGCTGGACTCGGCCCAGCTGCAGGCCCTGGCCACGCGCCAGGTGGCCTCGCTGACCACGGCGCAGTTCGCCGCCATTGAAGCCGGCAACCTGGCCGCCATGACCACGGCGCAGTTCGCCGCCATGACCACGGCCCAGCTCGCTGCGCTGACGCTGCAACAGGCCGGCGCCCTGCAGGCCGCCGACCTGGCGGTGCTGGGCACCGCCCAGCTGCGCGCGCTGACGACGGAAAGCGTGGCAGCCCTGAACGCGTCCATCATCCCGTCGCTGACCACCGCGCAGGTGGTGGGCCTCAGCGCCGCCCAGGTGCAGGCCCTCACGGCCGAGCAGATGGCCCAGCTGGCCAGCGACGACCTGCGCGCCTTCAGCACCGACCAGATCCAGGCGCTGAGCACGGCGCAGATCGAGGCGCTGAGCAGCGCCCAGGTGGGCCAGCTCACCACGCGCCAGGTGGCAGCACTCACCACCGCGCAGTTCGCCGCGCTGGATGCCGCCGACCAGGCCGCGCTGGGCTCGATGCAGTTCGCCTCGCTCAGCACGACGCAGATCGCCGCGATGACGGCCGAGCAGGCCGGCGCCCTGGCCACCGAAGTGATTGCCGCGCTGAAGACGGCACAGATCCGCGCGCTGAGCACCGACGCCCTCTCGGGCCTGGGCAGCGCCGCCGTGCAGGCCCTCACCACCGAGCAGGTGGCCGCCCTCAGCACCGAGCAGATCGTCGGCCTGGGCGCCAACGTGCTGACGGCGCTGCAGACGGCCGACCTCGCGGCCATGGGCGTGGGCCAGATCGCCGCCTTCCGCGTGGACCAGCTGAACCAGCTCAGCACCGCGCAGCTGGGCAGCCTGGCCACACGCCAGGTGGTGGCCCTCACCACCGAGCAGATTGCAGGCCTGGAGGCCAGCCAGCTGGCCAGCCTGGGCACCCATCAGTTCGAGAAGCTCACCACCGCGCAACTGGCGGCGCTGACCACGGCGCAGGCCGCGGCCCTGGAAGCCGCCGACGTGGCCGTGCTCAGCGTGGCCCAGGTGGCTGCGCTCACGCCCGAAACCGTGGGCGCCCTGTCCACCGCCGCGGTGGCGGCCCTCACCACCACGCAGGCCGCGGCCCTCAGCAACAACCAGGTGGCGGCCCTCGTCACCGGCAACCTGGCGGCGCTGCAGACCGAAGACCTGGTGCGGCTGGGCACGGCGCAGATCAACGCGCTGGGCGCGGAAGGCCTCACTGCGCTGACCACGGCGCAGATGGCCGCCCTCACCTCGGCCCAGGTGGCCGCGCTGGACGTGAGCCTGCTCTCGGCCCTGGCGCCCGAGACCCTGAACGCCCTGACCAGCGCGCAGTTCAGCCGCCTGAGCACGACGCAGATCGCCAACCTGACTGAAGCGCAGGTGGCCAACCTGCAGGCCGCCGACCTCCAGGCCCTGACCACCGTGCAGGTGCGCGCACTCACCGAGCAGCAAGTGGCGGCGCTGGACGCCACGCAGGTGGCTGGCCTGGGCACGCACCAGGTGGCCGCGCTCAGCAACGAGCAGCTGGCCGCGATGGACATGGCCGACTTCACCGGCATGACCACGGCCCAGTTCCGTGCGCTGACCACGGCGCAGATCGCCGGCCTGAACGTCGACCAGATCGCCGCGCTGGAAACCGCTGACGTGGTGGCCCTCACCAGCACGCAGCTGCGCGCCATCGCTTCCGACAACATGTCGGCCTTCTCGGCTGCGGCGCTGCAGGCCATGACCTCGGACCAGCTGCCCAACCTCACGACGGCACAACTCGCCGCGCTCGACGCCTCGGCACTGTCTTCCATCCCGACCGCGCGCCTGGTCGAACTGAGCACACAGCAGGTGGCCGCCCTGACGGCCGAGCAGCTGGGTGCACTGACGACGGGGCAGTTCGCCGCCCTCACCACCGCGCAGGCGGCGGCGCTGACCACGACGCAGATCGCCGAACTGAGCAACGCCAACCTGAACGCACTGGGTACGGGCCAGATCCGCGCCCTGACCACCGGCCAGATCGCGGCCCTCACGGCCAGCCAGATCGAAGGCCTGCAAACCGAGGACATCGCCGCCCTCGGCACGCTGCAGCTGCGTGCGCTCAGCGCCGAGCAGCTGGCCGCCTTCACCACCGCCGGCCTGGGCGCGCTGACCTCGGTGCAGCTGCCGGGCCTGACGACGGCGCAGATCCAGCTGCTGGAGGCCGACGACCTGGCCTCGATGAGCACGCTGCAGCTGGCCTCGCTGACCTCGGCCCAGGTGCGCGCCATCACCGAAGCCCAGGCGGCCCTGCTGTCCTCGGCCGACCTCGGCGCCTTCGGCACCACCACCATCGCCGCCCTCAGCACCGAAGCCATCGGCGCGCTGACCACGGCCGCCGTGGCCGGCCTGACGACGGCCATGGTGCCGCTGCTCACCACCAGCCAGCTGCAGGCCCTGCAGCCCACCGTGCTGGCGGCGCTGGACTCGGCGCAGATCCGCGCGCTGAGCGAAGCCCAGGTGGCCCGCCTCACCGACGACCAGATCGCCAACCTCGAAACCGCCGACGTGCGTGCCTTCACCACCGCGCAACTGGCGGCGCTGGGCACGGCTTCCATCGCGGCCCTGACCACCGCCGGCATCGGCGCGCTGGACACGGCGCAGCTCACCAGCCTGAGCACGCGCCAGTTCGCCGCCATCGAAGCCGGTGACCTGGCCTCGCTGGGCAGCGCCCAGCTGCAGGCCCTGACCACGGCCCAGCTGCCGGCCATGACGGCCAGCCAGGCCGCCGCGCTGGACAGCGCCGACGTGGCACTGCTCAGCAGCGTGCAGATCGGTGCCATCGGCACCGCCGCCTTCGCTGCCTTCAGCAACGCCGTCATCACCGGCCTGGCCACGGAACAGATCGCCGGCCTGAACACGGCCCAGCTGCGCGCCCTCTCGGCGCAGCAGGTGGAGGCGCTCGGCACCGACGACCTGAACCTGATGAACAGTGCGCAGATCGGCGCCCTGAGCTCGGCCCAAATCGCGGCACTGAGCACGGTGCAGCTCTCGAACCTGGACGGCACGCGCCTGGGCTTCCTCAGCACGTCCCAGCTGCGTGCGCTGGACTCGGCCGACATCGCCGCCCTCACCTCGGCCCAGGTGGTGGGCCTCTCGGCCACCCAGGTGGCCAGCCTCACCGCGGCCCAGGTGGCCGGCCTGCAGACCGACGACCTCGGCGGCCTCACCACGGCCCAGGTGGTGGCCCTGTCCACCGCCGCCATCGCCGCACTGACGCAGACGCAGTTCGAAGCCCTGGGCACGCTGCAGGTCCCGGCCCTCACAGCCAACCAGCTGAAGGCCATTCCCACGGCCACGCTGGTGGCCATGGCCACCGACGACCTGAACGCGCTGGCCCCGGCGCAGTTCGCCGCGCTGTCCACCACGCAGGTGGCGGCCCTCACCACCACGCAGTTGGCCAACCTGAGCGACACCCTGCTCAGCAACATGGGCACGGCGCAGCTGGCGGCCATCGACCCGACGCGCCTGCGCGCCCTGGGCACGGCCGAGTTCGACGCGCTCACGCCGGCCCAGCTGGTGGCGCTGACCTCGGCCCAGGTGGCAGCCATGGAAACCGAAGACCTCGCTTCGCTGAGCGACCTGCAGCTGCGCGCCCTCAGCACCGCTGCGATCGCGGCGCTCAGCGCCGGCCAGCTGCAGGCCCTGGTGACCGAGCAGATCGCGGGCCTGACCACGGCCCAGCTGCGCGCCATCAGCACCACCAACCTGGCGCTGATGGAAACCGCCGACCTGGCCGAACTCAGCCAGAGCCAGCTGGCCGGGCTGACCACCACCCAGGTGGCCGCGCTCACCAGCACGCAGCTCACGAACCTGACGGACACGCAGCTGAGCTACCTCACCACCGCGCAGGTGGCGGCGCTGGAAACGGCCAAGCTCAACGCGCTGTCGAGCGACCAGTTCCGTGCCTTCACCACCGCCCAGGTGGCGGCCTTCACCACGGCGCAGGTGGCCAACCTCACCACCACCGACCTGGCGGCGCTCACCACCGACCAGATCCGCGCGCTGGGCACCGACGAGGTCATCGCGCTGAGCGGTGGCCAGCTGCAGGCGCTGCTCACCGAGCAGGTGGCGGCCCTGCGCACCAACCAGGTGGCGGCCATCGAGTCGGGTGACATCGCGGTGATGGAAACCGCCGACCTCGCGGCCATGACCACGGCGCAGATCCGCGCCCTGACCTCGGCGCAGGTCGACGCGCTCACATCCACGCAGCTCAGCAACCTGGGCACGGCGCAGCTGGCAGCCATCGGCACGGCGCAGGTCAGCGCCATCGGCTCGACCGAACTGAACGCGCTGAGCTCGGCGCAGTTCCAGGCGCTCACCACGGCGCAGATCGCCCGCCTGAGCACCACCCAGGTGGCGAACCTGGAAACCGCCGACCTGGCGGCGCTGAGCACGGCCCAGGTGCGTGCCCTCAGCACGGCGGCCATCGCCGCGCTGTCGGGTGCCGGCCTGGCGGCGCTGGACAGCGAGCAGGTCGTGGCCCTCACCACGCAGCAGGTGCGTGCGCTGAACACGGCGAACATCCAGTCGCTGCAGTCGGCCGACCTCGCCGCGATGTCGGTGGGCCAGGTGGGCGCCTTCACCGGTGACCAGCTCAGCGCGATGAGCGCGGCCCAGCTGGCCGGCATGACGACGCGCCAGGTCTCGGCGCTGAACATCGGCCAGATCAACGGCATGTCGCCCTCGGCGCTGGCTTCCTTCACCACCGAGCAGTTCGCCGCCATGACGGCCACGCAGGTGGGTGCCTTCAACACGGCGCAGATCAACGGCATGGAAACGGCCGACATCGCCGCCCTCAGCACGGGCCAGATCCGCGCACTGAGCACGGCGGCGGTGAACGCCCTCACCGGCGCCGGCCTGGAGGCGCTGACCACCGCGCAGGTGGCGGCGCTGACCACGGCGCAGGTGCGCGCCATCGACGTGGCCGACCTGGGCTCGCTGCAGACCGCCGACCTGGCGGCCATGGGCACGGCACAGATCGCGGCCATGAGCACGGCGCAGATCGACGCGCTGACGGCCGGCCAGCTGGCCGCGCTGGGCACGGCCCAGGTGGCCGCGCTGACCACGGCGCAGCTGCAGGCCCTGAGCGGCAGCGAACTGTCGAACTTCGGCAGCGCGCAGATCGTGGCGCTGACCACGGCGCAGATCGCCAGCCTGAGCACCGCCCAGGTGTCTTCGCTGGCCGTGGCCGACGTGGCTGCGCTCACCACCGCCCAGGTGCGTGCGCTCGGCACCGACAACATTGCCGCGCTGACGAACGCCCAGGTGCAGGGCCTCACCACCGCCCAGGTGGCGGCCCTGACCACCACGCAGGTGCAGGCCATCGAAACCACCGACCTGGTGGCCATGGAGGTGGCTGACCTGCAGGCCTTCACCACGGCGCAGATCGCCGCACTGACCACGGCGCAGGTGGACGCGCTGACCACGGTGCAGCTGGGCCAGCTCACCACCGCACAGGTGGCGGCGCTGACGCTCGACCACCTGGGCCTGCTGAGCACGGCGGAGATTGCGGCCTTCACCACGGCGCAGTTCGCGGCGCTGACCACGGCGCAGATCGTGTCGCTGACCACGGAGCAGATCGCCGGCCTGGCCACGGAAGACATCGTGGCGCTGACCACGGCCCAGGCACGCGCCCTGACCACCGAGCAGATCGAGGCCCTGAGCACCACCCAGGTGTTCGCCTTCGAGACCGAAGACCTGGGCGCCATGACCATGGCCCAGTACAACGCCTTCGAGGGTGAAGACTGGGCGGCCATGACCACGGCGCAGTTCGCCGCGCTGCAGGCCGTCACGCCCATCGTGCTGGACCTGAACGGTGACGGCGTGCAGACGCTGTCGGCAGCCAACGGCGTGAACTTCGACCTCACGGCCACCGGCCAGACGGCGAAGGTGGGCTGGGCCAGCGCACAGGACGGCCTGCTGGTGCGCGACCTCAACGGCAACGGCAGCATCGACGACGGGCGCGAGCTCTTCGGCGGCGCCACGCAGCTGGCCAACGGTCAGCGCGCCGGTGACGGCTTCCGCGCCATGGCCGCGCTGGACAGCAACGGCGACGGCAAGCTCAACGCGGCTGACGATGCCTGGGGCGAGCTGAAGCTGTGGGTGGACGCCAACAGCGACGGCGTGACGGACGCCGGCGAACTGAAGGGCCTGCTGGACATGGGCGTGGCCGAGCTGAACCTCGACTTCACCAAGAGCACCGACCTCAACAACGGCAACCTGATGGGCCTGCAGGGCGGCTACACCAAGACCGACGGCACCCAGGCCGCGATGGTGGACGTGTGGTTCGCCAAACAGGCCGACACGCCGCCGACCGTGGGCGAACTGCTCAGCGGCCCGGGCACCGACCTGCTGGGCGGTGGCAGCACGGGCGGCAGCCCGGCCGCAGCCCAGGCCACCGCGGTGGGCGCCGGCAGCATGAGCCGCGGCATGGTCGACGACGAGCTGCTGCGCCACCAGGTGCCGCTGATCTGACGCGCGGCCCCAGTCGCCAGGCCCGCCCGGCCTGGCGACACAAAAACAAGGCGCCGGTGCCCGCGAGGGCCCGTCGCCTTGTTGTTCACGGCCGCCGGCCGATGGCGGGCGGCCTCAGCGCGCGTTCGGGAAGAACAGCTGCTCGCCGCCGATCTTGTAGCCCGCGATGGCGGCTTGGCCGGCCGGCGACACCACCCAGTCGACGAAGGCCTGGGCCAGGTCGGCCTTCACGTGCGGGTGCCGGGCCGGGTTCACCACCATCACGCCGTACTGGTTGAACAGGCGCTGGTCGCCTTGCACCAGCACGGCCAGTTCACCCCGGTTCTTGAAGTTCAGCCAGGTGCCGCGGTCGGTCAGCGCATAGGCGTTGGTGGAAGAAGCGATGTTCAGCGCCGGGCCCATACCGCAGCCGCACTCGCGGTAGCCGGCGGGCTTGGCCGCGGCCAGGTCCACGCCGGCTGCCTTCCAGTAGCGCAGTTCGGCGGCATGCGTGCCGCTCTTGTCGCCGCGCGAGATGAAGGGGCTGCGGCCGGCGGCCAGCTTCTTCAGCGCCGCTGCCACGTCGGCACCGCGCACGCCGGCCGGGTCGGCCTTCGGGCCGACGATGACGAAGTCGTTGGTCATCACGGGCAGGCGCTTCACGCCGAAACCTTCGGCCACGAACTTCTCTTCGGCCGCCTGGTCGTGCACGAAGACGACATCGGCGTCCCCACGCCGCGCGCTGTCCAGCGCCTGGCCCGTGCCCAGCGCCACCACGCGCACGCTGATGCCGCTGGCCTGCTTGAACAAGGGCAGCAGGTGGCCGAACAGGCCCGACTGTTCGGTGGACGTGGTGCTGGCCATCACGATGAACTTCTCTTGCGCCTGGGCGGCGGTGCCCAGCGTGGCTGCGCCGGCCGAAGCCAGCGTGGCGGTGACGAGGGCCAGCAGACGGCGGCGGGTGCTCATGGGCGAGGGCGATCGAGTTGGCGAAGGCCGCGATTCTTGCCAGCGCCCGCCCGGCGCGCGATATGTTCAGCCCTGCATAGCCGGCCGCGTCTGCAGCACGCCGGTGGCAAAGGGCACCCGCGGCTGCCAACCGGGCAGGCGTGGCGGGTTGTGCCAGGGCTGCATGACTTCGCGCACCCGGTAGGACCGCCCGCCCCAGACGATGGGTACCGTGCAGCCGGTGGCGGCCTCGAAAGCCCGCACCAGGTCTTGCAGGCGCAAGGGCTGGCCGGAAGAGACGCCGTAACGCGCATGCCCCGGGGCCTGCTGCGGCAGCAGCGCGGCGGCCTGCGTGTAGGCGGCCAGCACGTCGTCGATGTGCACCAGGTCGATGAGCTGTTCACCCGGCGACATGGGCAGCGGCACGCCGGCCAAGGCGGTTTTCCACAGCAGCGCGATCAGCTTGGCGCGCGGGTCGTCGGGGCCGTAGGTGTCGAAGAGGGCCAGCGTGCACACCTTCAGGTCATGCGCCTGCACGTAGTAGGCCAGCAGGTCTTCGAAGGCCTGCTTGGTAGCGGCGTACAGGTTCACCGGGTTGTAGGGTTGGCTTTCGTAGTGCTGCCAGGCGGTGCCGGTGTTCACCAGCTCGCGCACGCCGTGCTGCACCATGGCTTCGGCCAGCTGGGTGCCGAACAGCAGGTTGCTGGTGATGAGCGCCGGCACGTCTTCGGGCCGGTGCTGCGCCAGGAAGAGGGAAGCGAGGTGGAACACCGTGTGCGGCTGCGCCTGCGCCATCAGCTCGCCCATGCCGGCCGTGCTGCCATCGTGGCGGTGCACGGTGATGCGGTCCTGCACGGCCTGCAGTGTGTGCAAAGCGGTGTGCGGCCGCAGCACCACATGCACCTGCCAGCCTTGCCGCAGCAGGTGACCCACGAGCCGGCCGCCGATGTAGCCGCTGGCGCCCGTGACCAGCGCGCGCCGCGCTACGCCAAGGGCCGCTGCCGCTTCAGTCTGCATAGAGGAACGGGCTCTGGAACGCCGACAGCGGCAGGAAGCCGGCATCGCGCTCAGACACCACCGGCGCTGCGCCTTCCAGCGGCCAAGCCACGTCCAGCGAAGACCACAGCACGCCCGAGTCTTGCGCCGGGGCGTACACCGTGCTCACCTTGTAGACCAGCGTGGCCATCTCGCTGGTGGCACAGAAGCCGTGCCCCAGCCCGGCCGGGATGTACAGCACATTGCCCTGCGCCGCGCTCAGCTTCACCGTGGCGCACTGGCCGTAGGTGGGCGAGCCCAGGCGCAAATCAACCACCACGTCGAACACCTCGCCCTGCACGCAATACACCAGCTTCACGTGCGCGGCGGGCGGCGTCTGGAAGTGCATGCCGCGGATGACGCCGCGCCGCGAATGCGAGTAGTACTCTTCCGCGAACTCGGTGTGCAGGCCGTGCTGCGCAAAGGCGTCGCGGTGGAAGGTCTTCACGAAACGGCCGCGCGCGTCGTCGAACACGCGCGGCTGCAGCTCGAAGCAGCCGGGCAGTGCCAGGGCCTTGCGCTCGAACATCAGAAGTTCACGCCGAAGAACTCTTCGAGCTTGGTGACGACGTAGTCCAGGTGGTCTTTTTCCAGGCCCGGGAAGACGCCCAGCCAGAAGGTCTGGTTCATCACCGTGTCGGTGTGCTTGAGGTTGCCGCTGACACGGTAGTTCTGGCCCAACATGTAAGGCTGGCGCGTCAGGTTGCCGGCGAACAGCAGGCGCGTGGCGATTTTGTTTTGGTCCAGGTAGTTCAGCAGGTCGGTGCGCTTCACGCCGGCCCCTTCCTTCAGCACCACGGGGAAGCCGAACCACGAAGGCTCTGAATCGGGCGTGGCCTGCGGCAGGTGCAGGAACTCGGCACAGGACTGCAGCCGTTCGTGCAGGTAGGCGAAGTTGGCGCGGCGCGCGGCGATGAAGTCGTCCAGCCGGTCCAACTGCGCCAGCGCGCAGGCGGCCTGCATGTCGGTGATCTTCAGGTTGTAGCCGAGGTGGCTGTAGGTGTACTTGTGGTCGTAGCCTTCGGGCAGGTCACCCAGCTTCCAGCAGAAGCGCTTGTTGCAGGTGTTGTCCTTGCCGGGCGGGCAATAGCAGTCGCGCCCCCAGTCGCGGAAAGACTCGGCAATGAGCTTCAGCTCGGCGTTGTTCGTGAACACCGCGCCGCCCTCGCCCATGGTGATGTGGTGCGCGGGGTAGAAGCTCAGCGTGGCGATGTCGCCGAAGGTGCCCACCATCTGGCCCTTGTAGGTGGCACCCAGGGCGTCGCAGCAGTCTTCCACCAGCCAGAGCTTGTATTTCTTGCACAGCGCAGTGACCACCTCCAGGTTGAAGGGGTTGCCCAGGCTGTGCGCCAGCATGATGGCCTTGGTGCGCGGCGTGATGGCGGCCTCGATCAGGCTGGCGTCGATGTTGTGCGTGGCCAGGTCCACGTCCACGAACACCGGCACGGCGCCGAACTGCAGGATGGGGTTCACGGTGGTGGGAAAGCCCGCCGCCACGCCGATGACCTCGTCACCGCGCTGGATGGCGCGCTCGCCCAGGCGTGGCGAGGTGAGCGCAGAGAACGCCACCAGGTTGGCCGAAGAGCCCGAGTTCACGGTGATGAGGTGCTTCACGCCCAGGTAGCGCGCCAGGCGAGCCTCGAACTCGGCGTTGAAGCGGCCCGTGGTCAGCCAGCCGTCGAGCGAGGCTTCCACCATCAGCTGCAGCTCCTTCGCGCCGATGACCTTGCCCGACACCGGCACCGGCGTCTGCCCCGGCACGAAGGGCTGCGGCGCGTGCACGATGTCGGCGTACTGCTGCACCAGCGCGGCAATCTCGCGCCGCACGGCTTCGGGCGACTTGGGCATGAAGGTCAGCGGGGCAACGGTGGCAGCAGTCATGGGGGTGGCCTTGGGCGCGGCGTTCAGGGTGGCGGTGCTCATGCGGGTTGCGGGCTCAGGGCCTGTTCGTGGTGTTGAATCTGTTGCAGGCACAGGGCCTGCATGTCTTGGCCGGCACGCCAGGCGCGGTGCCAGGTGGTGATGTGGCCCAGCGCCTGCGCCAGCGTCCAGCGCGGCTGCCAGCCCAGGCGGGCGCGCGCCTTGCTGATGTCGAGCTTGAGCCAGTGCGCTTCGTGCGGGTGCTCGCCGGCATCCACCTGCCAGCGCGCGCCTGCGCCCCAATCGGCGGCCAGGCGCTGCACGATGGTTTGCACGGGCTGCGCGTCTTCGTCGCGCGGGCCGAAGTTCCAGCCTTCGGCATAAGCCTGGCCATCTTCGAACAGGCGCTGCGCCAGCAGCAGGTAGCCCGACAAAGGCTCCAGCACGTGCTGCCAGGGCCGCGTGGCGTGGGGGTTGCGCAGCACCACGGCTTCGCCGCGCTCGAAGGCGCGCAGGGTGTCGGGCACCAGGCGGTCGGCGGCCCAGTCGCCACCGCCGATGACGTTGCCGGCGCGCGCGCTGGCCACCGCCAGGCCGTTGCCTGCCGCACCGAAGAAGGAACGCCGGTAGGCGGCGGTGGCCAGTTCGGCGCAGCCCTTGCTGCTGCTGTAGGGGTCGTGTCCGCCCATGGCTTCTTCTTCGCGGTAGCCCCAGACCCACTCCCGGTTTTCGTAGCACTTGTCGGTGGTCACGTTCACCAGCGCGCGCACGCTACCGCAGCGGCGCGCCGCCTCCAGCACGTGCACGGTGCCCATCACGTTGGTGGCGTAGGTGGCCACGGGGTCGCTGTACGAAGGGCGC
Organism: beta proteobacterium AAP51; assembly: GCA_001295905.1. Classification (GTDB taxonomy): domain Bacteria; phylum Pseudomonadota; class Gammaproteobacteria; order Burkholderiales; family Burkholderiaceae_C; genus Rubrivivax. The sequence continues at coordinate 126,175 of LJHT01000014.1, read as the reverse complement.
ACCAGCGACTGCGCCGCCATGTGGATGACGATGTGCGGCGCAAAGCCCGCCATGCAGGCCTGCACGGTGTCGAAGTCGCGGATGTCGCCGCGCGTTTCCGTCATGCGCTGGCCGACGCGCGCCACCTCGAACAGGCTGGGCTGCGTGGGCGGGTCCAAGGCCAGGCCATGCACTTCGGCGCCCAGCTGCTGCAGCCACAGGCTGAGCCAGCTGCCCTTGAAGCCGGTGTGGCCGGTGAGCAGCACTTTTTTGCCGCGCCAGAAGGTGGGGCTGACGGCAGGGTTGCTACCAATGCGGTGCATCGCTTCAGTCCCAATTCTTCCAGGGCGCCTTGCCCGAAGCCCACAGCTCTTCCAGCAGCTGCTTGTCGCGCAGCGTGTCCATGGGCTGCCAGAAGCCGTGGTGTTCCCAGGCCATCAGCTGCCCGTCTTCGGCCAGGCGGTTCAGCGGCGCCTGTTCCCAGATGCTGCTGTCGTCCTTGATGTACTTCAGCACCTCGGGCTTCAGCACGAAGAAGCCGCCGTTGATCATGCCGCCGTCGCCCTTGGGCTTTTCCTTGAAATTCACCACCTGGCGCTGGTGGATGTCCAGCGCGCCGAAGCGGCCCGGCGGGTAGGTGGCCGTCAGCGTGGCGGCCTTGCCGTGGCTGCGGTGGAAGGCGATGCTGGCGCTGATGTCGATGTCGCCCACGCCGTCGCCGTAGGTGAAGCAGAAGGCTTCTTCGTCGCGCACGTACTTGGCCACGCGGCGCAGGCGGCCGCCGGTCATCGACTCATCGCCTGTGTCCACCAGCGTCACCTTCCAGGGGTCGGCGCGCTTCTCGTGCACGTTCATGCTGCCGCTGCGCATGTCGAAGGTGACGTCCGACATGTGCAGGCAGTAGTTGGCGAAGTACTCCTTGATGACATAGCCCTTGTAGCCGCAGCAGATGACGAAGTCGTTGATGCCGTGCTGCGAGTACGTCTTCATGATGTGCCAGAGGATGGGCTTGCCCCCGATCTCCACCATGGGCTTGGGCCGCGTGGAGGTTTCTTCGCTCAGCCGGGTGCCGAGGCCGCCCGCCAGAATCACAGCTTTCATAGTCAGCCTTTGTTGGCCTGGGGCACCGACGCGGAACAGACAAAGGCGTCGGCATGGAAACGGTGTTCGGGCAGCCCGGCGCGCAGCAGCTGGGCGCGGGCCGTTTCGATCATCGCGGGCGAGCCGCAGGCGTAGACCACGCTGCGCGACAGGCGCGGGTCTTCGGCCATGAACACGTCTTGCACATGGCCGCGCGCACCGGCCCAGGTGGCATCGGCACGCGAGAGCACCGGCACGAAGCGGTGCGTCACCTCGCCGCAGGCAGCCAGGCTCGCGGCGTCCCAGTACAGGTCGGCCGGCGTGCGTCCGCCCCAGTAGGTGGTGATGCTGCGCGGCGCTTCGGCGGGCCCGCGGGCCGTTGCCGCGGCGGCCAGCCCTTCGAGCATGGCCTTCACTGGCGCGATGCCGGTGCCGGTGGCCAGGAACACGAGGTCCAGGCCCGCCAGCGGACGCAGGAAGAAGGTGCCCAGCGGGCCGTTCAAGCGCAGCAGGTCGTTGGGCCGGGCCTGCTCGAACCAGTAGCGGCTCATCGCACCACCGGGCACGGCACGCACCTGCAGCAGCAGCGTCTTGTCGGCCGTGCTGGCTGAGGCCAGTGAATAACTGCGGCGCTCGCCGCCGGGAGCGATGACGTCGATGTATTGCCCTGGCAGGAAGCTGAAGTCGGCAGTCGGCGGCAGGCGCAGCTGCACCTGCATCACGTCGGGCGCCAGGCGCTGCAGGGCCTGGATGCGGCAGGGCAGCGTCCTGGCAGGTGGCAACACCATACCGCCCAGGTCTTCCACCTGCAGCGTCATCGGGCCCTGCGCGGCGCGCACGCAGCCCAGCACCCAGCCGGCTTCCTTTTCCTGGCTGCTCAGGCCCAGCTCGGGCTGCAGCGCCACGCTGTCACCGCTGAGCACGCGGCACTTGCAGCTGCTGCAGCGGCCGGTGCGGCAGCTGTAGGGCAACGGCACCTGCGCCTGCAGCGCGGCTTCCAGCAGCGAGACGCCTTCGGCGGCCTCGAAGCTGCGGCCGCTGCTGAGCGTGATGGTGGCCATGGGTCGTGGGGCTTGAAGGTCGCGCAGGGCTGGATGACCGGGTTTCAGTGCAGGATGGCGTCGAAGCCGGCCTTCACCAGCTGCTGGATGCGCTGCACGTCGTAGTCGCCTTCGCGGATGGTCTCGGCACGCTCGGCCAGGAAGGCCACCAGGCGCGGCAGCTTGGCTGCCACGTGGGCGCGCAGCTCCTGCTTGTCGGTCATGTACAGGCCCTGGCGGTGCGCTTCCAGCAGCAGCTCCAGCCATTCCAGCTGCGCGTGCAGCGCGGTGCGCACCTGGCGCTGGTCCTGCCCTTCGTGGATGCGGAAGTAGCTCAGCGCCTCGCTGAGGTAGACGCAATGGCGGCCGTGCATCAGCTTCAGCCAGGTGGCCAGGTCGGTCAGCACCATGTACTGGCGTTCGCCGAAGCGGCCGAAGCCGTCCACCAGGTCGGTGCGGCGGTACATGGCCGTGGTGGGTTCGCCCACCAGGTTCTGGCCGTTCTTCAGCAGGAAGTTGCCGAACTCGGTGCCGCTGAGCACGGTGTCCTTCTCGAACAGGCGCTGCGTGCCCTGCATGGGCGGCAGCGGCTGGCCGGCGGTGTCTATCAGCTCACGGTAGGAGGTGACCACGCCCGCGCTCGGCACCTCGGCAAAGGCCTGCACCATGCGTTCCACCTTGCGCGGGTGGAAGAGGTCGTCGTCCATCAGCAGGTTCACGTACTCGCCGGTGGCGTGCACGAGGCCGTTGCGCCAGTTCTCGATCAGGCCCTTCGTGGGCTTGCTGAGGAAGGTGATGCGCGGGTCGCCTTGCAGCTGCTCGGCCAGCATCGCACGCACGTCGTGCTTGATGCTGTTGTCGGCGATGATGATCTGCAGGTTCTCGTAGGTCTGGTGCTGCACGCTCTTCAGCGCCAGCGCCAGGTAATCGGGCCGTTCGTGCGTGGGGATGACGATGCTGACCAGAGGCTTCAAGGGGCTTCCTTCGTGCAGGGCGGCAGCGTTCAGCGCAGCCAGTCGATGACGCCGCGGCCCAGCGTCAGCAGGTTGGCGTTGAGCTGCTGCACGTCGTGCAGCGCGTTCACGTAGGCCACGCGCATGTTGTAGTGGTCGGCTTCGGCGGCCATCACGTCGAAGAGGCTGCGGCGGCCCAGCTGCTGCCACTGCTGCAGCGTGAAGTTGCGCACCTGCTCGCTGTTCTTCAGCACCTCGGCCAGGCGGCGCGCGCGTTCGGCGGCGGCAGCGGCCTGTTCGTGCACCTCGGCCACGCGGAAGCGCCGCGACTCCAGCGCCTCGGCGCGCTGCAGCCGGGCGGCTTCGGCGCGCTTGCGGGCGGCGCCGGTGGCGGGTTCCAGCGCCGGGTTCATCAGCGGCACGTTCACGGCCAGGCCCACCGAGTACGAACCGCTGCGCGTGGGCCCGCTGGCCCCGCTGTTGTTGCCGGCGGCGGCATTGCCGCTGACGTTCCAGCTCAGCTGCGGCTTGCCGCCGGCGGCCACGGCCTCGGCGTAGCGGCGGGCGGCCCTTTCCTGGGCTTCCAGCTGGTGAATCTCGTTCGAACGCTCCACGTCGGCCACCAGCTGCGGCAGCTCGGGCACGCCCAGGAACACCGTGCTCAGGCCTTCGGTGCCGGGCAGGCCGTCGCCCACCAGGCGGCGCAGGCGCACCTCGATCTGGCGCACCGCGCTCTGCGTCTGCACCAGCTGCAGCTCGGCCTGCTGCAGCGTCTTCTGCGCCTGCACCAGCTCGCTGGCACGGCCGCGGTCGTTGCGCACGATGGTTTCCAGCGCTTCCACCAGGCAGCTGGTCTTGCGCACGTGGTGGCGCCACACCTGCGCCGTCATGCGGTTGCGGCTGCGCTCCAGTTGCAGCGCCACGGCGGTGAGGGCCAGCTGCTCCTGCTGCGACAGGTGCCCCCAGCGGGCCGACTCAGCCAGCTGCGCGCGCCAGTCCACCAGGCGGTCGCTGCGCCCGCCGTCGTAGAGCAGCTGGCTCACGCTGAGGTTGGCGCGCAGCTGCAGCGTGGCGGTTTCGGTGACGCCGGCCGAGCGTGAACCGCCCGGCCCCACGCCCGCGCCCACGCTGGCCTGGATGCCCTTGGCGGCGCGAGCTTCGTCGATGTCTTGCACCGCCGCTTCGGCCAGCAGGCGCGCGGCGCCCACGGCATGGCTGCGCTCGAGCGCTTCTTTCACCAGGCCGGCCAGTGCACTGCGCGGCTCCACCGGGGCCAGCGGCAGGGCCTGGGCGGCGCCGTTGGCGGCCGGTGTGTCGGCCGCCGGGGTTTCGGGCAGGTCTTCATCCAGGCAGCGGGCCGCAGCGGGGCCTGCCAGGGCGGCACACAGCAGCGCAATCGTCAGGCGGGGCGTCATCGGCACAGTGTCGGCCGCGCTGTAGCCCGCCGATCGGCCGAGTACAGGGTGGTTTGCCAGGCTGTTTCGCCCGGTGGCGGGGGCGCGCTGGCTGCGCTTTCGGGGCCGGCCCGGCCTCAGGCCGGCTGCACCCCGAACAGCCAGGCCAGGGCCGAGAAGGTGACGAAGGCCAGCACCGTGCTGCTCATGATGATGCGGGCGACGCGGCCGTTGTCGGCGCCGTAGCGCTCGGCCAGCAGGCTGACGTTGCTGGCGCTGGGCAGCGCCGCCGCCAGCGTCAGCACGACGAGCTGGAACTGCGTCAGCGGCGCGCCCAGCGCGTAGGCAGAGCCCGCCAGCAGGAACACCAGCAAGGGGTGCACGAAGAGCTTGATCAAGGCCACCGGCAGGAACTCGCCCACCGGCGTGCGCGTGTGCGCCTGCTGGCTGGAACGCCACAGCACCGCGCCGATGGTGAACAGCGCCACCGGCGAGGCCGAGGCGGCGAGCATCTCCACCCCCTTGTCCACCGGCCCCGGCAGCTTCAGGCCGGTGACCGAGGACACCGCGCCCAGCGCAATGGCCCAGGGCAGCGGGTTCGACAGCGCCCCGCGCAAGGCCCGCAGCGCCGCCTGCCGCGGCCCCTGGCCCGCCGCGCCATGGGCCTGCGCCAGCGCGATGCACAGGCTGCTGGTGACGAAAAGGTCGGCCAGGATGGAACAGATCACCGGCCCGGCCGCGCCCGTGCCCATCAGCGCCACCAGCAGCGGCACGCCCATGAAGCCGGTGTTGGGAAAGGCCGCCACCAGCGCGCCGAAGGCAGCGTCCTTCAGCTGCACACGTTCGCTCAAGGTCACCGCGATGGTGAAGCCCACGATCAGCAGCCCGGCCGCGAGGTAGACCGCCAGCACCACCGGGTTCAGCAGCTCGAACACCGGCGTGCTGGCGCCGAAGCGGAACAGCATGCAGGGCAGCGCGAAATACAGCACGTAGGCATTGAGGCCGGGAATGGCGCTCTCCGGCAGCACGTGCCGACGCGCGGCCAGGTAGCCGCACAGCACCAGCGCAAAGAAGGGAACGGTGACGGCCAGGATGGAATTCATGCGGCCGCGAGTATCGCAACCCCAATCTCAGGCCCTGCGGCCGGCCAGCCGTCGGGCGAAACGAGGGTTTCGTCCCCTCGTCGGGGCGGTGCACGGCCGGGCTGCGTAAGCTCTGCCCTGTTGCGGCAGGGTTGCCGCCTGGAAATGGGCTGTCGATGTCTTCTTTCTTCTCGATCCTGGGCCGGGGCCTGGTGGGTGCGTGGTGGGCGCTGGACATCACCCGGCGCACGCTGATGAACCTGCTGCTGCTGCTCTTGCTGGCTGCGCTGGTGTGGGGCCTGCTGCGCGGCGGCCCGCCCGAGCTGCAGCCCAAGACCACGCTGGTGCTGGACCTGAAAGGCGTGGTGAGCGAACAGCGCGCCAGCAGCGACCGCAGCAGCGCGCTGAAGCGCCTGCAGGGCGAAGACGACGACCAGACCCGCCTGCGCGACGTGCTGGCCGTGCTGGACGCCGCCGCGAAAGACCCCAACATCACCCAGGCCCTGCTGCTCACCGACCAGCTGGCCGGCGCCGGCCTGCCCACGCTGCGCGAGATGGCCGCCGCGCTGGAACGCTTCAAGGCCGCCGGCAAGCCCGTGATGGCCTGGGGCGCCGGTTACGACCAGCGCAGCTACTACTTGGCCGCGCACGCCAACGAGGTGTGGCTGCACCCCATGGGCGGCCTGGAGGCGCAGGGCTACGGCCGCCTGCGCAGCTACTACAAGGACCTGTTCGACAAGGTGGGCGTCACGGCCCACGTCATCCGCGCCGGGCAGTTCAAGAACTTCGCCGAGCCGTATTCGGCCAGCGGCCCCTCGGCTCAAACCCTGGAGAGCGACGCCGCGCTCTACGGCGCGCTCTGGGGCACCTGGACCGGCGGCGTGGAGAAGGCGCGTGCCTTGCCCGCGGGCAGCGTGATGCAGGCCATCGACAGCCTGCCCGACAGCCTGGTGGCCGCCAAGGGCAACGCCGCGCAGTGGGCGCTGGAGCGCAAGTTCGTCACCGCGCTGAAGACACGCGACGAGATGCGGGCCGCGCTCATCGAAAGCGGCGCCAAGGCCGACGACACCGGCCGCGGCGCACCCACCTTCCGCCAGGTGCATTGGACCGAGTACCTGGGCCGCATCAAGCCGGCGCAGGGCGGCGACGCGCTGGGCATCGTGGTGGCCGAAGGCAGCATCAGCGACGGCCAGGCCGGGCCGGGGCGCATCGGTGGGGCGAGCACGGCCGAGCTCATCCGCCAGGCGCGTGAAGACGAGAAGATCAAGGCCCTGGTGCTGCGCGTGAACTCGCCCGGCGGCAGTGCCTTCGGCAGCGAACTGGTGCGGCGCGAGCTGGAGCTCACACGCGCCGCCGGCAAGCCCGTGGTGGTGAGCATGGGCGACGTGGCGGCCTCGGGCGGCTACTGGATCAGCACCGCCGCCGACGAACTGCTGGCCGACCCCGCCACCATCACAGGCAGCATCGGCGTGGTGGCCCTGCTGCCCACGGGCGAAGGCGCTTTCGACAAAGCCGGCGTGCGCACCGGCGGCACCACCACCACCTGGCTGGGCGCCGCCTACGACCCGCGCCGCGGCATGGACCCGCGCTTCCGCACCCTGGTGCAGGCCAGCGTGGACCACATCTATCAGGACTTCATCACCCGCGTGGCCACGGCACGCAAGACCACGCCCGAGAAGATCGACGCCGTGGCCCAGGGCCGTGTGTGGGACGGCCAGGCTGCGCTGGGCCATGGCCTCGTCGATGGGCTGGGCGGCCTGGGCGATGCGGTGAAGGCCGCCGCCACGCGCGCCAAGCTGCCCGAAGGCCACCGCGTGGTGTACGTGGAAGCGCCGCCAGGGCGGCTGGACGTGTGGCTGGAGCGATTCGGTCTCTCGGCCGCTGCAGCGTCGCTGCAGCGGCTGCTGGCCGATGCACGCGCGGCCCTGGGCTTGCAGCAGGCGGCCGCTGGCGCCGCCGCGGCGGTGGCCGCCGGCCTGCCCCCGGGCGCTGCCGCCATGGGGCAGGGCCTGGTGCACGGCGTGGTGCACGACCTGGGCTGGGTGCTCGAGGCGCTGAACCCCGCCCCGGGTGCGCAGGCCGGCTACGGGCCGCAGCGCGCGGTGGTGCATTGCCTGTGCGAGGCGCCTTGAGTCTTCTCGAGGCGAGCCCGGCACTGAGGGCCCCGGCGATGCGCGTCTTCATGGTCGGTGCCACCGGCACCATCGGCCGCGCCACGGTGCGTGCGCTGCTGCGCCACGGCCACGAGGTGGTGTGTTTCGTGCGGCCAGGCAAGGCCGCGGAAGCGGCGGCGCTGTTTCCGGGCGCCACCGTGCGCGGCGGCCATGTGGCCGATGCGCGGTCCATCGAGAAGGCCGGCCTGTGCGGCGAAAACTTCGACGCGCTGGTGTCCTGCCTGGCCTCACGCACGGGCGCGCCGCGCGACGCCTGGGCCGTGGACCACCAGGCCCAGCTGCACGTGCTGAACGCCGCACGCGGCGCGGGCGTGCGGCAGGTGGTGCTGCTGTCTGCCATCTGCGTGCAGAAGCCGCTGCTGGCCTTCCAGCAGGCCAAGCTGGCCTTCGAAAAAGAGCTGGTGAACAGCGGGCTGAACTACAGCATCGTGCGCGCCACGGCCTTCTTCAAGTCGCTCTCGGGCCAGGTCGCGCGGGTGCAGGCCGGAAAGCCCTACCTGATGTTCGGTGACGGCCGCCTCACGGCCTGCAAGCCCATCAGCGACGACGACCTGGCTGATTTCCTGGCCGGCTGCCTGCACGACACGCGCCGGCACCGCCGCATCCTGCCCATCGGCGGCCCGGGGCCGGCGCTCAGCCCGCTGGAACAGGGCGAGATGCTGTTCGCGCTGCTGGGCCGCGCGCCGCGCTTCAAGCGCGTGCCGGTGGGGCTGCTGGATGGCATCGTCGGCGTGCTGGGCTCGCTGGGCCGCGTGCTGCCACCGCTGGCGGCCAAGGCCGAGCTGGCGCGCATCGGCCGCTACTACGCCACCGAATCGATGCTGGTGTGGGACGCAGAAGCCGGCCGCTACGACGCCACGGTCACGCCCTCGCACGGCACGCAGACGCTGCAAGACCACTACCGCGCGCTCATCAGCGGCGCCTTGCGGCACGACAGCGGCGAGCATGCGGTGTTCTAGACGGGCCGCCCGCGTTGCGGTGTCCCGCCTTCGCCGGCACTTCTCCCTCCGTTCTCCCGCGCTTCACTGGCGCGGCAACGCCGCCGGCCGCGCCAACTCGGCCAGGCTGCCGCCCTGCTGCTGCAGCAGCTGTTCCAGCGCCGGCAGCAGCGGGCCCAGGCGTTCTTCGATGGCGGCGCGCACGGTGTCGACGAACACCTGCGTCTGGCGTTCGATCTCGATGTGCACGCGCGCGCCTTCGGTCTTCTCGCCGAAGGTGGTCATGCGCAGGGTCTCGGGAATCAGCCAGACCTCGAAGCTGCCGCTGCCGTCGGGCTGGCGCTGGGCCTCGGCCACGGTTAGGCTGGCGCCGTTCACGGCGATGTAGCCCTTGGCGAACACGTAGCGCATCCACGGCGCGGGCACGGCGATCTTCAGCACATGGTTGTTCTCGGGGCGGCGCACCTCGGCCACGGTGGCCATGAAGTCGACGTGGCCCGACAGCGGGTGGCCACCGATCTCGGCGCCGTCCTTGGCCGCACGTTCCACGTTGATGCGGCTGCCCTCTTGCAGGCCGCCCAGCGTGGTGAGCGAGAGGCTTTGCTGCATCACGTCGAAATCGGCCGCGGTGGGCGCGCCGCCTTCGCCATGCAGCCGCGTCGCGGTGAGGCACACGCCATCCACCGCCACGCTGGCGCCTGTGGCCAGGCCCTCGCCAAAGCCTGGCGGCAGGGCCAGGGTGAAACTGCGCAGCCCCGGGCGGTCGGTGATGCTGCGAACGGTGGCGATGCCTTGAACGATGCCGGTAAACATGGATAGGCAGCTTATCAGCGCTGCCTACACTGCGCCGGCATGCACGAGCTCGACCACTTCAGCCTGCTGGCCCCGCCCCCGGGCTTTGCAGAGAACCCCTACCCCGTGCTGGCCGCACTGCGCCAGCACAGCCCGGTGCACGCCATCGGCCCGCGCAGCTGGCTGCTGACGCGCTACGACGACGTGCTGGCCGTCTACCGCAGCCCGCACGTCAGCTCTGACAAGAAACGCGAGTTTGGGCCCAAGTTCGGCATCGGCACGCCGCTGTTCGAGCACCACACCACCAGCCAGGTGTTCAGCGACCCGCCCCTGCACACGCGGCTGCGCCGCATCTTGATGGGCGCGCTGAACCAGCGCGCCATCGCGCGCATGGAAGCAGGGCTGCACACGCTGGTGGAAGGGCTGCTCGACCGCCTGGCGGATGAGCCGGCGCCCGACCTCATCGAACACTACGCGGCGCAGATTCCCGTGGAAGTGATAGGCAACCTGCTCGACGTGCCGCACGCCGACCGCGGCCCGCTGCGCGGCTGGAGCCTGGCCATCCTTTCGGCGCTGGAGCCCGCGCCCAGCGCCGAGATGGTGGCGCGCGGCCAGCAGGCGGTGAGCGAGTTCCTGGCCTACCTGAAGACGCTGGTGGCCGCCCGCACCGCCCACCCCGGCGACCCCGAAGCCGACGTGCTGACGCGCCTGCTGCGCGGCGACGCCGAGGGCCGCCTGAGCGAGACCGAACTGCTGCACAACTGCATCTTCCTGCTGAATGCCGGGCACGAGACCACCACCAACCTCATCGGCAACGGCCTGCATGCGCTGATGACCCACCGCGCCGCCTTCGAGCAGCTGCGCGCCGAGCCCGGCCTCATCAACCCGGCGGTGGAAGAGCTGCTGCGCTTCGAAAGCCCCATCCAGCTGAACAACCGCGTGGCCACGGCGCGCATCGCGCTGAGCACGCGCGAGATCGAACCCGGCGACTTCATCACCGTGGCCATCGGCGCGGCCAACCGCGACCCGGCCGAGTTCGCGCAGCCCGATGTGCTCGACCTCGCGCGCAAACCCAACGGCCACCTCGCCTTCGGCCAGGGCATGCACGCCTGCTCGGGCATGAACGTGGCGCGGCTGGAAGGGCGCATCGCCATCGGCCGGCTGCTGGCGCGCTACCCGCACATCCGCTTCGCCGGCACGCCCGAGCGCGACCCGCGCGTGCGCTTCCGCGGCTTCAGGCGCCTGCCCGTGGTGCTGGCCTGAAGACAAGCCTTGGAACCCTTCAAGAACCTGTTGAACCCGGCGCTGGTGGCGGCCAGCGCGGCGCAGCTGCGCCGGCACTGGCGCGGCTTCGACGCCGCTGCCTTCACCGCCTTGGCCTGCGACGGCCTGGAAGCCCTGGAGATGAAGGCGCGCGCGATGCAGATCTGCAGCGCGCTGGAAGCCACGCTGCCGGCCGACTTCGACCGCGCCGCCGGCCTGCTGGAGAGCGCCCTGGCGCCGATGCTCAACGACGAGGTGGCGGGCACTAGCGACCTGCAGCAGGGACTGCGGGGCTGGGTGCTGTGGCCGGTGGGCGAGTACATCGCCCGCCACGGCCAGGCGCAGCCCGAGCGCGCGCTGGCGGCGCTGCACGCACTGACGCAACGCTTCACGGCCGAGTTCGCCATCCGGCCCTTCATCGTGCAGCACCCGGCGCTGTGCTGGGCCACGCTGCAGCGCTGGACGGCCGACCCCAGCGCGCACGTGCGCCGGCTCGTCAGCGAAGGCAGCCGGCCGCGCCTGCCCTGGGGCCTGCGGCTGCAGGCGCTGGTGCAGGACCCCAGCCCCACGCTGCCGCTGTTGCAGGCCTTGCAAGACGACCACAGCGAATACGTGCGCCGCAGCGTGGCCAACCACCTGAACGACATCGCCAAGGACCACCCGGCCGTGGTGGTGGGCTGGCTGCAGCAGCACCTGCCCGCGGCCCCGGCGCCCCGCCGCGCGCTGCTGAAACATGCCAGCCGCACGCTGGTGAAACAAGGCCACGCGCCCACGCTGCAGGCCTGGGGGCTGGGCCTGGGTTTCGACGGCCAGGCCACGCTGAAGCTGGCACCGGCCCGGGTGCGGCTGGGGCAGGCGGTGCAGCTCACGCTGCAACTGCAGTGCGCCGCTTCGGGCCAGGGCGACGCGCAGCCGCTGGTGGTGGATTACGCCGTGCACCACGTGAAGGCCGACGGCAGCACGCGGCCCAAGGTCTTCAAGGGCTGGCAGCTGCAGTTGCCAGCGGGCGGCAGCATCACCCTGCAGAAGCAGCACTCGATGCGGCCCGTCACCACGCGCCGCTACCACCCGGGCCGGCATGCCATCACCGTGCAGGTGAACGGGCGCGAGGTGGCCGCGGCTTCCTTCGTGCTGCTGGACGGTGACTGAACCCCGCGCCTCACTTCCCACCCCACCCCTACCCATGTCCGCCTTCGAAACCGACTACCTCATCACCGGCGCCGGTGCCACCGGCCTGGCCTTCGCCGACACGCTGCTGCAGGAAACCAGCGCCCACATCACGCTGGTGGACAGCCACGCGCTGCCCGGCGGCCACTGGAACGAGGCCTACCCCTTCGTCACGCTGCACCAGCCTTCGGCTTTCTACGGCGTGAACTCGCTGCCGCTGGGCCGCGGCCGCAAGGACACCCACGGCCTCAACGCCGGCCTCTACGAACTGGCCACGGGCGCCGAGGTGTGCAGCTACTTCCAGCAGGTGATGCAACAGCAGCTGCTGCCCAGCGGCCGCGTGCGCTACCTGCCGATGAGCCGCTGCCAGGCCGTGGCCACCACGGCCGAAGGCGGCAGCGCCGAGGTGGTGTCGCTGCTGAGCGGGGCCACCACGGCCGTGCGCGTGCGGCGCAAGTGGGTGGACGCCAGCCACTTCTCGCCCGAGGTGCCGGCCACCACGCCGCCGGCCTTCGCCGTGGCCCCGGGGGTGCGGCTGCTCACGCCCACGCAGCTGGCGCAGGCCGGGGTGGGCCGGGCCGGTGAGCTGCCCACCCCGCCCGGCTATTGCATCCTGGGTGCCGGCAAGACCGCGATGGACGTGGCCCTGTGGCTGCTGGGCCAGGGTGTGCCACCGGCCGCCCTGCACTGGGTGGTGCCGCGCGACGCCTGGGTGGTGAACCGCCTGGGCACGCAGCCCGGCGAAGAGTTCTTCATGCAGTCCATCGGCGGCATGGCGCAGCAGATGCGTGCACTCAGTGAGGCGCAGAGCGTGGACGACCTCTTCCTGCGCCTGGAGGCCTGCGGCCAGATGCTGCGCATCGACCGCCAGCACATGCCCCGCATGTTCCATTACGCCACGCTGTCCGAGGCCGAGGTGCAGGCGCTGCGGCAGATCACGCAGTGTGTGCGCCTGGGCCGCGTGCAGGCCATCGAGCCCGAGGCCTTGGTGCTGCAGCAGGGCCGCGTGGCCATGGCACCGGGCACGGCCTACATCCACTGCACCGCCTCGGCCGTGGCGCCGCGCGCCAACCGCCCCATCTTCGAGCCCGGCCGCATCACGCCGCAGCTGGTGCGCGCGCCGCTGGTGAGCTTCAGCGCGGCGGTGTGCGCCTATGTCGAAGCACACTACGGCAGCGACGCCGAGAAGAACGCACTGTGCCAGCCCGTGCCCTTCCCGCGCCGGCTGGCCGGCTACATCACCGCCACGCTGGTGAGCCAGGCCAACCAGCAGCGATGGAACGAAGACAAGACGCTGCGCAACTGGATGCGCCAGACACGGCTGGACGGTTTCGGCCAGCTCACCAGCCTGGTCGACCGCAACGACAGCGCCAAGATGGCCGTGCTGGCCGAACTGCGCCAGCACCTGGGCACGGCCGCAGCCAGTGCGCAACGCCTGCTGGCCGCCAGCCGCTGAGGGGCCGGCGGTAGCGGCCTGCAGGCCCGGCCAGCACGTGCACCGCCACGCCCACATGACACTTTTCAGCTGACAAAACGTCCAGTTGGCGTGACATACTGAGAACCCCGCCGCGCGAAGGCCACGCCACAGCCGCAACCCGATGTCGATGTTTCCGCCGGATCACGCGCTGCGCACCCCGCTGGCCGAAGAAATACACGCCCGGCCGCCCGAGGCGGTGCAGTCCCCGGCCCGCGCCAGCTACGTGGCGGTGCTCATCGAACCCGAACAGCGCGCGCGTGAACTGGCCCACCTGCAGGGTCTTTGCGAAGCGCTGGCGGTGGAGCCCCCGGTGGCCGGCGCTTCGCACTTCCGCGCCCACTTCGACGGCCCGCGCGGGCGCTTCCGCCTGAAATGGGAAAGGCATGGCGAGTTCTCGGGCTACACCGTCATCGCCGAAGGCGTGGGCGACCGGCCGTTCCAGAACCCCGCCGCCGCACTGCTGCCCGAAGGCTGGCTGGCCGCCCTGCCCGGCGCCACCATCGCCGCCGCGCACGCCAAGTTGCTGGCGGCGCCGGACGAAGAACGCCTGGCCGGCCTGCTGGAGCAGGCCTTCGCCGGCCAGACGGTGGCCGGCGCCGACATCGCCGACGGCGCCGCCCGCGTGTACACCGATTTCCAGCTGCACGACGGCTGCACGCGCTTCGTGCTGCTCGACCGCCGCCTCACCGCGCGCCAGACCGGCCGCACGCTGCAGCGCCTGTTCGAGATCGAGGCCTACCGCATGCTGGCCTTGCTGGCGCTGCCCATCGCCAGGCGGCAAAGCCCGCGCATCGTGCAGATCGAGAATTCGCTCGCGCAGCTGACCGACGGCATCGCGCGCGGCCAGGGCGACGACGAAAGCCTGCTGCAGGAACTCACGCGGCTGGCGGCCGAGGTGGAAAGCGGCCTGGCCGCCAGCCAGTTCCGCTTCGGCGCCTGCCGCGCCTACGAAGAACTGGTGATGCGCCGCATCGGCGAGCTGCGCGAACAGCGCCTGCCCGGCGTGCCCACCATCGACGAATTCATGGCGCGCCGTTTCCGCCCGGCGGTGGCCACCTGCGGCACGGTGTCGCAGCGCCTGCACGACCTCTCTGAACGCGTGGCCCAGGCCAGCGCGCTGCTGAGCACACGGGTGGACATCGCCCGTGAACGCCAGAACCAGGCCCTGCTGGCCAGCATGGACCGCCGCGCCAAGCTGCAGCTGCGCCTGCAGCAGACGGTGGAAGGCCTCTCGGTGGCGGCCATCTGCTACTACGCGGCCGGGCTGGTGGGTTATGGCGCCAAGGCCCTGAAGGCCGGCGGCCTGCCGCTGGATGCCGACCTGCTGGTGGGCCTCAGCATTCCCGTGGTGGCCGTGTCGGTGATGCTGGCCGTGCGCCGCGCCCGCAAGCGCGTGGCCGCGGCCGAAGGCGGCCATTGACGCTGCGCGCCAGGCCGCGCCGCCGTCTGCCCCCGCCGCCGGCCTGAACACGCCCCGTACCGACCCGCCGCGAAACATCGCCCTGAAGCCTCGCCTTGAAGCCTCGCCTTGAAGCATCGCCCTGAAGCATCGTTCTGAAGCACCACCCGCACCGCATGAGCACGTCGTACTTCCCGTTTTCCGCGATCGTCGGCCAGGACGAAATGAAGCTGGCCATCCTGTGCGCCGCGGTCGATGCCCGCATCGGCGGCGTGCTGGTCTTCGGCGACCGTGGCACCGGCAAGAGCACCGCCGTGCGGGCCCTGGCCGCGCTGCTGCCCAAGATGAAGGCCGTGGTGGGCTGCCGCTACGCCTGCGACCCGGCCGATGCTTCTTCATCGTGCGAACAGTGCCCTGAGCTGAAAGCTGCCAAGGCCGGCAAGGTGAAGACCCACCTCGTGCCCGTGCCCGTGGTCGACCTGCCGCTGGGCGCCACCGAAGACCGCGTGGTGGGCGCGCTCGATCTCGAGAAGGCCCTCACCGCCGGCGTGAAGGCCTTCGAGCCCGGCCTGCTGGCGCGCGCGCACCGCGGCTTTCTCTACATCGACGAAGTGAACCTGCTCGAAGACCACCTGGTCGATCTGCTCATCGACGTGGCCGCTTCGGGCGAAAACGTCGTGGAACGTGAAGGCCTGAGCGTGCGCCACCCCGCGCGCTTCGTGCTCGTGGGCAGTGGCAACCCGGAAGAAGGCGAGCTGCGCCCGCAGCTGCTCGACCGTTTCGGCCTGGCGGTGGAAGTGCGCACGCCGCAGGACATCGCCTCGCGCGTGGAGGTGGTGCGCCGGCGTGACGACTTCGAACGGGGCGCCGAAGCCTTCATCGCACGCTGGCAGAAGGAAGACGACAAGGTGCGTGCGCGCATCGTCGCCGCGCGCAAGCGCCTGCCCGAGGTGCAGGTGCCCGACAGCGCGCTGGAGCGCGCGGCGCAGCTGTGCATGGGCCTGGGCACCGACGGCCTGCGCGGCGAGCTGACGGTGATCCGCGCCGCGCGCGCGCTGGCCGCGCTGGACGGCGCGCCCGAGGTCGGCGACAGCCAGATCCGCCGCGTGGCCAAGCCCGCGCTGCGCCACCGCCTGCGCCGCGACCCGCTGGACGACACCGATGCCAGCGCGCGCGTCGAGCGCGTCTGCGCGGAGATCTTCGGCGCGTGAACACGCCCGCGACGGCCGCCCTCGGCCCCAGCGCCGGTGAAGCGGCGTGGCTGAACGCGGCAGCGGCGCTGGCGCTCTTCGCCGTCGACCCCCACGGCCTGGGCGGCCTGCACCTGCAGGCCGGCGCCGGCGGCGTGCGCGACCGCTGGCTGGCGGACCTGAAGGCGCTGCTGCCGGCCGACGAGCCCCTGCGCCGCCTGCCCGGCCACATTGCCGACGACCGGCTGCTGGGCGGCCTGGACCTCTCGGCCACGCTGGCCAGCGGCAAGCCCGTGGCGCAACGCGGCCTGCTGGCCGAAGCGCACGGCGGCGTGGTGCTGGTGCCGATGGCCGAACGCCTGGGCGCCGCCCACGCCGCGCGCCTGGCGGCCGTGCTGGACAGCGCCGAAGTCGGCTTCGAGCGCGACGGCCTCAGCTCGCGCTGGCCGGCGCGCCTGGGCGTGGTGGCGATGGACGAAGGCGGCGAGGACGACCACCCCCTGCCCGCCGCCCTGCGCGACCGCCTGGCGCTGCATGCCGACTTGCGCGGCTGCAGCCTGCGCGACCTGGCGCCGTGCGACACCAGCGCCGCCCAGGTGCGCGCCGCGCGTGCGCACCTGCCCCAGGTGCAGGTGGAAGACCGCCTGCTGCAGGCCTTGTGCGGCACCGCGCTGCAGCTGGGCGTGGTTTCGCTGCGCGCCAGCCAGCACGCGCTGCGCGCCACGCGCGCCGCCGCGGCCCTGGCCGGGCGCGAGACGGCCACCGAAGAAGACGCCCAGCTCGCCGCCCGCCTGGTGCTGGCCCCGCTGGCCACGCGCCTGCCGCCGGCCGAGGACGACAGCGCCGAGCCTCCCGAGCCACCGCCGCCTGAACCGCCCGAACCGCCTGAACCCCCCAAAGACGAAACCCCGCCGCCGCCCGCCGACGAGCCCGAGAACACCCCCGAGCCGCAGACGCTGGAAGACCGCATCGTCGAAGCCACCGTGGCCGCGCTGCCCGCAGGCCTGCTGGCCGCACTGCAAAGCCAGCTGGCCGCCAGCCAGGCCGGGCGCGTGGGCGCACTCAGCGCCTCGCCGCGCAGCGGCCGGCCCGTGGGCACGCGCACGGGCTCGCCGCGCGGCGGTGCGCGCCTGAACCTCATCGAAACGCTGCGCGCGGCCGCGCCCTGGCAGCCGCTGCGCCGCCGCGCCGCCGAATCGCAAGGCCGCCGCGCCGGCCTCATCCACGTGAGCGCAGACGACCTGCGCATCAGCCGCCTGCAGCAGCGCGCCGCCACGGCCACCCTCTTCGTGCTCGATGCCTCGGGCTCTTCGGCCCTGCACCGCCTGGGCGAAGCCAAGGGCGCGGTGAACCTGCTGCTGGCCGACTGCTACGTGCGCCGCGACCAGGTGGCCGTCATCGCCTTCCGCGGCCGCAGCGCGGAACTGCTGCTGCCGCCCACGCGCTCGCTGGTGCGCGCCAAGCGCAGCCTGGCGGCGCTGCCCGGCGGTGGCGGCACGCCGCTGGCGCTGGGCCTGGAAGCGGCCTTGCGCCTGGCCGACCAGGTGCGCCGCAGCGGCGCCACGCCGGTGGTGGTGCTGCTGACCGACGGCCGCGCCAACATCACGCGCAGCGGCGAAACCGGGCGCGCGCAGGCCGAGGCCGATGCCATCGCGATGGCGCGCCAGCTCCGCGCCGCCAGGCTCACCGCGCTGGTGGTGGACACCTCGCCGCAGCCGGCCATCGCGGCGCAGCGCCTGGCCGCCGAGATGGCGGCCACCTACCGCACGCTGCCCTATGCCGGCGCCGCGGCGCTCTCGGCCGCCGTGCGGGCGCTGCCCACGCAAACCCCGGCGCCACGCGGCTGACGCCATGCCCCAGGGCCTGCACTGGGGCAGCGACGGTCGCGATTGGCCGCACCGCGCGCACAGCGAATTCTTCGAAGTGGCGGGCCAGCATTGGCATGTGCAGCGCTGGGCGCCGCCCCACCCCGGCGCACCCACCGCGCTGCTGCTGCACGGCACGGGCGCGGCCACGCACTCGTGGCGCACGCTGGCGCCGCTGCTGGCCCCGCACATCGGCCTGGTGGCGCCCGACCTGCCGGGCCACGGCTTCAGCGGCCCTGCGCCCATCGGCCGCGCCGGGCAGGAAGGCATGGCGCAGGCCGTGCGCATGCTGCTGCGCCAGCTGGGCGTGGCACCTGCCTTCAGCATCGGGCACTCGGCCGGCGCCGCCATCGCGGTGCGCATGCGCCTGCGTGAAGATGCCAACATCGCGACCGGCCAGAGCCCGGCGGCCGCGCACACGCTGGTGGGCCTGAACGCCGCCCTGCTGCCGCTGCATGGTGTGGCCGGCCGCTTCTTTTCGCCCGTGGCCAAGCTGCTGGCGCTGAACCCGCTGGCGCCGCACTTCTTCAGCTGGCACGCCGCGCAAGACCGCGTGCTCGCGCAGCTGCTGCGCGGCACCGGCTCGACGCTGGACGCCCAGGGCACGGCGCTCTACCGCCGCCTGATCGAGAACCCGGCCCACGTGGCCGGCGCGCTGACGATGATGGCGCAGTGGGACCTGCCCGCCCTGGCGCGCGACCTGCCGCGCCTGCGCACGCCGCTGCACCTGGTGGTGGCCGAGGGCGACCGCACCATCCCGCCGGCCGACGCCGAGCGCGTACGGCGCCTGCTGCCCGGCACGCAACTGCACCGCGTGCCCGCGCTGGGGCACCTGGCGCACGAGGAAGACGCGGCCCAGGTGGCCGCCTTGCTGCTGAAGGTGTTGCTGCCTGCGCCTTGACAGGCTTCACGGCGGCGCGGGTTTCAGCCGCGCTGCAGCCGAGATTCAGGCGCAGTTCAACCGCACTTCAACCACGAGCCCCGGCGCGCAGGAAGAGCCGCTGCACCGTCTGCGCCGTCTGCGCGCGGTGTTCGGTGTCGGCGCAGCGCAGTTCGGCCATCGAGCCGTGCAGCAGCTTGGCCGTGAGGCCGCGTGTCAGAGTCTCCAGCACCTCATCGACGTTGGCGCCGCGCGCCAGCAGGTGGCGGGCGCGCTTCAGTTCGGCGCTGCGCCAGTCCTCGGCCTGCTGGTGGATGGCGCGGATGAGCGGCACGCTGGCGCGCTGCTCCATCCACTGCGCAAAACCGCGCACGCCCTGCTCGACGATCTCTTCCGCCCGCGCCACGGCGGCGTGGCGCTTCTCGCCCGCGCTCTGCACCAGCGCCGCGAGGTCGTCCACGGTGTAGAGGTAGACGTCGTTCAGGCGCGCCACTTCGGGCTCGATGTCGCGCGGCACGGCCAGGTCGACCATGAACATGGGGCTCTGGCGGCGCTTCTTCAGCGCACGTTCCACCGCACCCAGGCCGATCAAGGGCAGTGAACTGGCGGTGCAGGAGACGACGACGTCGAACTCGTGCAAGTGGTCGGGCAAGTCGGCCAGGCGCATGGAACGGGCACCGAAGCGCGCGGCCAGGGCCTCGCCGCGTTCGGCGGTACGGTTGGCCACCGTCATGCTCAGCGGCTTCTGGCTGGCGAAGTGCGCGGCCACGAGCTCGATCATCTCGCCGGCGCCCACCAGCAGCACGCGCACCTGGCTGAGGTCTTCGAACAGCTGGCCGGCCAGGCGCACCGTGGCCGCGGCCATGCTGACGCTGTGCGCGCCGATTTCCGTTGCGCTGCGCACTTCCTTGGCGACGCAGAAGCCGCGCTGGAACAGCTGGTGCAGCGTGCTGCCCAGCGTGCCCGCCAGCCCGGCCTCACGCACGGCCAGCTTCATCTGGCCCAGGATCTGCGGCTCGCCCAGCACCATGCTGTCCAGGCCCGAGGCCACGCGGAAGGCGTGGCGCGCGGCGGCGCTGTCTTCCACCACGTAGGCGTGGTCGGCCAGCAGCGCGCCGCTGGTGCCGCCCTGCTGCGCCAGCCACTCCAGCGTGGGGCGGGCCAGCTCGGCGGCGGTGGCGGCGTCGTTCGCGGCCACGTAGAGCTCGGTGCGGTTGCAGGTGGACAGCAGCGTGGCTTCAGGCGCTGCACGCGCCAGATGCTCACGCAGGCTGTGCAGCGCGGCGGGCAGCTGCGGCGCAGGGAAGGCGAAGCGCGAGCGCAGGTCCAGCGGCGCGCTGTGGTGGTTGATGCCCAGGGCGAGAACGCTCACAGCCGACCTCGCACGCCTGGCGGTGAGGGGTGGGCAATGGCGCGTTGACGGCTCTGGTGCATGTCCCTATGCTAGACCTGTCTAGTTCAATTGACAACTTAGGGTGACAACCGAGGTTGACTATTCAGGGTGATGGGCTGTTCCCGCCGCCCCGCCCGCCCAAGACGCCCCCGGTCCGCCCCGCGACCGACCGCCCACCCAGAGAGGAAGCACACCGATGGACACCGCCACCCGCATCGAGCAGGCCCTGCACGCCGCCCTGGCCCTGGGCGAAGGCCCCGCCGGCCCGCCCAAGCTGGCCACGGCCATCCGCCATGCCGTGTTTCCCGGCGGCGCGCGCATCCGCCCGCAGCTGTGCCTGGCCGTGGCGCGCGCCTGCGGCGATGGCGACCCCGTGCTGGCCGATGGCGCTGCGGTGGCCATCGAGCTGCTGCACTGCGCCTCGCTCGTGCACGACGACCTGCCCTGTTTCGACGACGCCACCACGCGCCGCGGCGTGCCGGCGGTGCACGTGGCCTATGGCGAGCGCATCGCGGTGCTGACGGGCGACGCGCTCATCGTGCTGGCCTTCCAGGCGCTGGCCCAGGCTGCGCGGCACGCGCCGATGCGGCTGCCGGGCTTGCTGTCCATCGTGGCGCAGCGCGTGGGTGCGCCCACCGGCATCGTCGCCGGCCAGGCCTGGGAATGTGAACCCTATGTCGGCCTGGCGGCCTACCACCGCGCCAAGACGGGCTCGCTGTTCTCCGCCTGCACCGAGGCCGGCGCGCTGGCCGCCGGCGCCAACCCCGAGCGCTGGCAGAGCTTCGGCCTCTTCCTGGGCGAGGCCTACCAGGTGGCCGACGACATCCGCGATGCCGCGATGTCCACGCTGCTGCTCGGCAAGCCGGCGGGGCAGGACATCGCGCTCTCGCGCCCCAGTTCGGCCACCGAACTGGGCCTGCAAGGTGCCATTGCGCACTTCGACGCCCTGCTGGCCCGCGCCGTGGGCGCCATACCGCCTTGCAAGGGCGCGCCGGCGCTGCGCGCGCTGGTGCGGGCCGAATCCGAACGCCTGGTGCCCGAAGCCACGGTGCGCACGCTGGCCATGGCCGCCTGAAAAAAGCCCGCCCACCATGCTGCACGAAGCCCAACTGCCCCCCGCCACCAACCCCGGCCCTGCGCCCTGGCATGAACGCCTGCTGGACGCCTGGCGCGCGTGGCGCGACGGCGTGCTCATCAGCCCCGGCTTCCAGCGCCGCGCCGCACGCACCTGGTGGATGCGCCCCATCGCCAGGCGCCGCGCACGTTCGCTCTTCGACCTGGTGGCCGGCTTCGTCTATTCGCAGGTGCTGCTGGCCTGCGTGCGCCTGCACCTCTTCGACCTGCTGGCCCGCGGCCCGATGACTGCTGCCGAGCTGCAGCATGCACTGGACCTGCCGGCCGAAGGCACCGAACGCCTGCTGGCCGCCGCCGTGGCTCTGGAGCTGGTGGAACGCCGCGAGGGCCACCAGGGCGTGCGCTACGGCCTGGGCCGGCTGGGCGCACCGATGGTGGCCAACGAGGCCGTCTCGGCCATGGTGGAGCACCACGCCGTGCTGTACGGCGACCTGGCCGACCCCGTGGCCTTGCTGCGCGGCGGCGTGAGCCCGGCGCTCAGCCGCTACTGGGCCTATGCCAGCACGGCGGCGCCGGGCGAGCTGCCGCCCGAGGCCGTCAACGAATACTCGGCGCTGATGAGCGCTTCACAGCCCCTGGTGGCCGACGAAGTGCTGGACGCCTACGACATCGGCGCCCACCGCTGCCTGCTGGACGTGGGCGGCGGCCAGGGCCGCTTCCTGCTGGCAGCGGCGCGGCGTTCGCCCACCTTGCAGCTGCAGCTGTTCGACCTGCCCGGCGTGGTGCCGGCCGCGCGCCGCGCCTTCGCCGCCGCCGGCGTGGCCGGCCGCGCCCAGGTGCACGGCGGCGATTTCGCGCGCGACGCACTGCCGCGCGGGGCCGACATCGCCTCGCTCATCCGCGTCATCTACGACCACCCCGACGAACGCGCCGCCACCATCCTGGCCGCCGTCTACGCCGCCCTGCCACCGGGCGGCACGCTGCTGCTGGCCGAACCGATGGCCGGCGCCACGGGCGCGCGCCGCATGGGCGACGCCTACTTCAACTTCTACCTGCTGGCCATGCAGGGCGGGCGCTCGCGCAGCGCCGCCGACCTGTCGCGCCTGGTGCTGGCCGCCGGCTTCGAGCAGGTGCGCGAGCTGGCCACGCCCATTCCGCTGCAGGTGAGCGTGCTGGTGGCGCGCAAGCCCTTGCACGCCACCGCGCCGCGGTCGGCCTGAGCCCTGTCAAGGCCGCGTGTCATCGATGCCGAAACCTTCGAAAAGCGTAAATCCCGCTTGACACTCTGAAACGTCAGCCTAAGATGACATTCAGACAGCAAGACATCCCTACCTTCGTCGCCCCTCTTTCCCGCCCGCTTCCCTCACCCCTTCACGGCCCCAGCCCTTTGCCACACCACCCCATGCCCACCCGTGCGACCCCTGCCCCCTGGCAGCGCCGCGCCCGCCCAGGAGGCATTGCATGAAGACCACCGCCGTCGTTCTGGAACAGCCCGAACACCTGAAGCTCACCACGCTGCCGCTCACCGCCCCCGGTGACGGCGATGTCGTGGTGAACATCGACTTCAGCGGCATCTCCACCGGCACCGAGAGGCTGCTGTGGAACGGCCGCATGCCGATGTTCCCGGGCATGGGCTACCCGCTGGTGCCCGGCTATGAATCGGTGGGCCGCATCGTGGCGGCGGGCTCGCTGGCCAGGCACCGCGTGGGCGAGCGGGTGTTCGTGCCCGGCGCGCGCTGCTATGGCGAAGTGCGGGGCCTCTTCGGCGGCGCCGCTTCCAAGGTGGTGGTGGGCGACGACAAGGTCATCCCCATCAGCGAAACCCTGGGCCGCGAAGCCGTGCTGCTGGCGCTGGCCGCCACGGCGTACCACACGGTGGCGCGCGGTGGCAAACAGGCGCCTTGCGTGGCGCCCGACCTCATCGTCGGTCACGGCGTGCTGGGCCGCCTGCTGGCCCGCATGGTGGTGGCCGCCGGTTTCGAGGCGCCCACGGTGTGGGAACTGAACCCCGAACGCGCCAGTGGCGCCGAGGGCTACACCGTCATGTCACCGGCCGACGACACACGGCGCAACTACCGCGCCATCTACGACGTCAGCGGCGACTGCGCCATTCTCGACAAGGCCATCGCCCGCCTGGCCCATGGCGGCGAGGTGGTGCTGGCCGGCTTCTACAGCGAGCCGCTCAGCTTCAACTTCGCGCCGGCCTTCATGCGCGAAGCCAGCATCCGCACCGCCGCCGAATGGCAGCGCGCCGACATGCTGGCGGTGAAGGAACTCACCGAGACCGGGCGGCTTTCGCTGGCCGGCCTGATCACGCATCACGACGAGGCAACCCATGCCGACAGCGCTTACCGCACCGCCTTCGGCGATGCAGCCTGTCTGAAGATGCTTCTCGACTGGAGACACATGCAATGAGCAGCGGCACCATTCCGGCCACGGCCACCATCAAGTTCATGGCGCGCGAGCAATTGCTCGCCGAAGCGAACATCGAGCCCGATCCCGTGGCCACCGGCCCGGTGACCAAAGAGACGCAGATCATCGCCATCTACGGCAAGGGCGGCATCGGCAAGAGCTTCACGCTGGCCAACCTGAGCTACATGATGGCGCAGCAGGGCAAGAAGGTGCTGCTCATCGGCTGCGACCCCAAGAGCGACACCACCAGCCTGCTCTTCGGCGGCAAGGCCTGCCCCACCATCATCGAGACCAGCAGCAAGAAGAAGCTGGCCGGCGAGGCGGTGGCCATCGGCGACGTCTGCTTCAAGCGCGACGGCGTCTACGCGATGGAGCTCGGCGGGCCCGAGGTCGGCCGCGGCTGCGGCGGGCGCGGGATCATCCACGGCTTCGAAACCCTGGAGAAGCTCGGCTTCCACGACTGGGGCTTCGACTACGTGCTGCTCGACTTCCTGGGCGACGTGGTCTGCGGCGGTTTCGGCCTGCCGATTGCGCGCGACATGTGCCAGAAGGTCATCGTCGTGGCCAGCAACGACTTGCAGTCGCTGTACGTGGCCAACAACGTCTGCAGCGCGGTGGAGTACTTCCGCAAGCTCGGCGGCAACGTGGGCGTGGCCGGCATGGTGATCAACCGCGACGACGGCACCGGCGAAGCCAAACAGTTCGCCAGCGCGGCCGGTATCCCGGTGCTGGCCACCATCCCGGCCAACGACGACATCCGCCGCAAGAGCGCCAGCTACGAAATCATCGGCAGGCCTGGTACGCAGTGGGCGCCCCTGTTTGAGGAACTGGCCACCAACGTCGCCATCGCGCCGCCGGTGCGGCCGAAACCGCAGACGCAGGACCAGTTGCTGGGCCTGTTCAGCGCCGAGGTCACGGGCCGTGACTTCGTGATGGAACCGGCCACGGTCTTCGACATGGTGGGCAAGCACGAGATCGTGAAGCCCACGCTCGAAGTCGTCTACGACGCCGCCTGAGCCAGCACCATGGGCGCCAACGACCTGCCAGTTCCCGCAGCCCTTGAGGGTGACGGCCACGGCTGTCATTCCGGCAAGGAAGCCATGCTCGACGCCGCCAAGACGGCCGGCAAGAGCGAGGTGCTCGCGCAGTACGCGAAAGACTACCCGTTGCCCGACAACGCCGGCCCGCACGAACAGCCGCAGAGCATGTGCCCGGCCTTCGGCAGCCTGCGCGTGGGCCTGCGCATGCGGCGCACGCACACCATCCTCTCCGGCAGCGCCTGCTGCGTCTACGGCCTCACCTTCACCAGCCACTTCTACGGCGCGCGCCGCAGCGTGGGCTACGTGCCCTTCAACAGCGAGAGCCTGGTCACGGGCAAGCTGTTCGAGGACATCCGCGAGACGGTGCACGCCGAGGCCGACCCGGCCAAGTACGACAGCATCGTCATCATCAACCTCTGCGTGCCCACGGCCAGCGGCGTGCCGCTGCAGCTGCTGCCCAAGGCCATCAACGGCGTGCGCATCATCGGCATCGACGTGCCCGGTTTCGGCGTGCCCACGCACGCCGAGGCGAAGGACGTGCTGGCCGGCGCGATGCTGAAGTACGCCCGCACCGAGGCCGAAGCCGGCCCCGTGACCGCGCCGCGCAACGGCGTGAGCGAGAAGCCCACCGTCACGCTGCTGGGCGAGATGTTCCCGGCCGACCCCGTGATCATCGGCGCCATGCTCGAGCCGCTGGGCCTGGCGGCCGGCCCGGTGGTGCCCACGCGCGAATGGCGCGAGCTGTATGCAGCGCTGGATTGCGCGGCCGTGGCCGCCATCCACCCCTTCTACACCGCCAGCGTGCGCGAGTTCGTCACCGCCGGCCGGCCCATCGTGGCCTCGGCGCCCGTGGGGCACGAGGGCACCGAAGCCTGGCTGCAGGCCATCGGGCAGGCCTGCAACGTGGGCCAGGCGCAGATCGACGCCGCGAAGAACCGCTTCCTGCCCGTCATCAAAGCGGTGCTCGCCAAGACGCCCATCCACGGCCGCATCACCGTCAGCGGCTACGAAGGCAGCGAACTGCTGGTGGCGCGCCTGCTCATCGAAAGCGGCGCCCAGGTGCCCTACGTGGGCACCGCCTGCCCGCGCACGCCCTGGAGCGAGCCCGACCTGCAGTGGCTGCAGGCCCGCGGTGTGCACGTGCAGTACCGCGCCACGCTGGAGCAAGACATCGCCGCCGTGCGCGAGTTCAGGCCCGACCTGGCCATCGGCACCACGCCCGTGGTGCAAGCGGCCAAGCAGGCGGCCATCCCCTCGCTGTACTTCACCAACCTCATCTCGGCACGGCCGCTGATGGGGCCGGCCGGTGCCGGCAGCCTGGCGCACGTGATCAACGCCGCCATCCAGAACAAGGCGCGCTTCAACCAGATGCGCGAGTTCTTCGATGACGTGGGCGGCGGCGACAAATCCGGCGTCTGGGAAGGTGTGCCCGTCGAGCGGCCCGAGTTCCGCGCCGAGACCAAACGCCAGGTCATCAAGCTGATGAAGAAGCGCAAGGCCGAGGAGATGATATGACCCCCCCCCGAAGCGCCTTCGGCGCTCCCCCCCAGGGGGGCGCACCCAGCGGCCCGGCGGAGCCGGTTCCGCGGCTGCCACTTGATGGCGGCGTTGCAGCTGGCGCTGCACGCCAAAAGCTCAATTACGTCATCGACCACGACCGCGCAGGCGGTTACTGGGGTGCCGTCTACGTGTTCACGGCCATCAAGGGCCTGCAGGTCATCATCGACGGCCCGGTGGGCTGCGAGAACCTGCCGGTCACCAGCGTGCTGCATTACACCGATGCGCTGCCGCCGCACGAGTTGCCCATCGTCGTGACGGGCCTGGCCGAGGAGCAGCTCGGCCGCGAAGGCACCGAAGGTGCGATGAAACGCGCCCATGCCGCGCTCGACCCCGACCTGCCCAGCGTGGTGGTGACGGGCAGCATCGCCGAGATGATCGGCGGCGGCGTCACGCCAGAAGGCACCACGATCCAGCGCTTCCTGCCGCGCACCATCGACGAAGACCAGTGGCAATGCGCCAACCGCGCGATGTACTGGCTGTGGACGCAGTACGGCCTGCGCAAGGTGCCGCAACGTGTGCCCTTCGCCGAGCGCCCCGCCGGCGAGAAGCCGCGCGTGAACCTCATCGGCCCCTGCTACGGCACCTTCAACATGCCCAGCGACCTGGCCGAGATTCGCCGCCTGGTGCAGGGCATCGGCGCCGAAGTGAACATGGTCTTCCCGCTGGGCAGCCACCTGGCCGATGTATCGCGCCTGGTGGAAGCCGACGTCAACATCTGCATGTACCGCGAATACGGCCGCATGCTGTGTGAAGCGCTCGAGCGGCCCTACCTGCAGGCGCCCATCGGCCTGCACAGCACCACGGCCTTCCTGCGCGAACTGGGCAAGCTGCTGAACCTCGACCCCGAGCCCTTCATCCAGCGCGAGAAGCACACCACCATCAAGCCGGTGTGGGACCTCTGGCGCAGCGTCACGCAAGACTTCTTCGGCACCGCCAGCTTCGCGGTGGTGGCTGGCGAGACCTATGCGCGCGGCATCCGCCATTTCCTCGAAGACGAATTGGGCCTGCCCTGTAATTTCGCCGTTTCGCGCACTGCCGGCAACAAGACCGACAACGAAACGGTACGCCGCCTCGTGCACGAGAAAACACCGCTGGTGATGTTCGGCAGCTACAACGAACGCATGTACCTGGCCGAGACCGGTGGCGGCCACGGCCCACGGCCGACCTACATCCCGGCGAGTTTTCCGGGCGCCATCATCCGGCGCGCCACCGGCACGCCCTTCATGGGTTATGCCGGCGCCACCTACATCGTGCAGGAGTTCTGCAACGCGCTCTTCGACGCGCTGTTCAACATCCTTCCCTTGGGCACCGATCTCGACAAGGTCGAAGCCACGCCGGCCCGTTACCTCGGCGCCCTGCCCTGGGACGAAGACGCCAATGCGCTGCTCGACGAAGCCGTGGAAGCGCAACCGGTGCTGGTGCGCATCTCCGCCGCCAAGCGCTGGCGCGACCAGGCCGAAGCCGATGCCCGGCGCCTGGGCGAAAAGCGCATCACGCTGGAGCGCGCCTCGCTGGCCTGCACTGGCGCACTGCCCAAGGTCCATTCACCGGTGGCTGCATGAACACGCAGCGCCCACCCTCATTGCATCGCGTGTGCCCGCACACGCTGCACCTCACGTTGCGGCACCCTGCCGCGGCTGCCCTTGTCGCGCGGGCATGGCGCGCGACTGGCCGCAAGGCCAAGCCAAAGGAGATTTCTTATGGCTGACAACAAGGGCTCGATCTCGGGCCTGTCTGACGACGAAGCGCAGGAATTCCACCGCTATTACATCCAGGGTTTCGTCGGCTTCACCGCCGTTGCCCTGGCTGCACACATGCTGGTGTGGATCTGGCGTCCCTGGCTCTGATCGACTGATCAAGCCCACCTGACAGGAAGCGACAAGTCATGGCTACAACAAACAGTGCAATTCATTCGGTACCGACGATGGCAAACCGCAAGGAGATGCTGCTCTTCGCTCTGAGCTTTGTGGTGTTTTCGGTGATCGCTCTCACGGGCGCATTGCTGGGGCGGCCGTGGCGGACGTGGCTGCCCGGTGCTGAAGGCGTGGAGAGTCTGTTCGGGGGTGTCAAAGCCGCCGTCTATACCTTCATGTCGTATGTAATTTGAATTAGGAGCTCGGAACCATGTGGAGAATCTGGCGTTTGATCGACCCCCTTCGGGTCCTGGTGGCGCAAGCCGTTTTCCTGTTCGGCATCGCAGTGATGATTCACCTCATCCTGCTCAGCACGAACAAGTACAACTGGATGGACGGCCCCGTCGTCAAGAAGGCTGTGGCCTCGGCCACCGTGCCGGCGACCACCACGGTCGTGGCACAGCTGTCGGCGACGAAGTAATTCCCGTCTCGTCAGCAGCAGCAGGCGAGGCCGACTCGTCGGCCTTCCCTGCTGCAACAACACACTCGCCGCTTCAGGGCCCAAGCCCGGCGGTCGGAGAACGAATATGGCCATGTTGAGTTTTGAGAAGAAGTACCGCGTGCGCGGCGGCACGCTGGTCGGAGGCGATTTGTTCGACTTCTGGGTGGGGCCGTTCTACGTCGGCTTCTTCGGGGTCACGACCGCCTTCTTCTCCTTCCTGGGAACGGCGTTGATCCTGTGGGGCGCCTCACAGGGCCCGACGTGGAACCTCTGGCAGATCAACATCGCACCGCCCGATCTTTCATACGGCCTGGGCATGGCCCCGCTGATGGAAGGTGGGCTCTGGCAGATCATCACCGTCTGTGCCATCGGAGCTTTTGTCTCCTGGATGCTGCGCGAGGTGGAGATCTGCCGAAAACTCGGCATGCAATACCACGTGCCCATCGCCTTCGGCATGGCCATCTTCGCCTACGTCACGCTGGTGGTGATACGGCCGGTGCTGCTGGGCGCCTGGGGGCACGGCTTCCCCTACGGCATCTTCAGCCACCTCGACTGGGTGTCGAACGTGGGCTACCAGTACCTGCACTTCCACTACAACCCGGCGCACATGCTGGCCATCACGTTCTTCTTCACGTGCTGCTTCGCACTGTCGCTGCACGGCGGGCTGATTCTCTCGGCCAGCAACCCGAAGAAGGGCAACGTGGTGCGCACCACCGATTACGAAGACACCTTCTTCCGCGACGCCATCGGCTACTCCATCGGCTCGCTGGGCATCCACCGCCTGGGCCTCTTCCTGGCGCTGGCGGCGGTGTTCTTCAGCGCGGTGTGCATCGTCATCAGCGGCCCGTTCTGGACACGCGGCTGGCCCGAGTGGTGGGGCTGGTGGCTGAACATGCCGATCTGGTCGCAATGGCCCCTGAAGTGAAACCGCAGCAGTGAAGCAGGAGCAGACATGATCCAGATCGAATACCAGAACCTGTTCACCAGCGTGCGCGCTGCGGGCCACCTGCACGACGGCGTGCCGCTCGGGCCCGGCAATTTCGCGCGCGACGGCAAACCCATCCGCTTTCCGCTCGCCGGCCGCCTGGGCATGGCCCAGATCGGGCCCATCTACCTCGGCGGGCTGGGCGTGGCCTCGCTCTTCTTCGGCACGCTGGCCTTCGTCACCATCGGCTTCAACATGCTGGCCTCGGTGAACTGGGACCCGGTGGAATTCATCCGCCAGCTGTTCTGGCTGTCGCTCGACCCGCCAGCGCCGCAATACGGCCTGAGCCTGCCGCCCTTGAACGACGGCGGCTGGTGGCTCATCGCCGGCGGCTTTCTCACCACCAGCATCCTGTTGTGGTGGACCCGCATGTACACCCGGGCGCGAGCGCTGGGCCTGGGCACCCACATCGCCTGGGCCTTTGCGGCGGCCATCTGGCTCTTCCTGGTGCTGGGCTTCATCCGCCCGGTGCTAATGGGCAGCTGGAGCGAGGCCGTGCCCTTCGGCATCTTCAGCCACCTCGACTGGACGGCCGCCTTCAGCATCCGCTACGGCAACCTGTTCTACAACCCCTTCCACGCGCTCTCCATCGCCTTCCTCTACGGCAGCGCGCTGCTGTTCGCGATGCACGGCGGCACCATCCTGGCGGTCAGCCGCTTCGGCGGTGAGCGCGAGCTGGAGCAGATCGTCGACCGCGGCACGGCCAGCGAACGCGCTGCGCTCTTCTGGCGCTGGACGATGGGCTGGAACGCGACGATGGAGTCCATCCACCGCTGGGCCTGGTGGTTCGCGGTGCTGTGCCCGCTGACCGGCGGCATCGGCATCCTGCTCACCGGCACGGTGGTCGACAACTGGTACCTCTGGGCCGTGCAGCATGGCGTGGCCCCGCCCTACCCGCCTGTGTTCGGCAACATGGTCGACCCGGCCACCCTGCAAGGAGCCAAGCCATGAGCCTGATCACACGCACCAGCGTGCTGCTTTCCACCCTGGCGGCCGCCGCGCTGCTGGCGGGTTGCGAGCGGCCGCCGATGGATACCAAGCAGATCGGCTACCGCGGCACCGCCATGGAGCAGGTGGACAACCCGCGCATCGTGGCCGCCAAGCAGGCCGCCAACGTGCCCCCGGCCGCGCTGGACCCGGGCAGCCCCGACGGCCCGAAAGCCAAGGACGTGCTGCAGAACGTGCAGGTGCTGGGCGACCTGAGCCTGGCGCAGTTTACTGCGCAGATGGTGGCCATCACGGCGTGGGTGTCGCCCGAGCAGGGCTGCAACTACTGCCACGTGGCCGGCAACTTCGCCGACGACAGCGTCTACACCAAGGTGGTGGCACGCAAGATGATCCAGATGACGCAGAACGTCAACGCCAACTGGAAGCAGCACGTCGCCAACACCGGGGTCACCTGCTACACCTGCCACCGCGGCAACCCCGTGCCCGAGCAGACCTGGTACCAGCCGGTGGCGCAAGACCTGCGCTCCAACTTCATCGGCAACCGCAACGGGCAGAACCTGGCCTCGCCGTCGGTGGGTCTGGCCTCGCTGCCGGCCGACCCCATCACCACCTACCTGACGCAGCCCGCCACCATCCGCGTGGGCGGCACCACGCCGCTGCCGACCGGTCACGTGGCTTCCATCCAGGCCACGGAGGGCACCTACGCGCTGATGGTGCACTTCTCCACGGCTTTGGGTGTGAACTGCACGGCCTGCCACAACAGCCGCCACTTCGGCAGCTGGGACCAGAGCCCGCCGCAGCGCACAACGGCCTGGCACGGCATCAACATGGTTCGCGACCTGAACACGGGCTACACCCTGCCCCTGGGCAAGGTGCTGCCGGCCAACCGGCTGGGCCCCAACGGCGACACGCCGCTCGTGGCTTGCGCGACCTGCCACCAGGGCGCCAACAAGCCGCTCTATGGCGCGGCCATGGCTGCCACCTGGCCGGGCTTGCAAACCCTGGCGACCACGCCTGCGGCCGCTGCCGCGGCGCCTGCCAGCGCACCGCAGTGAAGGTGGGCTGAAGCCCCCTGCACCGCCGCCGCCCGCCACCGTGAAGCCGAACGCGCTCTCAGGCCCCGCGCCCGCAGCAAGTTCGGCGGTGGCAGGCACGCGCAGTGCCGGGGCCGTGGCCGTGCTGGTGCTGGCCGACATGGCCGCCAGCGCCCGCCTCTGGGCCTGGGGCCGGCTGGTGCTGGGCGCCCGGCCCTTCCGCGGCGTGCCGGGGCTGCGCTTCATCAAGGTGATGGGCAGCGGCGAAGGCGGCGGCTTCGGCCTCGTGCCCAGCGGCACCCACCGCGGCCTGTTCCTGGGCTTCGAAGACGAAACCCACGCCCGCGACTTCATCGCCCGCGCGCCGCAGCTGGCCGCCTGGCGTGCCCATGCCCGTGAATGCTTGGTGGTGCTGATGCGCGCCAGCAGCAGCAAGGGCAGCTGGTCCGGCGCGGCGCTGCAGGTCACGGCGACGGCGCCCGGCCCATTGGGCGAAGGCCCGATCGCCGCCATCACGCGCGCCTCCATCAAGCCGCGCCACGTGCGCAGCTTCTGGCGCCTTTCACCACCGGCCGAAGCCTCGCTCGCGCAGGCCGACGGCTGCCTGCTCGCAGCCGGCCTGGGCGAAGCGCCGCTGCTGCGCCAGTGCACTTTCAGTCTGTGGCGCAACACCGCCGCCATGGACGCCTACGCACGCAGCGGCGCGCACCAGCAGGCCATCCGCGCGGCCTATGGCGGCGGCTATTTCAGCGAATCGATGTTCGTGCGTTTCGTGCCTTTGCTGCTGCAGGGCAGCTGGCAGGGGCGGCACCATGGCTGAAGCACGCCGCGAACGCCGCGTGGTCGTCATCGGCGCCGGCATCGGCGGGCTGGTGAGCGCCCTGCTGCTGGCGCGCCAGGGTGTGCAGGTGACGCTGCTCGACAGCGCCAGCGGCCCCGGCGGCAAGATGCGCCAGCAGCAGGTGGATGGCGCGGCGATGGACGCCGGGCCCACCGTGTTCACGCTGCGCTGGGTGTTAGAGCAGATCCTCGAACAAGCGGGCCACAGCCTGGCCGACCTGCCGCCGCTGACGCCGCTGCCCGTACTGGCGCGCCACGCCTGGCGCGGGCACGACGCCACGCTCGACCTCTTTGCCGATGCCCGGCGTTCGGCCGAGGCCATCGGCGCCTTTGCAGGCGCGGACGAAGCACGGCGCTTCGTCGCCTTCTGCGCCGAGGCGCGCAAGGTCTACCGCACGCTGGAAGGCCCGTACATGCGTTCGGCCAAACCCAGCGTGCCGGGCATGATTGCCAGCCTGGGCCCGCGCGGCCTGGCCACCCTGACGGGCCTGGGGCCTTTCAACACGCTGTGGCGCTACCTGGGCCGCCATTTCCAGAACCCGCGGCTGCGCCAGCTGTTTGCGCGCTACGCCACCTACTGCGGGGCCTCGCCCTGGCAGGCCCCGGCCACGCTGATGCTGGTGGCGCAGGTGGAACTGGACGGCGTGTGGGCCGTGCAGGGCGGCATGCATGCCGTGGCGCAAAGCTTCGCCCGCCTGGCCGGCCAGCATGGCGCCACGCTGCGCTACGGCAGCGCCTGCAGCCGCATCCTGCTGGACCAGGCCGGCCACACGCGCGGCGTGCAGTTGGCCAGCGGCGAAGAGCTGCCGGCCGACGCCGTGGTGTTCAACGGCAGCCCGCAGGCGCTGGTGAACGGCCTGCTCGGGCCCGCGGTGCGGCATGCCGCGCCTTCGCAGCCGGTGAAGCGGCGTTCGCTCTCGGCCGTCACCTGGGCCGTGAATGCGCCCACGGCCGGCTTCGAGCTCGAACGCCACAACGTCTTCTTCGACGACGACTACCGCAGCGAATTCGAAGACATCTTCCATCGCCGCCGCCTGCCCGGCGCCGGCACCGTCTATGTGTGCGCGCAAGACCGCGGGGGCGCACAGCCCTGGCCGTCCGGCGCGCCCGAGCGCCTGTTGTGCCTGGTGAACGCACCGGCCGATGGCGACCAACGCCCCTTTGATGCCCAGGAGACAGACCCATGCGAGCAACGGAGCCTGTCCCTACTGGGCAGCTGTGGCCTGCGGCTGAGCCCCCAGCCCCACCAGATGCAGCGAACGACGCCGACCGATTTCAACCGGCTGTTCCCGGCCAGTGGGGGGGCCTTGTACGGCCAGGCCACACACGGCTGGATGGCACTGTTCCAACGGCCTGGCGCGAGCTGCCGGGTACCGGGCCTCTTCCTGGCGGGGGGCGGGGTGCACCCGGGGCCTGGGGTGCCGATGGCGGCCTTGTCCGGCCAGCTGGCGGCCGCAGCGCTGATGGCGCACCTCGGTTCGACCAGCCGGTGGCACCCGGTGGCTACCTCTGGTGGTATGTCGACGCGATCAGCGACGACGGCCGCCATGCCCTGAGCCTCATCGCCTTCGTCGGCAGTGTCTTCTCCCCCTATTACGCCTGGGCCCTGGCCCGCGACCCGGCCACCCCGGCCGAAGACCACGTGGCACTGAACGTGGCGCTGTATGGCGAACAAGGCCGGCGCTGGACCATGACCGAGCGCAGCCAGGCCAGCCTGCGCCGCAGCGCCAGCGAGCTGGTGCTGGGCCCCAGCCGGCTGCACTGGGACGGGCAGAGCCTGCTCATCGACATCGACGAGATCGCCGTGCCGCTGCCGCAGCGCGTGCGCGGGCGCGTGCGCGTGTGGCCGCAGGGGCTGGCGAACTTCATCACGCCGCTGGACGACGCCGGCCGCCACCGCTGGGGGCCCATCGCGCCTTGCGCGCGCATCGAGGTCGAGCTCGACAAGCCCGGCGCGAAGTGGTCCGGCCAGGCCTACCTCGACAGCAACGAAGGCGACGAACCCATCGACCGCCCCTTCACCGAGTGGGACTGGTCGCGTGCGGTCATGAGGGACGGCAGCACCGGCGTGATCTACGACGTGCGCCAGAAGCAGGGGGCCGACCGCGTGATCGCGCGGCGTTTCCTGCCCGATGGCCGCTCCGAGGCCTTCTCGCCCCCGCAGCGCCAGGCGCTGCCGCGCACCGCCTGGCGCCTGAACCGCACCATGCGCACCGATGTCTACGAGCCCGCGGTGGTGGAACAGACGCTGGAAGACACGCCGTTCTACGTGCGCAGCGTGCTGCAGTCGGGCCTGCTGGGCGAACGCGTGACCTCGGTGCACGAAACCCTGAACGTGCCGCGCGTCGTCGCACGCAGCACGCGGCTGATGCTGCCTTGGCGCATGCCGCGCGTGCGTTGAAGGCACTGCCCGGAAGCCAGCCGTGAAGATCCCCGACCTCATTCAAGGCACGATGCGCGGCTGGGCGCAGCTGGGCCCGCGTTTCCTGCCGTTTGCAGACGCGGCCAGCGCCGAGTTGCCGCTGCTGCGCCTGCTGCGCCTGAGCCTCTTCCAGGTGAGCGTGGGCATGGCGCTGGTGCTGCTGGTGGGCACGCTGAACCGCGTGATGATCGTCGAGCTGGGCGTGCCGGCTTCGCTGGTGGCGGTGATGATTTCGCTGCCGGTGCTGTTCGCGCCGATGCGTGCGCTGGTGGGATTCAAGAGCGACAACCACCGCAGCGCTTTGGGGTGGCGGCGCGTGCCCTACATCTGGAAGGGCACCATGGTGCAGTTCGGCGGCCTGGCCATCATGCCGTTTGCGCTGCTGGTGCTTTCGGGCGGCGGCAACGCCCAGCAATGGCCGGTGTGGATAGGCCAAGCCGGCGCGGGCCTGGCCTTCCTGCTGGTGGGCGCGGGGCTGCACATCACGCAGACTGCCGGGCTGGCACTGGCCACCGACCTGGCCCCGCCCGAAGCGCAGCCCAAGGTGGTGGGCCTGATGTACGTGGCGCAGCTGGTGGGCATGATCGCCAGCGCGCTGGTGTTCGGCACCCTGCTCCAAGACTTTTCGCCGGCGCGCCTGATCCAGGTGATTCAAGGCGCGGCCGTGGTCACCATCGCGCTGAACCTGCTGGCGCTGTGGAAACAGGAAACGCGCCAGCGCGGCATGCTCAACACCCCGCGCCGCGAAGAGCCTTCCTTCAAGGCCGCGTGGCAGCTCTTCCTGCGCGGCGCGCACGCCCGCCGCCGCCTGGTGGCCGTGGGCCTGGGCACCATGGGCTTCGGCATGCAGGACGTGCTGCTCGAACCCTATGGCGGCCAGGTGCTGGGCATGGGCGTGGGCGCCACCACGCAGCTCACCGCCACGCTGGCCGTGGGCGGGTTGATGGGCTTTGCGCTGGCCTCGCGCGTGCTCGGTCGCGGGGCCGACCCCTTCCGCATGGCCAGCATGGGCGCGCTCTTCGGCGTGCCCGCCTTCATGGCCGTGATTGCCGCCGCGCCGCTGCAGACGCCCGCGCTCTTCGGCCTGGGCGTGTGGATGATCGGCTTCGGCGGCGGCCTCTTCGCGCACGGCACGCTCACCGCCACCATGAACCTGGCTCCGCCGCAGCAGGCCGGCCTGGCTCTGGGCGCCTGGGGTGCGGTGCAGGCCACGGCTGCCGGCGTGGCCGTGGCCCTGGGTGGCGTGATGCGCGACGTGCTGGCCGGCTTCGGCCATGGCAGTGCCACCACCCCCGCGCTCACCAGCCCGGCCAGTGCCTACACTGCCGTCTACAGCCTGGAAATCCTGCTGCTGCTGGCCACCGTGGTGGCCATGGCACCGCTGCTGCGCCGCCAGGCGCAGCCCGTGCCCACCTGAACAACCCCCAACGCCTGACAGCCCAACCCTGCCCCACCCTGGAAGCGAGAACGCCATGAAAGCCAGCACCACCTACGCCAGTTCGTCCATCAACTGGGGCCGCCGCATGAAGAACCGCATGTTCTGGGGCACCCCGCACACCGACACCGACGTCAACGCCTTCGAAGCCGCCATGGTGGAACGCGCCGCCGACGAAGCCGCCGGCAAGTTCGCTGCCGTGCACGCGGTGGAAAAGGCGCTGGAAGGCATCAGCCGCCGCTGCGTGGGCCTGTTGCAGTTCGACGCCCTGCTGGCCGTGGTGCTGATGCTGCTGGCCTACCAGGTGGGCGGCAGCGCGACCGAGCTGTTCTCGCAACTGACACGCTGGGCCTTCGTGCTGGCCCTCTTCAGCTGCGTGCTGATGCTGCCCAACCTGGCCCTGGTGTGGGGCGCCGACCCCGCCAGGCACACCCGCCAGCCGCGCGAGGCCTACCTGCTGCTGATCGGCGTGCACAAGGTGCGTGCCGCGCGCTACACCTTCGCACTGGTGTTCAGCTTTGCAGCGACGGTGCTGGCGCTGGTGGCGCTGTCGCAGATGGTTTGAAGCCCATCGGCTGATGCGAATCGCCTAATGCAATTCGCTTAATGCAATTCGGCTGATGCAGATGGGCTGAAGCAGCCTGCGCCCGCACCGCGGGCCACCCTAAAGCGGCGCCTGCGGGCGCCGTTTTTCATGGGCGCTGCGCACCCCCACCGCCGTGGGGCAACGCAAAAAGAAACAGGGGCCGGCATCCGAAGATGCCAGCCCCCGCCTGGGGTGCATGCCGACGCTGCCCCAACGGCAGCAGCGACGTGCAGCAGCGAGTTACTGCTTGGTCGTTGGCGCAGGGGTCTGCGCCGTGACGGTGGGCGCCGCCATGCTGGTGGCGTCGGCGGCCTTGGGGGCCGCCGCCTTCGTGCCGCCCTGAAGGTAGGTCGGAACCCACGTCGTCTTCGTCAGCAGTTGGTAATGCACAAACAGCGAGGCGACAACCACGGTGCCCAGAAAAATGGGTACGCCGATGGTGGGGTTCACCACGCGCCAGATCTTGCCTTGGTTCATGGTTGTTCCTTACTTAAGCCACGGGGAATAGACATAGGCGAAGAAATGCGCCAGCAGAGCGATGAGGCCGAAGATTCGGGTGCCCTCGACCAAGCCCTGTTGCAATTCTTCAGCTTCCGGGGTGGTAAGCCCCGACGGCCAAACTCTGTTCGGATCATCTGCCATGTTGTTCTCTCCAATAGTCAGACATACCGTGCTGAACCCGCACGAGGGCTTCTTGTGGCTGCGTTGGCCACGGACTTCCCCCAGACTTCAGAGGAACTCTACGCCCCGGAGCGTAATGCGTCAATTGACGTTTACGTTCCGGGCTGTCACGTTTAGGTGACACTTTCGGGCAAAAAAAGGCGCCTCGCGTTAGCGGCAAGAAATTCATCGCGCCACGCTCTGCTGCAAGGCCTGGCGTTCAGACAAGGCAATCACCCAGCCGATGCGGTCGTCGAGGCTGCGCGAATGCGGGCCGATGGCCGGTGCGGCAATGGCGGCCGCGTCCACCAGGAACTGCACCGCCGGCAGCACCGGCAAGGAAAGCCGCGGCGCCGCCGGCGCCATGACGGCAGCTCCCGAGGCGCGCGCCAGCAGGGCCAGCTTGCGCTGCTTGGACACCACCGCGCGCTGCGCGACGGAGTCCAGCCCCAGGCGTTCGATCTGGCGGCCGATCTCTGCATACACCAGGCGCGCCGCGTGGATGGCCGGGCGGCAATCGCGCGGCAGCTCGACGATGCCGTGGTCGGCCTTGGCATAGAGCTCGTCAGCGGCGCGCAGCAGGCGCTGCACGATGCTGCCGATGCGGCTGTCGAACACCGGCTGCTGCAGCCAGGCCTCGGGGTCGATGCCTTCTTCGCGCAACCACTGCCGCGGCAGGTACAGCCGGCCCCTGCGGGCGTCTTCGCCCACGTCGCGGGCGATGTTGGTCAGCTGCATGGCCACGCCCAGGTCGCAGGCGCGGGCCAGGGCCGCTTCGCTGCGCACACCCATCACCACGGCCATCATCGCGCCCACGGTGCCGGCCACGCGCGCGCCATAGGTCTGCACGTCGTGCAGCGTCTCGTAGCGGCGCGCGGTGGTGTCCCAGTAGAAGCCTTCGAGCAGCGCATCCAGCAGTTCGCGCGGCATCTGGAAGCGGTGCACCACGGCCGCGAGCGCGGCATCGACACCCACGTTCTGCGGGCGGCCGTCGTAGATGGCGTCCAGCCGGCGCTGCAGTTCCCCCACGGCGCCTTGCGGGTCTTCGCCTTCGTCGATCTGGTCGTCGGCCAGGCGGCAGAAGGCGTAGAGCGCCCGCGCCGGTTCGCGCACGCGCGCCGGCAACAGCATCGAGGCGGCGAAGAAGGTCTTGGAGCCGCCGCGCATCAGCTCGCGGCAGGTCTCGGCGCTGGGCGCCGAAGCGCCTGCGGCCTGGGATTCGGCGGCGACAGGCGCCGTGTTTTCAAGCGAAGTTGTGGACATGCGGCACCACCGTTTCCAGCGCCTTGGCTGACATCAACACGCCGGGCACGCCGGCACCAGGGTGGGTGCTGGCACCCACCATGAAGAGGTTCTTCACGTCCTCGCTGCGGTTGTGCGGGCGGAACCAGGCGCTTTGCAGCAGCAGCGGTTCCAGCCCGAAGGCCGCACCCTTGAAAGACAGCAGGCGGTCGTGGAAGTCTTGCGGCGTGGTCACGCGCGAGTGCTGCACGAAGGCGCTGAAGCCCGGCATCACGGTTTCCTCGAGGCGCTTTTCCACGGCCTGGCGGAAGGTCTCGGCAAAGGCCGGCCAGTCGGTGCCGCTGTCGAGGTGGGGCACCGGGGCCAGCACGTAGAAGCAGTCGCAGCCGGCGGGCGCCATGCTGGGGTCGGTGGCGGTGGGGCGGTGCAGGTAGAGGCTGAAGTCTTCCGACAGCTTGTGGTGCTTGAAGATGTCCTTCAGCAGCCCTTCGTAGCGCGGGCCCAGCACCATCATGTGGTGTGGCACCTCGGGGAACTGCTTCGTGGTGCCGAAGTACCAGACGAAGAGGCTCATCGAATAGTCGCCGCGCTCGATCTTCGCGTCGGTCCAGTGGCGGCGGTGCTGCGGCTCCACGAGGTGGCGGTAGGTCCAGGCGGTGTCGGCATTGCTGACCACGATGTCGGCGCGGTGGCGCGTGCCGTCGGCCAGCTCGATGCCGGTGGCACGGCCGTTTTCCACCGTGATGCGCTTGACCTCGGCATTCAGGTGCACTGGCGCACCCCGCTCTGCCAGCAGCTTCACCAGGCCCTGCACCAGCATGCCGGTGCCGCCCATGGCCCAGTGCACGCCATAGCGGCGTTCCAGCGTGTTGATGAGGCTGTAGATGCAAGTGACGGAGAACGGGTTGCCCCCAATCAGCAGCGGGTGGATGGTCATCACCACGCGCAGCTTCGGGTGCTTGATGTGCCCGGCCACCATGTGGTGCAGGCTGCGCCAACCCCGCATGCGCGCCAGGGCCGGCACCGCCTTCAACAGGCTGCCGATGCCGTCGAAAGCCTGCGGGCCTAGTTCTTCGAAACCCTGCCGGTAGCAGCTCGCCGCCTCGACGAGAAAACGTTCGTAGCCGGGCAGGTCTTCGGGGCAGATGCGGGCCACCTCGGCCCGCATCGTGTCGGCGTCGCCGCTGTAGTCGAAGTGCGTGCCGTCGTCGAAACGGATGCGGTAGAAGGGGTCGAGCGCCTTCAGCGTGATGTCGTCTTCCAGCTTGCGGCCGCACATCGCCCACAGCTCTTCCAGCATGAAGGGCGCGGTGATGATGGTGGGGCCGGCGTCCCAGGTGTAGCCGCCTTCGCGCCACACGTAGGCGCGGCCGCCGGGGGCGTCGAGCTT
Organism: beta proteobacterium AAP51; assembly: GCA_001295905.1. GTDB lineage: Bacteria > Pseudomonadota > Gammaproteobacteria > Burkholderiales > Burkholderiaceae_C > Rubrivivax. The sequence continues at coordinate 86,126 of LJHT01000014.1, read as the reverse complement.
CTCGAAGACCTCGACGTCGTAGCCCTTGCAGCTGATGCGCACGGCGGCGGCCAGGCCGCCGAAGCCGCTGCCGATGACGATGGCCTTGGGCCGGCGCGCCGAAGGCCCAGCCGCCTGCGGCGGCGTGGGTTGCGCGGGGGCGCGGGCAGCCGGCGGGCCCGAGATGGCGCTAGCGGGCGTGAAGAAGCTTGTCATTGCTGTCCAAGGCCATTTCTGGCGAAAGGGCCACCGGCTCCACGACAGGAGCAGCTCGGCTTGAAGAATCACGCATGGCCCAGCGCCACAGCGCCGTGGCTTCCAGCGGCAGCACCAGCAACCAGTGCTCCACGATGGCCAGCACCAGCAGCGTGGCCACCAGCCAGCCGCCGACGGCGGCCGCGCTGCCCGCGGGCTGGGCCAGGGCATTGCGCACCAGCCACACGGCCACCACAGTGGCTGCCGTCACCACGAAGGGGAACAGCAGGTTCATCGCGCGCTGGCGGAAATAGCTGCCCAGGTAGCGCAGGTGCAGCGGCAGCAGCTGCAGGCTGAGGTTGCGCACCCCGAGGAAGACATTGAGCTTGGCGCTGATGCGCATGAGCCACAGCACCGCAAAGGTGGCGGTACCCACCTGGTTCGTGCCGCCCCAGGTGAGGGCGACGATGAGCACGCCCGTGGCCAGGATGGCCAGTTCGTGCCAGATCAGCGTCTGCGTGGCCTGCACGAAGCGGCGCCAGCCCGTGACGCCGGCTTCCAGCGGCTGCTGCCGCGGACCGGTGACCCAGCCCGTGAGGAAGCTCAGCTCGTGCCAGCCCCACACCAGCAGCGCGCAGGTGAAGGCGCAGTAAGCCGAGGCCATGTCGCCCTGCCCGGCCGTGCGCTGCAGGCCTACCAGGGCCATCACCGCCAGCGCCGAACTGAGCAGGTGGCTCCAGCGGAAGGTGGTGCGCGGCAGGCCATCCAGCAGCAGCACCAGCCCGGTGGAGAACCACCAGACGAACACCGCGAAGAGGATGGGCCAGAGCGCTTCAGACATGCAGGTTTACCAAGAGGGGACCACGCGCACTTGCGCCGGCAGGTCGTGGCGCTTCACGGGCAGGAAGTACAGGCCTGCGAAGGTGGCGAAACCCTGCACCGCCAGGCCGGCCTGCTTGAGCTTGCCGATGACACCACCCTGGGCCTTGGCGGCGTCCATGCGCATCGACAGCTCATACAGCCGCGTCATGCCGGCACGGAAGGCAGGGAGGTCGTGGTCGAGCGAGATCGGGAAGACCTGCTTGCTGATCTCGGTGGTGATGCGGAACACCTCGTAGTCGTAGGTGGTGGCATCCAGGCCCATGGCGTTCTTCAGCATGGGCCGCGTATGGTCGCGCACGTACATGGTGGCGTAGACGGCCAGCAGGAAAAAGCGGATCCACAGCGTGTTGGCACCGCGCAGCAGATGCGGCTGCGCGCGCATCAGCAGCGCGAAGCTTTCGCCATGGCGGAATTCGTCGTTGCACCAGCGCTCGAACCACTTGAAGATGGGGTGGAAGCGCTTGTCGGGGTTGCGCTCGAGCTGGCGGAAGATGGTGATGTAGCGCGCGTAGCCGATCTTCTCGCTGAGGTAGGTGGCGTAGAAGATGTACTTCGGCTTGAAGTAGGTGTAGGCCTTGGTGCGCTTCAGGTCGCCCAGATCGAGGCCGAGGCCGAAGTCCTTCAGGCTCTGGTTGATGAAGCCGGCGTGGCGCGATTCGTCACGCGCCATGTAGCGCATCAGCGCCTTGATGTCGGGGTTGGTGACGTTCTTCTGGATCTCGTTGTAGAGGATGCAGCCGCTGAATTCGCTGGTCACGCTGCTGACGAGAAAGTCCAGAAACTCGGCGCGCAGTTCGGGCGTCATCTGCGCCATCTGCAGGCGCGCTTCCTCGGCGAACTCGGGCGTGCGCTGGAAGTGGTCGTGGTTGTTGTCGCCTTCGTACTCGGCCATCATCGCGTCCCACTCCTGGCGGATGGGGTTCACGTCCAGGCGGTCCATGGCCTTGAAATCTGTCGTGTAGAAGCGCGGCGTGAGCAGGGTCTCCTGCTTGGCCTTGCGGGCGGCTTCTTCGGGGCTGTCGATGGCGACGGCGTGGCTGGCACTCATGGGGTGCTCCTTGGGGCAGCAGTGGTTTCAGGACGCAGCAGGCGCACGAAGGCGCCGGCGTTGGTGGGGCCGAAAGATTCGATGTCGATGCGCACGCCGGTGGCGGGGTCTACCAGCGTCAGGCGGCCGTCCGCGCGGCCCACCAGTTCGAAGGCCGCCTCGGGGCCCAGGCCGCGCATGCGGCGTTCGCGCGCCATCACGCGCAGCGCGCCGCGCAGGAAGCCGCCTTCGCCTTGCACCGTTTCCACGGTGGCTTTCGTCTGGGCATCGACGACGTTGATGCCGCCATCAGGGCGGTCGAGGAAGTGGAGACTGCGCGTGACGACCGGCTGGGCGTCAGGAGCGCGAATGGACACGCCCGACAGCCGCACCGCCGTTGCACCCAGCAGCGCCACCAGCACCAGCGCGGCCATGGCCAGCAGCAAGCCGCGCGGCAGCGGGCTGGCGTGGGCGTGGTGGGTTTGGGTGGTGGTGTTCATGGTCGGCTTGCTCGCTTCAGGGGGCGCTTCAGAGGGTGCTTCAGAGGGCTTCAGCGACCCGCCAGCGCGTGCTGGCCAGATTGCGCGGCCGAGACCTCGGCCTGGGCGGCGGTGTTCGCCAGCGCCACGCCGGTTTCCTGGGCCCAGGCCTGCGACAGCAGCTGCGCCACCTGGGCTGCCTGGGGCACGCACCTCAGCATGGGCTCAGGCCGCGCCGCACGCCAGGGGCGCACATGCGGCCACAGGTGCAGGAAGGCGATGACGTCGCCCGGGGCCAGCTGCAGCGGCAGGTCTCCGGTGCCATCGGCCCGCAGGTGCAGGCCGGCGGCGGCAATGCGGCGGAACGGGATGTTGAAGGTGAGCGTCAGCACGATGCCGATGCGCAGCACCACGCGCCGGTTGGTGATGGTGTAGATGGCCGACTTCGCCGCCAGCCAGGCCGTGAAGGAAAGCAGGCCCAAGGCCGCAGAGGCCAGCAGCACCAGCCACAAGGCCGAGATGAACATCGCGGCCGCCGTGGCGCCTTCGGCCGCCATCAGCACCACGCGCAGCAGCACCAGCGCGGCGAAGTACACCACCAGCTTGCGCACGTGGAAAGCCTCGCGCGCCAGGCCGCGCCAATCGGGGCTGCCCTGCCACAGCACACGCTCGCCGGCAGGCAGCAGTTCAGGCAGGCCGCGCGCGGCCTCGAACTCGTGCTCTTCGGCCAGCGGCGCGCTGGGGTCCAGCGGCAGCGAAGACTTGCGCACGGCTTTCACAGCAGCGGCTCCGCACGTGAAGGCTCGGCGTACAGCGTGCCGGCGCCGTAATAGGCCTGGATCTTCTCTTCTTCCAGCATCGTCACCTGGTCCATGCTGCGCTGGCCCGGCACGTCGGCGAACTGGTGGCCGAGGATGGCACCCACGGTGACCTTGTCACGCTTGCAGCGCGCGAAGTTCATCGGCAGCAGGACACGGCGGCCGTTGCTCGCCACTTCCAGCTCGTAGTAGCGGAACAGGCTTTCAGCCACGTCCACCCACATCTCGACCACCGTGCCGCCCACCACGCCGTCGGCACCCACCACCGGCAGGCCGCGGGGGTCGGTGTCGCCGGCCTGCACGTCGTAGTCGGTGGCCAGGCGCAACGGCTGCACCTTGTTGTGGCCGTGGTAGTCGTGGTCGGGGTGGTCGGCGCGGTCGGCCCAGGCGCCCGGGCCGATGCCGTCGAGCATGGGGTTGGCGCCCGTCGGCACCAGCGGTGCACCGGCCCAGCGGTGGGTGGGCTCGGCCGCCAGCACCTGTGGCGAGACGAAGTCGTTCGGGGCGCTGAAGGTGCTGCCGTCGGCCAGCAGGTAGGTCTTGGGCGCGGGGATGGGGAAGCCCGTCACCTTCATGCCGCCCTCGGTGACCAGCGGGTAGCCCTCGCGGTGGTTCTCGCGCGAGAGGTAGTAGATGAGGAAGGCAAAGAAAATCCAGAACGCATAGAGCACGAGTTGTGCGACGTTGACGTACTGCGTGATGGCTCCGGTTCCCATGGGGATCTCCTTCTTTCGTTTTTCAGCCGGGCAGATCGGCCAGGCCAAACTTGGCGCCGGGCTCGCGCGAGGCGGGCCCGAATGAACGTACGAGCGGGCCGATGGCAATCAGCGCCGCAAACAACAGGTAAAGCTCGAGGTGGTAGACGAAGCTGTAGCCGGTGACATTGCTCACCAGCGCTTCGCCGAAGGCTCCGTGGGTGGCCAGCGTGGAGACGCCGTCGCGCAGCGCCCCGCCCAGCGCGATGGCCAAGCCGGCCGAGGTGGCCTGCACCGCACCCCAGGCGCCCAGAGCCAGGCCGACGTGGTCGCGGTGCTCCAGCGCCATCGCGGCGGTGAGCATGCCCACCGCAAAGAGGCCGCCGCCGAAGCCGATGAGGGCCGTGCCGCAGCGGAACATCCAGGGCGCGTCGGCCGGTGCCGAGACGATCACCGCGGCAAAGGCCGGCAGGCCCAGCACCAGGCCCAGCGCGGCCACGCGGTAGGGGTCGCCACCGCGCGCCAGCCAGCGTGCGGCCACGGCGAAGGCCGCCAGTGCGCCGCCAGCCATCAAGGCCGTGAGGGCGCTGGTGGCGCCCACGCTCAGGCCGAGGATCTCGCCGCCATAGGGTTCCAGCACCACGTCCTGCATGCTGAAAGCGGCAGTGCCCAGGCCCACGGTCCACAGGAAGCGGCGCGCCTTGGGCTGGCCGATGAAGCTCTGCCAGCGCGGCGCGAAGGCCGGTGCCGGCTCGGCCTTGCTGCGGCGGCGGCCCGGGCAACGCGCTTCCTGCTTCCACACCGAGGCGATGCCCAGCATGGCCACCACCACACCGGCGCCCTGGACCACCTGCACCAGGCGGGTGGGGCTGAAGTCGGCCAGCAGCACGGCGAAGGTGGCACCGCCACCGGCCAGGCCCACGAGCAGCATCACGTACATCAGCGCCACCACGCGGGGACGGGTGACGTCGGTGGAAAGGTCGCTGGCCAATGCGAGGCCGGCGGTCTGCGTGGTCTGCAGGCCAGCACCCACCAGCAGGAAGGACAGCGCGGCGAACACATGGCCCACCCAGGCCAGGCCGAAGCGGCCGTCGCCCGTCATGAGCAGCAGCGAAAACGGCAGCATGGCCAGGCCGGCGAACTGCAGGAAGGTGCCCAGGCCGACATAAGGCACGCGGCGCCAGCCGATGACCGAGGCGTAGGTGTCGCTCTTGTGGCCGATGAAGGCCCGCCACGGCGCGGCCATGATGGGCAGCGCCACCATCAGCGCCACCAGCCAGGCGGCCATGCCCAGCTCGACGATCATCACGCGGTTCAGCGTGCCCACCATCAACGCCGTGCACAGGCCCACCGACACCTGGAACAGCGACAGCCGAAGCAGGCGCGGCAGAGGGAGGTCGGCCGTGGCGGCATCGGCAAAAGGCAGGTAACGCGGGCTCAGGTGTTTCCACTTGAGCGCCAGGCGTGATGAGAAACCAGCCATCACGGGCGCACCAGTTCCAGGGCCTGCGAGGTGTAGAAGCCGCTGCTGATGCGCTGCGTGCGGCCCAGCTCGAACTGCGGCACGCTGCGCGTGAGGCGGGCGCGCAGCGACTTCTCGGCCACGGGCTCGATCCACGGCGCGCGGTTGGCGCGCGGGAACAGCCGGCCCACCGCGCGCATGGCGGCCAGCGCCGGGTTGCGCGGGGCGAAGGTGAAGACCATCGCGCTGCGCGTGCGCTGGGCCCAGCTTTCCAGCACGCGCACCATGTCGGCTTCGTCGTAGTGGATGAGCGAGTCCATCGCGACCACGTAATCGAAGCCGCCCAGCTGCGGGCTGAGCATGTCGCCGCTGCGGAAATCGATGCGCCCGGCCACCGGGTGCGAAGCCAGCAGCTGCGCCACGCGTTCGCGCGCCACGTTCACGAGCGATGGCGAAAGGTCGATGGCCACCACCTCGGCGCCGCGGGCTGCCGCATCCAGGGCCAGGGCCCCGGTGCCGCAGCCGGCGTCCAGCACGCGGGCGCCGCGCAGGTCTTGCGGCAGGCAGCCCATCAACGTGCTGCGCATGCGCTCACGCCCGGCCCGCACGGTGGCGCGGATGCGGCCCACCGGCGCGGTGCTGGTGAGCTGTTCCCAGGCCTTCAGCGCGGTGCGGTCGAAGTAGTCTTCGATCTCGCCGCGCCTTTGCACATAGGCCGCGTCGGCACCCGATCCAGCCTGAGCCGCGGAACCGGCTTCGCCGGGCCGCAGGCGAGCGGCCCCCTCGGGGGGTAGCGAGCGCAGCGAGCTTGGGGGCATGCTCATCAATCGAACCCGAGCAGGTCGAAGATGTCGCGGTCCTTCATCGGCACCGCGCTGTACTCCTTGCCACCCAGCCACAGGTTGGCCGCCAGGCGCATGTACTCGCGCTTCACGGCTTCCAGCTCGGGGCTGGTTTCCATCTCGAAGAGCACGCTCTTCTTCAGGCGGCTGCGGCGGATGACGTCGAGGTCGGGGAAGTGCGCGGCCAGCTCCAGGCCGATCTTGCCGATGTACTTGTCGATCTGGTCGGTGCCGGCGCTGCGGTTGGCGATCACGCCGCCCAGGCGCACGTTGTAGTTCTTCGCCTTCGCGCCGATGGCCTGCACGATGCGGTTCATCGCGAAGATCGAATCGAAGTCGTTGGCGGTGACGATCATCGCGCGGTCGGCATGCTGCAGCGGCGCTGCGAAGCCGCCGCAGACCACGTCGCCGAGCACGTCGAAGATCACCACGTCGGTGTCTTCCAGCAGGTGGTGCTCCTTCAGCAGCTTCACGGTCTGGCCCACCACGTAGCCGCCGCAGCCCGTGCCCGCCGGTGGGCCGCCGGCCTCGACGCACATCACGCCGTTGTAGCCCGGGAAGACGAAGTCCTCGACGCGCAGTTCCTCGGCGTGGAAGTCCACCGTCTCCAGCACGTCGATCACGGTGGGCAGCATCTTCTTCGTCAGCGTGAAGGTACTGTCGTGCTTGGGGTCGCAGCCAATCTGCAGCACGCGCTTGCCCATCATGCTGAAGGCGGCGCTGAGGTTGCTGCTGGTGGTGCTCTTGCCGATGCCACCCTTGCCGTAGATCGCAAACACCTTGGCGGTGCCGATCTTCACGCTGGGGTCGAGCTGCACCTGCAGGCTGCCTTCGCCGTCTTCGCCACGCGCCGGCTTGCTGCGTACCTTCGGGTACGGGAGAGTCACGGTTTCAGTCATGCGGCTGCCTTTTCGTCAAATACGCCTTCAAGGCGGTCTTCCAGCTCTTCGCCTGCACGTTGCAGGGCCTCGAGCGTCTGTGCATCCGGCGTCCAGTACTGGCGGCGGTGCGCTTCAAGAAGTCGGTTGGCGACCTTGGCGGACGCCGTGGGGTTCAGCTTGGCCAGGCGCTCGCGCATGGCGGGGTCGAGCACGAAGGTTTCGCTCAACTGCTGGTACACCCAGGGCTGCACCTGGCCCGTGGTGGCGCTCCAGCCCATGGTGTTGGTGAGGTGCACCTCGATCTGGCGCACGCCCTCGTAGCCGTGTTCCAGCATGCCTTCGTACCACTTGGGATTCAGCATGCGCGTGCGCGTTTCCAGCGCCACTTGTTCGCCGAGCGTGCGCACGGTGCCGCCGCCGATGGCGTCGTTGGTCTGGTCGCCGATGTAGACCGGGGCCACCTTGGCCTCCGCCCCCTGGGTCACGCTCTTGGCGCGCTTCACGGCGCGGCTGATGCCGCCCAAGGTGTCGAAGTAGGTGTCGATGGTGGTGACGCCCAGTTCCACCGAATCGAGGTTCTGGTAGGCCAGCTCCACTTTCGCAAGCACGGCCTGCAGCAGCTGTGCGTTCTGCACCGGGCGGCCGCTGCGGCCGTAGGCGAAGCCCTTGCGGCGCGAGTAGGTCTCGGCGAGTTCGTCTTCGCTGTCCCAGCGCGCGTTGTCCACCAGCAGGCTGACGTTGGCGCCATAGGCGCCTTCGGCATTGCCGAACACGCGCAACGCGGCCGTTTCGATGTCGCCGCCGTGCTCGGCGATGTAGGCCAGCACGTGCTTGCGCACGAAGTTCAGTTCCACCGGCTCGTCGGCGCTGGCCGCCAGAAAGGCAGCCTCGGCCAGCAGCTTCACCTGCAGCGGCAGCAGGTCGCGGAAGATGCCTGACAGCGTGATGACCACGTCCACGCGCGGCCGGCCGAGTTCCTCAAGCGTCATCAGCTCGGCACCGGCCAGGCGGCCGTAGCTGTCGAAACGCGGCCTGGCACCCAGCAGGGCCAGGGCCTGGGCGATGGGGCCGCCTTCGCTCTTCAGGTTGTCGGTGCCCCACAGCACCAGCGCCACGCTTTCGGGCAGCGCGTGGCCGTCGCTCATGTGGCGGGCCAGCAGGCGCTCGGCCTGGCGCGCGCCGTCTTTCACGGCATAGGCGCTGGGAATGCGGAAGGGGTCGAAGCCGTGCAGGTTGCGGCCGGTGGGCAGGATGGCCGGCGTGCGCAGCAGGTCGCCACCGGGCGCGGGGCGCACGAAGCGCGCGTCCAGCGCGTGCAGCAGGCCGGGAATCTCGTGGTCCTGGGCCATCAAGCGGTCGCTGTCAGAAAGGGCTTGCAGCAGCGTGGCGCGCTCGGCGTCACCCGCGGCCAGCTGCACCGGCGGCGTGCCGGCCACCAGGGCCTGCACCGTGGCACGCTCCAGCCGCTGGCCGTGGCTGGCTTCGGCCAGCGACATCAGCAGGTCCACCCGCTGCTCGGCCGTGGGCGCCCGGCCCACCACGTGCAGGCCGTGGGGGATGAGCGTGTACTCGAGCTCGAGCACGGTGTCGGCCAGGCGGGCGATGTGTTCACCGGCTTCGGCCGCCCAGGCGGGCTCGGCCTGGGCCAGTTCCAGCGGCACGGCCTGCGCCTGGATCATCTCGGCCAGCTCTTCACGTTCACGCTGGGCCTCGGGCTCCAGGCTGCGGAAACGCTCGATGGCGGCCTTCAGGTCGACCAGGCCCTTGTACAGGCCGGCCTGCGCGGTGGGCGGCGTGAGGTAACTCACCAGCGTGGCGGCGGCACGGCGCTTGGCGATGGTGCCTTCGCTGGGGTTGTTGCTGGCGTAGAGGTAGAAGTTCGGCAGGTCGCCGATCATGCGGTCAGGCCAGCAGTTGGCCGTCATGCCGTTCTGCTTGCCGGGCATGAATTCCAGCGAACCGTGGGTGCCGAAATGCAGCACGGCGTGGGCGCCGAAGTCTTCACGCAGCCAGCGGTAGAAGGCCGAGAAGGCGTGCGTGGGGGCGAAACCCTTCTCGAACAGCAGGCGCATCGGGTCGCCTTCGTAGCCCATGCCCGGCTGGATGCCGACGAAGACGTTGCCGTAGCGTTCACCCAGCACCTGGATGCAGCTGCCGTCGGTCTGCAGCTTGCCCGGGGCGGGGCCCCAGGCGGCTTCGATCTGCTTCAGCCAGCGCTCGCGCTTCACGTGCTCGTTGGCCGGAATGCGCGCGTGAACATTGGCCAGGGCGCCCCACTGCGCGGCGTTGCCGTTGATCACGGCTTCGCGCAAGGCGTCCACGCTCGCGGGCAGCGTGACGGTGTAGCCCTGCGCCTTCATCGCCACCAGGGTGTTGAAGAGGCTCTCGAACACCGACAGGAAGGCCGCCGTGCCCGTGGCGCCCGCGTTCGGCGGGAAGTTGAAGATGACCAGCGCCACCTTGCGCTCGGCGCGCTGCGAGCGGCGCAGGTCGACGAGGCGCCCCACGCGCGCAGCCAGCATTTCGGCGCGTTCGCTGCAGGTGAACATGTCGTGGCCGCTGTCCTGGGCACCGGCGTCGGCGTGCAGCGACTCGAAGGTGCAGGCGCGTTCACAGCCCGTGCAGGCGGTGTGGGCCGCATTGCCCCGGCCGCCGTAGACCAGCGAACCCGTGGCGCCATCCAGTTCAGGAATGGCCACCATCATCGTGGCTTCCACCGGCAGCAGGCCGCGTTCACTGCCGCCCCACTGTTCCAGCGTCTGGAACTCCACCGGCGTCACGGCCAGGTAGGGCACGTCCAGCCGCGCCAGGATGTCTTCGGCCGCCTTGGCGTCGTTGTAGGCCGGGCCGCCCACCAGCGAGAAGCCGGTGAGCGAGATGACCGCGTCGACCAGGCAGCGTTCACCGTCGAAGAAGAACTTCTCGATGGCGGGGCGTGAATCCAGGCCCGTGGCGAACACCGGCAGCACGCGCAGGCCGCGCGCCTGCAGCGCGGTGATGACGCCGTCGTAATGCCCGGCATTGCCCGCCAGCAGGTAGGAACGCAGCAGCAGCACGCCCACGGTGCCGCGCTCGCCGCAGCGCGCGGCCTGTGGCAGTTCGGCGGCCTCGTGCGCCAGCTTCTGCGCCATCTGCGGGTGGTAGACACCGATCTCCGGGTAGTCCACCGGCTCGTGCGTCTTCAGCTGGCCACGCAGCCCGCGGCGCGGGCCGTCGGCGTAGCGGTCCACCAGGAAGTGCACCATGTGGCCGACGTTCGACTCACTGCCCGCCAGCCAGTACTGCAGCGTGAGGAAATAGGCACGCACGTCCTGCGCGGTGCCGGGAATGAAGCGCAGGATCTTCGGCAGCCGGCGCAGCATGGCCATCTGCTTCGCGCCGGCGGTGGTCTTGGCGCCGTTGTCGGCCTTGTTGTCGGCGGTTTCGCGGCCCTTGCCGCGCAGGCGCTTCAGCAGCGACATCAGCCCGCTGGTGGGCGCCGACATGTCGAACTTGCCCATGCGCGTCAGCTTGGTCACCTCGGCCGCGCTCATGGCGCAGACCATGGCGTCGCAGTGCTCGCGGCGCGCCTGCAGCGTGGGCAGCAGGGGCAGGAAGTGGTCTTCCAGGAAGAGCATCGTGACGATGACGATGTGCGCTTCTTCGATGGCGGCCTTGCAGCGCGCCAGCGCGTGGTCGTCGTTGCCCCATTCGTCGGCGGCGTGCACGGTGAGCTGCAGGCCGGGCAGCTGGTGGGCCAGGCTGCGGGCGGCGCGCTGGGCGGCGCTGGCGAGGTGGCTGTCCATCGTGACCAGCACCACGTGGGTGGGCGTGGGGCGCTCGGCGGTGCCACGGGCCGGCTGGGCCGGCTGCACCTTGTTCACGGCCTTGGCTGCCTTCACGGCGCGGCCGAACAGGCCACCCAGGCCCGGCTCTGCCGGCAGCGTGCCGCTGCTGGTGGCCAGGCCGGCCCCGGCCAGTTCAGCGGCTGAAGTGGGCTTTGGCATCGTAGAGGGTCTCGACGGTGATCTGCGGCAAACCGCGCTGGCCGGCATAGGCCTCGGTGTTGCGCTTGGCCTTGCCGCGCACGAAGAAGGGAATCTTCTTCAGCTCTTTCTCGGCATCGGGCGTCCAGGTGGCGGGGGCCTGGGGCGAGGCCAGGGGTGTCGGCAGCACGGCGGGCGCTGCGCCTGCCGCAGCCGCGGGTGGCGCTTCCAGCACGGCCACTTCGGCTTGCGACGAATCCACCTGCAGCGCTTCCGCGTGCACGGCTTCGGCCATCGCCGGCCCTTCGGACCGGCGCGCGGCCGAACCCAGGTGCGAAGGCGCTGCGCCGTCGTGGAACTCGAAGTCGCCGCGGAACATGTGCAGCAGGTGCTCTTCCAGGCCCATCATCAGCGGGTGCACCCAGGCATCGAACATCACGTTCGCGCCTTCGAAGCCCATCTGCGGCGCGTGGCGCGCCGGGAAGTCCTGCACGTGCATCGGCGCGCTGATCACGGCGCAGGGCACGCCCAGGCGCTTGGCGATGTGGCGCTCCATCTGCGTGCCCAGCACCAGTTCGGGGTGCAGCTCGGCCACGCGGTCTTCCACTTCGAGGTAGTCGTCGGTGATGAGGGCTTCGACGCCGTAGAGCTTCGCGGCGTCGCGGACATCGCGTGCGAACTCGCGGCTGTAGGTGCCCAGGCCCACCACTTCGAAACCCAGCTCTTTCGAGGCGATGCGCGCCGCGGCGATGACGTGCGTGGCATCGCCGAAGATGAAGACGCGCTTGCCGGTGAGGTAGGTGGAATCGACCGATTTCGAATACCACGGCGAACGTGCCCGCGGGTCGTTGAGCAGCGGCGCGGGGTCGGCGCCGCTCAGGGCCGCCACTTCGCGGATGAAGTCGCGTGTGGCGCCCACGCCGATGGGCACCGTCTTCACCACCGCCTGGCCGAAGTTGCGCAGCAGCCATTGCGCGGCCTGCATGGCCACTTCCGGGTAGAGCACGACGTTGAAGTCGGCCTCGCCCAGGCGCGTCAGGTCGTGCGGCGTGGCGTCCAGCGGCGCCACGACATTGATGTCCACGTCAAGCCGGCGCAGCAGTTCCAGCACTTCGCGCAGGTCGTCCTTGTGGCGGAAGCCCAGGGCCGTGGGACCCAGCACGTTGCAGCGGATCTTCTGGCCGGCGGCGCGATCGCGCCGGGCGCCTGGCGATTCGCCGGCGGCCCGCGAGGGCACATGCGGCGTGCACAGCGCGCGCACCAGCTGGTAGAAGGTTTCCGAGGCGCCCCAGTTTTCCTTGCGCTGGTAGGCCGGCAGTTCCAGAGGTACCACGGGCACCGGCAGGTTCAGCGCGGCGGCCAAGCCGCCCGGGTCGTCTTGAATCAGCTCGGCGGTGCACGAGGCGCCGACGATCATGGCCTGCGGCTTGAAGCGCTCGTAGGCGGTGCGGGCGGCGTTCTTGAACAGTTCCGCCGTGTCGCCGCCCAGGTCGCGCGCCTGGAAGGTGGTGTAGGTGACGGGCGGGCGCGCGTCGCGCCGCTCGATCATCGTGAACAGCAGATCGGCGTAGGTGTCGCCCTGGGGCGCGTGCAGCACGTAGTGCAGGCCCTTCATGGCCGTGGCGATGCGCATGGCGCCGATGTGCGGCGGGCCTTCGTAGGTCCAGAGGGTCAGCTGCATGGTGCTCGTCGTCCCTTCAGGCGGCCAGGCCGGCCGACAGCAGCGCGCGGCGGCGCAGCGGGCGGGCGAAGAGCTCGGCCAGGTCGCCGGCCTGCTCGAAGCCGTGGATGGGGCTGAACACGAGTTCGATGGCCCACTTGGTGGTCAGGCCCTCGGCTTCCAGCGGGTTGGCCAGGCCGAGGCCGCAGACCACGATGTCGGGCTGTTGCGAGCGGCAGCGGTCGAGCTGCTTCTCCAGGTCTTGGCCTTCGCTCAGCACCGTGCCGGCCGGCAGCAGCGCCAGCTCTTCGGCCAGGTGCTCGCGGTGCAGGTAGGGCGTGCCCACTTCGGTGAGCTGCATGCCCAGCTCGCGGGCCAGGAAGCGCGCCAGGGGAATCTCCAGCTGCGAATCGGGGAAGAAGAAGATGCGCTGGCCGGAAAGCGCGGCGCGGTGCCGAGCCAGCGCGGCTTCGGCCCGGGCGCGGGGTGCGGCGGTGGCGGCCTGCACCTTTTCGGCACCGATGCCGAAGGCCGCTGCGGCGGCCGTCAACCAGGCCGTGGTGCCTTCGGCGCCCAGCGGGAAAGGGGCCGCGATGCGTTGCGCGCCGCGGTTCTCCAGCGCACGGGCGGTGTCGGCCAGGAAAGGCTGGGCCAGCAGGTAGCGGGTGTTCGGGCCCACGGCGGGCATGGCGTCGCTGCGGCGCGCAGGCAGGAACTGCACCGGCGGCAGGCCGATCTGCGCAAAGAGCCGCGTGAACTGGTCTTCCACCACATCAGCCAGCGCGCCCACCACCACCAGTTGCGCGGGGGCCGTGGCCTGCGGCACCGGCAGCCCGGGCACCAGCGAGGCCAGGCAGGCGTCTTCGCCCTGCGTGAACGTGGTTTCAATGCCACTGCCCGAGTAGTTCAGCACCCTCACCTGGGGGGAGAAACGGGTGCTCAGGCGCTGCGCGGCGCGCGAGAGGTCGAGCTTGATGACTTCCGAAGGGCAGCTGCCCACCAGGAACAGCGTGCGGATGTCGCTGCGGCGTTCCAGCAGGCGGGTCACGACGCGGTCGAGTTCGTCCTGCGCGTCGGCCAGGCCGGCCAGATCGCGCTCGTCGATGATGGCGGTGGCGAAGCGCGGCTCGGCGAAGATCATCACGCCCGCCGCGCTTTGCACCAGGTGGGCGCAGGTGCGCGAGCCGACCACCAGGAAAAACGCGTCCTGGATCTTGCGGTGCAGCCACACGATGCCGGTGAGGCCACAGAACACCTCGCGCTGGCCGCGCTCTTTCAGCACCGGTGCGGTGCTGCAGCCGCCCTGGGCAGGCCCGGCTTCCACGTGCAGGGGAATGACCGCGTTCATGCCACCACCCCTTGCATCGGCGCCTGGGCGCGGCGGGCGGCTTCGTCCAGCCGCGCCATGCGCAGCTTCCAGATGAACTGCGCGGCATTCACCACGTAGGTGGCATAGGCGGCCAGGGCCAGCAGCATCTGTTCACGCGGGCTCAGCGCCCCGGTGAACAAGGCCACCAGGTAGGCGGTGTGCAGGGCCAGCACGAGGAAGCTGAAGACGTCTTCCCAGAAGAAGGCCGGTGCGAACAGGTACTGGCCGAAGACCACCTTCTCCCAGATGGCCCCCGTGACCATGATGAGGTAGAGCACCAGCGTCTTCACCACCACCGAGACCGAGGCCGCCATCCAGCCTTCGCCGGTGGCCAGGAAGCGCAGCACCAGCACGGCGCTGACGATGAACACCAGGAACTGCAGGGGCGCCAGGATGCCTTGCACCAGCGTCCAGGGGGTCTGGTCGCGCCGCACCCGCTGCTCTGCGGTGTACAGCGGGGGGCGCTGCACCGTGGCGCCGGGGGCCGAAGAAGGCCGCTGTGTTCGATTCATGAAGCAGAGCCTAGGGGGCGAAAGGGCGACTGTCAATCGAGATAGACGTAAATCACAGTTGACACCTCACCGGGCCTTCCCCATCATCCGCCCGTCCGCCGCCGTGCCGAAGGTGAAGCTGCGGCATGGCTGTGCGTCCCGTGCGGTGACCCCCGAGCCAGCACCCGCCCGAGCCGGGTGCGCTTGGTGGAAACACCGAGCGGATTTTTTTGACGATGAACCGATCGCGGTTTACAACCCCCTGCGACGTGAGCAAAAACCCCCATCCCGACGCGCCCCAGCAGTTCCCAAGGCCGTCGCTCCCCGCCCTCCATCTGGCGCCTTCGCGCGCCGGTGCTTCGCCGGTTCGTGCCCCCACGGGGGTGCTGGGCACGGCGCTGCGGGCCCGCTTTGACCGGGCCCCAGCGCCAGGAGGCTGCAATGCAAGGTGACCCCAACCGAGGCGCCGCGGAACCCGAGCCCGACAGCGCCAGCCGCGAGTGGGCGAATGAAGAACGCCCCTCGCAAGCCGAAGACGGGCGCGGCGAGCTTTCCGACCGCGAAGCGGCCAAGCACCGGCTCGCCCGGCTGGCACGCACGATAGAAACCGACGTGATTCCGCGCCTGGTGCAAGCCCACCGGCCGGGCGCGGCGAACCCGCAGCCCGGTTCCACCGTGCCGCTGCAGGCCGACATCGACGGCTTCCTCAAGCAGATCATCATCGGCAGCGAGCCCGAGACGCTGGCCCTCGTCGAGGGCCTGCGCGAGCGCGGGGTGTCGGTCGAGTCGCTCTACCTCGACCTCTTCGGCCCCATCGCCCGCCGGCTGGGAGAGATGTGGGCCGACGACGTGTGCGACTTCAGCACCGTCACCGTGGCGCTGGGCCGCCTGCAGCGCCTGCTGCGCGAGCTGAGCCCGGCCTTCGGCACGGAGATCGAGCACCCGGCCAACGGCCGCCGCGCGCTCTTCGTGCAGCCGCGCGACGAGCAGCACAGCTTCGGCTTGTCGATGGTGGCCGAATTCTTCCGGCGCGACGGCTGGGACGTCATCGGCGGTGTCGGCGGTGCCGTGGCCAGCCCGGTGGCGATGGTGCGCGACGAGTGGGTCGACATCATCGGCTTCTCGGTGGGCAGCGACGGCCGCCTGCCCTGGCTGCAGGAAACCATCGCCGCCGTGCGTGCTGCTTCGCGCAACACGCTGCTGGGCGTGCTGGTGGGCGGCCCGCCTTTCGTGGCGCGCCCTGAGATGGCCCAGCAGGTGGGCGCCGACGGCACGGCCCGCAACGGCAAGGAAGCACCCCTGGTGGCCGAGCGCCTGCTCGGCAGCAGCCGCCTGCGAAAAAATTGATCCAGGTCACGGGCTTGTGCTGTAAACTTGGCTTGACAAGCCAATCTGTCAACTAAAATTAACGGCACAGGTCCATGCCCCGACCCCCCGGTGAGCCGCTCGTTCTAGGCGCCCTCGACGCCCGGAGCGCTGCGCGTCTGGTGCAGGCTTCCAGCGACCTGGCACTGGTGCTGGACCACGAGGGCACCATTCTCGAAGTGGTGGTGCAGGGCGACGACGCCGCCGCGCAGCGGGTGCGTGCCTGGCGCGGCAAGCCCTGGGTGCAGACCGTGGCGCCCGACAGCCGGCAGAAGGTGGAAGCGCTGCTGCGCGACGCACAGGCCGCCGCCGACGCCGAAGTGGGCCGCTGGCGCCAGGTGAACCACCCCGCCGAGAACGGCGACGAACTGCCGCTGCTGTATTCAGCCGTGAGCCTGGGCGATGCCCCGCAAGGCCGGGGCCGCATCATCGCTTTCGCCCGCGATCTGCGCGCCACCGTGGCGCTGCAGCGCCGCCTGATAGACACGCAGCAGGCGATGGAGCGCGATTACTGGCGCAGCCGCGAAGCCGAAACGCGTTACCGGCACCTGCTGGAAACCTCCTCGGAAGCCGTGCTCATCGTCGACGGCGGCACACAGAAGGTGCTGGAAGCCAACCCCGCAGCACGCACGCTGTGCGCCAGCAGCCGCGCCAAGCTGGTGGGTGTGACGCTGTCCACGCTGTTCGAAGCGGCCGACGGCGAACGCCTGCAAGACCTGCTGGCCGCAGCGCGCTCGGTGGGCAAGAAGGACGCCGTGCGCGCCCGCCTGCTGGAAGGCGCCGGGGAAGTGGCCGTGTCGGCCTCGGTCTTTCGCCAGGAAGACGCCGTGCTGGTGCTCGTGCGCCTGGCCCCGGTGGCGGCCGCCGCACCCGCGGCAGCGCGGCGTGGCACCGGCCGACGCACCCTGCCCGCGCCGGGTGAAGACTGGGAAGCCACGCTGGCCGCCTTCGTGCAGAACTCGCCCGACGGGCTGGTGTTTTGCGACGAAACCGGCCGCGTGCTCACCGCCAACCGCGCCTTCCTTACGCTGGCCGAACTGAGCACGGAAGACCAGGCCCGCGGCGAGGCCCTCGACCGCTGGCTGGGCCGCACCGGCGTGGAACTGGGCGTGCTCATCACCAACCTGCGCCAGCGCGGCAGCGTGGGGCGCTTCGTCACTGCGCTGCGCGGCGAGTACGGCACCGAGGTGGAGGTCGAGATCTCGGCCGCCCAGCTGTCGCCCGGCGCCAGCACAGTGCTGGCCTTCGCCATCCGCGACATCGAACGCCGCGTCAAGCCCGAGGCCGAGAACGGCCGTGCGATGACACGTTCGGTCGACGAGCTCACCGAGCTGGTGGGCCGCACGCCGCTGAAGGACATCGTCAGCGAAACCACCGACCTCATCGAGCAGCTGTGCATCGAGACCGCGCTGCAGATGTCGAACGACAACCGCGCCTCGGCCGCGCTGCTGCTGGGCCTGTCGCGCCAGAGCCTGTACGTGAAGCTGCGGCGTTACGGCCTGGGCAGCCTGGGCGGCGAAGAGTAGCCCGCACGGCCCTGCCAGCCTGTCTGCCTGATTGACAGATCAGGTTGACAGATTCAGGTGTAAACATAGATTGACGCCACGGGGTGTCAGGTGCAAGATGCACCCATGACCTCCACGGCCCGGGCTGCGCCCGCCACTTTCCCCGCGCCTTCGGCCATTGCCGAGTTGCTGAAACCGGTGACGTGGTTTCCGCCGATGTGGGCTTTCAGCTGCGGCGTGGTGGCCTCGGGCGTGCCGCTGGCCGCGCACTGGCCGCTCATCCTGGTGGGGCTGCTGCTCACGGGGCCGCTGGTCTGCGCCACCAGCCAGGCCGTGAACGACTGGTTCGACCGCCATGTCGACGCCATCAACGAACCGCAGCGCCCCATTCCATCGGGCCGCATGCCGGGGCAATGGGGGCTTTACATCGCCCTGGTCTGGACGCTGCTGTCGCTGGCCGTCGCCACGTTGCTGGGGCCCTGGGGCTTCGGCGCCACGGTGCTGGGCCTGCTGCTGGCCTGGGCCTACAGCGCCCCGCCCCTGCGCCTGAAGCGCAACGGCTGGTGGGGCTGCCTGGCCTGCGGCCTGTGCTACGAAGGCCTGGCCTGGGTGACCGGCGGCGTGGTGATGGCGGGTGGCCAGGCGCCGGCGGCGGCCTCGCTGGCGCTGGCGCTGCTGTACAGCCTGGGCGCCCACGGCATCATGACGCTGAACGATTTCAAGGCCATCGAGGGCGACCGCCAGATGGGCATCGGCTCGCTCCCGGTGCGCCTGGGTGTGAAGGGGGCGGCGCGCGCCGCCTGCTGGATCATGGCGGTGCCGCAGGTGGTGGTCATCGGCCTGCTGCTGGCCTGGGGCCAGCCCTGGCATGCGCTGGCCATTGCCGCGCTGCTGACGGGGCAGGCGCTGATGATGCGGCGCTTCCTGGCCGACCCCGTGCGCCACGCACTCTGGTACAGCGGCTTCGGCGTGCCGCTCTTCGTCAGCGGCATGATGGTCAGCGCCTTCGCGCTGCGCGGGCTGGCCCTGGTGGTGGCGGTATGAACGGCGGCGTGAACGGCGGCACCACCGCGCTGCCTTCGCTGGGCTGGCTGGGCATCGCCCGCCTGGGCCTGGTGCAGGCCATGCTGGGCGCGGTGGTGGTGCTCACCACCTCCACGCTGAACCGTGTGATGGTGGTGGAGCTGGCCCTGCCGGCGCTGCTGCCGGGCCTGCTGGTGGCGTTGCACTATGCGGTGCAGCTCAGCCGCCCGCGCATGGGCTATGGCAGCGACGTGGGCGGGCGCCGCACGCCGTGGATCGTGGGCGGCATGGCCGTGCTGGCGCTGGGCGGCTTCGGTGCCGCCGTGGCCACCACCTGGATGGCCGACGACCGCAGCTGGGGCATCGCCCTGGCGGTGCTGAGCTTTGCGCTGGTGGGCCTGGGCGTCAGCGCCGGGGGCACGTCGCTGCTGGTGCTGCTGGCCAAGCGCGTGGACGCCCCGCGCCGGGCCTCGGCGGCGGCGCTCGTGTGGGTGATGATGATCGTGGGCTTTGCCGTCACGGCCGGCGTGGCCGGGCGCTTCCTCGACCCCTACTCGGCCGTGCGGCTGATGACGGTCTCGGGCGTGGTGTCGCTCATCGCCGTGAGCGTCACGCTGCTGGCGCTGTGGGGCGTGGAAGGCCCGGGCCGCCTGGTTGCCTCGCCTGCGCCAGCCCAAGCGGGCCAGGCTGCCAAGCCCGACTTCATGGCCGCGCTGCGCGAGGTGTGGCGCGAGCCCGATGCCCGCCGCTTCACCATCTTCGTCTTCGTGTCGATGCTGGCCTACAGCACGCAAGACCTCATCCTCGAGCCCTTCGCGGGCGCGGTGTTCGGCTATTCGCCGGGCGCTTCCACGCAGCTGGCGGGCGTGCAGCACGGCGGCACGCTGACAGGCATGCTGCTCGCCGCGCTGGCGGGCCGGCGCGTGGGCGGTGCGCGCCTGGGCTCCTTGCGCGCCTGGACGGTGGGTGGCTGCCTGGCCTCGGGCGTTGCGCTGCTGGGCATGGTGGTGGCGGGCTCGGTGGCCCCGCACTGGCCCCTGCGCGCCAACGTCTTCCTGCTGGGCGTGGCCAACGGTGCCTTCTCCATCGCCGCCATCGGTTCGATGATGAGCCTGGCGAGTGGTCACAACACCGGTGGCCACAACGCCGAGGGCCAGCCGCGTGAAGGCACGCGCATGGGCCTGTGGGGCGCTGCGCAGGCCATCGGCTTTGCGGTGGGTGGCCTCTTCGGCGCCGCCGCCAGCGACGTGGCGCGCTGGCTCATCGGCCACCAGGGCAGCGCCTATGCGGCGGTGTTTGCGCTGGAAGCCTGCATGTTCGTGGCTGCGGCCTGGCTGGCCGCGCGCATCGCCGCGCCAGCCCTGCGCAACGCCGGCGCGGTTTCAAGTTCTGCGGCCCTGGCCGCGCCCCTGGTCGGCCCTGCCGACGCCCAGGCCCTTCGGGCCGGAGGTTCTTCATGAGTGCACACGACACCACCAAGGCTTATGACGTGGTCGTCATCGGCGGCGGCCCCGCCGGCGCCACCGCCGCGCACGACCTCGCCGGCCAGGGCCGCAGCGTGCTGCTGCTCGACCGCGACGGCCGCATCAAGCCCTGCGGCGGGGCCATACCGCCCCGCGCCATCAAGGATTTCGCCATCCCCGACCACCTGCTGGTGGCCAAGGCGCGCTCGGCCCGCATGATCTCGCCGGCCGACCGCAAGGTCGACATCCCCATCGAAAACGGCTACGTCGGCATGGTCGACCGCGAGCACTTCGACGAATGGCTGCGCCAGCGTGCCGCCGGCAGCGGCGCGGTGCGCGCCACCGGCAGCTTCGAACGCGTGGAGTACACCGACGACGGCATGGCCGTGGTGCATTTCCGCGCCCGCACGCCCGAAGGTGCGACCTCCAAGAACCCGGCCGGCCACGCGGCTTCGGTGCGCGCGCGCTGTGTCATTGGCGCCGACGGCGCACGCTCGGCGGTGGCCCAGCAATGCGTGCCCTGCGCGCAGGACACCGACTACGTCTTCGCGTACCACGAGATCGTGCGCGCCCCGGCGGAAAAGCCCGCGGGCTACGACGGCACGCGCTGCGACGTGTACTACCGCGGCGAACTCAGCCCCGACTTTTACGGCTGGGTGTTCCCGCACGGCGACACCCTCAGCATCGGCACCGGCAGCGCCGACAAGGGCTTCTCCTTGCGCACGGCCACTGCCACGCTGCGCGAAGCCGCGGGCATGGCGCACTTCGAAACCGTGCGCCGCGAAGGCGCGCCGCTGCCCATGAAGCCGCTGAAGAAGTGGGACGATGGCCGCAACGTCGTGCTGGCCGGCGACGCTGCCGGCGTGGTGGCGCCCTCTTCCGGCGAAGGCATCTACTACGCCATGTACGGCGGGCGGCTGGCGGCAGAAGCGGCGCAGGAGTTCCTGCGCACCGGCAAGGCCAGCGCGCTGGCCGGCGCGCGCAAGCGCTTCATGAAGGCGCACGGCCGCGTGTTCTGGGTGCTCGGCATCATGCAGCGCTTCTGGTACAGCAGCGACAAGCGCCGCGAGAGCTTCGTCAAGATCTGCATGGACAAGGATGTGCAGCAGCTCACCTTCGAGAGCTACATGAACAAGGAGCTGGTGCGCAAGAAGCCCATGGCCCACGTGCGCATCTTCTTCAAGGACATGGCCCACCTGCTCGGCCTGGCGCGTGTCTGAGCGGCAGCGCGGCCCCAGTCCTGCCGGGCCGGCCGCGTCTGTTCCTTACCTGCCGCACCTGCTGCCCCGCCAGCCCTGAAAGCGTGCACCCTTGAGCCGCAGCACACGCCCCACGGTCGACCTGGGCGCGCTTTCGGGCTGCGCGGCGGGGCTGGCGCGCGCCTTCGTCTCGCTGTCTTCGGACATCGCGCTGGTCATCGACCAGGCCGGCGTCATCACCGCCGTGGCGCAGAACGAAAAGGCACCGATGAACCCGGGCGCGGAAGCCTGGGTCGGGCGCCCCTGGGCGCAGACCGTCACCGACGGCACGCGCGGCAAGATCGAAAGCCTGCTGGCCGATGCCTGCACCGACGGCCAGGGCCGCCGGCGCGAGGTGAACCACGACGGCGGCGCTGAAGGCGAACTGCCCGTGGCCTACACGGCCCTGCGGCTGGGCGAAGATGGGCCGGTGCTGGCCGTGGGGCGCGACCTGCGCAGCCTGGCCGCCATCCAGCAGCGTTTTCTCGACACCCAGCAGGCGCTGGAACGCAGCTACTGGCGCGCGCGCCACGACGAGGTGCGCTACCGCCTGCTGTACCAGGTGGCCACCGATGCCGTGGCCACGGTGGACACCGAGCGCCAATGCCTGGTGGCCGTGAACGCCGCTGCCGCGGGCCTGCTGCAGGTGGATGCCGCCTCGGCCCAGGGCCGGGCGCTGGGCAGCCACTTCGACGCACGCTCGCGGCCCTCGGTGGCCGCGCTGCTGGCGCGGGCCAGCGAGGGCGCCGCCACCGCCGCCCCGGCCAGGCTGGCCGGTTCGCACCTGTCCCTGGCGCTCACGGCCACACGGCTGCCGGCCGCCACCCTGCCCATCGTGCTGCTGCGCCTGCGCCAGGCCGACCCCAGCCCCGACGACCCGCTCGCGCTGGGCTCGGCCCTGGCGCGCCACGTCGACGGCACCCCCGAGGGCATCGTCGTCACCGACAGCGAAGGCCGTGTGCGCGAAGCCAACCTCGCCTTTATCCAGATGGCGCAGGCAGCCGACATCGAGGCCGTGATCGGCCAGCCGCTGGCGCGCTGGCTGCCCGGCCACAGCGAGAAGCTGCTGCGCCACCTGCGCACCCAGGGCCTGGCGCCCAGCCAGCGCGTGATGCTGCTGCGCCCGGGATCGCTGGACCTCGCCGTGGACCTGGCCGGCGCCCTGCTGGCCGACGTAGCAGGCGGCGATGCCGGCATCACGCTGCGGCCTTGCGGCAGCGACGTGCTCACGGCCGACGCGCGTGCGGCCGCGCTGCTGCGCGCCATCGACGCGCTGGCCGGCGAACTGGGCAGCACGCCGCTGCCCGCGCTGCTGCGCCAGGCCCAGGCCGTGACGCAGCAGCACTTCATCCGCACTGCGCTGGACCGCCACAAGGGCGACCTGGCCGCGGCCGCGCAGATGCTGGGCGTGACGCTGGAGGAGCTGGCGCTGCTGCGCCAGCAGCCGCACCTGAGCGTGCTGGTGCCGCCGCGGCATTAGCGGCGCCTCTGCGGGCAGGGTTGCCGCGCTGCTGGCGCCTTCAGGGGCTGGCGCTGGCGCTGCTCAAGGCCGCAAGGTCATCGGCCCCCAGCGGCAGGCGCGTGGCGGCCGCCAGTTCGGCCAGCTGCGCCAGTGAGGTGGCACTGGCAATCGGCGCGGCGATGCCGGGCTGCTGCAGCTGCCAGGCCAGCGCCACCTGGCCCGGCGTGGCGCCGTGGCGCGCGGCCACCACGTCCAGCGCCTCCAGCACGCGCAGGCCGCGCTCGTTCAGGTAGCGCTTCACCACATTGGGCCCACGCGCGCTCTTGCCAGCATCTTCGGCGCTGCGGTACTTGCCGGTGAGGAAGCCCGCCGCCAGCCCGTAGTAGTTGATGACGCCCACGCCTTCGGCCACGCACAGCGGCTGCAGCGCGTCTTCGAACACGGCGCGGTCGATCAGGTTGAACAGCGGCTGCAGGCTTTCGAAACGCGGCAGCTGCAGCTCGGCGCTGGTGCGCAGGGCTTCGGCCAGCCGCGGTGCGCTGTAGTTCGAGGCGCCGATGGCGCGCACCTTGCCCGCACGGATGAGTTCGTCGAAGGCACCCAGGGTGTCGGCCAGCGGCGTCTCGGCGTCGTCGTCGTGGGTCTGGTAGAGGTCGATGTGGTCGGTTTGCAGGCGGCGCAGCGAGGCTTCCACCGCGCTGCGGATGTAGGCCGGCTTCAGGCCCTGCAGCCCGGGCCCCATGGGTTTGCCCACCTTCGTGGCCAACACCACCTGCTGGCGCCGCCCGCTGCGCGCCAGCCACTTGCCGATGATGGTTTCGCTTTCGCCGCCCACGTGGCCGGGCACCCAGGTGGAATAGATGTCGGCGGTGTCGATGAAGTTGAAGCCGGCATCGAGCCAGGCGTCGAGCAGGCTGAAGCTCGTGGCCTCGTCGACCGTCCAGCCGAAGACATTGCAGCCGAAGCACAGCGGCGAGACCTGCAGGCCCGAACGGCCCAGGGCGCGCCGGCTGGCGGGGGTGAGGCCCAGCGCGGGGGCAGCAGCTTCAGCATTCATTCGTCGCCTCGGTTCCTGGAGTGCGGCGAGTGTAGGACCCGGCGCTTCGGGCTTCGCTGCAGGCGGCGCGCCCCAGAAAAGAACAACGGCCTGGATGTCGCCATCCAGGCCGTGATCTCTTGGTGGGCCCCGACAGATTCGAACTGTCGACCAACGGATTAAGAGTCCGCTGCTCTACCAACTGAGCTAGGAGCCCGAAAACTGATGCCGTGCGCGCAGGGTCGCGGCACGGGTGGTGGGTCGTGCGTGACTCGAACACGCGACCAACGGATTAAAAGTCCGCTGCTCTACCGACTGAGCTAACGACCCCAACTGACGACCCGTCAGCAAAGCCCAACATTATAGCCAGAGAAACAGAGGGCCTAGCGCGGTGGCGCTGCCAAGAGTTGCCGGATGGCTTCACCCGCAGCCACCATGCCGAAGGAGGCGGTCACGGTGACGGTGGAGCCGTAGCCGTGGCAGTTCAGGCTGCCGTCGGCGTTGCAGCTGTCGGGCGGGGCCATCACGCTCTCGCGCGAGAACACGCAGCGCAGCCCCATCGCCCCGCTGCGTGGCGCGCCGGCGTGCTTGCGCAGGCGCTGGCGCAAGCTGGCGAGCAGGGGGTCGTGCGTGGTCTCGGCCAGGTCGGCCACCTCCACACGCTGCGCTTCGCGCTTGCCGCCGGCAGCGCCCACGCACACCAGCGGCACCCCGGTCTTCAAACCCCAGGCGGCCAGGGCCAGCTTGGCCGGGGCGCTGTCGCAAGCGTCGATCAGGGCGTCCACCGGCACCGGCAGCAGGCCGGGCCAGTTCTCGGCATCGACGAAGGCATCCACCACGTGCACGGCGCAGCCGGGGTGGATGTCGGCGATGCGGGCTTGCAAGGCCAGGCCCTTGTGGGCGCCCACGGTGGTGCCCAGGGCCTGTGCCTGGCGGTTGATGTTGGATTCGGCCACGTGGTCCAGGTCGAAGAGCACGAGGCTGGCCACGCCGCTGCGCGCCAGCGCTTCCACGGCCCAGGAACCCACACCGCCCAGCCCCACCACGGCCACGCGAGCCGCGCGCAGGCGGGCGTAGCCCTCGTCACCATGAAGGCGCCGCAGGCCGCCGAAGCGGCGTTCGAGGTCGGCCTCGCCCAGCACAGCGCCTGCACCGGCGTTGGCGAGTTGGCCTTCGCCAACCGGCAACTCGGCCGGCAGCGCTGCCGGCAACTCGGCCATCACCGGATGGAAGCCAGCCGTTCCTTGCCGGCCTTCGCTGCTTCCGAATCGGGGTAGCTCTTCGTCAACTCCTCGATGGTGCGGCGCGCGGCCGTGGGGTTCTTCATCTCGGCCTGGCTGTTGGCCAGCGCCAGCAGCGCCTCGGGCGCGCGGGGGTGGTCGGGCGCGGCCGTGACGAAGGCGCGGAAGGCGTTGATGGCTTCGCGGTAGTCGCGCTTGCCGTAGAGCGCATTGCCCTGCCAGAAGCGCACGGAATCGGTATAAGGGCTGCCGACGAAGCGGCGCTGGAAGTTCGCCAGCAGAGCCACCGACACGTCGAAATCACCACCGCGGATGGCCGCGATGGCTTCCTCGTACGCGCGCTTTTCCTGCGGCTCGACCACGGCTTCGCGGCCGTCGATGGACACCTTCACGGGTTCCAGCTTGCGCAGCCGGTCGTCCAGCGTCTGGCTCACGTCTTTCTGGCGCGTCTGCATCTCGGCCAGTTCGCGCAGCACCTGCTCGTCGTTGCCGCGCAGCTTGGCCAACTCGCCGCGCATGGTTTCCAGCTGGTTGTTCAGGTCCAGCAGGCTGCGGCGCAGGGCCGTCAGCTGTTCCACCAGCTGGGCATTGGCCGCAGCAAGCTCGGCCGTCTTGGCCTTGCCCGCCTCTTCCACCAGGGTGACCCGGTTGCGCAGGTCGACGATGGCCTTGCGGGCTTCTTCATCGTTGAGGAAGGCCTGCGCAGCGCTGGTGGCGCAACCCAGGATCAGGGTGGTGATGGCAACACGGAACACCTGCGCAGGCCTAGACATCTCAACGGTCCTTCAGTTCGGCACGGCGGTTCTTCGCCCAGGCCGATTCGTCAGCGCCCTGGGCGGCGGGGCGCTCTTCGCCGAAGCTCACGGCTTCCATCTGGCTTTCGGGCACGCCCAGCAGGCGCAGCGAATTCACCACCGCGGCCGCACGCTTCTGCCCCAGGGCCAGGTTGTACTCGCGGCCGCCGCGCTCGTCGGTGTGGCCTTCCACCATCAGCTTCCTGCCATTGTTGGCGGTCAGCACGCGGGCATAACCGTCGAGCAGGGGCTTGAAGTCGTCCTTGATGACGTAGCTGTCGAAATCGAAGAAGACGATGCGCTGCGCGGGCAGGGCCGCCAGCGCCGCAGCACCAGCCGCTGCGCTGCCGGCAGCGGCACCGCCCAGGTTCACCGTGGCCACGCCCGATTGCGGGGTGGCGGCCGGCTGGGCTGCGGGCGCCGTGCTGGTGGGGGTGGCGGTCACCACGGGCGCGGCAGCGGCAGCGGCCGAAGCGCTCTTGTCTTCGGGCAGGCGCGTGGTGCCGCAGGCCGACAACAGGGCAGCGGCAGCCAGCAAAGCGAGGGCCTTGCCGGGTGCGGACAGGCGTGACTTCATCAGGTTCTCCTAAAGGGTTGCGGGAACTTTCATCCGGGCCAGGCCCGGACTCGATCAGCGGCCGAAGGGGCCCCAGGCGGGCTCGCGCATGTCGGCGCCATTGCTGATGCTGAGAAGGCGCGTCTTGATCTTGCCATCCAGCGTGGTGGTCATCAACACGTCGCTGCCTCGTATGCGCGACGCATACACGATCAGGCGGCCGTTGGGCGCGAAGCCGGGGCTTTCGTCATCCTGTGTGTCGGACAAGGGCCGAACAGTTCCATCGTTCAGGTCTTGCAGCATCAGGCGGAAGCCACCGCCCTGGCGCGAGATGTAGGCCAGCTGCGTGCCGTCGGGGCTGATGGCCGGGCTGATGTTGTAGTTGCCCTGGAAGGTGATGCGCTGGGGCGAGCTGCCATCCACGCCCACGCGGTAGACCTGCGGACCGCCGCCGCGGTCGCTGACGAAGTAGAGGCTGCGGCCGTCCGGCGCGAACACGGGCTCGGTGTCGATGCCGCTGCTGCGTGTCAGGCGCTGCGGCGTGCCGCCGTTGGCGGGCATGAGGTAGAGCTGAGTCAGCCCGTCCTGCGACAAGGCCACCGCCAGCTGGCGCCCATCAGGGCTGAAGGCCGGCGCGCTGTTGCTGCCGCGGAAGCTGGCCACCATGCTGCGCTGGCCGGTGCTGAGGTCCTGCACCCAGACCACGGCCTTCTGTGTCTCGAAGGACACATAGGCCAGGCGCTTGCCATCGGGGGCCCAGGCCGGCGAGATGATGGGCTCGGGGCTGGCCAGCGCAACCTGGCCGCCTTCGCCGTCGGCATCGGTCACGTGCAGGCTGTAGCGGCGTCCGGTGCGCACCACGTAGGCGATGCGC
Organism: beta proteobacterium AAP51; assembly: GCA_001295905.1. Taxonomy (GTDB): domain Bacteria; phylum Pseudomonadota; class Gammaproteobacteria; order Burkholderiales; family Burkholderiaceae_C; genus Rubrivivax. The sequence continues at coordinate 58,824 of LJHT01000014.1, read as the reverse complement.
GTGGCGTTGACGCCGCGCTCGCCGGTGAGCTTCTCGTGGATTTCATCGGCCACGCGGTGGGCAGCCAGGCGCAGGTCGGCGGCCAGCACCACCTTGCTCTGGCCCAGCAGCTCTTCGTTCTTGACGGCGTCCCAGAGCTTGTAGCGCACGTCGAAGCGGCCGTCGGCCAGCCGCGTGACCGAGCCCGCCAGCAGCGCGTCGACCCCGCGCCCGCGCCACAGCGTGAGGTCGACGGTGCTGCGTTCATCGAGGCCCTGGTCGGCATCGAGCGTGCGCACCAGGCCGCTGCGTTCGAGGTTGGCGCGCACGATGCGCGAGATGGCCACGCCGGCCTCGACCTCGCCACGGAAGACGGCCGCGGCCAGCGGAATCTGCGTGGCACCGATGCCCGAGATCTCGACGCGGAACTGCGCCATCGCCGGCAGCGCGGCCATCAGGCCACCGGCCACGAGGGCACGGCGCAGGGGGTCGGCAGGCGGCTGGGCGTTGGTCAGAAAGGTGGGCACAGGCATGCTTTCATTGTAGGCAGCGGCCCCTGGCGCCCGTCTGAGCCCCAGGCAACAAACGGTCACCGCAATAATCGCGGCCCCATGTCCCCACCGACGCGCACGCTCCTGCATCGCCTGAAGAGGCTTTGGCCCTACATCCGCCACAGCCGCGCCGGCCTCGTGGCCGCGGGTCTTGCGGCGCTGATCACGGCGGCCACCGAGCCGGCCATCCCGCTGCTGCTGGGCAAGCTGCTCGACCAGGGCTTTGCTGGCGGCGCCCTGCCCTTGTGGGTGGTGCCGGTGGCCATCATCGGCCTCTTTGCGGTGCGCAGCGCCTCGGGCTTCGTGGCGCAGTACGGGCTGGCCTGGGTGGCCAACCGCGCGGTGCTGAAGCTGCGCCAGGGCATGTTCGCGCGCATGCTGGACAACACGCCCGCGCTCTACACGCAGCAGACCAGCAGCGGCATGACCAACACGCTGGTGTACGAGGCGCAGGCCGGCGTCACCATCCTCTCGGCCTCGGTGCTGACGCTGGTGCGTGATTCGCTCATCCTCGTGGGCCTGCTGTCCTACCTGCTGTGGCTGAACTGGCAGCTCACGCTGGTGGTGGGGCTGCTGTTCCCGGCCGTGGCGCTGGTGATGCGGGCGCTGGGCAAGCGCCTGCACCGCCTGACGGTGGAAGGCCAGAAGGCCACCGACGAGCTGGCCTACGTGGTGGAAGAGAACATGCTGGCTTGGCGCATCGTGCGGCTGCACGGCGCACAGGCGCAGCAGGGCCGGCGCTTCTTCGCGCGGGCCGACGCCGTGCGCCGGCTGATGATGAAGGCGTTGGTGGCCGGCGCCACGATGACGCCCGTCACGCAGATGCTGGCCTCGGTGGCCATAGCCGCCGTCATCACGCTGGCGCTGTGGCAAAGCCGCAGCGGCGGCACCTCCGTGGGCGACTTCGTAGCCTTCGTCACCGCGATGTTGCAGTTGGTGGCGCCGGCCAAGCACCTGTCGGACGTGATGGCGCCGCTGACGCGCGGGCTGGCCGCCGTGGAGCGCGGGCTCGACCTCATCGAGACCAGCCCCGTCGAGGAAGGCGGCAGCCACGACGGCGGCCGTGCGCGCGGCGACATCGAGCTGCAGGCCGTCACCCTGCGCTACCGCGACGACAGCCCGCCCGCGGTGGATGCGCTCACGCTGCACGTGCGCGCCGGCGAGACGGTGGCCCTGGTGGGCCCTTCAGGCGCCGGCAAGACGACGCTGGCCCACCTGCTGCCGCGCTTCATCGAACCCACGGCCGGCACCATCACGCTGGACGGCGTGCCGCTGGCGCAGTGGCACCTGCTGGCGCTGCGCCGGCAGTTCGCCTTCGTCAGCCAGGACGTGGTGCTGTTCAACGACACCGTGGCCGCCAACGTGGCGCTGGGCGCCGAGATGAGCCGCGAACAGGTACGCGCCGCGCTGCAGGCCGCGCACCTGCTGGACTTCGTCGACGGCCTGCCGCAGGGGCTGGACACGCCCATCGGCCACAACGGCAACCAGCTCTCGGGCGGCCAGCGCCAGCGCCTGGCCATCGCGCGCGCGATAGCGAAAGACGCGCCCATCCTCATCCTCGACGAAGCCACTTCGGCCCTGGACAGCGAAAGCGAACGCGCCGTGCAGGCCGCGCTGGAAGCGCTGATGCAGGGGCGCACCACGCTCGTCATCGCGCACCGCCTGTCCACCATCGAGAAGGCCGACCGCGTGCTGGCCATGGAAGCCGGCCGGCTGGTGGAACAAGGCACCCATGCCGAACTGCTGGCGAGCGGCGGCCTGTATGCGCGGCTGCACGCCATGCAGTTCAGAACTTGAAGGAAGCCCGCCATGACTGCCCCCTCTTCGACTGCTGCCGTACCGCCGATCTCACGCTACCCCGTGCCCGAGCTGCACGACCTGCCGGAAGACCTGCGCGCCCGCATGCTGGAAGTGCAGCAGAAGGCGGGCTTCGTGCCCAACGTCTTCCTGGCGCTGGCGCACCGCCCGGCCGAGTGGCGTGCCTTCATGGCCTACCACGACGCCCTGCTGCTGAAGGACAGCGGCAGCCTGACGAATCAGGAGGGGTCAGGCCGAGGCCTGACCAAAGGCGAGCGCGAGATGATCATCGTGGCCACTTCGGCCGCGAACCACTGCCTCTATTGCGTGGTGGCGCACGGGGCCATCCTGCGCGTCTACGAGAAAAAGCCGCTGCTGGCCGACCAGCTGGCGGTGAACCACCGCAAGGCCGACATCACGCCGCGCCAGCGCGCGATGCTCGATTTCGCGATGAAGGTGTGCACTGCTTCCCACACCGTGGACGAAGCCGATTTCGAAGCCCTGCGCGGCCACGGTTTCGATGATGAAGACATCTGGGACATTGGCGCCATCACCGCCTTCTTCGGCCTGAGCAACCGCATGGCCAACCTGACGGCCATGCGGCCCAACGACGAGTTTTTCCTCATGGGCCGGGTGCCCCGGCCGCCCAAGGCCTGAGACAGCAGCGCCCAAGGAAAAAGGGCCCGGTGTCTGCCGGGCCCATTTTGCGCTCACCAGGATTACTGGCTCTGTTGAAGCACGCGGATGCGGTCTTCGATGGGCGGGTGGCTGCTGAACAGCGCCATCAGGCCGCTGGGCTTGCTGTTGATGCCCATGTTGGCCACGGCCTTGGGCAGCTCGCCCGGCTCCATGCCGCCCAGGCGCGCCAGGGCGTTGATCATGGGCTGCTTGCGCCCCATCAGCGCGGCGGCGCCCGCATCGGCGCGGTACTCGCGCTGACGCGAGAACCAGGCCACGATCACGGCAGCCAGCACGCCCAGCACGATGTCCATCACGATGGTGGTGACGTAGTAGCCGATGCCCGGGCCATCGTTGGTGTTGCGCAGCACCACCTTGTCGACGAAGTAGCCCACCACGCGCGAGATGAAGACCACGAAGGTGTTCATCACGCCCTGGATCAGCGTCATCGTCACCATGTCGCCGTTGGCGATGTGGGCCACCTCGTGGCCGATGACGGCTTCCACTTCGTCGCGGCTCATGGTCTGCAGCAGACCCGTGCTCACGGCCACCAGCGCCGAGTTCTTGAACGCGCCCGTGGCAAAGGCGTTGGGCGGAGCATCGTAGATGGCCACTTCAGGCATGCCGATGCCGGCCTTCTGCGAGAAGTTCTGCACGGTGCCGACGATCCACCGGTGCGTGGGGTCGGTGGAGTCATTGATGACCTTGGCGCCGGTGCTCCACTTGGCCACCGGCTTGCTGATCAGCAGCGAGATGATGGCGCCGCCGAAGCCCATCAAGGCGGCGAACGCCAGCAACATGCCCAGGTTCAGGCCGTTGGACGTGAGGAAGCGGTTGACACCCAGCACGCTGGCGGCAATGCCCAGCACCAGCATCACGGCCAGGTTGGTGAGGACGAAAAGCAGGATGCGTTTCATGGCGGTAGCGGCCTCCACGCCGCAAGGAACGACGGGCACGACACGGCCCGCGACAGGCAGGATGTTAGGGCGGGGCCTGCGGTTTCAAGCAAGCCCGGCCGCTGTAAGGGCAAGGCCGGCTTCAGCGCCGCAGGCGCACCTGGGCCGGCTTGTCGGGCGGCAGCAGCTCGAAACGGTCGGAGAGCTGCGAGAACAGCTTCAGCGATGAGCTGCTCTTGCCCAGCAGCTGCGCCGCGCGCAGGCGCTGCACGGCGGTGTTCAAGGCCAGGCTCTGGCCGGCCTGCAGCTCGGGCAGGCAATCCAGCACGGCGGCCAGGGTCGAGGGCGTGCGGGCGCCTCGGGGCGGTCTGGCGTCTTCGCCCGCGGCGGCTGGGCTTGGTGGCGGCGCGGCGACAGTCGGGCTTGCGCTGGCCTCGAGCATGGCCACCACGGCGCCGGGCAGGTCGTCGTCGGCATCCGGTGCAAGGTCCGGCACGGGGGCCGGCACGGCCTTCTTGCGCGCCGGCGTCTTGCGGGCGGCGGCCTTGGCGGAGGTCTTGGCGGCGGGGGCGGGTTCGGCGGCCGCCGCCACCGCAGCCTTCTTGCGCGTGGCCGTCTGTTTTGTGGCGGACGTCTTGGCGGCAGGCGCCTTGCTGGCCGCGGTCTTGCGCGGCGCGCGCTTGGGTTTGTCGGCCGCGGCGCTGGCCGCGCTCTTGCGGTGTTCCAGCACCGTGAAGTCGTCGTAGACCTCCTGGGTCTCGTCACCCGTCTTGCCGAGCTGGCCGATGCCGCGCACCACGCAGCCCTTTTCGCGCAGGCGCTGCACCAGAGGGGCGAAGTCGCTGTCGGAAGAAGCGATCACCACCACGTCGGGGCGCTCGGCCAGCACGAGGTCGATGGCGTCCACGGCCATCGCGATGTCGGTGCTGTTCTTGCCGGCAGCCAGGTTCACCATGGGCTTGATGCCCAGGCGCTTGAAGGCCGCCTGGTTGGCCACGGCGCTTTCGGCCGTGCAGTAGGCGCGCCGCACGTGCAGGCCGCCATGCTGGTTCAGCAGCAGGCGCACGGCCTGCTCCATCACGTCGACCGAGACGTTGTCGGCGTCGATGAGGAGCATCACGCGGTCAGTGCTCATGGGCAGCGCTCATTGGAGTTTCCAGTTCAGGGTTTCGCCGGCGCGCAGCGGCTTGATGGTGGCATCACCGAAGGGCAGCACCTCGGGCAACGTCCAGGCTTCGCGCCTGAGCGTGACGGTGCCGGCGTTGCGCGGCAGGCCGTAGAAGTCAGCCCCGAAGTGGCTGGCGAAGCCTTCCAGCTTGTCCAGCGCGCCAGCGGCCTCGAAGGCCTCGGCGTACAGCTCCAGCGCCGCCGGGGCGGTGTAGCAGCCGGCGCCACAGACGCTTTGCTCCTTCATCACCGAGGCGTGCGGCGCGCTGTCCGTGCCCAGGAAGAACCGCGGGTTGCCGCTGGTGGCGGCCTGCACCAGCGCCTGGCGGTGCTTTTCCTTCTTCAGCACCGGCAGGCAGTAGTAGTGCGGCCGCAAGCCGCCGGTGAACAGCGCGTTGCGGTTGTAGAGCAGGTGGTGAGCCGTCAGCGTGGCGGCGGTGTGCGGGCCGGCTTCGGCCACGTACTGCGCGGCTTCGGTGGTGGTGATGTGCTCGAACACCACCTTCAGTTCGGGAAACTGGCGGCGCAGCGGCTGCATCACGCGGTCGATGAAGACGGCTTCGCGGTCGAAGATGTCGATCTCGGCATCGGTCACCTCGCCGTGAACCAGCAGCAGCAGGCCTTGACGCTGCATGGCTTCCAGCGTGGCGTGGCACTTGCGGATGTCCGTGACGCCGGCATCGCTGTTGGTGGTGGCGCCGGCCGGGTAGAGCTTCAGCGCCACGACGCCGGCCTCCTTGGCGCGGCGCATTTCCTCGGGCGGCGTGTTGTCGGTGAGGTAGAGCGTCATCAGCGGCGTGAAGGCCATGCCGGCAGGCAAGGCCGCCAGGATGCGCTGGCGGTAAGCCACCGCCGCCGCCGCCGTGGTGACAGGCGGGCGCAGGTTGGGCATGACGATGGCGCGCGCGAACTGGCGCGCCGTGGCAGGCAGCACGGCAGCCAGCGCGGCGCCGTCGCGCAGGTGCAGGTGCCAATCGTCGGGTTGCGTGAGCTGGATCACATCGGGCAGTGCGGGCATGACCCGGATTCTCTCACCCGTGCAATTGCTGTTTCAGCGAGGGCGGGCGTCAGCCGATACTGAAACACCCAAGCTTCGAACACCCACCCCGGCCCATGAAACCTGCCCCGATGCCGCGCCCGAACACCGCTGTACTGGGTTTCGCCGCCCTGCTGCTGGCCGCCTGCGGCGCCGCGCCGAAAACCGAAACCGTCGGGCCGGCGGCCAAGGAAGAGATCGTGGCCGTCTCCAGCAGCAACCACCTGCTGCGCTTCAATGCCGGCCAGCCGCAGCAGGTGCGCGAACGCAGGCCGCTGCAGGGCCTGCGCGGCGGCGAACGCATCGTCGGCATCGACTTCCGCGTGGCCCGCGGTGAGCTGTATGCGCTGGCTTCTTCAGGCCAGCTCTACAAGATCGACGTGGCGCAGGCCCGAGCCACGGCCGTGGGCAGCCCGGCGGTGCTGCCGAGTGCCGGCGCCACCGAATGGGCCATTGACTTCAACCCCACGGTCGACCGCATCCGCGTGGCCAACAACGCCGGCTTCAACCTGCGCCTGCACCCGGACACCGGGGCCATGGTGGACGCCGACCCCGCACAGGAAGGCGTGCAGTTCGACGGCCGCCTGGCCTACGACGCCAAGGACACGAACGCCGGCACCACGCCGCGCATCGTGGGCGCCGGCTACACCTACAACAAGCAGGACGAGAAGATCACCACCAACTACGCGCTGGACGGTGAACTGGGCGCGCTGGTGCACCAGGGCACGAAGGAAGGCGTGGCGCCGCTGGTTTCACCGAACACCGGGCGGCTGTACACCGTAGGGCGGCTGGGCATCGGCAGCTTCGCGCACGCCACCTTCGACATCAGCGACCTGGCCCCCACGGCCTATGCCGGCGTGCACAACAAGGGCGACCCGGCCACGCGCTGGCACCGCATCGACCTCGCCACCGGCAAGGCCACCTTCATCGGCACCGTGGGCGGCGGCGAACCCTTGGTGGGCGCCGCCATCGAACCCTGAACGCCGGGCCCCACCCTCAGAATTTGCCGCGCACCCCCATGAACCACGAGCGTCCCACGCCGCTGACGGGGTAGGCCGAACTGGCGATGTAGGGTTTTTCGTTGGTGAGGTTGTTGATGCCGCCGAAGAACTCGAGCTGCTTGCTCCAGGCGTAGCTGGCCGTCAGGTTGTGCACCCACATCGCCTTGGCAATGCCGGCCGGGCCGAACTCGGTGGCCGCGTCTTCGATCTGGATGACACCCGCCACCGCCTGCTTGCCCACGTACTGGCTGCGCCAGTTCACGTTGAAGGGGCCGCTGGCCCAGCCGGCCGTGGCGATGGCCGACCACTCGGGCGCGCTCTGCTCGCCCAGGCCGGGGTTCACCAAGCTGGTGTCCACGGGGTCGAAGAAGCGGTTGATCTTCTCCGTCCAGTTGAGCTTGGTGCCCAGGCTGATGCGGTGGCCCCCCACCTGGAAGCCATAGTTCACCGCCACGTCGGCGCCCGAGGTCTCGATGCGGCCGAAGTTGATCTGCACCTGGCGCAGCGACTGGAAGCCCCCGTCGGCGCGGCGGTCGAACAGGCCGCAGAACTGGCTGGGGAAGGTGGGCAGGTCGTAGCAGGTGTTGACGATGTTCTGCGCCGTGACCGAGGCGATGGCGTCGGCAATTTCGATGGCGTAGTAATCCACCGACACGGTCAGCCCCGGCAAGGCACGGGGTTGCACCACGAAGCCGGCCGTCCAGGTGGTGGCTTCTTCCTGGGCCAGGTTCGGGTTGCCGCCCGAGGTGCCGGCAAAGCGCGCCGTCAGCGGGTCTTCGTAGGTGTTGGGGTCGACGCCGAGCGCCGTCAGCGCCGTGGCGCAGTTGGCCTTGCGGGTTTCGGCATTGGGCAGGCCGGCGGCGATGCGGGCATTCAGGTCAGAGATGCTGCACGGGTCGGTGGGCCGGAAGGTGGCGGCCTGCTGCGGGCTGAAGAGCTCGAAGATGTCCGGGGCGCGGATGGCCTTCGAGTACGAGGCACGCAGGCGCACGTCGCTCACCGGGGCCCAGGTGCCGGCCAGGTTCCAGGTGAAGGCGCCGCCCACGGTGGAGTACTCGGCATAGCGCGCCGCGGCTTCGACGCTGAGTTCGTGCGCCAGCGGCACGTTGTTCAGCAGCGGCAGGCGGGCTTCGGCGAAAGCTTCCTTCACGTCGAACTTGCCACCGGAATTGAACACGCGCACCTGGTCGTTGAAGACGAGGTTGACGTTGCTGGACACGTCGCCGATGAAGCTGCCGTTGTCCAGAATGCCGAGCTCGGCGTTGTTCAGCGTGGAGCGGCTCTTCTCCTGGCGGAACTCGGCGCCGGCGGCGTAGCGCACGGCACCGCCGGGCAGCGTGAACAGGCCTTCGGTGTCGCCCGAAACGCTGGCCGTCACCACCGCCTGCTCCAGCTTGAAGCGGTCGGTGCTCGGACGGGTGAAGAAGGCCACCGACTCGGGGCTGACGGAATTGGCACCACGGAACAGGTTGGCCGGCCGGCACTGGCCGTCACCCGGCCGGAAGGTGAAGAAGCCGGTTTCCAGCTCGGGCAGGAAAGGCGCGGTGGGCACCGCGGTGGGGTCGTTGTCGGAACGGCAGACGATGCGGCCGTCAGCCAGGCGCACGGCGTCGGTGGCGGCCAGGAAGCGGTCGGCGATGACGGTGTTGGAGAAGGTGTCGGCGATGTCGGTGCGGCCGTAGTTCACCGAAATGTCGTAGCTGGTGTTGCTGCCCAGTTCACCGCGCAGGCCGGTCACCAGGCGCACGGTGTCGCGCACCGCCTTGCTGATGCCGGGGCCGAAGTCGGTGTTGTCGCGGCTGATGAGCAGGCCGCCGGCGTCGTTGGAATCGGCCGCCAGGGCGGCCGGGATCCAGGGGTTGTCGGGCGCGATGAAGGCGGTGTCGAAGAAGGTGTTGTAGCTGTTGCGGCTGGTGGTGGTGCTGCGCGCGGCTTTCGCGTCCCAGTACAGCTCGGCCTTCGGCGAGAACTCGAACTTGCCGCCCAGGGCCGAGTAGAAGCGCTCGGAGCCCGGCGTCAGCGAGGTGGCGTTGGTGCGTTCCACCGCGCCGTCACCGCCGAACTGGTTCTGCGCGGTGGAGATCTGGCCGTCCTGGAAGATGCGCACGCCGCCTTCGGGTGTGGTGACGTAGCAGCCGCCACCGCCGAAGCCCGTCCAGCCGACGTAGCTTTCGTTGCAGTCGTTGATACCGTTGCCGTTGATGTCGGCATCGAAGAAGCCGAAGTCGGCGCGGAACACCAGGCCCTGGTTCGAGCTGATGGCAAACACCGGCTGCTGCCCGATGACGCGCAGCGGCGCGGTGGCTGCGCGGTCCATCAGCGCCTGCTCGGCGGCCGTGGGCGTGCGGCCCGGGAACAGCGTGGCGAACTGCGCGGCCGTGGGAATGGCGTTGCCGAAGGCGATGCGGCTGGTGCGCGGCCCCGGGCCGCCCACGCGGTAGTAGCCGGCGAAGTTGGGCATGGTGGCGGCGTTGATATCGCCCTTCTGGAAACGCCGCGCCGGGTTCTGGTAGGTGGTGGAGTTGTTGGCGCGGCCGTTGTCGCGCGTGACGGCACGGTCGCCCAGCAGCACCTCGCGCTCGTTCGTGTAGCCGGCCGAGAAGGTGACGTTGCCGCGCCCGCCCGCGAAGTTCAGGCCGAAGGTGCCCGAGACGTTGTCGCTCTGGCCGCCACCGCCCGTGGCGGCGCCGGTCTGCGCCTCGAAGGCCATGCCCTGGAAGTTCTTCTTCAGCACGTAGTTCACCACGCCCGTCACGGCATCGGCGCCGTACACGGCCGAGGCACCGCCGGTGAGGATGTCCACGCGCTCGATCAGCGCCGCCGGGATGGTGGCCACGTCCACCGCAGCGCGCCCCTGCACGCCCGAGACATGCCGGCGCCCGTCCACCAGCACCAGCGTGCGGTTGCTGCCCAGCTGCCGCAGGTTCAGCACCGCCTGGCCCACACCGCCGCCGCCGCGTTCGATGCTGTCGGCGATGGTGCCCGAGGAGATGAGCGAAGGAACCTCGCGCAGCGTGGCCGTGACATCGGTGTTGCCGGCCTCGCGCAGCGCGTCGCCGTCGAACACGGTCACCGGGGCCGGCGCGACGGCGTTGCGGTCACGCGCGATGCGGGAACCGGTGATGACGATGGTGTTCGTGGGGGCGGCGGCGGCCGGCGCTGCGGCCGGGGCAGCCTGGGCCAGCGCCGCGCTGGGGCCGTACAGCGCCAGCAGCGCAACACACAGCATCGTGGCCTGGGGCCGGAATGCGGGCATGGGGTGTCTCCGTGGTGGGGTGTCTGGTTGCTGTGGGCCCGGGGGCCCATCTCCGGTGAACGTTCAGCAAAAGGCGTGCCGCGCGCAAGGGTTCGCCACTGCCACCCCGCAGCCCGGGCGCACTGCCCAGGTGCCCGCGGGGCACCGCTTCAGTGCTGCAGGATCTTCGAGAGGAACTCGCGCGCCCGCGGCGAGCGAGCCTCGGTGTTGCCGAAGAACTCTTCCTTCTTGCAGTCTTCGACGATCTTGCCGGCATCCATGAAGATGACGCGGTGGCTCACCTTGCGCGCGAAGCCCATCTCGTGCGTGACGACCATCATCGTCATGCCTTCCTTGGCCAGCAGCACCATCACGTCGAGCACCTCGCCCACCATCTCGGGGTCGAGCGCGCTGGTGGGTTCGTCGAACAGCATCACGATGGGGTCCATGCTCAGCGCGCGCGCGATGGCCACGCGCTGCTGCTGGCCGCCCGAGAGCTGGCCGGGGAACTTGTCCTTGTGCGCCATCAGGCCCACGCGCTCCAGCATCTTCAGGCCGCGCGCCTTGGCTTCATCCACGCTGCGGCCCAGCACCTTGATCTGCGCCAGCGTGAGGTTCTCGGTCACGCTGAGGTGCGGGAAGAGCTCGAAGTGCTGGAACACCATGCCCACGCGGCTGCGCAGCTTGGGCAGGTCGGTCTTGGGGTCGCTGATGCTGATGCCGTCGACGGTGATGTCGCCCTTCTGGAAAGGCTCGAGCGCGTTCACGGTCTTGATGAGCGTGCTCTTGCCCGAACCCGAGGGCCCGCACACCACCACCACCTCGCCCTTGTTGACGGTGGTGCTGCAGTCGGTCAGCACCTGGAAGCTGCCATACCACTTGCTGATGTTCTTGATGTCGATCATGGCGGCTCGGCCTCTAGCGGATGATGGCGATCTGCTGCTGCAGCCTGCGCACGAGCATGCTCAGGCTGAAGCAGATGACGAAATACACGACGGCGGCGACCAGGTAGGTTTCCACCGGGCGGTTGAAGTTCTTGCCGGCGATCTCGAAGCCCTTGAGCAGGTCGTAGGCGCCGATGGCGTAGACCAGGCTGGTGTCCTGGAACAGGATGATGGTCTGCGTCAGCAGCACCGGCAGCATGTTGCGGAAGGCCTGCGGCAGCACGATGTACTGCATGGTCTGCGGGTAGGTCATGCCCACCGCGTAACCGGCATTCACCTGGCCCTTGGGCACGCTTTGGATGCCCGCGCGCATGATCTCGCTGAAATAGGCGGCCTCGAACAGCGTGAAGGTGATCATGGCCGAGACTTCGGCCCCCAGCGGCTTGCCCAGCAGCAGCGGAATGAGCAGGAAGAACCACAGGATCACCATCACCAGCGGAATGCTGCGCATGGTGTTCACATAGGCCGCCGCCGGCACCGCCAGCCAGGGCTTGCCCGACAGGCGCATCAGGGCCAGCGCCGTGCCCAGGATGATGCCGCCCACCATGGCCACCAGCGTGAGCTGGAAGCTGAAGATCAGGCCCTTCAGCACGAAGCTGGACAGCACCTCGGCGCTGAGAAAACTGAAGTCGAGATTCACGGTGCGGTTCTCTCGCGCTTCGTCACTTGGCGCCCAGCAGGCCGGGCACGCGCACGCGGTGCTCCAGCACCAGCGCCAGCCGGTTGATGCCGAAGGCCGAGATGAAATAGAGGCCGGTCACGGCGAGGAACATCTCGACGTTGCGCGAGGTTTCCTCGCCCGCCTGCATCGCGAACATCGTGAGCTCGGCAATGCTCACTGCGAAGGCCACCGAAGAGTTCTTGACGATGTTCATCGACTCGCTCGTCAGCGGCGGAATGACGATGCGAAAGGCCATCGGCAGCAGCACGTAGCGGTAGGTCTGCGCCAGCGTCAGGCCCATGGCCAGCCCGGCGTAGCGCTGGCCGCGCGGCAGCGCCTGGATGCCGGCCTTCACCTGTTCGCTGATGCGCGCACTGGTGAAGAAGCCCAGCGCAAACACCACCAGGATGAAGCTGGGCACATCCTGCAGCGGCTTGAACAGCGAAGGCAGCACGTGGTACCAGAGGAAGATCTGCACCAGCAGCGGGATGTTGCGGAACAGCTCGGTCCAGGCGTTGCCCAGGAAGACCAGGCGCTTGTCGGGCAGGGTGCGCAAGATGCCGACCACCGAACCCACGAACAAGGCCACCACCAGGGCCAGCACGGCCACGCTGAGCGTCCAGCCCCAGGCCGAAAGCAGCCAGTCCAGGTAGGTGATGTCGCCGCCACGGCCGAAGCAGCCGGCGATCTGCTCGCCCGTCACAGTCTCCTTGCAGAAGACCTGCCAATCCCAAGTGGCCACGCCGCCCCCTCCCCTGCTTGTGTGTGGCCCGGCCTGGGCCGGGCCGGCCGGCCCTCAGCCGGCCCGGCGCCTTACTTCTTGGCGTACTCTTCCACGGGCTTGTCGTTGGGCGCAGCCCAGGCGGCCTTGGTGGCCTCGCTGGCGGGCAGGCCCACGCGGGTGTTGGTGGGGGGAATGGGCTGCATGAACCACTTGTCGTAGAGCTTGGCGATCTCGCCGCTCTTCATCAGGGCCATGATGCTGGTGTCGACGGCTTTCTTGAAGGCCGGGTCGTCCTTGCGCATCATGATGGCGATGGGCTCGACCGAGAGCACCTCGCCGACGATGCGGAAATCGGCCGGGTTCTTCGAACGCGCGATGTTGCCGGCCAGGATCTGCCCGTCCATCACGAAGGCGTCGGCGCGGCCGCTTTCCAGCATCAGGAAGCTGTCGGCGTGGTCCTTGCCGTTGACCTCTTTGAAGTCCACCCCGTTGGCGCGTTCATGGCGGCGCAGCAGCTGCACGCTGGTGGTGCCGCTGGTGGTGGCCACGTTCTTGTTGGCCAGCTGCGCGATGCTGGTGATGCCGCTGTTGGCCTTCACGGCGATGCGCACCTCTTCCACGTAGGTGGTGACGGCGAAGGCCACGTCCTTCTGGCGCGCGGCATTGTTGGTGGTGCTGCCGCACTCGATGTCGACGGTGCCGTTCTGCACCAGCGGAATGCGGTTCGTGGACGTGACCGCCTGGTACTTCACGTCGAGCTTGGGCAGGCCCAGTTGCTTCTGGATGTCGGCCAGCACGCGGGTGCAGATTTCCACGTGGAAACCGGCGAACTTGCCATCACCCAGCGTGTAGCTGAGCGCGCCCGACGATTCACGCACGCCCATCGTGACGGCGCCGCTGCCCTTGATCTTGGCCAGGGTGTCGGCCTGCGCGGCACCTGCGGTGACCAGCGCGCCCAAGGCAAAGGCAACGGCCGAAGCCGCGAAAGCGAAAGACGGTTTTTTCATGGAATCTCCTTCTGGGGCCACTCAAGGCGTCTGTGACATCTGGCCGGCATTCTAGGAACGCCGTCCACGCCCCGACCGGGGGGAAGCCCGCGGGCCTTGGGGGCAAGCATGCAAGGCGCGGGCCAGCCCGAGGCCGGCCCCAGGGCTTCAGACCTGGCTGTGGCTGCCCAGGAACTGCCACAAGGCCTGCACCGCCGGCTTCACATGGCGGGCGGTAGCCGGCCTTTCGCGGTAGATGCGCACGTCCATCGTCAGCTGCAGCGGGCCATCGGCCGCAGCCGCCACCAGGCGCTTGGCGCGCAGTTCCTTGCGCACGCTGCTGTGCGGCAGGAAGGCCAGGCCGTGGCCTTCCAGCGCCATGGCCTTCAGGCCTTCGGCCATGTCGGTTTCGTAGATGGGGTCCAGTTGCAGCGGCTCGCCTGCCTGCTTCAGGATGACTTCCACCAGCCGCGCCATGTAGGCGCCCGAGGCATAACCCAGGAAAGGCACGCGTTGCCCGGGCCGGCCAGGCAGGCTGAACAGCGGCTGGCCGTCGGCCCCGGCCTTGGCGTAGGGCGCCAGGGTCTCGTGGCCCAGGCTCAGCATCTCGTAGCGCTCGGCGCTCAATTGCAGGGGCTGGCTGGGGTGGTGGTAGGCAATCAGCAGGTCGCAGCCGCCTTCGGTGAGGCGCAGCACGGCGTCGTGCACGTTCAGCGCCGTGAGGCGGGTCTTCAGGGTGCCGCTGGGCAGTTGCAGGTCGCTGTTGATCTGCGTGAGCCAGTGCGGGAAGAAGGTGAAGGCCAGCGTGTGCGGCACCGCGAACTCGACCATGTCCTGCCCCGCCACCTGGTGGCTGCGCATGAGGTTGCGCGTGGCCTGCAGCGCATCCAGCACCTCCAGCGCCTGGGCATGGAAGGTTTCGCCGGCGGGGGTGAGGCGCGTGGGGTAGGAAGAACGGTCCACCAGGTCGATGCCGGCCCAGGCCTCCAGCGCCTGGATGCGGCGGCTGAAGGCCGGCTGCGTGACATGGCGCAGCTGCGCCGAGCGCGAGAAGCTGCGCGTCTCGGCCAGGCTCACGAAGTCTTCGAGCCACTTGGTTTCCACGGCGGCGAGTGTAGCCAGCGCGCCTCGGACACATCCAGCCACAGAGCTTTACGTGCCGCTCCCCCGCAGGGGCGTGCACCGCGGTGCTGCGGGCAGCGTTCTGGGAAACACGGCCTGCGTGAACCGCCGTGCAACCAAGGAGAGCTTTGCATGCAACGCAAGACCATCACCCTGTTCGCCCTGGCGCTGGGCGCCCTGGCTGCCACCGGCAGCGCACAAGCCCGAGACGTCGACGTGCAATGGTCGGTCACCATCGGCAGCCCCCGCTTGGGCGTGGTGGTGGGCGCGCCGGTGTACGCGCAGCCGGTTTACGCGCCCCGGGTGCACGCACCGCGCGTGATCACCCAGCCCGTGGTGGTGCTGCCACCGCGCCGCGCGTCCGGTGCGTACGGCGTAGCCCACGGCCGCGGCTGGAAGGACGCCGACCGCGACGGCATTCCAAACCGCTACGACCGCGTCTACAACCCGCGCTGGGACGTGGACGGCGACGGCGTGCCCAACCGCTACGACCGCCGCGACCGCAACCCCTACCGCCGCTGAAGGCGGCCGGGCCGGCGGCTCAGCCGTCCTGCCCGCTCTGCTGCAGCCGCCACATCTGCGCGTAGCGCCCGCCACGGGCCAGCAGTTCGGCATGCGGGCCGCGCTCCACCACGCGGCCCGCTTCCATGACCACGATCTCGTGCGCGTCCACCACGGTGCTGAGGCGGTGCGCGATGACGAGCGCCGTCTTGCCCTGCGACACCGCGCGCAGCTCGGCCTGGATGGCGCGTTCGTTGGCGCTGTCGAGGGCCGAGGTGGCCTCGTCGAAGATGAGGATGGGCGGGTTCTTCAGCAGCGTGCGCGCGATGGCCACGCGCTGCTTCTCGCCACCGCTGAGCTTCAGCCCGCGCTCGCCCACCATGGTGTCGTAGCCCTTGGGCGTGGCGCTGATGAAGGCGTGGATGTGCGCGGCCTGGGCCGCGGCTTCCACCTCGGCGCGCGTGGCGCCGGGGCGGCCGTAGGCGATGTTGTATTGCACCGTGTCGTTGAAGAGCACGGTGTCCTGCGGCACGATGCCGATGGCACTCCGCAGACTGGCCTGCGTGACCGAGCGCAGCTCCTGCCCGTCGATGCTGATGTGCCCGCTGTCGATGTCGTAGAAGCGGTAGAGCAGCCGCGCCAGCGTGCTCTTGCCCGCGCCGCTGGGGCCGACCACCGCGACGGTCTTGCCGGGTGGAATCTCGAAGCTCACGTCGTGCAGGATGGGCCTGCTCGGGTCGTAGGCGAAGCTGACGTTCTCGAAGCGCACATGGCCTTCGCGCACCTGCAGCGCCGGCGCGCCGGGCACGTCGTCCACCTCGCGGTTCTTCTCCAGCAGCGTGAACATCTTGTCGAGATCGGTCAGGCTCTGCTTGATCTCGCGGTACATCACGCCCAGGAAGTTCAGCGGGATGTAGAGCTGGATCATGAAGGCATTCACCATCACCAGGTCGCCCAGCGTCATGCGCCCTTCCACCACGCCGGCCGTGGCGCGCCACAGCATCGCCACCAGCGCGGTGGCGATGATGAGCTGCTGCCCGGTGTTCAAGAGGCTCAGCGTGCTCTGGCTTTTCAGGCTGGCCTGGCGCAGGCGTTCCAGGTTCTCGTCGTAACGCCTGGCCTCGAAGTCTTCGTTGTTGAAGTACTTCACCGTCTCGTAGTTCAGCAGCGCGTCGATGGCGCGGCTGTGCGCCGAACTGTCGAGTTCGTTCATCTGCTTGCGGAACTGCGTGCGCCATTCCGTCACCGTGATGGTGAAGGTGATGTAGACCACCAGCGCGGCGATGGTGATCCACGCGAACCAGGCGTCGAACTTCACCGCCAGCAGTGTGAGCACCATCACCACCTCGATGAGCGTGGGCACGATGCTGTAGAGCGAGTAGGAGATGAGCGAATGCACGGCGCGCGTGCCGCGTTCGATGTCGCGCGTCATGCCGCCGGTCTGGCGTTCCAAGTGGAAACGCAGGCTCAGGGCGTGCAGATGGCGGAAGACCTTCAGGCTGATGCTGCGCGCCGCACCCTCGGTGGCCTTGGCGAAGATGAGTTCGCGCAGTTCGGTGAAGAGCGTGGTGCTCAGGCGCAGCGCGCCATAGGCCACCAGCAGCCCGATGGGCACCACCAGCACGGCCGCGGGGTCGCCGGGCTTGAAGCTCAGCGCATCCACCAGTTCCTTCAGCAGCAGCGGCACGCTGACGTTAGCCATCTTGGCCGCCACCATGAAGGCCAGCGCGATGCCCACGCGCCAGCGGTACTGCCACAGGTAGGGCAGCAGGCGGCCCAGCGTGCTCCAGTCAGAGCGGGGCGGCGGGGCTGTGGAAGAGGGGGAAGCGGGCGGTGCAGCAGCTACATTGGGTGGCATGCGGCGATTGTCGTCGCGCCCACCCTGGCCCGCCCACCATGACCCAAGCCGACCCCCTGATGGCCCCCGCCGCGCTGCCCAGCGGCGCCCAGCTCGTGCTGCGCGTGATGCCCATGCCCGCCGATGCCAATGCCAACGGCGATGTCTTCGGAGGCTGGATCATGGCCCAGGTGGACCTGGCCGGCGCGGTGCTGCCCGCGCGCATCGCCAAAGGCCGCATCGCCACCGTGGCGGTGAACGAGTTCGTGTTCAAGCAGCCGGTGTCCATCGGCGACCTGCTCAGTTTCTACGCCCATGTCACGCGCGTGGGCCGCACCTCGGTGAGCGTGCACGTGGAGGTGTATGCCGAGCGCAACCCGGCCAATCTGCAGGTGGTGAAGGTGACCGAGGCCAACCTCACCTACGTGGCCATCGACGCGCAGGGCCAGCCACGGCCGCTGCCCGCCTGAGCGCGGCTCAGGTGGACGGCAGGTGCGGGTGCGGGTGCGGGTGCGGGTGCAGGTGCAGTTGCGGCCACACCCGCGCTGCGACGTGCTGCGCCATCACGGTGGCGCAATAGCGGTACACCGGCTCGCCGGGGTGGAAGCCGTCGGCCGCCATCACACCCGCGTTCAGCGGCGTTTCCATGTCCACCAGGCTGACATCGCCGCGCTGCCGCACCCAGCGCTGCAAGGCTGCGTTGTGGCGCCGCGCATCGCTGCCGGCCACCCAGCGCAGGGGCTGCGGCAGGCCGGGAAAGTGATGGATGGGCGGCAGCGGCGCAAACACCACGTGCTGCACGCCGTGGGCGTTGCGCAGCGCGTTGGCCAGGGCTTCGCGAGCCGACACGGCGCGGTGCGAAGGCACCTGCTCGACCACGTCGTTCACGCCCGTCACCACCACCGCCACATCGGCCTGCAGGCCCGCGCCTTCGCGCTGCAGCAGGTGCAGCGTCTGCGCCGTGTTCAGACCCGATTTCGCCAGCAGCCGCCACTGCACACGTGCCGGGCAGGCCAGCGCCAGCTGCTGCGCCAGCTGCACCGCCAGGGCCTCGCGCTGGTGCACCACGCCCACGCCGGCGGCGGAAGAGTCGCCGGTGATCAGCACGCGCAGCGGCAGTGCCTTCGCAGGCCCGGCCACGCCTTGCCGCGGCCCGGCGGGTTCGGCCAGCACCGGCAGGCGCCGGCGCGTGAGCACGGCCTGCGCCACCAGCAGCGGGCTCAGCGCGAGCTTGAGGGCCAGCGACATCGGGCGCGCGGTCAGAATTTCGAGAAGTCGGGTTTGCGCTTCTGGAAAAACGCCTGGAAGGCTTCCATGGCCTCGGGGCTGCGCAGACGCTTCGCGAAGAGCTCGCCTTCGGTGCGGATGGTCTGCAGCACCAGCTCACGCTGCGGCGCGCGCATCAGCTGCTTGGCCTCGCGCACGGCGCCGGGTGGCAGCGCGTTGAAGCGCTCGGCCACGCGGCGCGCGTGGTTCACCACCTCATTGGCCGGCAGCACGGCGTTGGCAATGCCGCATTCCACGGCCTGCTCGGGCGTGAAGGGGTCGCCCAGCAGCAGCTTTTCGGCGGCGCGGCGGTTGCCCATCAGTTGCGGCACCAGCAGGCTGCTGGCGAACTCGGGCACCAGGCCGAGGCTCACGAAGGGCATGGCCAGGCGGGCTTCGTCGCTGACGTAGACGAAGTCACAGTGCAGCAGCAGCGTGGTGCCGATGCCGATGGCGCCGCCCGTGACGGCGGCCACCACGGGCTTGTCGCAGTCAAGCAGCGCGCGCATGAACTTGAACACCGGCGACTCGTTGTCCTCGCTGCCGGCGCCACCGCCGCCGGTGCCTCGCGACATGAAGTCTTCGATGTCGTTGCCGCTGGTGAAGATGCCTGGCTGGCCGGTGATCAGCACCGCGCGCACGGCGCCATCGGCCTTGGCGGCGTTCAGCGCGTCGGTCATGGCCTGGTACATGGCCACCGTGAGCGCGTTCTTCTTCTCGGGGCGCGCGATCTCGATGGTGGTGACGCCGTTCAGCGTCGCGGTCTTGATGCTCATCGTCGTTGTCTCCTGTGACCGCTTCGGGGTCAGACGGCTTCCAGAATACCGGCGGCGCCCTGCCCCATGCCCACGCACATCGTCACCATGCCGTACTTCAGCTGCTGGCGGCGCAGCGCGTGCACCACGGTGGCGGCGCGGATGGCGCCGGTGGCGCCCAGCGGGTGGCCGAGCGCAATGGCGCCGCCCATGGGGTTGACCTTGGCCGGGTCCAGGCCCACGGTATTGATGACAGCCAGGGCTTGTGCCGCGAAGGCTTCGTTCAGCTCGAACCAGCCGATGTCCGACAGGCTCAGCCCGGCGTACTTCAGCGCGGCGGGGATGGCCTCGATGGGGCCGATGCCCATGATCTCGGGCGCCACGCCGCGCGCGGCGTAGCTGACGAAGCGGGCCAGGGGCTTGAGGTCGTAGCGCCGACAAGCCGCTTCGCTGGCCAGGATCAGCGCGCCCGCGCCATCGCTGGTTTGGCTGCTGTTGCCGGCCGTCACGCTGCCCTTGGCAGCGAACACGGGCTTCAGCTTCGCCAGCCCTTCGAGCGAAGTGTCAGGCCGCGCGCCTTCGTCCAGGTTCACGGTGCGCGTCTTCGTGCCCACTTCGCCGGTGGCCAGATTCGGGAAACGTTCGACGATGTCGATGGGCGTCATCTCGGCCGTGAACTCGCCGGCGGCCTGCGCCTTCAGCGCCTTCTGGTGCGAGGCCAGCGCGAACGCGTCCTGGTCTTCGCGCGAGACCTTCCACTGCGCCGCCACCTTCTCGGCCGTGAGGCCCATGCCGTAGGCGATGCCGACGTTCTCGTCGCGGGCAAAGACCTCGGGGTTGAAGCTGGGCTTGTTGCCGCCCATGGGCACCATGCTCATGCTCTCGGCGCCGCCGGCGATCATCACGTCGGCTTCGCCGACGCGGATGCGGTCGGCCGCCATCTGCAGTGCGGTCAGGCCGCTGGCGCAGAAGCGGTTCACCGTCACACCGCCCACCGAATGCGGCAGGCCGGCTAGCACCATGGCGGCGCGCGCCATGTTCATGCCCTGCTCGCCCTCGGGGAAGCTGCAGCCGATGATGGCGTCTTCGATGGCCTTGGGGTCCAGCGTCGGCACCTGGGCCAGCGCGCTGCGCACGGCGGCCACCAGCAGGTCGTCGGGCCGCGTGTTGCGGAAGTAGCCGCGGCCGCTCTTGCCAATGGGCGTGCGCGTGGCGGCGACGATGTAGGCGTCTTGAACTTGTTTGCTGCTCATGATGTGAAGTCCTTCGCTCAGTTGCGCACCGGCTTGCCGGTCTGCAGCATGCCCATGATCCGCTCCTGCGATTTCGGGTGTTCCAGCAGGCTGCAGAAGCGGCTGCGCTCCATGGCCATCAGGTATTCCTCGCTCACCAGGCTGCCGGCGTCGACATCACCGCCGCACACCACCTGGGCGATGAGCGTGCTGATGTGGAAGTCGTGCGCGCTGATGAAGCCGCCGTCGCGCATGTTGGCCAGCTGGCCCATGATGGTGGCTATGGCACTGCGGCCGGCCACCGGGAACAGCGCCTTGTGCGGCGGGCGGTAGCCGCTGTCGAACATGGCCTTGGCTTGCGTGCTGGCCACGAACAGCAACTCGTCCTTGTGCGGCACGACGATGTCGGTGTCGAGCAGGTAACCCAGCTTGCGCGATTCGATGGCGCTGGTGCCCACCTTGGCCATCGCGGCGTTGGTGAAGCCGTCGGTGGCGAACTTCATGATGTCGGCGTTGGCGTTGCCAGCGGCCGCCATTTCGGCAGCACGGCGTGCGATGTAGGTCAGGCCACCACCGCCCGGGATCAGGCCCACGCCCACTTCCACCAGGCCCACGTAGGTTTCCATCGCGGCCACGCGGCGCGCGCAGTGCAGCGCGATCTCGCAGCCACCGCCCAGGGCGATGCCGCGCATCGCGGCCACCACCGGCACCTGCGCGTAGCGCATGCGCAGCAGCGCCGTCTGCAGCTGCAGGATGACCGGGGCGATGCCCTTGGCGCCTTCCTTCATGAAGACGGGCAGCGTCTGCTCCAGGTTGGCGCCGGCACTGAACACGTCATCGGGCGACCAGATCACCAGGCCCTTGTAGCCCGCTTCAGCCAGCTCCACGGCCTTGTGCAGACCTTCGACCACGCCGGTGCCGATGAGGTGCAGCTTGCTGGTGATGCTGAGGATGAGCACCTCGCCGTCCAGCGTCCACACGCGTACTTCGTCGTTCTTGAAGACCTCGGTGCCGCTGCCCAGCGGCGCCACAGCGCCGGCGCCCAGCACGGTCTCGGGGAAGTGCTGGCGCTGGTAGACGGCCAGGCTGCTGCCCGGCACGTAGGCGCCCTTGGTCGGGCTCCAGCTGCCTTCGGGCGTGTGCACGCCAATGCGGCCATCGAACACCCAGGCCGGCAGCGGTGCGCTGCTCAACGCCTTGCCGGCTTCGATGTCTTCCTTCACCCAGCCGGCCACCTGCTGCCAGCCGGCGTCTTGCCACAGCTCGAAGGGGCCCTGCTTCATGCCGAAGCCCCAGCGCATCGCGAAATCGACGTCACGCGCGGTGTCGGCGATGCTGCCCAGGTGCACGGCGGCGTAGTGGAAGGCGTTGCGGTGGATGGCCCACAGGAACTGCGCCTGCGGATTGCTGCTCTCGCGCAGAAGCTTCAGGCGCTCGGCTGCGGGCTTCTTGAGCATACGCTCGACGATGGGCTCGGCCTTGCCGCCGGCTGGCACATATTCGGCCTTCGCCGGGTCCAGGCGCAGGATGTCCCTGCCCACCTTCTTGTAGAAGCCGGCCCCGGCCTTCTGGCCCAGCGCGCCCTTCTCGATCAGCGCCTTCAGCACGGCGGGCGTGCTGTAGCTCGGGAAGAAGGGATCGTCAGCCAGGTTGTCCTGCAACGTCTTGATGACGTGGGCCATGGTGTCCAGGCCCACCACGTCGGCGGTGCGGAAGGTGCCGCTGCTGGCGCGGCCCAGCTTCTTGCCGGTGAGGTCGTCGACCACGTCGTAGGACAGGCCGTAGTTCTCGGCTTCCTTGATGGTGGCCAGCATGCCGGCGATGCCCACGCGGTTGGCGATGAAGTTCGGCGTGTCCTTGGCGCGCACCACGCTCTTGCCTAAAGCGCTGGTGACGAAGGCTTCCAGCTGGTCCAGCACTTCGGGCATCGTGGCCGGCGTGTTGATCAACTCCACCAGCGCCATGTAACGCGGCGGGTTGAAGAAGTGGATGCCGCAGAAGCGCGGCTTGATGCTCTCGGGCAGCACCTCGCTGAGCTTGGTGATGCTCAGGCCCGAGGTGTTGCTGGCCACGATGGCGTGGGGCGCCAGGCTGCCGGCGATCTTCTGGTACAGGTCCAGCTTCCAGTCCATGCGCTCGGCGATGGCCTCGATGACGAGGTCGCATTCACCGAGCAGCGCCAGGTGCTCTTCGTAGTTGGCGGCCTGGATGCGCGCGGCGTCTTCCGGCACGCCCAGCGGCGCGGGCTTGAGTTTCTTCAGGCCCTCGATGGCCTTGGTGACGATGCCGTTCTTCGGGCCTTCCTTCGCAGGCAGGTCGAACAGGACGACGGGCACCTTGCAGTTGACGAGATGCGCGGCGATCTGCGCGCCCATCACGCCGGCGCCGAGCACGGCGACCTTGCGGACTTGGAATCGGGTCATGGTCTTTCCTTTATTCAACGCGTAGCCAGGTCTGCGTGCGGCCGAGCATGGGCATGCCCACGAAGCCGCGCACTTCCAGTTTCTTGCCGCCCTCGGCGGTTTGCATGCGCACCTTGTAGACCTTGCCTTCGGTGGAGTCGAGGATGGTGCCGCCGTCCCAGGTGTTCTCGGCCTCGGCCTTCTTCACGCCGCGCACGATCTCCAGGCCCACGACGGGCTGACCCTTGCGGTCGTCTTCGCACTTGTCGCACTTGGCGTCGGGCTTGGCGTCAGCGGCCAACAGCTTCTCGATGCGGCCCGTGAACACGCCGTTGCTTTCGCTGATGCGCACCAGCGCACGCTCGCTCTTGGTCTTGTCGTCGATGGTCTTCCACAGCCCCACCGGCGAGGCCTGGGCCCAGGCGTTGGCGCCCAGGGCGCAGGCAGCGGTCAGCAGGGCGGTGCTCAGCAGCTTCTTCATCGTCTTGTCTCCGTGTCGTTGGGGGTGGGATGGGAGGGGTCAGAACAGCGCTTCGTCCATGGCCATCAGGGGCGCCACGCCGGTGCGGGCGCTGCGAATGAGGCCGGCCGTCTCGGGCAGCAGCTTGGTGAAGTAGAAGCGCGCGGTGTGCAGCTTGGCGGTGTAGAACGGGTCACCGCTGTCCTTCTTGGCCAGGGCGATCTTGGCACTGCGCGCGAAGAAGTAGGCAAACACCAGGTGGCCCACCACGCGCAGGTAATCCACCGCGGCGGCGCCCACCTCGTCGGCATTGCCGAAGGCCTTCATGCCCAGTTCGGTGGTGAGCTTGGTGACCTTGTCGCCCAGTTCGGCCAGCGGGTTCACGAACTCCTGCAGCGCCTCGTTGGTGCCTTCCTCTTCCACGAACTCGGCGATCAGCTTGCCGAACTTCTTCAGCTTGGCGCCGTTGTCGCCCAGCACCTTGCGGCCCAGCAGGTCCAGGCTCTGGATGGTGTTGGTGCCCTCGTAGATCATGTTGATGCGGGCATCACGCACGTACTGCTCAACGCCCCATTCCTTGATGTAGCCGTGGCCACCGAAGACCTGCATGCAGTGGCTGGTGGCGAGCCACGCGTTGTCGGTGAGGAAAGCCTTGACGATGGGCGTGAGCAGCGCCACCTGGTCGGCGCAGTCCTTGCGCTCGTCTTCGTCGTCGGTGTTGAGTTCGCGGTCGATCAAGAGCGCGATGTAGATCGCCAGCGCACGGCCGCCTTCGGCGTAGGCACGCGCGGTCAGCAGCATCTTGCGCACGTCGGGGTGCACGATGATGGTGTCGGCCGGCTGGTCGGGCTGCTTCGGGCCGCTGAGCGAACGCATCTGGCGGCGGTCTTTCGCATAGGCCACGGCGTTCTGGTAGGCCACTTCCGTCAGCCCCAGGCCCTGGTTGCCCACGCCCAGGCGGGCGGCGTTCATCATCACGAACATCGCGGCCAGGCCCTTGTGCGGCGCGCCCACCAGCGTGCCTTCGGCACCGTCGAGCATCATCTGGCAGGTGGCGCTGCCGTTGATGCCCATCTTGTGCTCGATGGCGCTGCAGAAGATGGGGTTGCGCTCGCCCAGGCTGCCGTCGGCATTGATCTTGAACTTGGGCACGACGAAGAGGCTGATGCCTTTGCTGCCGGCCGGTGCGTCAGGCAAACGGGCCAGCACCAGGTGCACGATGTTCGGGGCCAGGTCGTGTTCGCCGGCGCTGATGAAGATCTTCTGGCCGGTGAGCTTGTAGGTGCCCTCGGGCGCGCCCACCACGGGCTCGGCCTTGGTGCGCAGCAGCCCGAGGTCGGTGCCGCAGTGCGGCTCGGTCAGGCACATGGTGCCGGTCCATTCGCCGCTGGTCAGCTTGGGCAGGTAGAGCTGCTTCTGCGCCTCGGTGCCGTGAGCATGCAGGCATTCCAGCGCGCCGTGGCTCAGGCCGGGGTACATCGTCCAGGCCTGGTTGGCGCTGTTGAGCATCTCGTAGAAGCACTGGTTCACCACGATGGGCAGGCCCTGGCCGCCGTAGGCGGGGTCGATGGCCAGCGCGGGCCAGCCGCCTTCCACGTACTTGGCGTAGGCCTCCTTGAAGCCGCTGGGCGCCTTCACGCTGTGCGTGGCCTTGTCGTGCGTGCAGCCTTCGCGGTCGCCGCTCTGGTTCAGCGGGAAGATCACCTCGGCGGCAAACTTGCCGCCCTCTTCCAGCACCGCATTGATGGTCTCGGCGTCGATGTCGGCATGGGCCGGCAGCATCTTCAGCTCATCGGTGACGTTCAGCAGTTCGTGCAGAACGAACTGCATGTCGCGCAGCGGCGGGGTGTAGACGGCCATGGGGTACTCCTGAAGGGCGAAGGGAAAGGGGTGGAAGGCGGGCCGCGCTTCAGCGCAAGCCCGAGGCTGATGCGGGGGCCGTGGCGTAGTGCCCCAGCGTGCGTTGGAAGCCGGCGCGGGCACGGTCCAGTGCGCCCGGGCTGCGCAGGAAGCGTGCGTCGTGGTGCAGCGCGAGGATGAGGCCGTGCAGCTCGAACAGCATCTGCTCGGGGTCGGTGTCGGGGCGCAGCTGGCCGGCTTCGATGGCCAGGCGGATGGCACGGGCCAGCGCCGCGTGCCAGGCGCGCACCATGCTGGCCAATGCATCTCGCACGGGGCCGGGGCGGTCGTCGAACTCGACGGCGCCGCTGATGTAGATGCAGCCCGAGTCGAGCTCGACACTGACGCGGCGGATCCAGCGCTCGAACAGCGCCTGCAGCCGCACCAGGCCGCGCGGCTCCTTGATGGCGGGGAAGAACACCTCTTCCTCGAAACGTGCGTGGTATTCGCGGATGACGCTGATCTGCAGCTCTTCGCGCGAACCGAAATGCGCGAAGACGCCGCTCTTGCTCATCTGCGTGACCTCGGCCAGCGCGCCGATGGACAGCCCCTCCAGCCCCACGTGCGAGGCCAGGCCCAGCGCCGCGTCCAGAATGGCGGCACGCGTCTGCTGGCCCTTGTGCAGGGCGCGGGGCAGGCGCTGGGCTTCGGCCAGGGGCGTTTCAGAGGCTGGGTTCACGGCGCGGACCTGAAATCGAACGGTCGTTCTATTTTGCAGACTTCGGGCCGGGCTGCGGCGATTCGACCGCGACTTTTTTAGGGTCTGGGGCCTAGCCGCAGGCCCGATGCGGGGCCGACGGCCTGCGGGGCACCCCCCGGTCGAAGCCCGGGCCACACAGCCGTCACCGCGGATGGTTTACGCTAGGGCATGGACGTGCTGCAGCTCGATGTTTCGGGCCGCCCCCAAGCGTGGATCTCGCCACGCGAAGCGGCGGTGCTGTACGCCAGCGACGCCGTCGCGTGGACGCTGGGTGATGCCTTTGCCGTGTTGCGCGGCGGCGTGCAGCGCGCCACGGGCCGCCAGAGCCGCATCGAAGTGCACCCCATCGTGGCCGTGCGTGGTGCCGTACCCAGCCGCGCCTGGCGCGTGACGCCCGCGCTGAGCAACCCCAAGCTGTTCGCCCGCGACCGCGGCCTGTGCGCCTACTGCGGCCACCGCTTCCACTTCGACGAACTCACGCGGGAACACATCGTGCCGGTGTCCCGCGGCGGCAGCGACAGCTGGATGAACTGCATCACCGCCTGCCGCGCCTGCAACGGCCACAAGGGCAACCGCCTGCCGGAAGAAGCGCGCATGACGCTGCTGTACCTGCCCTACGTGCCGAACCTGCACGAAGACATGATCCTGCGCGGCCGCCGCATCGTGGCCGACCAGATGGACTTCCTGCTGGCCAGCGTGCCGCGGCATTCGCGCCTGCACGGCTGAATGGCCCTGGCGCGCCAGGGCCATCGCATTCCGTCGGTTCCAGCGGCTCTTTGTCGCCTCTTTACGCGTTTTCACGGAACTTCGCTTGCACGGCGCGGCTCCGTAACGGCAGCATCCCAGCCTACACAAGCCGGCAACGGGCCGCGCCTGTGCCACGGAGAACCTTCATGAACCGTCTTGTCATCCGCCTCACGCTGCTGGCCTCGGTCGCCGCCCTGGCGGCTTGTTCCACCACCAGCCCCGATGTCGTCAGCCGCAACGAGGCCCAGCGCCTGTCCACCGTGGTGGATGCGGTGGTGCTGAGCTCCCGCCCCGTGGTGGTGGAAGGCCAGCAGAGCGGGCTGGGTGCCGCCGCGGGCGGCCTGGCCGGCGGCATGGCCGGCAGCAGCGTCGGCGGCAAGCGCGAAGCCGTGGTCGTGGGCGTGCTGGGCGCCGTGGTCGGCGGCGTCATCGGCAACGCGGTGGAGCGCAGCACCACGCGCGAGGAAGCGCTGGAAATCCTCGTGCAGCTGAAGAACGGCGACCGCCGCTCGGTGGTGCAGGCCAAGGCCTCGGAAAGCTTCAACCCCGGCGACCCCGTGATCCTGGTCACCACCAACGGCAAGGTGCGCGTGATGAAGGCCCCCGTGGCCACCAGCGCGGCAGCGCCGCTGGGCACCACGCCCACGTCGGCCCCGGCGGCAGCCAGCCCGCGCTGAAGTGCGGCGCCCCGTGCGCGGGGCGTACTAGCCGGCGGCCGGCCCGGCGCTCGCGGCCCGTGCGAGCAAGGTGCCGCGCAAGGCTGCCCACACCGTCTGCACCTGTTCGGCATCGACCTGCTGCAAGGCGGCTTCCAGGGCCCGCGCCTGCGCCGCTTCGCGCTGCCAGCCCAGAGTGGCCAGCACGCCCTTCAGGCTGTGCGCCTGGCGGCGCACGGCGGGCAGGTCGGCCCGGGCCAGGGCGGCGTCCAGGGCCTGCGCGTCCTGCACGAACTGCGGCAGGCAACTGGCGCGGAATTCATGGAAGAGTTCGGCATCGCCGCCGAACTGCAGTTCGATGGCGGCTTGCTCCCCTTCGGCCAGCCCGCCTGCAGTATCGAAAGCGGCCTTTGATGCTTCGGCGGTGCCCTGGGCCGGCAACATGCGTTCCTCGTGCGACTCCGCAGGGCCTGCCTGCAAAGCCTGCCGCACGCAGTCTTCCAGCGCCTGCAGCGACACCGGCTTGTCCAGCAGGCGCCACACGTCCAGCCCTTGCAGCCGTTCGCGCGCCTCGCCGTCCAGGCCGGCACTGAAGACGACCAGGCGCGCGCCCTGCCGCAGCCCGGGCTGTCGCACCAGGCGTTCCAGCAGCTCGTAGCCCGAGAGGCCGGGCATCATCAGGTCGGTGATCAGCAGTTGCACCGGCGCTTCGTGCAGCGCCTGCAGCGCGCTGGCCCCATCGGGGCACAGCAGCAGTTCGATGGGCGGCTGGCCCAGCACCAGGTCTTCCAGCGCCAGTTCCACGAGACGCCGCACCGCCGCGTCGTCTTCCACCACCATCACCCGCGCGACGCGGGCCACCTCAAGCCTCCAGGGCTGCCCCTGGCTGGGCCAGGGCTTCGCCCAGCAGCGCGGGCAACTCGAGGGCCAGCCGGGGTTTGTGGATGATGGGCACGCCCTGCAGCGCGAAGGCGTAGGGCTGCAATTCTTCACCCTGCAGCGAGGTCACCACGATGAGCCGGCTGCCGGCAAATGCCGGGCTGGAGCGCAGACCCGTGATGAGCGTGGCGCCGTCGATGCCCGGCAGCAGGATGTCCACCAGCAGCACCTGCGGCTGCAGGCGGCCGGCCAGGGCGAGGCCGGCAATGCCGTCATCGGCCAGATGCAATTCCACCGCCGGGAAGTGCTGCCGCACCAGCAGGGACACCAGGTTCTGGAAATGGCGCGAGTCTTCGATGAGCAGCACCCGCACCGGCGTGGCCACAGCGTTGCGCGCAGGCGCGGGTGCCGCGGGCACCCGGCCCGGCGCGCCGCGTTGCGCCAGCCATCGGTCGACCGAGGCGCGCGAAATGCGGCGGTGGCCGCCGGGGGTCTTCCAGGCTTGCAGCTCGCCGCGGTCCACCATCAGTTGAACCGAGCGCACGGCCAGGCCCAGCAGCCGGGCCACTTCCAGGGTGGTGCAGTCGTCAGCCGCCCGGGCGCTGACCATGTTGTCGTCTTGCATGAACGCGATTTTGCAGCTTTCGCGGGTTTACGGGCGCGGTGTGAAATATGGCAAATATGATATTTGTCGGATTTGCGAGAATTTCCGACATGCACCCAGCGGGCCGCCCGAGATGAAGAAGATCCTGATCGTTGAAGACCACGCCGACATCCGGCGCTTGATCCGCATGACGCTGGAGTTCGAGGGCTGCCAGATCCACGAAGCTCCGGATGCCCCCACCGGCTGGGATCTCGTGCGCGAACTGCAGCCCGATGCGGTGCTGCTGGACGTGATGATGCCCGGCGCCCTGAACGGCCTGGACCTGTGCCGTGCCATCAAGGGCGACGGCCGGCTGCGCCGCATTCCGGTGGTGATTCTCAGCGCCCGCGGCAGCGCGGCCGACCGCGA
The DNA here is from genome assembly GCA_001295905.1 of beta proteobacterium AAP51. Classification (GTDB taxonomy): domain Bacteria; phylum Pseudomonadota; class Gammaproteobacteria; order Burkholderiales; family Burkholderiaceae_C; genus Rubrivivax. Next base: position 29,701 of record LJHT01000014.1, on the reverse strand, counting down.
GGCGGGCATGCTGGCCGGCGCTGATGCCTACCTGCTGAAACCCTTCAGTCCGATGCAATTGCTAGACCTCTTGAGCAACCTGGGAGTGACCGGCTCATGACTTCATCCCCTGCCCTGCAGCTGGTGGCCCCGAGCGCGCCCGCCGACGCCCCCCACAACCCTGTCACCGCCGACAACCACGCCTACCCGGCCGATGCCAACGCGCAAATGGAGCGCCTGGTGGCCGACTTCGGCCGCATGTACCGCGAACGCAACGAAGCGCTGGAGGAAGTGGCGCACGCCCACCACGACGCCCTGCTGCGCCTGGCGCGCGCGGCGGAGTTCCGTGACGACGACACCGGCGTGCACATCGTGCGCATGGGCTTCATCTCGGGCGCGTTGGCCCTTTACCTGGGCCAGACCGAAGCCGAGGCCCTGCTGCTGCGCCAGGCCGCGCCGATGCACAACGTGGGCAAGATCGGCATCCCCGACGGCGTGCTGAAAAAAGCTGGGCCGCTGACGCTGGAAGAGCGCGCGGTGATGAACGAACACCCGCGCATGGGCGCCGAGATCCTGGGCCGTTCGCGCATTCCGCTGTTCCAGCTGGCTGCCGAGGTGGCGCTGACGCACCACGAGCGCTGGGACGGCACCGGCTACCCCGACCAGCTGAAGGGCGCGCAGATACCGCTGAGCGGACGCATCGTGGCAGTGGCAGATTTTTTCGACGCCCTCACGATGAGCCGCTGCTACCGCCCCGCCTTCAGCGACGAAGAGGCGCTGACCATGCTGGAAGCGCAGAGCGGCCGCGCCTTCGACCCCGCCGTGGTGGAGGCCTTCCTGACGCACCGAAAAGAGATCATCGCGCTGCGCAACCACGTCAACGACGACGGCCTGAGCTTCGACGACCTCACCGCCTCGCGCCGCAGCCAGCGCCCGCTGACGGCGTGAAGCCACCTTCTCCGCGCCCTGGCGCCTCGATACTCCACCTCGCTGTACCCACCACCATGCCCCGCACCCCTGCCTGGCGCCCTGCGCGCCCTCACCCCCTGGCCGCCTGGGCCGGCCTGGGCCTGGCCCTGGCTGCCAAGGTGGCCCTGGTGGCTGCCTTGCTGGCCGGCGCGGCCACCAAAGCCCACGCCCAGGCCGCGGCTGCGACCGCTGATGCGCAAGGGCGCGTGCAGGCGCGCGTGCAGGCCAGCGGCACCGTGAAGGTGTGCATCTGGCCTGACTATTACGGCGTCAGCCTGCGCCACCCGCGCACCCAGCAGCTGGCCGGCATCGACATCGACCTGGCGGCCGAGCTGGGCCGCGACCTGAAGGCCCAGGTGCAGTTCGTCGACTCTTCCTTTCCCACGCTGGTGGAAGACCTCAACAGCGGCCGCTGCGACGTGGCCATGTTCGCGGTGGCCATGCTGCCGCAGCGCATGGCGGTGCTGGGCTTCACGCGGCCTTATCTGCAAAGCGACATCTACGGCGTCACCACCAAGGGCAACCAGGTGGTGCGGCGCTGGGAAGACATCGACAAGCCCGGCGTGGCCGTGGCCGTGCAGGCCGGCACCTTCATGGAACCCGTGATGGCCGCGGCGCTGAAGCACGCGCGGCTGGTGAAGGTGCAGCCGCCCGCCACGCGCGAACGTGAACTGGAAGCCGGCCGCGTGGACGTGTTCATGACCGACTACCCCTACAGCCGCCGCCTGCTCGACAACGCCGACTGGGCCACGCTGGTGGCGCCGAGCACGCCCTTCCACGTGCTGCCCTATGCCTACGCCGTGAAGAAGGACCAGACCGAGTGGCTGGCCGTGGTGGACGCCTTCGTGGCCCGCATCCAGCGCGACGGCCGGCTCGAGGCCGCCGCGCGCCGCCACGGGCTGGGCCCGATCGTCCGCCTGCAGTGAAGGCCGCGGCCGCGCCTTCGGCAGCCAACCTGCGTCGCCCGCGCCGCATCGTCTTCGGCGGTGCGGCTCTGCTCGCACTGGCGGTGCTGCTGACGCTGGGCGCGCTGGCCTGGCATGAACACCGCCAGCTGCGCGACATCGTCAGCGAGCGCAACGAGCTGCTGGCGCGCGTGCTCAGCGAGCAGACCACACGCAACGTCGACGGTGCGGCGCTGGCCGTGGCCACGCTGGCCAACCTGCTGCAGCGCGGGCAGCCGCCCGACGGGCCGCTGACGCAGACGGCCCTGCAGCAGTCGCTGGTGAACCTGCCCTTCCTGCGCGGCATGGCCGTGGTGGACGCCAACGGGCTGGTGCGCAGCAGCGGCGACAGCCAGGACGTCGGCCGTACCGTGCAATTGCAGGCTCTGGGGCCCATGCCGGCGCCAGGGGCCGAGCGCCTGGGCGGGCACGTGCCCGGGCGCCTGCTCGCCGACATCACCCGCGGCAACAGCGCCCGCGTGCCGGCCGGGGTGGGCTTCCTGCCCCTGGTGCGCAGCGTGCAGGCGCCGGGTGGCCAGGGCCTCTTCGTCATTGCGCTGCTCAACCCCAATGCTTTCGTCAACTTCCAGCAACTCGCATTGGACGGCCCGGGCGCGGCCGCCGCGCTGGCCAGCTACGACGGCCGCCTGATCGCCGGCACCGACACGGTGGCGCTGCCTGCGGGCCATTCGCTGCAGGGGCTGGCGCCCTTCCGCGACTTCCTGCCCCGGCTGGAGCACGGGCGCTGGGAAGGCACGGGTCTGCGGCCGGGCACGCAGATCGCGGCCTTCCGCGTGTCGTCCACGCGCCCGCTGGCGGTGCTGGTGGAGGTGGACAGCAAGGCCGCGCTGGCCCCCTGGTGGCAGCTGGTGCGCCAACTGGCCGCCGCGGGCGTGGCGATGCTGGCCCTGGTGACCGTGCTCACCGCCGTGGCCTGGCGCAGCGTGCGGGCCCGCGAGGTGGCCCGGGCCGAACGCGACGATGCACAGGAAGTGGCAGCGCGGCGCGGCCGGGAGCTCGACGTCACCATCCAGAGCCTGCAGGAGCTCATCTTCCGCACCGATGTGCAAGGGGTGCTGAACTACGCCAACCAGCCCTGGGCGCTGGCCCAGGGCGCCGGGCGGCCGCTGTGGGAACTGGTGAACCCCGCGCAGCGCGAGGCCGCCCGCGCGCTGTTCGCGCGCGCCAACGAGACCGATGTGCGGCACCTGCAGGTGGGCATGGGCGAAAGCGGCGGCCGGCAGCGCAGCTACGACATGTCGCTGATGCCGCTGCACGAACGGGGGCAGTTAGTGGGCTTTGCCGGCAGTGCGGTGGACATCTCCTCCCGCGTGCAGGCCCAGCGCCGGTTGCAGGCCCAGCTGGCCTTCAACGAACTGCTCATCGACATCAGCCCGCTGCCCACCTCGGTGGTCGACCTGCGCGGCCGCTACGTGATGGTGAACAAGGCCTGGGAAGGCTTCACCGGCCGCAAGCGCGGCGACGTCATCGGCCAGCCCGTGGGCCAGCACCTGCCGGCGGCCGAGCGCGCCGTGCACGAGGCGCAGGACCGCGACCTGATGCGCACGCGCCGCCCGCTGCGCTACGAAGCCTCGGCACGCCACCAGGACGGCTCGGTGCGCGACGTGGTGGTGAGCAAGCTGCTGGTGCCGGGCGACCACGACCAGCCGGCGGGCGTGCTGTCGGCGCTGATCGACGTGACCGAGTTCCGCGTCGCCGAGCGCACCACGCGCGAGGCGCGCGATGCGGCCGAGGAAGCCTCGCGCGCCAAGAGCGAGTTCATCGCCAACATCAGCCACGAACTGCGCACGCCGCTGCAATCGATCATCGGCTTTTCCGAGCTGGGCCTGCGCCGCGGCAGCGAGCAGCCGCGCCTGGCCGCGATGTTCGACGACATCCACCAGGCCGGCCAGCGCATGCTGGCGCTGGTGAACGACCTGCTGGAGGTTTCGAAGCTGGAAAGCACCGTCGGCACCATGCACCTGGAACGCACCGACCTGCGCGGCCTGGTGCGCCATGTGGTGAAGGAACTGCAGCCGCAGCTGGCCGCGCGCCAGGTGAGCGTGGCGCTGGCGCTGGGCGAACAGCCGCTGGCCGCGCGGGTGGACCCGCTGCGCTTCCAGCAGGTGGTGCGCAACGTGCTGGCCAACGCCATACGCTTTTCGCCGCTGGGCGGAAGCATCCGCGTGGAAGGCCGCTTCAACGACCATGGCGAGCCGCAGCTCGAGGTGGCCGACCAGGGCCCGGGCATACCGCCTGGCGAAGTGGAAGCCATCTTCCAGGCCTTCGTGCAGAGCAGCCTGACGAAAGACGGCTCGGGCGGCACGGGGCTGGGCCTGGCCATCTCGCGCAAGATCGTCGAGGCGCATGGCGGCCGCATCACGGCCGCCAACGGGCCGCAGGGGGGAGCGGTGTTCACCATCCACCTGCCGGCGCGCGGCAACACCGAGACGATGCCGGTACCGCTGTAGGCGGGCGCTTCAGAGGAAGCGGGCGAACTGCTCGATGTCTTCCGGGAAGAGCTGGCCGGATTCGGCTGCGCGCACACGGCCGTCGCGGCCCAGCACCACCGTCACGGGCAGGCCGGGCGGCTTGGGCAGGGCCTGCGCCAGCGCGGGCGTGACCCAGGCCGAAGGAAAGCCGTAGCCGCGCTGCGCGAGGTAGCGGCTGGCGTCTTCGGCGCGGCGGTCGATGGAGAGCCCCAGCACGCGCAGGCCACGCGCCTGCTGCTGGCGCCACAGCGCGTCGATGTGGGGCGACTGCAGCGTGCAGAACGGGCACCAGCTGGCCCACCAGTAGAGCACCAGCACGCGGCCTTGCGCATCGGCGCGGGTGTGGCGGCTGCCATCGAGCAGCACCACCTCGGGCACCGACAGCAGGGTGCCCAGTTCGGGCAGGGCGGGCTCGGTCGGGGGCTTCGCGCCTGCAGCAGGCTGCGCTCGCACGGCTCCCGGCAAGGTGGCCGCCAAGGTGGCCGCCCAAGTGGCCGCCAGCGCGGCCTGCAGCGCCTGGCGCCGGGTGCGGCCTGCCGGCGGTGGCAGCACCATGGCTCAGCGCAGGCCGCTGCGCAAAAGGCGATCTTCGGGCGCGACCTCGGCTTCGGCGTCGAGCTCCATCGCCACCTGCGTGCATACCGCGCGGCACAGCGTGGCCACGCGCTCGCTCTGCAGGCGGTAGTAGATCTGCGTGCCCTCGCGGCGGCGGCCCAGCACGCCCGCGCGGTACAGCGTGGCCAGGTGCTGCGACATGTTGGGCTGCGTGGTGTCGATCTGCGCGAGCAGGTCGGACACGTTGCGCTCGCCGTTGCACACCGCGCTGATGATCTTCAGGCGCACGGGCGTCGAGAGCAGGCCGAAGAGCTCGGCGGCGGATTCGAAGACCAGGTCTTGCTCGGTGGCGAGCGCCTTCGATGCGGCGGCCTCGCCGGCGGGTGCCAGCTCGGTCGGCGAAGACCGGTCGGTGGCCATCACTTGCCGCCCGCCAGCACCCAGGCCGCCAGGGCCTGCAGGTCAGCGTCGCTCAGCGCCGGTTGCGCGGGCATGGGCACCGGGCCCCACTTGCCCTGGCCGCCCTTGCGGATGCTCTCGGCCAGCATGGCCACGGCGTCCTTCTGGCCGGCGTACTTCTTGGCCACGTCGGCATACGAGGGGCCCAGCACCTTGCGGTCGGGGGCGTGGCAAGCGACACAGCCGTTCTTCGCAGCCAGTTCCTTGCTGGCCAGCGCGGGCTGGCTGCCAAGGACCGTCAACAACAACAGGGCAAGAGGGGCGCGGCGGTCAAGCTTCACGGGGGCTCCAGGCGGTGGGTGACATCACAGAATCAGTACCGAATGATATTTGCAGGTACGGATACCGCCCCCCCGGGTCAACCCGCAGTCACGGTTCGGGCCGTGGTGCCCTCGCGCCACAATCGCGACATGGAAACCGTGGACATCGAAAGCCTCAGCCAACAGGTGCTGTGGGCCAGCTTCATCTTGGCCGTGATCTTCGGCGCCGTGGCGCAGCGCAGCCGCTTCTGCACCATGGGCGCCATTGCCGACGTGGTGAACATGGGCGACTGGGAGCGTGCCCGCATGTGGGCCCTGGCGGTCGCGGTGGCGGTGCTGGGCTTCAACGGCATGGTGGCGCTGGGCTGGGTGCAGGCGGCCAATTCCATCTACGCAGCGCCGCGCGTGCTGTGGCTTTCGGCCCTGGTGGGCGGCGCGATGTTCGGCTTCGGCATGGTGCTGGCCTCGGGCTGCGGCAGCAAGAACCTGCTGCGCCTGGGCAGCGGCAACCTTAAGGCGCTGGTGGTGGTGGTGGTGCTGGGCCTGGCGGCGTTTGCCACGATGCGCGGCATCACCGGCGTGCTGCGCGTGAACACGGTGGACCGCGTCGCCTTCGAACTGCCCACCGGGCAAGACCTGCCCTCGCTGCTGGCCGCCGCTTCGGGGCTGCCCGCGGGCACGTGGGCGCTGGGCCTGGGCGCGGCCCTGGCGCTGCTGCTGGTGCTGTGGGTGCTGAGCAAGCCCGAAGGCCGGCACGGCGAGGTGCTGCTGGGCGGCATGGGCGTGGGCGCGGTCATCGTGGCCACCTGGTGGGTAAGCGGGGTGCTGGGCTACGTGGCCGAAGACCCCAACACGCTGGAGGAGGCCTTCCTGGCCACGAATTCGCGGCGCATGGAATCGCTGAGCATGATGGCACCGGTGGGCTTCACGCTCGACTGGCTGCTGTTCTTCAGCGACACCAGCAAGCTGCTCACCCTGGGCATCGTCAGCGTGGTGGGCTTGCCGCTGGGGGCCTGCATCGTCTCGGTGCTGGACCGCAGCTTCCGCTGGGAAGGTTTCGGCAGCGTCGAAGACCTGGCCAACCACCTGGCCGGCGGCGCGCTGATGGGCGTGGGTGGCGTCACGGCGCTGGGCTGTACGGTGGGCCAGGGGCTGTCGGGCATCTCCACGCTGTCGCTGGGCAGCTTCATCGCACTGGGCGGCATCGTGCTCGGGGCGATGGGCGCGCTGCGCTACCAGAACTGGCGGCTCGAGCGCATGCTGTGAACGGCCGCCGCGGGGGGCTCAGCGCGGGGGCAGGGCCAGGCGGGCCAGGGCGAGCACGTCGCTTTCGCTCATCTCGCCAGGAATCGCCTGCCGCAGGCGGCCGTCGGCGCCCAGCGTGCAGGTCATGGGGATGACGCGGCGCTCGGTGAAGCGGCGGCGCAGCGCCGTGCCGTCGGCTACGGTGGGGAAACCGTAGCCGGTCTGGCGCAGGTAGCGCCGCACCAGTGCGGCGTCGCTGTCCAGCGCCACGCCCAGCACACGCAGGCGGCCGGCGTCGACGTTGCGGTAGAGCTGGTCGACATGGGCGTTGTGGCGTCGGCAGAAGCCGCACCAGGTGGCCCAGAACACCACGATGGTGGGCACACCCTGCCAGTGCGCGGGCGGCAGCGTGCGCCCTTCGACCGTGCTGAGGCTGGGCCAGACGATGGGGGCCGGCGCTTCATCCAGCAGGGGCGAGACCGCAGCGGCGCGTGGGCTTGCCAGCGCCGCCACCCAGCCAGCGGCTTGCATGCACCAGCGGCGGCGCGTGCCATGCCCGAAGCCCTGCCCCTGCTGCGGCATCAGGCAGCCCTGCTCGGGTACAACCGCCGGTGGCAGGCCATGGACACGCTCAGGGAATACGCTGGATTTGCATGCACGAATATATGCCCAGAATCCGTGCATGCCGGGGCCCGTTTGCGTGCATGCCTGCCGCAACCCCCGACCGCACAGGAGAACCCCCCGATGAACTTTCGCAAGACCGTTGCTGCCTGGGCCCTGGTGGCCGTGCCGGCGGCCGTGATGGCCCAGAGCCCGGCGCCGGCCCCCGACCCGCACCTGGCCCGCAACCTGGCAGCCACCTGCGCCAACTGCCATGGCACCAACGGCAATGCGCGCGGCGACATGAAGCCCCTGGCCGGCCTGCAGGCCGAAAAGATCGTTGCGATGCTGAACGACTACAAGAGTGGCGCCCTGCCCGCAACCATCATGCACCAGATCGCCAAGGGCTACACCGATGAACAGATCAAGCTGATTGCCGGCTACTTTGCCGCGCAGCAACCGAAGAAGCCCCGCCCGTAAGCAGCAAGGCAAGCCATGAACAACAAGACTGAACCCACCCTGGGCGCCCTGCACCCTTCCCGCCGCCGCCTGCTGGCCGGCGCTGCCGCCGTGGGCGGACTGGCCCTGGCCGGCTGCGCCACGGGCGGTGCCACGGGGCCTTCCATCGGCCGCGTGGTCATCGTCGGCGGTGGCTTCGGCGGCGCGACCACCGCACGCTACCTGCGCATGTGGGGCGGCAACGTCGACGTCACGCTGGTCGAGCGCAACACCAGCTTCGTGTCCTGCCCCATCAGCAACCTGGTGGTGGGCGGCTACAAGCAGATCGCCGACGTCACGCGCGGCTACGAAGGCCTCAAGGCCCTGGGCGTGAAGCTCGTGCAGGGCGAGGTGGTGGCGGTGGACGCCGCGGCGAAGAAGGTGCGCCTGGCCAGCGGGGCCGAGCTGCCCTACGACCGCCTGGTGATCTCGCCCGGCGTCGACTTCATGAACGAGCAGGTGGGCGGGCTGAGTGCCTCGCTAGACAGCGGCCAGGCCGTGCACAGCTGGAAGGCCGGCGCGCAGACCGTGGCGCTGCGCAAGCAGCTCGAAGCCATGCCCGATGGCGGCGTGTTCGCGATGAGCATTCCCAAGGCGCCCTACCGCTGCCCTCCCGGGCCTTACGAGCGCGCCTGCATGGTGGCCAGCTACTTCAAGACCGCCAAGCCCAAGAGCAAGGTGCTGGTGCTGGACGCCAACCCCGAGATCACCTCGAAGAAAGGCCTGTTCGAGCGCGCCTTCGCCCAGCACTACCAGGGCCTCATCGAGTACCGCGCCAATGCCGAGCTAAAGGAAGTGGCGGGCAAGGTGGCCAAGTTCGATTTCGAGGACGTGAAGGCCGATGTGCTGAACATCATCCCGCCGCAGCGGGCGGGCGATATCGCGCGTTCGGCCGGCCTCATCAACGTCAACGACCGCTGGGTGGGCGTGGACTGGCTCACGATGGAAGCCACTGCTGCCAAGGGCATCCACGTGCTGGGCGACGCCACCTTCTCGGCCCCGGCCATGCCCAAGAGCGGCCACATGGCCAACCAGCACGCCAAGGTGGCGGCGGCAGCCATCATCCAGCTGCTGAAGGGCGAGCCCGTGAGCGCCACGCCGGTGGTGATGAACACCTGCTACAGCTTCGTGACGGCCAAGGACGTGATCCACGTCGCCTCGGTGCACCAGTACGATGCGAAGGACAAGACCTTCAAGACCGTGCCGGGCTCGGGCGGTGTCTCGGCCGCCGCCAACCAGCTCGAGGGCCGTTATGCCTTGAGCTGGGCCGACAACATCTGGGACGACATGCTGGGCTGAACCCGGGGGCCGCCGTGAAGGCTGCCCCTGACCCAGCCAGAGCCACGGAACCGGCTTTGCCGGGCCGTAGGCGAACGGCCCCCTCGGGGGGGCGAAGGCCGCAGTTCCAAGTCCGCCTGCGCGGACTTGGACGGCCCAGCAAGCAACGCCTCTGGCGTTGCGCGGAGCGCCAGCGAGCTTGGGGGCCCTACTTCAATCCACTGAGGTAGGCGGCGACGGCCTTCATTTCCAGTTCGCTCAGCTTGCTGGCGATGCCGTGCATCACGGCGTTGTCGTTGGTGCGCTCGCGCTTGTTGAAGGACTTCAGCTGGTTCTCGGTGTACTGCGCGTGCTGCCCGGCCAGCCGCGGCAGCGTTTCGCTGCCCTGGGCGCTGGTGCCATGGCAGGTGGCGCACGAGGCCACGCCGCTCCACGGATTGCCGCGCTGGTAGATGAAGCGGCCCACCTGTGCCAGCTCGGGGTCTTGCACCTCGTGCACATGCGTCGGCCGCGTGGCATAGAAGGCGCCCAGCGCGTGGAAGTCTTCGGCCGTCAGCGCTTCCACCATGGGCTGCATGGTGCTGCTCTTGCGCTTGCCTGACTTGTAGTCGGCCAGTTGCCGGGCCACGTAGGCGGCGTTCTGGCCAGCCAGGCGGGGGAAGGCGGGGCTGGAGCTTTCGCCATCCACGCCGTGGCAGATGAAACACTGGCCCTGCACGATTTCTTCCGCGCGCTTCAAGACTGCGGCAGGGACGGCGGGGGCCGCTGCCACGGCCACCACTGCGGCTTGCTGCGCCAGCGCCGGCGGCGCCAGCATCACCGCGGCGACCCCCAGCCCTCCACGAAGCAGTGCAAAGGAAACGCCAGCCAGAGAGCGGGACAAGACTGAACAACGCATGACGGACATTCTCAAGCGGTGGGCATCACCACGTTCGGGGTGGTGGGTGCCTGGGGTTGCGGGTCGGCGGGGTGCTGGTCGATCAGGCGGTCGGTGAGGGCAGCCCCGAGCCACATCGCCACCAGCGTGACCCAGGCCGTGAGCGTGAAGACGGCCGCGCCCGAGATGCCGGCGCCCACGGCGCAGCCCCCCGCGAGCATGCCGCCGAAGCCCATGGCCATGGCGCCCGCAATGTAGCGGCGCATGCTGGCGCCGCCCTGGAAGCCTTCGAGCTTCAATTCGCCCGCCCAGGCCGCAGCGATGAAGGCGCCCAGGAAGACGCCGGGCACCAGGCCGATGTCGAAGTTCCAGCGTTTGCTGCTGACGAAAAGCACGCGGCTCAGCACCTCGGCCGAAGGGCCGGTGAAGCTCAGGGCCTGGACGGGGTGGGGGTCGAAGGCGCGCTGCGCCACCGCATAGGTGAACCACCAGGCCGCTGCCACAGCCAGGCCCACGCCGATGGCACCGGCCCAGCCCCAGGTGGGCACACGCTGGCGCCGCGCCCAGAACATCGCGGCCGCCAGCCACACGCCGGCAAACAGCAGCGCCCCGCCGTGGCCGATGCCGGTGCGCGCGATGAGGTCGCGCGCGGTGCCGCCTTCCACCGTCCACAAGCCGGCAATGGCCTCGCGCAACGGCGAGAGCGCGCCGGTCAGCGCAGCCTGGGCCGTCACCGCGAACACCAGCCCCGACAGCAGCGAACGCAGGTTGCCCTGGGCCGCCAGCACCAGCAGGCGGCTGGAGCAGCCCCGCGCCAGGATCATGCCCACCCCGAAGAGCAGGCCGCCCACCGCCGCCCCCGACAGGCTGCCGCGCGCTGCTATCTGCCGAGCCGTGCTGGCATCGAAGCTGCCGGCCAGCGCCAGCAGTTGTGTGGCTGCCAGCGCGGTGGCGAAGGCAAACAGCCAGACCGTGAGCTTGCCGCCCGTCTGGTTGCGCGCGAACTCGATCACCGCCGAACGCAGGCAGAAGCGCGAGCGCTGCGCCATGAAGCCGAACACCACGCCGATGCTCAGCCCCCCCAGGGCCAGCGTACCCGGCTCGCCCAGGCGTTCCAGCAGTTGATCGAGCAGCATGGCTGGGCCCTCCTCGGCGCCCAGTGTGGGGCGCCGGGCGGCTTCAAGGCTTGATGTAGGCGAAACCTTGCTTCTGCAGCTTGGTCAGGCGCACCACGCCCGAGGGCGTGAAATCGGCCTCCTGGATGAACTGCTCGCGCTTCAGGTTGCGGTTCTTCAGCGTGATCTCGCACACCTCGAACTTCACCCCGCGCGCCACCAGCGCAGACACCGTGGCAGCGAAGGAAGATTCGTTGCGGTCCTTCATGCCTTCCATCAGGAAGTCCACGCCGAAGGCATGCGTCACCACGGTGATCTTGGCCGTGGGGTCGGTGTCGAGGTGGTTGCGGATGTTGCGCAGCGTGCTCAGCGCCTGCGTGGCCGTGTCGTTGACGTGGTAGACCACGGTGTCCTGGGCGGCCGCCCAGCCCGTGGCCACCACCAGGGCCAGGGCCACGGCGGTGTGGAGAAGGGTCTTCATGGCCAGTCTCCTTCTTGTTGGGTTCAACGTTCAGCCCTGCGCGATGCCCGGGTTGCCTTGCATGCCCACGAGCCGCGGCGTGTTGATGCGCCGGGGCTTGACGCGGCCACCCTGGCCTTTCAGCCAGGTTTCGACGAGTTCCCACACCGGCTTCACGCCGGGGGCGTTCTTCGCTTCTTCGGCCACGGGCGCCCAGCCGGCCACCTTGTAGGTCTTGCCGGCCTCGATGGGCCGGCCCTTCAGGCGCATGTCGCCGATGCGGCTGCCCATCTTCTCGCCCGGGGTCATGGTGTAGCTGAGCCCGCCCACGCGCACCATGTCGCCGCCCTGCTGGTAGTACGGGTCGGGGTTGAAGAGGTTGTCGGCCACGTCTTCGAGGATGGTCTTGATCATCTCGCCGCGCATCTCGGTCAGCGTGGCGTAGGGGTAGGTGATGGCCACCTGGTCCATCAGCAGTTCGCGCGTGATGGTGTCGCCCGGCAGCAGGCTGGTGCCCCAGCGGAAGCCCGGGCTGAAGGCGATGTCGGCGCCCTGCACGTCGATCAGCGCGTCGCACAGCAGCTGGTCCCAGCTGCCGTTGAAGTTGCCGCGGCGGTAGAGCAGGCCGTCGGTGACGGCGAGCTTCTCGTTCAGCTTGTCGAGGTAGGGCGCGCGTATCTTGGTGATGAGCGCTTCCATCGCCGCATCGGGCTTCAGCTGGTTGGCGAACACGGGCAGCAGCCGGTAGCGGTAGTCGACCAGCTTGCCGTCCTTCACGTCGAAGTCCATCACGCCCAGGAACTTGCTGTTGCTGCCGGCGTTCGTCACCAGCGTGGTGCCGCCGGCGTTCTTCACCGGCACGGCCATGGGCACACCGTCGTGGGTGTGGCCGCCTAAGATGGCGTCGATGCCGCGCACGCGGCTGGCCATCTTGAGGTCGACGTCCATGCCATTGTGCGAGAGCACCACCACGAGCTGCGCGCCCTTGGCTCTGGCCTCGTCCACCGTGGCCTGCATGTTCTCGTCTTGAATGCCGAAGGCCCAGTCGGCCACCATGTAGCGCGGGTTGGCGATGGGCGTGTACGGGAAAGCCTGGCCGATGATGGCCACCGGCACGCCGTTGATGGGGCGGATGACGTAGGGCTTGAAGACCGGGTCGCCGAAGTCGTTGGTCTTGACGTTCTGCGCCACGAAGTCGACCTTGCCCTTGAAGTCTTTCTCGACGATCTCCTTCACGCGCTCCATGCCATAGGTGAATTCCCAATGGCCCGTCATCACGTCCACGCCCAGCAGCTTGCAGGCGTCGACCATGTCCTGCGCGTTCGTCCACAAACTGGTGGCGCTGCCCTGCCAGGTGTCGCCGCCATCGAGCAGCAGCGCGCCCGGGCGGCTGGCCTTGAGCATCTTCACCAGCGTGGCCAGGTGCGCAAAGCCGCCCACCTTGCCGTAGCGGCGCGAGGCTTTCTCGAAATCGATGTAGGTGTAGGCGTGGGCCAGCGGCGTGCCGGGGCGCACGCCGGCCTTGTTCAGCAGGTGCTCGCCCACCAGGTGCGGCAGCTGGCCCTGCATGGCGCCCACGCCCAGGTTGACGCTGGGCTCGCGGAAGCGGATGGGTAGCAGCTGCGCGTGGCAGTCGGTCATGTGCAGCAGCGACACATTGCCGAAAGGCGGCAGGTCGTACAGCCCTTGCTGCGCGGTGGCGGCATCGGCCTCGGCATAGGTGCCCAGGGCCAGGCCGGCGGCCGAGGCCGAGGCCATGAGCTGGAGGAAGTCGCGCTTGGAAAGATTCATGCTTCAGCAACCATGGATATGAAAGAGACAAAAAAGGCCCGCTCGAAAGCGGGCCGGGTCTCACTGGTTCACGGGCGACCGGGGGTCGAGCAGCAGGGCCATGATGTCGCGGATCTGCTCTTCGTTCAGCAGCTTGGCGTGGCCGAAGCGCGGCATGTTCGAGCAGGCCGCGTAGGCCTTGCTGTTCCACAGCTTGCCCCAGGTGTACTGCACGATGGCCGCCGATGCGGGGTCGGCCGGGTCCTTCACGCCGCGCAGCTTGCCGTAGTTCCACAGGCTGGGGCCGATGGTGCCGTAGCTGATTTCCTTCTTGTCGATGGCGTGGCAGTTGTAGCACTGGCCGCCGTTGGCCTTGGGGTCGGTGGTGGTGTCGGTCCAGGTCATGCCGCGGCCGCCCTGGGCCAGGGTTTCGCCCTTGCGCCAGTCACCGATGTACTGGCCACCGGTGGGCCACTTGATGCTGGCCAGGGCCTCGGCTTCCACCTGCTTGGCCACGGTCTCGCTGGGGGGCTGGTCGGAGGAGCAGGCGCTTTGCCCAAGGTCTTGCTGGATGCGGTCGACCTTGGCGATGCCCTGGTCGCGGAAGGCGGCCTTGATCATGGCCATGGCCTGCTCGTCCAGCTGGGCCGCGGTGGGGGCCGGGGGTGCCGATGCACAGCCGGCCAACAGCACGGCAGCGCCCAGGGCGGAAAGGAGGTGTTGCGTTTTCATGGATGCGGCCTGGTGGGTAGCTGGGTGGGCAAGCTTCAGCGCTTGATGGCCGGGGCGATGGACTCGGCCCCCTTGGCATTCACGCCCATGTAGACGCCGAGAGCCACCGTCAGGTCGGAGGCGAAGCCCGGGTAGGGGAAGCGCTGCTGGCGGTAGCAGTCGTTCAGGCGCAGCTGCATGCTCCACATCTGACCGTTGCTCACGCGGTAGGCCGGCCAGGCGGCAAAGCCGATGCCGTCACCTGGGTTCTTGGTGAGGTTGGGCAGTTCCTGCAGGCGGATGCGCTGCCCGTCCACACCGTGGCAGCTGGCGCAGGAGAAGTCCATGGGCCCGCCGCGGAAGAAGAAGGCGCGTTTGCCCAGTTCGTAGAAGCGCTTTTCTTCGGGGTGGCTTTGCGGCAGCGCGAAGCGCTGGCCGCGCGAGGAGGCGGCCACCCAGGTGGCCAGGGCCGTGATGTTGGCCATCTCGCCGCGGCCGAAAGGCGTCTTCGCCAGCTCTTCGGCGTTGAAGCCCTGCAGCGTGGCCATGCAGGTGACCAGGCGCGACTCGACGTCCTGCACCTTCTGCGTGTCGGCGAAGTAGCGCGGCAGTTGCACCCAGGCGCCCTTCACCACGCCGGGGCCCAGGCCGAGGTCGCATTTCTCCAGCGACACCTTGTTCGGGCCGCGGGGCGTTTTCCACAGCTCTTCGCCCTTGGCTTCGAAGAGGTCGGCCGGGTTGCCGTCTTCCAGCATCTTGCGGTACTCGGCAATGCCGTCGGCGGCGGTCTTGGGCGCCGGGGCCTGGGCCTGGGCGCCCGCGGCAAGCAAGCCGGCCAGCGCGACACAGAAGATGCGGAAAGGCTTCATGGTTGTTTTCTCTCTTCAGCAAGCCAGGAACGGGGGGCTCAGGAAACCGTGGCCTCGTCGGTACGGGTTTCGCCCTTGTTGTCTTTCCAGGTGACGGCGATCTTGTCGCCGGCCTTCGCACCCTTCACGGTGAACTGCAGGAAGGGGTTCTTCGAAACCGCCGGGCCCCATTCGGCGCTGAGCACCTGCTTGCCGTTGTGGCGCGCGGTGACTTCCTGGATGAACCAGGCCGGGATGGTCTTGCCGGCGGAATCCTTGCGCTGGCCGGTTTCCATTTCGTGCTGCATCAGCACACGGACGGTGGTCTTGTCGCCAGCGGCTTGGGCGCGAATGCGCATCGGGTCTGCCATGGTCTTGCTCCTAGATCGGTGAATTCGGTGTTGAACTGCTCAAGCTCGGTGTCTGGGGGCCTCAGCCGCCACAGCCACCGAGCGTGACCTTCACTTCCTTCTGCGCAAACAGCACGCGGTTGTCGTTCATCAGCGCCACGGCCATCACGTTGGACGACTGGCCCATCTTCACGCGCGTGGTGAAGGCGGCATCCACGGCATCGCTCACGTCGAAGCTGGCGGCCAGCACGCTGGGGTTCTTCTCCACCAGCAGCATCAGCTTCTTCACACCCGGCAGCGTGGTGGAGGCACCCACTGGCACCACGGCGCCGTTTTCAGCGATGTCGGGGCCGGTGACGGTGACGTCCTTGCTTTCGGCCGGTGCACTGGCACCCAGCGTCTTGGCCAGTTCGGCCATGGTCTTGATCTCGAAAGCCGCGGCATTCCAGGCGGCCTGCGCCTGCATGGGCAGCAGGCCGGCACCGGCCAGCAGCGCGGCCACCTGGCCGGAACGAACCAGCACTTCTCGGCGTTGGGTCATGGTGAACTCCTTGGGTCAGCAAGAGGGTAATGAACGGGGGCCGCTTGCCTGCAGCGGGCGAACCCCAAGCGGGAAACTACTTTGGTGCCCCGGCGGCCAGCCAGCGGGCCAGCACCTGGGCGTCATTGTCCGGCAGGCTCTGCGCAGGCATGGGGATGGCGCCCCAGACGCCCTGGCCGCCGTTCTTGATCTTGCCCAGCAGGTAGGCCTCTGCGTCGGTGCGGCCCGCGTGTTTCGCGGCAATCTCCCTGAGGCCCGGGCCGACGATCTTCTGCTCCACGCCGTGGCAGGCCGTGCACGTGTGCTTGGCGGCCAGGGCCAGGGCGAGCTGGCCTTCGCTGGCGGCCGCCGCCGGGCGCGGTGCCGCCGCCGCTGCGGCCGCCACGGCCACGGCTGCTGCGGCGCTGGTGGGCGCCGGCCGGGTGGTGTCGGCACCGCGCTGCGGGCCCACCGGGCGCTGCTGCTCGGCCAGGTTGCCGTGGTTGTTGCGGGCGAAGTCGGGCAGGAAGGAAGCCACCTTCGGCTCGGCGGCGCAGTTGCGCATGCAGGCCACGCCCTGCACGTCGGGCTTGCCGCCGTTGCCCATGGTCTTGCCGGGCCACATGCCGTGGTCGGTGGTCTTGCCGTTGCGGTTGGGCAGGCGCGTCTGCACCTCGGCGATGTTCTCGTGGCTGAGCACGAAGCTGTCGGGCAGAACGTTGCCCATGTTCAGCATGTAGGCGGTGACGGCGTAGACCTCTTCCACCGACAGGGACTTGGGCGCGTTCCAGGGCATGGCGCGGTTGATGTAGTCCCACAAGGTGGAGATGCTCGACACCTTCATCAAGGTGGTGCGCCCCGGAAAGCCGGCGTCGGTGAGGCGCGCCACGCGGCCGGTCTTGATGTCGGCGGCCGTGGTGCCGCCCACCAGCGGCGAGAAGACCTCGTTGCTTTCACCGAAGATGCCGTGGCACGAGGCGCACTTGCCCTCCCACACCTCCATGCCCTTGGCCACCGAGCCCGAGCCCTTGGGCAGGCCCTTGAAATCAGGGCGCACGTCGATGTCCCAGGCCGCCACTTCGCTGGGCGTGGCGGCGCGGCCGATGCCGGGGAAAGAGGTTTGCGCCTGCGCCTGCGCATGCGCAGACAGACCCAGCGCCAGCACCGTGGCGGCCAGGGCCCAGCGCAGGGCCTGCTCAAGAGAGCTGGACATTCTTCACCTCGCCGCTTTCCTGCACCAGCCAGCTCTGGATGGCGTTGTTGTGATAGATCGAGCGTGAACCCCGCACCGCGCGCAGTTGCCGGTAAGTGGGCTGCACGTGGCCGGTGTCGTCGGTGGCGCGGCTCATCACCAGCGCGGGCTTGCCGTCCCAGGCCCAGTCGAGCGTGAAGCGCGTGAGGCACTTGTCCATCACCGGGCCCTGCAGGCGCGCCACCTGCCAGTTGCGCCCGCCGTCCACCGAGACATCCACGCGCCGCACCTTGCCGCGCCCGCTCCAGGCCAGGCCGCTGATCTGGTAGTAGCCGCGGTCCAGCAGCACCTGGCCGCCCGAGGGCGTGGTGACGACGCTCTTCACTTCCTGCGTGCTGGTGTACTGGCGGTGGCGGCCGTCGGGCATGAGGTCGATGTAGTGCATGACCTCGTCTTTCGCGGCGTAGGGCTTGTCGCCCACCTCGATGCGGCGCAGGTACTTCACCCAGCTCACCCCTTGCACGCCCGGCACCACCAGGCGCAGCGGGTAGCCGTTCTCGGGGCGCAGCATCTCGCCGTTCTGGCCATAGGCGACGAAGACCTCGCCGCTTTCCACCAGTTCCATGGGAATGGTGCGCGTCATGCTGCTGCCATCGGCGCCTTCGGCCAGCAGGTAGCGGCCGCGCTTGTAGTCGCAGCCGGCCAGGTCGAGCAGGGTCTTCAGCGGCACGCCGGTGAATTCACTGCAGCTGATCATGCCGTGCGTGTACTGGCAGGTGGGCACGGCCACGTTGCCCCACTCCATGCCGGTGTTGGCGCCGCACTCGATGAAATGGAAACGGCTCACCGAGGGCAGGCGCATGATCTCGTCGACGGTGAACACCATCGGCCGCTTCAGCATCTTCTCGTCGCTGCCGTTGAGCATCAGGCGGTGCTTGCTGGGGTCGATGTCCCACCAGCCCTGGTGGTGGCGCTCGAAGTGCAGGCCGCTGGGCGTGACGATGCCGAACAGGCTTTGCAGCGGCGCGAAGCTGACGCTGGCCTGGGTGGTTTGCGTCAGGCCGGGGCTCTGGCGGCGCTGCACGTTGGCCTCGTACTGCGAAGGTTTGCCATAGCCGTCGGTCACCACGGGCTGGCCCAGGCCCTTCGTATGGGCGGGCAGTTCCAGGATGTGGGGGTCGCCGCCGCCCGCGGGTACGGGGTTGGCCTGGGCCAGCGCGGCCGGCGTGGCAGCACCAGCCAAGGCCGCCGCGAAGGCGCCACGCACGAAATCGCGCCGCCCGGCCTTGGCCTCGCGGAAAACGGTGCCCACGGCCTCGCGCGGGATGAAGTTTTCAGGCGCTTTCAGCAAACGGCCAGCAGCGGGAGCGTGAGGCTTCAAGGCAGGTTCCTCTTCGAGCCAGGGGCGGCGGGTGCCGCCGGGCTAGCTGCAGTGCAGCTTTTTATCTACATATGCAGTTGGACGAATATTAGGACCTCAGACTCTGCACAAACATGGTGCTTACCCTTGCTTTGCGGGCGCAAGGCGACATACTGCAGCGCCGCCGGCCCTTCGCCGCCGCTGGCACAGCACACCCAAGTCATGCAAAAAGAACTGAACGCGCTGGAGCAGCGCTGGGGTCTGGCGCTGCAGAGCGCGTCTTTCGGTGTCTGGGACCTCGACCCCGTCGCGCAGCGCGTGCACTACTCGCCCGAGTGGAAGGCCGAGCTGGGCTACGCCGTCAACGACGAACCCGAACCCACGGCGGTGTGGCGCAGCCGGGTTCACCCCGACGACCTGGACACCATGCTGGCCGAGCTCGGCCGCCACCTGGAGGGCCGGACCGAGGCCTACACCTTCGAGTTCCGCCTGCGGGCCGCCGACGGCCGCTACCGCTGGGTGCTTTCGCGCGGGCGCGTGGCCGCGCGCGACCACCAGGGCCGGGCGCTGCGCGTGGTGGGCACGCTCACCGACCTGAGCGACCGCCGCGAGGTGGAAGCTCTGCGCGCCGAACGCGACCGTGTTGCCGCGGCCAGCCAGGCCAAGACCGAGTTCCTGGCGCGCATGAGCCACGAGCTGCGCACGCCGCTGAACGCCGTGCTGGGCTTTGCGCAGCTGCTGAAGCAGTCGCTGGGCCAGGGCGAGCCCGAGGCGCAGCGCCACCACGTGGCACTGATCGAACAGGCCGGCTGGCACCTGCTGGGGATGATCGACGACGTGCTCGACCTGTCGCGGGTGCAGAACGGCCAGCTCGCCCTGCAGCTGGAACCGGTGCCGCTGGCCCCAGCCTGGCAGGCGGCCTGCGAGACGCAGGCCCCGCTGGCCGCCGCAATGGGCGTGCAGGTGCTGCCACCCGAACTGCCGGCGGGCGCCAAGGTGCACGCCGACCCCGCCCGGCTGCGGCAGGTGCTGGGCCACCTGCTAGGCAATGCGCTGAAGTACAACCGCCGCGGCGGGCAGGTGCAGTTGCGCGCTGCCCCTGCGGCCGGGCCCGATGGCAGCGCCTGCTGGCAACTGCAGCTGCAGGACACCGGCATCGGCATCAGCGCCGTGCAGAGGGCCCACGTCTTCGAGCCCTTCAACCGCCTGGGCCGGCAGGCCCACAGCACCGATGGCAGCCCGATGGCAGACGGCGTGGGCGTGGGCCTGGCGCTGACGCGCTGGCTGGTGCAGGCCATGGGTGGCCACATTGCGCTGGCCAGCGAGGAAGGCCAGGGCACCACCGTCACGCTGCACCTGCCGGCGGCCCCGGCCTGAAACGGTCAGGCTACAGGCGGGGCGTTGGCAGGGCGTGGGCGGGGCGCAGGCTGCCCACCCCGCCTCGGACCGGCCCGAGGCGCGCCAGCCAGCCGCTACAGCGCCATCGAAGGCCGCAGGGCCATCTCTGTCCGCCAGCGCTGCAAGTGCGGGTGGGCCTCGCCGGGCTTCTGCTTCACCACGCGCGCAAAGTCCACCGCCACCACCGCGGTGATGTCGGCGATGCTGAAGGCCGGGCCGGCCACGAACGGGTGCGCCGCGAGCTGGGTTTCCAGCGTCTGGAAGAACTGCTGCAGGCGCAGCAGGCCGCGCTGCGCCAGCTCGGGAATCTGCGCGTAGTTCACCGGCCCGGGCAGTGCGCGCTGGGCCATGGCGGGGCTGCCATTGCGCAGCGCCTCGGCCACCGCCATCAGCCCCTCGAATTCCACCCGCCACTGCCAGCTGGCCACCTGGGCCTTCTCGGCCGGCGTGCGGCCTAGCAGCGGGGGCTCGGGGTGGCGGGCTTCCAGGTAGGCGGCGATGGCGGCGTTGTCGGCCAGCACCAAGCCGTCTTCGGTGCGCAAGGCAGGCACCGTGCACTGCGGGTTGACGAGGCGGTAGGCCTCGCCCAGCTGTTCGCCACTGCGCAGGTCCACCTGCACCGTGGTGTGCGCCAGGCCCTTCTCGGCCAGCAGGATGCGCGCGCGGCGTGGGCTGGGCGCGGTGGCGCAGTCGTACAGCACCAGGGGCATGGGCCGGGCCTTCAGCTCTTCTCGGCCGGCGGGGCCAGCTTGTCCTGGGTGCGCAGCTCGAAATCGCTGGCGTCGTGCCGTTCGTGCAGTTGGCTGGCGGGGTCGCCGAAGCGGCGGTTCACCATGCGGCCACGGCGCACGGCGGGGCGCTGCGCCAGCTCGTCGGCCCAGCGCCGCACGTGCGTGTATTCATGCACCTGCAGGAATTCACCGGCTTCGTACAGCAGGCCCTTGGCGAGCTGCCCGTACCAGGGCCAGATGGCCATGTCGGCGATGGTGTAGGCCGCGCCGGCGACAAAAGGGCTCTCGGCCAGCCGGCGGTTCAGCACGTCCATCTGGCGCTTGGTTTCCATCGCGTAGCGGTCGATGGCGTACTGGATCTTGTGCGGCGCGTAGGCATAGAAGTGGCCGAAGCCCCCGCCCAGGAAAGGCGCGCTGCCCATCTGCCAGAACAACCACGACAGGCATTCCGCGCGCGCCGCTGGCTCGGTGGGCAGGAAGGCGCCGAACTTCTCGGCCAGGTACATCAGGATGGCGCCCGATTCGAACACCCGCACCGGCGCCGCGCCGCTGTGGTCCATCAGCGCGGGTATCTTGGAATTCGGGTTGATGCCCACGAAGCCGCTGCCGAACTGCTCGCCTTCCTGGATGTTCACCAGCCAGGCGTCGTACTCGGCACCGGCGTGGCCGGCGGCCAGCAGTTCTTCCAGCATCACCGTGACCTTCACGCCGTTGGGCGTGCCCAGGGAGTACAGCTGCAGCGGGTGCTTGCCCACCGGCAGCGGGCGCTCGTGCGTGGCACCGGCGGTGGGGCGGTTGATGTTCGCGAAGCGGCCCCCGTTGGAAGGCGGCGGGCTCCACACGGCGGGTGGCACGTAGCTGGCGGGTTCGTTCATGGGCGCATTGTGGGCCGACTCGACAGATTCGGCAGCGTACGCGCTGCGCGCGTCGCGCGTCACGGCAGGTTCAGCGCCCGGGCGATGTCGCGCCAATCGACGATCTTGTAGTTTTGCGGCCCGTCGGGCAGGCGCTTGAAGCCGTCTTGCGCGACGAAGATGCCCCGCGGAAACCGCGGGCCCAGCGGCCGGGCGGTGACATCCAGCCCGTCGGTCTCGGAGACCGCGTCGATGCCACGCGCCGCGTCAATGCCGACGCGGAACGCGCCGCGCACGCGGAAGGGCGGCGCCGCGTCCAGCACCACGTAGCTGCTGTTGCCCTGGCTGGAGACGATGAGAAAGTTGCCGCCCTCGGCGCCCCCTTCGTACAGTGCCAGGCCTTCGATGTCGTCCAGCACCAGGCCGCCGATGCCGATCACACGCGTCAGCTTCGGCTGGCTGCCCAGGCCGTCGGCGGGCGCCAGCGACACTGCCCAGACGGCCTCGTCTTCTTCGCCGATGAACAGGCGTTCGGCCGCGTCATCGGCCACGCAGCCCTCGGGCTGGCTCTTCACCGCAAAACCCTGGATGCGCGTGCCGCTGATGCGCCCTTCCCGCCACTGCAGCTGCCAGCGTTCGAAGCGACCGTCCTTGTCGTTGACCAGCGCTTCCAGGCCGCCGGCCCGCGGCTTGTGCAGGCAAGTGCCGTAGATGTCGCGCAGGCCGGTGGGAATGCGGCCGATCTCCTTCACCTCGCCTTCGGCATCGATGCGGTAGACCACCAGGCTCAGGTCGTCGCGCTGCGTGGCCACGGCCAGATCGAGCGCCTGGCCGCCCGCCGCCCCGTCGAAGCGCACGCCCTGGCGCACGTCGACGTTGTTGACGCGGCCCGAGGCCAGGAACTGCAGCTCACGGCCCTGCAGGTCGTAGACGTTCAACCCGGCGCGCTTGTTGGTGCCCAGCACGCGCGAACGTTCGGGCTGTTGCGGGTGCACCCAGATGGCCGGGTCGTCGGCCGCGTCGCCGAACTGGTTGACGGGCTCGGTGGCGGCCGCCGGCAGCACGATGGGCAGCAGCGGTGGCAGGCCGGCATCGGCGCTGCGTTTCCATGCGGCACGGCGCTGCTGCCAGGGCGTGCTGGATTCATCACGCCAGAACAGATCGACCGCTGCACCGCGCACGCGCAGGGTCATCGCCTCCACCTCGCCCTGCGCCCGCACGGGCAGCCGCGCGCTGGTGCGCCAACGGGCAGCGCCTTCGCGCTGCAGCAGGTGCAGTTGCCGGCCCGAGGCTTCCAACACCGCCAAACCACCGGGCAGCACCACGAAGGCTGCGGCACCGCCGTCCAGCGGCCCCAGCGGACGCGCCAGCGCGACGGCATGGCTTCGCGGCGGGCCTTCGGCATCGGCCCTGTAAGCCCACAGGCCGCCGTCTTCGGCGTTGACGTAGAGCAGCGCGGCGCGGTCATCCACACGGCAGCTGCGCGCCTGCTGCACCACGGCGGAACGGCGCACCAGCAGGGCCGGCGCATCGGTCCGCAACAGCCACTGCTCGACCAGCCCTTCATCGCCGACGATGAACACATGGTCCAGGTTCTGGGCGTCACGGTGCAGGCACATCGCCTGCACGCTGAAAGGCGGCGAAGGCACCACGGTCTGCATCTGCAAGGTGCCGGCGGCTTCATCCACCTGCACGCGCAGCGTTTGCTGCGTGCTGGCATCCACCAGCACGGCCAGCGTGCCCTGGGGGCCGCTGCGCGTGTCCAGGTGCTCGGCACGCAAGGCCAGCCGGGCGCGCTCTTGCCCCTGCGGGCCCAGCAGGCGCAGCGCGCGCTCTTCCAGCGCCAGCCAGCCGCCGCCCGGCAGCGCGGCAAGTTCCTGCGCCGCCTTCAGCGCGCTGCGGGGCAGCGGCGCAGGCTCCGCCACGCCGGGCGCTGCCGGGGCCGCCCAGCCCGGTGCAGGGGCCAGCGCACAACCCAGCGCCAGCAGGCAGCCCAGCCGCCAAGCCGGGCCGAAGCTCTGCTTCGCGACGGCGGCGAAAGACTGCCGCGCAAGATTCAAGATGGCCAGGCGTTTCATCAGAACAGGGCCCATTTCAGGTTGATGCGGAAGCTGCGGCCATAACGCTCGTACTGCGCGTTGCGCGCCCGCTGGTTGGCGTAAACATAGTAGGGCTCGTCGCTCAGGTTCAGGGCTTCGAACACCACCGAGACCTTTGGGTTGAAGCTGTAGCGCACCGAGAGATCGAACTGCGTCTGCGCGTCGACGGTCAGGTCTTGGGCGGGGTCCAGCGCATCACCCACCTCCAGCAGGTAGGCCGACTTGTGGTTGGCCGCCAGGCGCAGGCCCAGGGCCGTGGTTTCGTAACCGAGCACCAAGTTGAGGGCGCGGTCTGACTGGCTGGGCAGGCTGATCTGCCGCGTGCGGAACACGCCGCCGTCCACACGTCCGATTTCTGCCTTGGAGCGCGTGAAGGTGCCGTTCACGCCCGTGACCAGGCCGCTGAGAACGCCCGGCAGGTCACGCCAGGTGCGTTGCCACGACAGTTCGATGCCGCTGACGCTGGCCTTCCTGCCGTTGGCAAAGGTCACCGCCTCGTCGAAGTCGACCCAGTCGCCGCTGCCGGCCAGGTCGGTGGCGTAGACGAAGTCGCGGATGCGCTTGTGGAAGGCGTAGGCCGACACCGCGCCGGCAAAACCCAGCTGGCGTTCCACGCCCAGGTCGTAGTTGGCCGCGCGCAGCGGCTTCAGGTTCGGGTTGCCGAAGCTGGCATCGCCGCCGTCGAACACGAAGGAAGGCGACAACTGCTCCAGCGTGGGCCGCACGACGGCGTTGCTCCAGGCGGCGCGCAGCGCGGTCTTGTTGTCGAGGTCGTGGCGCAGGTGCAGGCCGGGCAGCCAATGGCTGTAGCGCTGGCGCACCTGCACAGGTTCGAACTCGCCTTCGTTCAGGCCGTTGCCCGTGGCTTGCAGCCGCGTGGCTTCGTGCCGCAGCCCGGCGATGACCTGGCTGGCACCCAGCTGGAAACTGCCCTGCACATAGGCTGCGTCGATGTCTTCGTCGATGCGCAGGCGGCCCAGCGTGGTGGCTTCTTCGTCCACCGCAGCATCCAGGTCGGCGCCGGCCAGCAGCGCCAGGATGGGCGCCGAACGGATGCCCGGGCCGAAGTTGCCAAAGCCGTAGGCCGGGGCGGCATCGGCGAAAACGCTGAGCGAACGCCGCGCATCGCTCAGGCCCAGCGGCGGGTCGCCCAGGTCTTCGAACTTCCAGATGGTCACGCTGTTGGTCTTTTCGCGCCGGCTCGCCTTGGCGCCGAACTTCAGTTCGCTGTCCACGCCGCCCAGGTTCAGGCTGCGCGAGAAATCCAGCCGCAGGTTGCGTTCACGGTCACGGTGCAGCGAGGCTTCGAGCTCGATCTCGCTCAAGAGGTAGCCCGAGGCCTGGTTGATGGCCTCCGGCGCCAGCAGGCGCGGCTGGCGCGTGTTGCTGAACCCGACGTTGCTGAACAGGTCTTCGGCCTCGAACACCGCGTTGCCCAGATGCAGGGGCGTCTTTTCCTGGGCTTCGCTCAGGCCCAGCGCGGCCTTCATTCGCCAGACGCCCAGGCGCTGGTCCGTGCCCAGCACCAGCGAGCGGATGCTTTGGGCTTCCTTGCGGTCTTTCAGTTCGCGCACCGATTCGGCATCGCCCAGGGCACCCTCGGCCTGCGGCGCGTCGAAGGCCACGATGTGCGCGAGGCGCTGTTCGTTGTCGCTGAAGCGGCTGGCGAGCGCCCGCGCATACACCAGTCGACCCTCGGCCGGCTTCCATTCGATGTTCAGCGCCAGGCCCGCGCGGCGGCGCGTCAGCGTGTAGTCGCGACGCTCCATCTCTTCCAGCGCGTCGCCGTCCCAGGCTCCACCGGTTTCGGTGTTGTCGGAACCGAAGCGGCGCTCTTCCAGGCTCAGGCCCGCAGCGATGCCCAGCGTACCGCCAGCGAAGAGCTGGCT
Source organism: beta proteobacterium AAP51 (assembly GCA_001295905.1). Classification (GTDB taxonomy): domain Bacteria; phylum Pseudomonadota; class Gammaproteobacteria; order Burkholderiales; family Burkholderiaceae_C; genus Rubrivivax. The sequence continues at coordinate 4,248 of LJHT01000014.1, read as the reverse complement.
CCACACCACCGAGCCGCTCGGGCTGGCGCGGCCACCGATGCTGGCGCGGCCGGCACCGAGGTCCACGCTGACGAAGCGGCCCGGGTGGTCGAAGGCCGACACGGTCTGCACATCGATGCTGCCGCCCAAGCTGTTGGCGTCCATCTCCGGCAGCAAGGTCTTGCTCACCACCAGAGAGCGAATGAGCGAAGACGGCAGCACGTCCAGCGCCACGGCGCGGCGGTCGGCGTCGGCCGACGGCACCAGGCTGCCGTTGATCGACACCGCGTTCAGGTCGGGGCCCAGGCCGCGGATGCGCACATAGCGACCCTCGCCCTGGTCGCGCTCGACCGACACGCCAGTCAGGCGCTGCAGCGCCTCGGCCACGTTGCGGTCGGGCAGACGGCCGATGCCGTCGGCGCGCACGACGCTGGTGATGTGGTCGGCGGCGGCCTGGTCGCGCAGGGCACGGTCGGTGGAGATGGCCTGGCCGGTGATGACGATCACCGTGACGGGCGATGGCGCAGCCGGCTGAGCGAACGCGACGCCCGGGGCGCACAGCGCCAGGGCGGCGGCCACGGCCAGGGCCGAGGGCAGGCAATGAGGTTGGGGGCGGAACATGAGAACTCCTGGGCTTCGGGGGTGCGCAGCGCGGCGGGGGGGTGTCTTGACGGCTCTGGTCTGCGCACTGTCGGCAGCGGGAATGACCGTCCCATGACAGCCCGGGGCGGCGTGCACGCTCGGCGGCCCGAACGAGGGCAAGCACGCGGCGTCTTGAGCCTTTCCGACCCGGCGCCCGGGGCGGGCAGGCGGAAGGTGCGCGCGGCGCCAGCAGCGCGCCGGCCTGGCCCGGCGTGAGCCGATTCGACCTCCCCGCATTCGCCTGTGGTGTGCGGGCCTCAGAGCCGCGGCTTGCGCATCAAACCGTCACGGAGGCTTCATACGCTGTTGGCTCGTTCAACCCGGCCCCACGACCATGGCCCGCTGCGCGCTGGCCCCACCCCCATGCCCAAGCGATTCATCACCCCCCTGGCCTTGCTGGCCGCCGCGCTGCTGCTGAGCTTGTTTGCCGGCTTCGGCACTTCGCGCCCTCGGCCCGATTGGCAGTGGCTGGACCTGGCGGGCGAAGGCGGTCTCGCCTTGCTGGCCGCCGCGTGGACCGTGCTGGTGCTGCACAGCCGCCCGGACGGCACGGTGACGCGCCTGCTCGGCGGCGGGCTGGCCGCCCTGGCACTGGCCTCGTGGGCAGACGTGCTCGACGAGTTCTGGCCCCTGCCCGACACCGTGCCGCTGCTGGCCTGGGCCGAGTCGGCTTTGGCCTGCAGCGCCGTGCTGCTGCTCACGCTGGGCCTGGTGTTGTGGCGCCAGGAGCAGGCCGTGCTCAACGAGCACATGCACAAGCGCGAGCGCCTGTTCCGCGACCACCGCGCACTCGACCGCCACACCCAGCTGGCCGACGCCGGCTACCTGCGCCGGGAGATCGAAGCCGAGGCTGCGCGCGGCCCGCAGCATCCCTGCGGAGTGCTGCTTCTAGACCTGTGCGGGCAAGCCGCGCTGCAGCACGAACATGGGCGGGCCGAGGCTGCGCGCCGCCTGGAAGCCGTGGGCCACCAACTGCTGCTGAACCTGCGCCAGCGCGACCTGCTGTGCCGCTATGCCGGCGAACGCCTGGTGGTGCTGATGCCTGATACGCCCTTGGCCGAAACCCAGCGCCGCGCCGCGCACCTGGTGCGCATGGTGCAGGCCATGCAGTTTCACAGCCGCAACGACCAACTGCTGCCCTCCACGCTGCGCTGGGCCTGCGCGCGGGCCGAGCCGGGCGCACAGGCCCTGCTGAGCGCGCTGAACCGCGAGGTGGAAGACCGCGCCGGGGCCGAGCAGCCACTGCGCCATGCCTGAAGCCCGGCCCACCCTGGCCGTGCCGCTGTGGTACGGCAGCGCCACGCCGTTCGTGCCGCTGCTGCACCAGCCCGCGCTGGTGTTCGGGCACGCACGCGAGCTGGAAGTGCCCGTGCCTGCACTGCTGCAAGGCTGCGGCCTGAGCGAGGCCGATTTCCGCAACGGCGCTGCCCGCGTCACGCCGCAGCAGTGGCTGCAGTTGCTGGGCAATGCCCACGCCGCCCTGCGCAGCCCCGAAACGCCCTTCGCCATCGGCCGCCAGCTGCTGCCAGGCCACTATGGCGCGGCCAGCCTGGCGCTGCGCGATGCCGGCTGCCTGCGCCAGGCCCTGACGCTGCTGCATCAACACGCGCCCGCGCTCAGCCCCTTGCTCGTGCCCAAGCTGGTAGAGGAAGGCGAGCTGGCCGTGCTGCTGTGGCTGGACGCCGTGGGCCTGCGCTCGCAGCGCAACTTCGTCGTGGACATGCAGATGGCCGCCCTGGTGTCGATGACGCAGTGGCTGTCAGGGGCCCACGCGCCCTGGACCTTCTGCTTCAACCGCAGCGCGCCGCGCCACGTGGAGCAGCACGAAGCGCACCTGGGCAGCGCGCTGCGCTTCGGTTGCCATGTCGATGCCATGCTGCTGCCGCGCACCTGGCTGGACCGACCTTGGCCGGCTGCAGCGCGGCCTGGCGCCGCGGCCGCTCAGCAAGCCGGCGAGCGCGCGGCCTCGCTGGCGGCCGGGCCTGAACGCAGCCTGCTCGAAGCACTGCACACCCTGCTTCTGCAGCAGGTGCACAAGGCGCCCACGCTGGAGGCCGCTGCGGCGCACTTCCACTTCAGCCCGGCCACGTTCAAGCGCCGGCTGGCGGCCGAGGGCACGCACTTCCAGGCCGAACTCGACCGCGCGCGCAGCCATGTGGCGCTGTACCTCTTCCAGTTTCGCGGCAGCGGCAACGACGAAGTGGCCCGCCACCTGGGCTTTCACGACGTGCCGAATTTCAGGCGCTCCTTCAAGCGCTGGACCGGCGCCACGCCCAGCGACCTGCGCGCCGACCTGTGGCCCTTGCCCGCCGGCTGAAACCTCAGCGGGGCGCAGGCGCGGATGCCGGCGCGGCTTCGAACAGCGCCTCAGGCGCCAGCCGCACCAACGGCGCGGCTTGCTGCAAGGGCGCGTGCAGCCAGGTGTCGACGTCTTCCAGCGCCAGGGGCACCACCGAGCGCTTGTCCTGCAGGTGCGGGGCGCGTTTCGGGTCGGGCTTGTGCATGCGCGACATCAGCGGGTGCGCGTCGGCGTTGAGCGTGAGCATGGTGTAGCTCTCCACCAGCTCGCCCGTGGCGGGGTCGGCCCAGGTGTTCCACAGGCCGGCCAGGCCCCAGGGTTCGCCATCGGCCCGGGCGAAGCGCCAGGGCACGTGCCTGCCGCTTTCCCAGCAGGGCTCGAAGAAGGCAGCGGCCGGGATCACGCAGCGCTGGCCCCGGGCCCAGGGGTGCTTGTAGCTGGCCTTCTGCGCCAACTCTTCCGAGCGCGCATTGCAGGTGGGGTACTTCAGCTTGCGTTCCTTGGCGAACCAGGGAATCAGCGCCCACTGGCCCACCACCAGTTCCCGCGCCGGGGCGGCGCTGTCGCGCGCGGCCCGGATGAACGGGCCGGCGTAGCCCGGGAACACCTCGCGCGGCCAGGCCGGGGCGTGGCGGCTGCCCACGTGCCACAGGCGCTCGATGTCACCGGCCTCGGGGGAGATGTAGCGCGTGCACATGGCATTGACTATAGAAGTGCCGGCCCTGCGCAGAACACCGCCGCTGCGGGCCAGGCGCGAGCTTCCCGCCTGCCGTGGCCGCGCCAAGACCAGACCTCACATCAGGGTAAACCGTCGTTTCAATATGTTGAAACGCTGTTCCTTTCTTGCGGCGCATGGCTTAGTCTGGCTGCGTTGCCGACGTGGTGCACCCCGCGCCACGGCCACGGGCCCTGCGTGCCTGCAACCGCCGAGAGCCTGTCGTGCCGTGCCTGCGCACAGCCCCGACCTGGAACGCCCTGCCCCTTTGCTTTGGGGTTGCGGCGCCTCGACACCTGCGTCCTTGTTTCGACCAGACCCTTCCAGGAGACAACCATGATGACCAACGAGACCCGCATCCGCCTGGGTGCGCTGTTCGCGCTGACGCTGGGCGCGGCCGCCCCGGCTTCCGCTGTGGATTGGCCGGCCGGCTTTTCCAAGTGCGCCGACGAAGGCGGCACCTGCCGCGTGGGCGCCACGCCCAGGCAGGTGTCTTTTGGCGTGAAAGACCGCTGGGTGATCCGCACGCTGTCGGGAAACGTGCCCTGCACCGTGGCCACCTTCGGCAGCGACCCCAACCCGACGCTGCGTGAGAAGTGCGCCGTCGGGCCCG
>LJHT01000139.1 GCA_001295905.1 beta proteobacterium AAP51 | reverse complement strand
CGCGCTGCCTGCCGCACCGCCGGCACCCGCGGCCGACAGCGCCCTGGCCGCCGCCCCGGCCGGCACGGCTTCCGAAGCGCTGCTGACCCCGGGCTCTGCGGCGGCCGGTGCTGCGCCGGCCCCAGCGGCTCCGGCTGCCGACGCCGCTCCCTCTGCACCGGTGCCACCGGCCCGCCCGAAACCCGTGGCCGCGCGGCCCCGGCCTGCGGCACCCAACGCAGGCACGCGCAGCGCGGGCGCGCCCGGTGCCGCTGCCGCGGCTGCGCCCCTCAGCGGCACCGTGCAGCTGGCCATCAGCCCCTGGGGCCTGATCGAGGTGAACGGCCAGGCCGCCGGCACGACGCCACCACTGACGCGCCTGACCCTGAACGAAGGCACGCACAGCATCACCGTGCGCAACGAAGACTTCCCGCCCCACACCGTCACCGTGCGGGTGCAGGCCGACAAACCCGTGGTCGTGCGCCACCGCTTTGCGAACTCCCCATGACGACGCATCCCGAAGAGCCCACCGCTGCCCGCTCACACCCCACACCGTGCCGGCCCCGGCTGCGGGCACTGCTGGCCCCGCTGGCCGCCGCCCTGCTGGGCGCCTGTGCCAGCGCCCCACCGCCCCCGCCGCCGGCCCCCACCGGCGGCCTGGCCGAACTGATGGAGCGCCCGGCCGAACGGCTGCTGGTGGAAGGCATACGCGCCTACGACGATGGCCAGTACCCCCAGGCCGAAAGCGCGCTGCGCCGCGCGCTGGAAGCCGGCCTGCGCAGCGGGCGCGACCAGGCCAGCGCGCACAAGCTGCTGGCCTTCATCACCTGCACCAGCGAGCGCCTGGCCGCCTGCGAGGCCGCCTTCCGCGCCGCCCGCGCGGCCGACCCCGCCTTCGCGCTCAGCCGTTCGGAAGCCGGCCACCCGCTGTGGGGCCCCGTGTACCGCCAGGCCCTGCCGGCCGTCCCTTGAGCACCGGCTGAAACAGGGGTGCAGCACCCCGGCGACATAATCCGCGCCGATGCCGCCCCACCCCGACCGCACCACGCCTGCGCCGCTCTTTACCCACCCGGTGCGCGTGTACTGGGAAGACACCGACGCCGGCGGCGTGGTCTTCTACGCCAACTACCTGAAGTTCTTCGAACGCGCGCGCACCGAGTGGCTGCGCAGCCTGGGCATCGGCCAGCAGGCCCTGCGTGAAGAGACCGGCGCGATGTTCATCGTGGCCGAAACCCAGCTCCGCTACCGCGCCCCGGCGCGGCTCGACGACGAACTGCAGGTCAGCGTGGCGCTGCGCCAGCGCGGCCCCGCCACGCTGCACATCCACCAGCAGGCCTGGCGCGGGGGCACGCTGCTGTGCGAAGGCGAGATCCGCATCGGCTGCGTGGACCATGGAACCTTCCGCCCACGCCGCATTCCGAACGAAGTCCTCCACGTGCTGACATGAACCAAGACCTTTCCATCACCGCCCTCATCCTGCAGGCCAGCCTGGTCGTGCAGCTCGTGATGGCCGGCCTGGTGCTCACCTCGCTGGCCAGTTGGACCGTCATCTTCGGCAAGGTCTTCGGGCTGAAGCGCGTGCGCAACAGCAACGAGGAGTTCGAGCGCGAGTTCTGGAGCGGCCGCAGCCTCACCGAGCTGAACACGGCCGTCACCAGCAAGACCGACACCGCGCCGATGGAACGCATCTTCGCCAGCGGCATGCGCGAATTCCTGAAGCTGCGCGAGAAGCGGCTCGATGCCGGCGCTCAGCTGGACGGCGCGCGGCGCGCCATGCGCGCCAGCTTCCAGCGCGAGCTGGACGTCATCGAAAGCAACCTCAGCTTCCTGGCCAGCGTGGCTTCGGTGTCGCCCTATGTGGGCCTGTTCGGCACCGTGTGGGGCATCATGCATGCCTTCGTGGGCCTGTCGAACATGACGCAGGTGACGCTGGCCACCGTGGCCCCGGGCATTGCCGAAGCGCTGGTGGCCACGGCCATCGGCCTGTTCGCGGCGATACCGGCGGTGGTGGCCTACAACCGCTTCGCGCGCGACATCGACCGCATCGCCATCCAACTGGAAACCTTCATCGAAGAGTTCAGCAACATCCTGCAGCGCAATGCCGGCGTGAACGCCACGACCACCATTGCCGGCGGCGGCGCTGGACCCCGCTGACATGAGGCCCCTGGCTCACTTCGTTCGCGTCCCCCAAGGGGATGCTCAGCGCCTTCGGGCGGCCGGGCGGCGCTGATGGCCGGCCTCGCACAACGCGGCAGCGGCCGCGGGCGGCGCTCGATGAACGAGATCAACATGGTCCCGTTCATCGACGTGATGCTGGTGCTGCTGATCATCTTCATGGTGACCGCGCCGCTCATCACCACCGGCGTGGTCGACCTGCCCAGCGTGGGCAAGAGCCAGCAGCGCGTGGGCACGGTGATCGAGGTCATCGTCGGCACCGACGAGAAGCTGCGCCTGCGCGTGGACCAGCAAGACCCCGTGAACGTGGCGCTGCCGCAGCTGGCCGCGCGCGTGCGCGACAAGCAGGCCGGCAATGCCGAAACCCCGGTGGTCATCAGCGCCGACAAGAGCGTGCGCTACGAAAGCGTGGTGCGCGTGATGGACACGCTGCAGCGCGCTGGCGTGAAGCGCGTGGGCCTGTCGGTCAAGCAAGGCAGCCCTTGAAGGCATGAGCACCGCACGGCCGTCCGAAGGTGCTCGCTCCCGCTCGGCGGGACGGGCCGCAGGCCCCAGGGTGCCCACATGAGCACCGCAGCTCTGGGCCCCGGCCATGATGCGCTGCTGCCGCGCGCGCCCGGCGGGCACGGCGTGGGCGCGGTGCTGGCGCTGGTGGCGCACGCCGGGCTGGTGGCCGCGCTCACCGCCGGCGTGGACTGGCGCACGCAGCCGCCCGAAGTGGTGAGCGCCGAGATCTGGGCCAGCGTGCCGCAGGCGGCCGCGCCCCCAGCGGTGGCCCCGCCCCCGCCGGCCCCCGCGCCAGT
>LJHT01000138.1 GCA_001295905.1 beta proteobacterium AAP51 | reverse complement strand
GGCCGGAAGGCCTTGCGCGGCTGGCGAAGGCCCGAACGCGATTTCACGCGTGAGGGCTGAGTCTGCAACTCAGGTGCCGATCACGCCACCGTCGTCCTTGCGGATGACCACCGTGGCCGAGCGTGGCCGGCCATCCGGGCGGAAGTCGGGCCAGTTGCTGACACGGCGCGGATCGCCCGGGTCGCTGCGCTCGCTGGGGCTTTCGCCCGGGTGCTGGATGTTGATGAACATCGTGCGACCGTCGGGCGTGGCCGTTGCGCCCGTGATCTCGCAGCCCGAGGGCCCGACCATGAAGCGGCGGATTTCACCCGTGCGCGGGTCGGCCGCCAGCATGGCGTTGTTGCCCAGGTTGGCCAGCTCGCCACGGCCCATGTTGGCGGTGCTCATGTCGCACTGGATCCACAGCAAGCCGCGGGCGTCGGTCCACAGGCCATCGGGGCAGGCGAAGGCATCGCCCTTGACATTGCCCTGGGCCTCGGCGCGCGCCTGCTTCGGGTCGCCGGCCAGCACGAAGTGGTTCCACTGGAACGCCACACCATCGAAGTCGCCGTCTTCCTTCCAGCGGATGATGTGGCCCATGGTGTTGTTCGCGCGCGGGTTGGCGGCGTCGGTGCTGAACTGGTTGGCGGCCTCGCGGCTGCTGTTGTTCGTGAGCGTGCAGTAGACCCAGCCTTGTGGGTCGATGTCGATCCACTCGGGCCGGTCCATCGGCGTGCCGCCGAGCGCATCGCTGGCCTGGCGCGCCTTGATCAGCACCTCGCCCTGGTCGGCAAAGCCATTGGCGGCGACCAGAAAGCCGTTGCCATGCACCAGCGGCAGCCAGCGCCCACGGCCGTCGCGTTCGAAGCGGGCCACGTACAGCGTGCCGTGGTCCAGAAGCTCTGCGTTCTCCGCAAAACCACCGGGCTTGATGCGGTCGCGGCTGACGAACTTGTAGATGTACTCGAAGCGTGCGTCTTCGCCCATGTAGGCCACGGCACGGCCGTCGCGCGTGGTGGCGATGGTGGCGCCTTCGTGCGCGGCACGACCCATGGCGGTGCGCTTGACGGGCGTGCTGCTGGGGTTGAACGGGTCGATCTCCACCACCCAGCCGAAGCGGTTGGGTTCGTTGGGGTGCTTGGTGGCATCGAAACGCTCGTCGAACTCGGCCCAGCGGTAGCCCGAAGGCTCGCCCGGGCGCAGGCCCCAGCGCGTTTCGTGCGGGCTGGGCTGGGCGGGCCCGCGAAAGTACATCATGAAATTCTCTTCGCAGGTGAGGTAGGTGCCCCAGGGCGTGCGGCCGCTGCCGCAGTTGTTCAGCGTGCCCAGCACGCGCCGGCCGGCCGGGTCGGCGGCGGTGCGCATCAGGGGGTGGCCGGCGGCCGGGCCACCCAGGGCCATGGGGGTGTTGCCGGTGATGCGCCGCGCCCAGGGGCTGGGGCGCACCACCTGCCACCGGCCGGCCTGCTGCGACACCTCCAGCACCGAGACCCCCATGGCCGCCTGCGCCTTGCGCACCTTGGCGGCGTTCCAGGTTTGCATGCCGTCGGTGTGCAGCAAGCCGTCGTCGGTGTATTCGTGGTTCATCACCAGCAGGCCCGACTGGCTGCCGTTCTGCGCGTAGTAGTGGATGCCGTCGTGGTGCATGCCGATCTGGGTTTCCTGTTCGGCAGCGCTGTTGCTGGCGTCCCACTTGAAGGCCGCGTTTTCGCCCGACAGACCGGCCGGGTCGCCCCAGGGCGCGATGACCTGCACGCTGTAGCCCGGCGGCACGCTGACGGCGTCGGCCGTGCTCACGGGCACGCTGCTGAAGCCCAGCAGCGGGCCGCTGGTGGCCGGGCTGCTGCTGCCTGCTGGGCCGGGCGCACTGGCGCAGGCGCTGAGCGCCGACACGCCTGCCAGCGGTGCCAGCAGCGAGCCGAGCGCAGCGCTGAGGCCGCCCCGCAGCAGCGTGCGCCGTGCGGGTTCGGAAACCTCGTGGATGCTGGGGTTGGAGGACCGGTTGCTGTCCTCCATGGTCGAAAAGTCTTTGGCCATGGCGATGCTCGCGCTCGAGTCGTGCAAAGCCAGTGACCATGCCCAGAAACGATGACAGAAGCGTTAAAGGGCCCGTGGGGACCAACCGACTCTCACCCGGCCGGGGGCGCTGCCGGCCATGAGCAGCCAGCGCTGCGGCCACGGCGTGGTTCGCGCTGCGCAACCCGGAAAGCCGCCACTCACATCTGCCGGAAGATGTAGTTGAAGTTGCGGCTGGAGCGCAGGGTTTCGCTGCGTCCCTTCAGGTGCACGTCGGCGGTTTCGTTCGCGCCACGCACGACGTGGCTCACGCGTTCGAGGTTGACCACGGTGGAACGGTGGATCTGCACGAACTGTTCGGCGTCGAGCTGGGCGAGCAGCTCTTTCAGCGGCAGGCTGACCAGCGCATCGGCAGGGCTGCCGTCGTCCTGGCGCCAGGCCACCAGCGTGTACTTGTGGTCGGAGCGCAGGTAGTCGATGCGGTCCACCGGAATGAGGCGCACCAGGGTGCCCGTCTGTGCGCGCACCCAGCGCAGCGTGGTGGGCACGCGTTCGCGGGCCAGGCGCTGCGCCAGTTCGCGCAGCAAGGCCTCGTCGTGCCGCACCGGGGCGGCAGCGCCCAGCCGCTCCTGCACGCGGGCCACGGCCTCGGCCAGGCGCGCGGGCTCTACCGGCTTGACCAAGTAGTCGAGCACGCCCTGGGCAAAGGCCTGCACCGCGTACTGCTCGAAGGCGGTGACGAAGACCAGGTGCGCCCGGCGGCCGATGTGGCGCGCAGCTTCGATGCCGCTCATGCCGGGCATCTGCACGTCGAGGAAACACACCTCGGGCCGGTGCTGTTCGAACAGTTCCACCGCCTCGCGGCCGTTGCGCGCCAGGGCCACCACGCGCAGCGCCGGCCAGGCGGCATGCAGCAGGTCGGCGAGCTCTTCGCGCAGCAGCGGTTCGTCGTCGGCGATCAGCGCCGTGGCCGGCAGGTTCATGCGCTAGCGGCGGGCATGGCCGGCAGGTCGATCTCTGCCCGGGTGCCGCGCGCGCCTGCGGCCGTGAGGGACAGCGTCACGTCGCCGCCGAAAGCCAGCGCCAGGCGTTCGCGCAGGTTCACAAGGCCGGTGCCGCCGGCTCCGGGGTCGCCTGGGGAACGAACCCTGGCGGCGCCGAGGCCGATGCCGGTGTCGACCACCCGCACCTGCACCCGGTCGCCGACACGGCGCACCGTCACCTCGATGCGGCCGCCGTCTTCGGCCGGGTCGATGCCGTGGCGGATGGCGTTCTCCACCAGCGTCAGCACCGCGGCGGCGGGGCAGTGCAGCGCCAGGGCGGCCTCGTCAACATCGATGGCGAACTGCAGCCGGTCGGGCATGCGCAGGTGCATCACGTTCAGGTAGGCCTGCACCAGCGCGCGCTCGTCGGCGAAACGGCTGGCGCCGCCGTCCAGCTGCGGCACGGCGGCGCGCAGGTAGTGGATGAGGCTGTCCAGCACCGCCGAGGCCTGCTCGGAACCCGCTCGCCGCACCAGCGTGCGCACATTGGCCAGCGTGTTGAACAGGAAGTGCGGCTCCACCTGCGCCTGCAGCAGCTTCATGCGCGCATCGAGCGCGCGGCGCTCGAGCTCGCTGCGCTCCAGCGCGAAGGCCAGTGCCTGCTCGCGCGCGAAGGCCTCGCGCTGGCGCAGCAGCGCCACCAGCGCGATCCACGGGCCGAAGAGCAGGCCCATGAAGGCCATGATGCTGAAGCCCGTGCTGTATTGCTGGCCCAGCGCATGGATGTCCCAGGTGCCCAGCGTGAGGGCGTAGGCGGCGAAGGAAGCCGGCGGCATCACCACGGCCACCGTCAGCACCTGCGCCACCCAGCGCGGCAGCCTTCGGGGCAGGCGGCGCGGCCACTGTTCCAGCACGCCAAACGCCAGCACGGCGATGGCGGTGACGAGGCCGCAACGAAGCAGCCAGACGGTCAGGCTCGTTTCGGTAGTGACCGTGCGGAGCAGCGACCAGACCAGCGTGACGATGAGCCAGAGCTTCAGGCGCGGCCAAGCCACCAGCGCGCGCCAGCCGCGGCGCTGGGGCGTGGAAGGGCGCAGCGTGGCCTCCGATGGGGCGGTGGATGCGGGGGGCATCACAGGCATGGCGAGAGTGTCGCGCAGCGGTGGGTGTAGTGGCCTGCAACGGAGCCTGGCATCAGCCTTCGCGCCGGAAGTTCACCGCGCAGCCATCGCCACCGAGGGCCAGCCCACCAGGCGCAGCACGAACAGCGCTGCTGCCGCCTCGGCCGGGTCGGCGGCCTGCACCTCGACATGGGCCCAGCGCGAAAGGCCCGCCTGGGTCAGCCGCTCGTAGACCTCGTGCGGCGCCTTGAGGCTGCGGTCGGGATTGACGAGCGCCGTCCACGGCAGCGTGACGGTGTGGGCGGTGTCGCCCGCGGCCACGGCAACCCGGCTGTCGACACGCAGGACCTGGCGTGGTGCCGTGCGGTCGGCGCGTGTCTCGGCGTTGGTCGGGGCCTCCGGCCGCATGGAAGCCCAGCCCGGCTGCGCGCGCTGCGGCGCAAGCGGCGCAACCGCCGCACCCGGCGCTGCAGCCTTGGGCTTGGCCAGGGGATGGCCGCGCAGCGCCCACTCGTCCATGGGTTCCAGCAGCAAGGCCACCTGGCGGTGCCCCAGGGCTTCGAGGCTGGCCCAGGCCAGCGCGGCCGCGGGGTCCAGGCCGCCCTGGCCCACCAGCACGATCTCGTGCGCCGGGTCCAGCCCGCTGGCGGCCAGCGCCTCGCGCAGCGCGGCGGGGTCCTGGTGCAGCGTGGCCCAGTGTTCCGCCGGCAGGCTGTGGGCGTGCGGCACGTGGCCGAGCGCGTGCTCGGGGGCTGGCCGCACGTCGATCACGTTCAGCCGGGCGGTGCCGGTCAGGCGCAGCAGCTCGTCGTTCCAGGTCGCCAGCCAGTCGGCGCTGCGCAGGCGTTGCGGTTCCGCCCAGGTCCACATCGGCAGGCCACGTTCGTCGCGCACCCACTCGCGCTGCGAGCCGACGTACACGCCCACCTGCGGCCAGCCCATCAGCACATGCAGCGCAAACCACGGCAGTGTGGCCGCCACGCCGCCGCCGCAGTAGGTGATGACGGGGGTCTGTTCGTCCATGCCCAGCATCGCGGCCATGCGGCGCAGCTCGGGCAGTGGCTTGAAGCGTCCATCGGCTTGCAGCAGGTCCAGCTTCGACCACATGCGTGCGTGCGGCAGGTGGCCGGGGCGCCCGAAGAAGTTGCGCTGACCGTGGTACCAGGGCGGCTCCAGCGCTTCCACCAGCACCGTGTCACCGCGCCCGCCGGGCTGGCGCGGCGCGGCGCGGCCGGTGGCGGCCAGCACTTCGGGCAGCTCCACCGCCAGGCCGGCGCGGGCGGGTGCTGCCACCGCCGTGCCGGGCACCGGGGCCGGACGGCCTTCCTTCGTGACCGCACCGCCCGCGGCCTGCCAGGCCTTCAGGCCGCCGTCCAGCACGTGCAGGCGGTCCAGGGGAACGCCGTGCCGATGAAGATCGAAGATGACGCGCGTGGCCCACATCGTGTCCTGGTTGTCGTAGACCACGATGCGGCTGTCGGGCCCGATGCCCCAGGCGCGCAGCCGCGCCTGCATCTGCGCTTGCGTGGGCAGCGTGGTGCCGCCGAACATCAGGTCGGCGTTCACCGCGCCGGGGATGTGGCCGGCGAGGTGGATGGGCCTGGGCGAAGCGTCGAGCAACACCCAGCTTCGCGTCGAGGCCGAATCATGGAGGCGGGCCTTCAGCCATGCGGCGTCGACCAGCGGCTGGGCCGAGACGAACACCGGCAGCGCGAGGCTGAGCAAGGCGATGAGCGCCTTCGCCTGTCGAACAATGTGCAGCAGCGGGGTGGGTAGTGAAAGGCAGGCCATGGCAGGGTGCGTGGTCGGGAGGGCTGGCCAGTGTTCGGCCCGCGCCTGCCGTGCGCCAGAGGCAGCCGGCCCGGCGACGCTGCCAGGCGCACGAGCGACGCTGCAGGCCGACGGAAGACGTGGCCGGGGCGCCCAGGCGGTGAGCGTTAAGCTAGGCGCATGGAACTCTCGACCTGGCTTGCCTTCTTCGCCGCCGCCTGGGCCATCAGCCTCTCACCCGGCCCGGGTGCGCTGGCGGCCATGAGCGCCGGCCTCAACCACGGTTTCCGCAAAGGCTACTTCTGCACGCTGGGCCTGGTGCTGGGCATCTGGGTGCAGCTGCTGGTGGTGGGCGTGGGCCTGGGGGCGCTGCTGGCCACCAGCGCCACGGCCTTCCTGGTGGTGAAGTGGGCCGGCGTGGCCTACCTCGTCTACCTGGGCGTGCAGCAGTGGCGCGCGCCGGTGCGGCCGCTGGCCGAGGTGCAGGCGGGCGCAGCGCATGTGCGGCGGCGCGACCTCGTGCTGCGCGGGCTGCTCATCAACATCGTCAACCCCAAGGGCACCGTGTTCCTGCTGGCGGTGGTGCCGCAGTTCCTGGCGCTCTCAGAGCCGCTGACGCCGCAGTACCTGGTGATTGCCGCCACGCTGGGCTTCACCGACCTCACCGTGATGGCGGGCTACACCGCGCTGGCGGCCAAGGTGCTGGGCGCGCTGAGGTCGGCCCGCGCGATGAAGTGGCTGAACCGCACCTTCGGCGGCCTCTTCGTCGCGGCGGGCGCGTTCCTGTCGGTGTTCAAGCGCACGGCCTGAACACCGACGCGGCGAGCGCTGTCAGGAATCGGCCGTGAAGCCGATGCGCTTGACCAGCGGGCCCCAGCGCTCGAGCTCGGCACGCTGGCTGCGGGCCATCTCGTCGGGCGTGCTGCCCTGGGCCAGCAGGCCCACCACGCCCAGGCCGTCGATCAGCGCCTTGTCCTTCAGCGCGTTGTTGATGGCGGCATTGGCGGCGGCCACCACGGCGGCCGGCGTCTTGGCCGGAGCGTAGAAGCCGAACCACTCTTCGGTGGTGAGGTCGCCGAAGCCTTGCTCGGCGAAAGTGAGCACGTCCTGCGCAAAGGGCAGGCGGGCCTTGCCGCTGGTGGCCAGCAGGCGCAGCTTGCCGGCGCGGTGGTGCGGCAGCGGGTCGCCGGCGGGGCAGAACATCGCGGCAATCTGGCCGCCCATCACGTCCACCAGGCCCGGCACGCTGCCGCGGTAGGGCACGTGCTTGATGTCGACGTTCTGGCTCAGGCCCAGCAGCGCGCCCAGGAAGTGCGGCGTGCTGCCCGCGGCCGGCGAACCGTAGTTGGCCTTGTCGGGGTTGGCCTTGGCCCAGGCGATGAAGCCGCGCACGTCCTTCACGGTGTCGGGCACCATGGGGCCCACCGACAGGCCGTGGTGCATGATGGCCGAGATGCTGACAGGGGTGAAATCGGCCACCGGGTCGTAGCTCAGCTTCTTGTAGACGTGCGGGTAGATCGAGGTGCACGAGAACGGCGACATCGCCAGCACCGAGCCATCGGTGACCGAGCTCTTCAGCCCGTCCAGCGCGATGCGTCCGCCCGCGCCGGGGCGGTTCTCCACGATGGCGGCGTTCTTCGCGTAGGCGGTGCCGCCCACACGTTCGGCCACGCGGCGGCAGGCGATGTCGCCCGAACTGCCGGCGGGAAAGCCGTACAGGAACTTCGGCTGCTCGAAAGCCTGCGCACGCAGGCGCAGCGGCAGCGCGATGCTGGCAGCGCCAGCGGCAAGCACCAGGGTCTGGCGGCGGGTGAGTTTCATCGTCTTGTCTCCGTTGAAAAAGGGCGGGGTGGTGGCGGGGGTGGATGAAGCCGGCTTCAGTTCTTGGTGACCTTGGCGGCACGTTTCTCGAGAAAGGCGCGCACACGCTCCTTGGCGGCCTCGTCGCCCTGCGCGATGCTGGAGATGAGAGCTTCCATGAACAGCCCGTCGCTGGCCGACAGGTCGGCAATGCGGGGCAGGGCCTGCGTGATGGCGTAGTTGGACAGCGGGGCGTTGGTGGCGATCTTCTGCGCCAGGGCCAGCGCCTGGGCCAGGCCTTCGCCCTCGCCCACGAGGTAGTTGCTGATGGCGTGCTGCTGGCCCTCGGCGGCGTCGAACACGCGGCCGGTGAGCATCATGTCGGTCATGCGCGCCACGCCGATGAGCCGGCTGATGCGCACCGAGCCCCCGCCGCCGACGAAGATGCCGCGCGTGCCCTCGGGCAGGCCGTAGAAGGCGCTGGCCTCGGCCACGCGGATGTGCGCGCTGCTGGCCAGTTCCAGCCCGCCGCCCACCACGGCGCCGTGCAGCACGGCCACCACGGGCACGGGGCCGAACTGGATGGCGTCGAAACACGCATGCCAGCTGCGCGAGTGGTGCACGGCCTGGGTGACGTTGCGCTCGCTCACTTCGCTGAGGTCGAGCCCGGCACAGAAGTGCGCGCCCTCACCGCTGAGGATGGCGGCCTTCACCTCGGGCTGCAGCGCTGGCAGGTGCAGCCACACGGTGTGCAGCTGGGCCAGCAGTTCGTCGCTGACGCTGTTGCGCTTGGCAGGGCGGTTCAGGCGCACGTGCAGCACGGGGCCGGCGCGTTCCAGGCGCAGCAGGTCCAGGCCGCGCAGGGCGGCGGGCGCTGTTTCGGCAAGTGGTTCGAAGTTCAGGCTCATGCAGGGTCCAGGGTTCAGGGCGTGATGATGCGCGGGCCGCCGCCCGGGGCATACAGGGCTTCCACCTCGGTGGCGCGGCGCTGCAGCACCAGGCGCTGGTTGACATAGCCCTTGTCGGTGATCTCGCCCGCAGCCATGCTGGGGCCGCCTTCCAGCAGCAGCGCGCGCACGGGGGTCTGCGAAGAGCCGGCCTGTTCGGCCTTCAGCGTGCGCAAGCCGGTGCGCACCTTCTCGGCAGCCTCGCCCGGCCCCAGCGCGCGGCCGGCTTCGCTGAGGAAGACCAGCACGCCGATCTCGCTGCGGTCGTGGCCCGTCACCACCACGTCCTGCACATAGGGCGCCATCGCCGCCACCACCTTCAGGCGCAGCGTGCCCACGCTCACCCAGGTGCCGCTGGTGAGCTTGAAGTCTTCGGCGACGCGGCCGTTGAAGACGATGCCCTGCAATGGGTCGGCCTCGTCGGCCAGGTAGCCGGCGTCGCCGATCTTGTAGAAGCCTTCTTCGTCGAAGGCCGCGGCGGTGGCCTCGGGGTTGTGGCGGTAGCCGGGGAAGATGCTGTCGCCGCGCACGCGCATCTCGAGCTTGCCGCCGTTGGGTGTGAACTTGAGCTCCACGCCCGGCAGCGGCAGCCCGATGACGCCCGGCGCATCGAGCTGCCAGTTCACGAAAGCGGCGGCCGGTGCGGTTTCGGTGCTGCCCCAGCTGGTGGTCAGCCACAGCGGCTCTTCACGCACCTTCTCGCACAGCGCCACCAGGCGGTTCCAGGTGGTCACGGGCATGCCGGCGCCGGCGTAGAAGGCCATGCGCAGACGGCCGAAGAAGTGGCGCGCCAGGGCTTCGTCGGCCTCCAGGGCCGGCAGCATCATCTCGAAGCCGCGCGGCACGTTGAAGTAGACGGTGGGCTGCACGCTGTGCAGGTGCTTCAGCGTCTGGTTGATGGCGCCGGGCAGGGGCTTGCCGTCGTCGATGTACAGCGTGCCGCCGGCGCGCAGCACGAGGTTCGTGTTGTGGTTGCCGCCGAAGGTGTGGCTCCAGGGCAGCCAGTCGAGCAGCACGGGCTTTTCGGCATCCAGGAAACGCAGCGTCTGCGCCAGCATCTGCTGGTTGGCGCAGAGCATGCGGTGGGTATTGATCACCACCTTCGGGTGGCCGGTGCTGCCGCTGGTGAGCAGGTACTTGGCGTGGGTGTCGGGCGTGATGCGCTCGAAGGCCGCCATCACGGCCGGCGTTTCGGGGGTGGCCAGCAGCTGGGCGAAGGGCAGGGCGCCGGGCACGCTGCCGGCCCCCTGGCTGTACACCTGCACCGGCTGCACGCCGGCCTGCACCAGCGCGGGCGCGTAGGTGGCGGCGTCGCTGGCGTAGACCAGCGCCGGGTCCAGCGCCTGCAGGATGCCGTGGATGCGCGCGAAGTCGCCGCCGGCCAGCCGGCAGTAGCCGCTGGAGACCGTGCACACCGCGCGCCCCACGTGCATGCCGGCCAGCAGCAGCACCAGGTGGTCGAGCGCGTTGTCGCTCAGCACCACCACGGGCTTGCCCTCGGGCAAGGCCAGGTTCAGCAGGCCCTGTGCCACCGCGCCCACCTGCTGGCGCAGCACGCGCCAGCTCAGCCGGTGCCAGCCGTCGGGGTGTTCGGGGCCGGCGGCCGGCTCGGCGAAGGCGATGGCCTCGGGCGTGTGCGCCGCCCAGTGTTCCAGCCACACACCCACGCAGCGCGCATAGGGTTGCAGGGCTTCGGGGCAGCTCAGCACGAAGGCGCCGCCGCCGAGCTCGCGCTTGTGCACGCGGCGCGGGGCCAGCTGGGCCGGGTCGTCGAAGACGGCCGCGCGCACGATGCCGTGGCGGGCGGTGGCCGTGTTCGCCGTGGTGGCCATGGTCGTGTCACTGGCGGCGACGGTAGGCGGATTCATCGCGGTCTCCATACACATCTGTATGTGTTTGGGGCCGATGCTAGGGCCGCGCCGCGCGGCCCGGCATCCGGGCTTCCCCGGGGTCCATACACCACTGCATGGCGTGGCATGATCGTCCGCAACGGCCTGGCAACCTGCCAGCGCGCCCGCCCTCTTCATGGTTTTCATGAGCCTGCCCCCCACCCGACACAGCCGTTCGAAGGCGCCCGCCCCCTTGCGACGCACCCGGGCGGCGCCCGCCGCCGCTGCGGCGGTCGAAGGCGGCGAGGCGGTGCGCGCCTCGCTGACGCCGGAATCCTGGATCGAGGCCGCCACCACCGTGCTGGTCGACCAGGGCATCGACCACGTGCGCGTGGACGTGCTGGCCGGTGAACTGGGCGTCACGCGCGGCAGCTTCTACTGGCACTTCCGCGACCGCGAAGACCTGCTGCGCCGCGTGCTGCAGGCCTGGGCCGAGCGCAGCACCGCACAACTCACGCGCCGCCTGGCCACCGCGCACGCGCAGCCGCGCGAACAGCTGCGCGACGTGATCTCGCTGCCCTTCCGCGGCCGCGCTGCCGCCAAGGCCGCGCGCATCGAGCTGGCCATCCGCGCCTGGGCGCGCCGCGACGAACTGGCCCGCCAGGCGGTGGACGCCGCCGATGCCGCCCGCATCGGCTACCACCGCGAGATCTTCACCGCGCTGGGCTTTGCCGAGCCCGAAGCACAGCAGCGCGCCTTCCTGCTCTACGGCTACGAGGTGGCGGAGTCGCTGCTGCACCGCCAGGGCACGGTGGCGCAGCGCCAGGCGCGGGCGGCCTTCGTCGAGCAGCTGATGCTGCAGCCGCTGGCCGCAGCCGCCACCGGCGCCCGCTGAGGGGCAGCCGCGCCCCCGCGCCGCGGTGAAGGCGGCCTGGCGCATCGACCGCGTCACGGGCCCGGCGTATAAGCCGGGATGATCGAATCCATCCTGCTGACCACCGCCCGGGTTTCCACCTTCGACGGCAAGCGCCCGCTCACCGGGGCCAGCGGCTTCTTCTTCGAACGCGAGGGCCGCCTTTACCTCGTGACGAGCCGCCACGTCTTCATCGACGGGCCCAGCGGCCACCACCCCAACCGCATCGAGGTGGAACTGCACACCGATGCCGGCAACCTCACGCGCAGCATCGGGCTGTCGGCGCTGCTGTTCCGCGACGGCAAGAGCAACTGGCGACAGGGTCGCGACAAGGGCGGCGAGATCGACGTGGCCGTGCTCGAGCTGGAGCGTGCCGCGCTGCCCGAGAACGTGGCGCTGCACTGCTTCACGCCCGAGCACCTGCTGGGCCGGCTGGAAGAAGTGGAAGTGGGCAGCACGCTGCTGGTGGTGGGCTTCCCGCTGGGTTTCCACGACGCGCTGCACCACCTGCCGGTGGTGCGGCACGCGGTCATCGCGTCGTCCTTCGGCCTGCGTTTCCAGGGCCTGGGCTATTTCCTCACCGATGCCCGCACCCACCGCGGCACCAGCGGCGCGCCCGTGGTGATGCGCGAGCCGCAGGGCCAGGGCGCGCTGCCCTGGAAGCTGCTGGGCGTGCACTCGTCGCGCATGGACATGGGCAGCCGCGACCTGAAGCAAGACGAGTCGCTGGGGCTGAACTGCGCCTGGTATGCCGACATCCTGATGACGCTGACCGCGGCCGACAGTCCGCCACCGGCCACCCACCCCACCTCCGAGTCTGCTGACCAATCGGAATCCGAGCTGGCGCAATCCCCTAAAATGGGGGATCAACGCTTGGAGGACCTACGTTCCTGATGAATGCGACCACTGCACATATTGTTGTCATCCGCCGCGGCGACGTGATCGAAGGCCATCAGCTGCGCATCAACGGCGGTGGCAGCGGCCTGTCCAAATTCTTCAGCAGCGGCCGCTATGGCAGCCCTGAAAAAGCCCGCCGCGCGGCCGAGCTGGAAGCCCGCGCCCTGGGCCTGCCCAAGACGCGGCGCAAGGGCGGCAGCCCGCAAGGCCGCGTGCTGTGCACCAGCCCTACGGGCCAGGCCGGCATCCGCTTCGTGTGGACCCACACCGCCCTGGAGCCGGTGCTGCGTGTGCACGCCAGCTGGATGGACAAGCGCGGCCGCCCGCGCCAGACCTCGTACTCGGTCGAGCGCAACGGCCTGGAAGGCGCCCTCGACAAGGCGCTGCTCGCCCGCACCTCTTGCGGCGCGCCGCAGCCCGACCGCGACGCCCTGCTGCGCCAGCTGCGCCGCGAGTACCGCACCAAGAGCCTGTTGCCCGCCTGAGCCTGGCCCCGCCGGGCGCAGCGCCGCTCAAAGCCCCTGCAGGGTGATGTGCAGCAGCTGCGTGCTGTTGGCGCCGCAGTGCGCGCGCAGGCTTTCCAGCCGTTCTTCCAGCGCCTCGGGCGCCTCGATGCGCGCGCGGTGGCGCTCCAGCGTCGCCAGGGCCACCTCGTGCAGCTTCAGGTTGCGCGTGGCCTCCACGCCCTCGATGAGCTGCAGCACCGCCTCGCGCGGCTCGCCGGCCACGGCGGCGCCCAGCGCGCCGCGCGTCACTTCGTTGATGTGGCCATGGGCCAGGCGCACGGGTTCGCTGAGCGGCTCGAAGGCCTCGCAGGTGCGCGCCAGCAGTTCGGTCACCTGCTTGCTGGTGCAGTAGCGCAAGGCCACCGTGTGCACCCAGGTGTGGGCCAGCGGCACGTGCACCTGCGCCCCGCACAGCGTGGAAAGCGCCAGCAGGAAGGCGATGGCGGCGTCCACCGCGGCATCGCCTTCGGCGAGCGACTGGTAGTTCGCTTCCAGGTTCTTCATCGCCAGAAGGGCGTCGCCCTGCAGCACCGCGCCCAGGGCCTGCACCAGCAGGGCGTAACGTTCCAGGCGGCGCAGCAGCGCGGGTGCTGCAGGCACCGGGGTGGGGGCGCCGGTCTCGCGGGCCAGCTCCACCTGCGCGGCCTGCGCACGCTGTTCTTCGATGGCTTTCTGCAGCTTGTCGCGCAGGCCCAGCAAGGCCTCGAGTTCGCGCCGCTTGAAGGCGTCGACCGCCAGCAGCACGATGACGTGGTGGTCGAAATCGGGTGATTGCAGCCCGCCCCGTTCGATGACCTGGCCCAGCACCTTTAGCGATTCGGCCTGGTCGCCGGTGTAGTACACGAGGATGCCGTACTTCTGGTTGCGCGCCACCGAGTGCGGCGTCACGGCGACGGCGCGGCGGTAGGTGTCGGCGGCGGCGGCGTAGTCGCCGCGGTCGGCGTAGATGCGGCCCAGCACGTCGTAGGCGTCGGCGTAGGTGGGGTGGCTGCCGAGCAGGTTCTTGATGGTGGAGACGGCGGCGTTGTCCTTGCCGGCGGCGTCCATCACGCGCGCGATGCCCAGCCGCGCCCAGGGCACGGCCTTGTCTTCCATCACGGCCTCGAACATGTCGGTGGCCAGCGCCAGGCGTTCCAGGCGGATGGCCAGCTCGGCCCCCACGCGGGCGGCGTGCGTCCAGTGCGGGCCGCGCGCCTCGAAGCGCTGCTGGCACAGGGCCAGTGCGCCGGCGTAATCGCTGCGGTCGATGGCCTGGGCGATTTCCTTCAGCGAGTCTTTGCGCACGAAGGCGGCCAGCAGCCGGTCTTCCAGGTCGCCCAGCGTGTAGGGCTTGATGAGGAAGCCGTCGATGGCGAGTTCGGCCGCTTCGGCCACCACCGGGTAGCTGCTGTTGGCCGACAGCACCATGACGATGGTGGACAGGTTGATCAGCCGGCGCTGGCGCAGGTCGTCGATGAGGTCCTGGCCCAGCGTGCCGTCGCCCAGCTTCTGCTCGCACAGCACGATCTCGAAGGCGCGCGTGGCGGCGTGCTGGCGGGCCTCGGCGGCGCGGGCGCACTGCACCACCTGGCTGGCCCCCATCGAACGGAGCTGCGCCGCCAGCATCTGCCGCGCGGTGCCGTGGCCGTCGACGATCAAGGCGCGGGTGCTGTTGCCGAAACGGGCGCGCAGGTTGAGCTGGTGGGTGGTGTCGGTCACGCGCGCGGGTTTCGGTGGGGGCAGGGGCGGCGCGGGGCAAGGCCCGCGCTCGCGCGCCACCTTGTACCCCAGGGCGCGGTGCCGCTTCAAGCCACAGAGAGTGACAAGGCCAGGGCCCGCCAACTGTTGCCAAACCCGCGGCACGCACAGCCGGGCCGCCACGGATTAATGACCCGCGCAGGCGCAGGCGGTGCTGATAAATCGCCGCCGCCGGGCGCTTCAAGCGAAGCCCGGTCCGAAGGCCTCACGCAGGAAGGTGACAAAGGCCTGCACGGCGCGCGGCACATGCGGTGCATAAGGGCGTATGGCGTAGAGCGTGGCCCCGAAAGCGCCGGTGGATTTCCACTGCGGCAGCAGTTCCACCAGCGTGCCGGCACGCAGCGCGCTCTGCGCGCTGAAATCGGGCAGCAGGGCCACGCCCAGGCCGGCCAATGCGGCGTCGCGCAGGGCTTCGCTGTTGTTCACCGCCAGCGGGCCGGCCACGGGCACGGTGGCCAGTGCCGCAGCAGCGCCGCGGCGGCGTGTGGGCACGAAGGTCCAGGTGGCGCCGCCCGTGCTGCGCAGGGGCTGGCGCGGGTGCTCGCGCGCCTGGTCGCTGGGGCGCTCGCGCGGGTACAGCAGTGCGGGGTGCCGGGCCAGGTCGGCCGGCGTGAGCGGCGTGCCGCAGCGTGCCAGGTGGTCGGGGCTGGCCACCAGCACCGCGCGCGTGGCGCACAGCGCCCAGGCCACGTGGGTTTCGGGCGGCGCGTTGGTGTGCCGCACGGCGAGGTCGAAGCCGTCCATCGCCAGCGGGCGCAGGCGGTCGGACATGTCCAGCTCCAGCTGCACGCCCGGGTGGGCCTGCAGGAAGCGCGGCAGGCGCGGCACCAGCTGCTGGCGCGAGAAGGCCACCGGCGCCGTCACGCGCAGCAGGCCCTGCGGCGCGGCGGCGCGCTCGCGCACGCCGGCCAGGCTGCTGGCAATGCGCTCGAAGGGCTCGCGGGTCTGCGCCACCAGGCGTTCGCCGGCCTCCGTCAGGCGCATGCTGCGCGTGGTGCGCTGCACCAGGGCCACGCCGGTGGCGGCTTCCAGCGCGGCGATGTGCTGGCTCATCGCCGCCTTGCTGACGTTCAAGCGCGCCGCCGCCGCCGTGAAGCTGCCCTGCTGGTGCAACACCGTCAGCCAGTGCAGGTGCGACCAGAGCTGTTCCACTGTCTTCTCTTTCATCGGACTATTGTTTGCCGATGAGAACAATATGTTCAAGCGCCGGTGGCTGTGCAAGCGCTGCCGCACTGCCTAGACTTGACGCCGACCCTGCATCGAAACCACCACCCGGAGACCGCCCCGTGACCCCTGCCTACACCGACAGCGCCGACCTCGGCCACTTCATCCAGGGCCGCCGCAGCGCGGGCAGCGGCACGCGCCGCCAGACGGTTTGGAACCCGGCCACCGGCGCCGCCGCGCGCCAGGTGCTGCTGGCCAGCGAGGCCGACGTGCACGCCGCCGTGGCCGCCGCCGTGGCCGCGCAGCCGGCCTGGGCCGACACCCCGCCCATCCGCCGCGCGCGCGTGATGAACAAGTTCCTGGAACTGATGAACCGCCACAAGGACACGCTGGCGGCCATGATCACCGCCGAGCACGGCAAGGTGTTCACCGATGCGCAAGGCGAGGTGATGCGCGGCATCGACATCATCGAGTTCGCCTGCGGCATACCGCAGCTGCTGAAGGGCGACCACACCGACCAGGTCTCCACCGGCATCGACAACTGGACGCTGCGCCAGCCCCTGGGCGTGGTGGCCGGCATCACGCCCTTCAACTTCCCATGCATGGTGCCGTGCTGGATGTTCCCGGTGGCGCTGGCCTGCGGCAACGCCTTCATCCTGAAACCCAGTGAACGCGACCCCAGCCCTGGCCTTTTCATGGCCGAGCTGCTGAAGGAAGCCGGCCTGCCCGACGGCGTGTTCAGCGTGATCAACGGCGACAAGGTGGCGGTGGACGCCCTGCTCACCCATCCCCACGTGAAGGCGCTCAGCTTCGTGGGCAGCACGCCCATAGCGCAGTACATCTATGAGACCGGCGCTCACCACGGCAAGCGCGTGCAGGCCCTGGGTGGCGCGAAGAACCACATGGTGGTGATGCCCGATGCCAACATCGAGCAGGCCGTGGACGCGCTCATCGGCGCGGCCTATGGCAGCGCGGGTGAACGCTGCATGGCCATCAGCGTGGCCGTGCTGGTGGGTGAGGTGGCCGACCAGATCGTGCCGCTGCTGGCCGAACGTGCGAAGGCGCTGAAGATCCGGAACGGCATGGAGCTCGATGCCGAGATGGGCCCCATCGTCACGAAGGAAGCGCGCGACCGCATCGAGGGCTACATCGGCATCGGCGTGGAAGAGGGCGCGAAGCTCGTCGTGGACGGGCGCGGCCACACCGTGCGCGGTTTCGAAGGCGGCTTCTTCACCGGCGGCACGCTCTTCGACCACGTGCAGCCGGCCATGCGCATCTACAAGGAAGAGATCTTCGGCCCCGTGCTGGCCTGCGTGCGCGTGCCGGCTTTCGCCGATGCGCTGCAGCTCATCAACGAACACGAATTCGGCAACGGCGTGGCACTGTTCACCAGTGACGGCGGCGTGGCGCGCGAGTTCAGCCGCCGTGTGCAGGTGGGCATGGTCGGCATCAACGTGCCCATTCCCGTGCCCATGGCCTGGCACGGCTTCGGCGGCTGGAAGAAAAGCCTCTTTGGCGACATGCACGCCTATGGCGAAGAGGGCGTGCGCTTCTACACCAAGCAGAAGAGCGTGATGCAGCGCTGGCCCGACAGCATCGGCAAGGGTGCAGAGTTCGTGATGCCGACGGCGAAGTAGGCCCGGGTGCCACGTAGCAACGGCCACCGCGTTTCAAGGCACGCGGGCCGTCGCAGCGCGCCGGGCTGCAGGCGCTGCGCGAAGCGTTCGCCTCAAGGCGAGCGTTGCCGCTCAGAGCGCAGCAAGAGATTGGTCTCATTGCGGTAGCGGAAGCTGTCCTGGAACTCCGCCGGGCAGTGCTTCTCGGCCCTGTGCACCCATTGGGCCGCCTCTTCCAGCAGGGCGTGGCCCAGCTCGGCCTGGCCCAAGGAACGCGCCAGCACGGCCAGCCGCAGTCGCGTTTGCGGGGTGTAGACCGAAGGGCCGCTGGCGTGCCGCGCCAGTTCTGCCACGGCCGGCAGTTCGCGCACGGCGTGGGCAGGCTGGCCAAGTTGCTGCAGGTCTTCCAGGCGTTGCAGCTGCAGCACCGCCAGCAGCCAGCGGTAGCCGGCGGCCTGCGCTGCCGCTTCCATCTCCGGCAGCACGCGCGCCCGTTCGGCAGCGGGGCTGGCGCGCAACTGGTGCAGGCGGCTGATGAGGGCAGGGCCGACGAGCCCCGCCTCTGCCGCCAGCCCGGCGGCCTCGGCCAGCCAGCCGGCGGCTTCGCGGGTGTTCAGCCCTGTCAGCTCGGCCAGCAGCTGCAGCCTGGTGATACGCGCGGCCACGGTGGTGCCTGGCAACGGCTGTTGCAGCTGCTGCAGCGCGCGCGCACGCTGGCCCAGCCAGGCATACAAGCGGGCCTTGGCATTGCAGGCCACGGCGTGGATCCAGGGCATGCGCTCGGCGTCGAAGGCCAGCCGCCCTTCTTCGAGGTGCTGCAGGGCCTCGGCGAAGTGCCCGCAGGCACCGAGCAGGTAACCCAGCTGGATGCGGTTCATGCCGTGCAGCACGGCGCTTTGCTGTTGATCGGCCAGCAGTTCGTGCACCTGGCGTGCAGAGCCCACCGCACCCGGCAGGTCGCCGACCGACGCGCGGACCACGCACTGGTTGATGAGGCCCGTGGCCACGGCCTGCGAGTCGCCCGCAGCCCGGGACAGCGCAGACTGGCGGTCGGCCGCCAGCAGGGCTTCGTTGAGGTGCTCGGTGCTGATGAGCAAGGAGGTGTAGTCGGCCCACCAGGACACCTGTTCCTCGACATCGAGCAGGGCGTCCACCCGCTCGGCCCAGGGCCGCAGGGCTGCCAGGCCTTCACGGGCGCGGCCCTGCTGGCGCAGCGATTGCGCCACGATGCGCGTGGCGCGTGAGCGGCTCACATCGTCGCCGGCGTCGGCGAGCGCGGCCTCGGCCAGCGCGCCGGCCTCGGCGTTCTTGCCTGACCACAGCAGCATCGTGGCCTGCGCAATGCGCGCCAGCGCCAGCTCGGCAGGCTTCTCGGCCCGTTGCAGCATGTCGGCCACCAACGGCGCGGCAGCCTCGGGGCCCTGGCTCTGGATGACATGCCCGGTGGCCCGCGCGCGCAGCTGCAGCCCCGTTACCGCCTGGCCTGCGGCTTCGGCCTGCTGCGCGGCGCTGAGCAGCAGTTCGCCCGCTTCGCGCAGGCGTCCGCGCCGCGCCGCCTGGCGGGCGGCTTGTTCGTACTGCAGGCAGGCTTGCTGCGGCTCGCCGGCACGCTGCCAGTGCTGGGCCAGGCGGGCGGCGTCGGCGTTCACGCGGGCCAGGTGGCTGGCAATGCGGCGGTGGGTGTGGCGTGCAATGGGCTCTGGCGTCAGCTGCCGCGCGGCCTCTTGCACCAGATCATGCGCGAACGACTGGCCGCTGAGCACCTGTGCCGATTCCAGCTCGGCCCAGGCATCGGCCAGCGCCAGGGCCGGCGTTTCCAGCACCTCGGCCGCGAGCTCGGGCGAGAAGTCGGGCACCGCGAGCGCCGCCACGCGTGCCAGGGCCGCCGCCGCAGGCGACAAGCGCAAGAGGCGGGCGCGAATCAGCTGCTGCACGTCACGCGGCACCGGCAGTTCACCTTCGCGGTACCGGCCGGGTGCGGCCAGCAGTTCGCGCAGGGTCTCCAGCGCGAACAGCGGGTTGCCGCCGGTGTGCCTTGCCAGGTGCTGCACTTGCAGCGCACCGAGCGGCGGCACCAGGGACAGGCTGTGCACGAAGCGCTCGAAGCTGTCTCCCTGCAGCGGGTGGAGGTCGATGATGCTGACCGCACCCGATTCCGCCAGCGCGTCCGCCGTGTCTGCAGCCAGGGCCGGGGGGCGTTGTGCCAGCACCCAGACCGGGGAAGACGCGGGCACGTCGCCGAGCACGCCGACCATCAGCTCCACGCTGGCGGCATCGGCGAAGTGCAGGTCGTCCACCACCACCAGGCCGGTGCCGTGCTGGCACAGCGCACGCAGCATGGAGCCCAGGCCCGAGCGCAGGGCTTGCTGCGGGTCGCGCACGCCGGCCGGGGCCGTGTCGCCCGGCCGACCGTGCAGCATCTGCAGGGCTTCGTTGTCGCGGGCCGCGTCGGCGGGCACGGCTTGCGCCAGCGCGTCCAGCAGCCGCAGCGCCGTGGCGTAGGGCGTGTGCATGTCGCCCGGCCGGGCTTGTGCCACCACGGCAGGGGCTTCATGGGCCACCAGTTCCTGCAGCAGCCGCGACTTGCCCATGCCCGCCTCGCCACGCACGAGGCAGTGGCGCCGCAACTGAAGGGCCTGCAGCAGGCGCTGGACTTCGCCTTCCCGGCCGACCGTGCGCGGCGGGCGCAGCAGGGCCAGCGGCAGTGGCGGGGTGCGCACCGCCGGCAAGGCGGCCTCGATGGCCGCGAGCGCCAGCCGCGCCTGTGCCGCGGTCTCGGCAGAGGGTTCGATGTCGTATTCGTCGCGCAGCATGCGCTCGCACTCGCGAAAGGTGCTCACGGCCTGCGCCGCGTCGCCCAGCAGGTAGTGCAGGCGGATCAGCAGGCGGTAGGGCCGCTCGTTGCGGGGCTCGTGCTTCAGGCAGCGTTGGGCGCAGTGCAGCGCCAGCCTGAGGTCGCCCGTGCGTTCCGCCCGGGTCGCCGCCTGCAGCAGCTGTTCGCCGTGCTTGGCGGCCTGGTCTTGCCGGCGCTCAGCCAGCCATTCGGCGAAGTCGGGGGCGTCCTGGTACTCGAACGGGTGCAGCAGGCGGCGCAGCGGTGGGGGTTCGGCGCTGTCGGGCCCGTGGGGCGTGGCCAGCTGCAGGTCGGCAGCCAGGCTCAGGGTCTGGCCCATTTCCAGCAAACGGGCGCCCGTGCTTCGGCGCAGCTTGTGCAGGCGCTGCCGCAAGTTGTTCAGGGCCTGCTTGTCGTCACGGCCCGGCCAGAGCATCCCGGCCACGAGGCGTGCCGGGCAGGGGCCGGTCAAGGCCACATAGGCCAGCAGGCCGGCATCGCGGTCGATCAGCAGCACCTGCTGCCACGCCGTGGCCGGCGTCGCTTCGGCCGACGCCGGCAACACGAGCCGAGCTTCCCCGAGAAGCTCAAGTTGCCAGGTCACTGGTCGCACTCCGTGTCATGAAGGTTGCGGGGTCTCGCGCGGTGCCGGGCGGCCCTGGCCAGAAAGGTGGGCGGCGCGGGCCGCGCGAAGTCTCAGTTCCGCTTGATGTCTGGTGACTGTACGGGCTCGGGCGGCCGCTGGCAGGCCCTGCGTCTTCGTGAGGGCCGGTGGTTCATGGGCGGCTCCCCAGGTCGAGGTTGAACCACAGCCGCGGGTCGCCATCGGCCACGCTGATGCCCGTGATGGCGGCCACCGCGCCGAGCGCGGCGTTGGTGTGGCTGAGCCAGTTCACGCTGCGGGGCACGGCGGTGAAGGGCCGGTCCGGGCCTTCGTTGCGCACGTCGCCGCTCGTGGGAATGAGATCGGCACGCACACGCATGCCGGCCCACTGCTCGAAGGCGTAGCGGTCGATGGCCGGCGGCGGCCGCGAGCGGTCGTAGTTGCAGAGGTGAAAGGGTTTCGCGGTGCGCGAGGTCTTGGCATCGGTCCAGACCTTCGCCCTGAAGCGCCAGCAGCCTGGACCAGGGGGGGCGTCGGTGCCCCCGGGCGGCGTGATCTGGCCGTGCCAGGCAGGCGCATCCTCGACCGTGACGACCACACGCGGGAAGGTGGTTGCGTTGCTGCTGCGCGGATGCCGGACGAAGATGTCCTTGATCTCGCTGTCCCAGAGCGGCATGTAGTTGTCGGGCAACTTGGGGTCGCCCGCTGCGCCGCCCGCGCCGCCCGCGCCGAGGTTGCGTTCGACGGCCTTCTTCGTGCTGGCCATCACCATCTCGGGCAACTGCGCCATCTGTGCGCAGCCCGTCAACACCGTCAGGGCCGCCGCCCAGGGCAAGGCCCAGAGTGCGCGACGGGCCTGCCGCATCGGCCCGGTTCGCACGCCGCCTGCTGATGGCGCCGAGGTCGTCTCGACCCAGGTCTGGGTTGCTGCTTGCGGGCCGGGGGCGGCCGCCTTTTCTTCCACTCGATTCATACGCTTTTCTCCGTGGGGTTGGGCACCTTTCAAGTGCTGGCCACGAAGGTATCGGCGGCGAATTATCGGCGGGTTATCGGCGGGTTGTTGGGCTGTGGCCTCGTGCGCCGAGGGCGGCCCCGAGGGCCGAGACCCGGTGCCGATCACTGGCGAATAACTGGCCGAACCTAGATTGGCTTGCCGAAACAACCTTCACTGGAGAATCGTCATGCACCTTGAAGTTCATGGGCTGGGCCGCCGAGCGGCCTTTGCCTGGGCCGCTGCCGCGGCCTGCCTTTCACCCGCTCATGCGGTGGTCTACGTCTGGAGCGACGGCTTCTACACCGCCCAGCCACGCCCGGTGCTCATCGAGCCGGGCTCCACCTTGCGAGGCCTGGCCGGCAGCAACAAGCTGCTGAACACCAACCTCACCAACGACGGCACCATCGCCTGGCAGACCAGCGACCCGCTGTCTTTCTTTGGCGGCGGCACCACGCTGCGCAACAACGGCCTGTTCGACCAGCAGACCAACGGCGCCATCAACTACACCAA
>LJHT01000137.1 GCA_001295905.1 beta proteobacterium AAP51 | reverse complement strand
CCCGGCCTGAGGCACATGGTGCATCATCTCAGTCCGGGCTTACGGCGCTTGCCTCCGCAGGCCGGTTAGCTCGAACGTTAGGCCTCACAGCAACATCCTCCTTCTTCTTTCGTAATTCGCAATGGAAAAGCCCAGAGTCCACCCGTGGCGTCGTCGTAAAGTAGAGAGAGCCATGCGCGAAGAGGCCCAAACCCTAGAGAGTAGGGCCAATGACGCCCAGAAGGCTAGGAACCTGGAAGCGATGGAGGATTTGAAGCGAAAGAGTAGCTTTATGGAACAGTACGCAAAGCCGATCCTAATAGGCTGCGTACTCTCTGCTGCCTCCTTTATGGCGGGTCAGTACTCTGAATCAACAAAAGTGAGGGCGCAAGATGAGAGACTTGCGGTAGAGAATCGCCGAAAGGTCTTTGTCTCTTCTGCGCAAGAGATGGGCGTCTACATCACACAGTGGGCCCGTCTTCGATCTATTGCCCCTGCAGAGAATGGCATAGCCTCGCAGATCGGGGCTCTCAGAACCCAGCTGTCGGATTGCAAGGCCCGACCTGCATTGAAGTGCACCGCAAGCACCCAGCAGGCTATTGCCCTTCTTACGGAGCACCTCGACAAGGTTGTCAAGCGCAAAGAACGGTACATTGAGGGGCGAGATGCCGCGAAAGACAAGCTGTCAGGCAACTTTGAGATGGCCCGGTTGTTCTTCGGCGCCTCGACAATCCAGGCGATTGCTGCGTTTGAGGCGTTTGAGAAGAAGAATGGAAATGAGGTCTTGGAGAAGTTGCCTCCCCTCGATGAGTGGAGGGCCCATGCATCCGAGATTTTCGAAAGCATGAAGAAGGAGATCAGGAATGACGAGTCCAAACTTGCGGCGTCGCCGCTTGGCTCAGCGTCTCGCTAGCTTTACCGCTCTGTCAAGCCCTTTCGCACGTACTTGGGCTCAAGCACCTGCGCCACCCTGCCCGTGTCCAGGAATATGTTGTCCCACGGGAATTGTGATTCCATTCGCTCCAGGCGGCACAACCGACTATGTCGGTCGCGCCTTGGCGAAAGCACTGGAACACGAACTTCAGACAACTGTTGTCGTTGACAACAAGGTGGGGGCTGGCGGCTTAATTGGTGCCGGCGCTGTCGCCCAAGGCTCCAAGACAGGAGGGCAAGCACTGCTGGGAACGAACGGCATTTTGGTTGCATCGTTGATAACCCCGAAATCACTTCGCTTCGCTACCGACCTGCAGCCAGTCGCAATGATCGGCAAGGCTCCCTTAGTACTACTCGTGCCGGCAACTTCCTCTGTACGAACAGTCCAAGGTCTTCTGCAGGCATTGAAGAGCAACCCGGGAAAACTCAACTTCGCTTCGCCCGGAAACGGGAGCACCTCTCACCTCTCTGCGACCCTACTGTTACAGTCCTCTGGCACCACGGCCAGTCACGTTCCGTATCGGGGAACTGGACCCGCATTGGCAGATGTTGGCGCTGGCCGTATCGACTTTGCGTTCATCGACATCAATTCAGCAGCTGAAGCCATGCGTCAAGGAGGAGTCAGAGCCATTGGCGTCAGCTCTGTCTCTCGCTCAAACCTGCTGCCCGACACGCCCACGGTTGGCCAGCAAGGTGTGGCAGAGTTTGAAGCGGTGGAGTGGTTCGGAGTATTCGTGCAATCGTCTGTTCCTGCAGAGAGTTCAATGCGTTGGCGGTTGGCAATATCCCGTGCTTTGAACAGCCCCGACTTGAGGTCGCAACTGGCCACACGGGGAGTCATCCCTCAGGCACTGCAAGGCGAAGAATTCGGCCAGTTCGTCAACGTACAGGGAAGCAAGTGGAACTCTGTGATCCAGCGTGGTGGACTCAAGGTCGATTAGCCTGTTGATAAGACGGATCTGGCCAAACACCGCGGTGAGGCCTAACCCCTCGTTGCACCCCGGACCCGCTACGGCAGGCGATGTAAGCCCGGCGTGTGCCAGCGGTAGCATCGTCACACGCCGGGCTTACAACGCCTGCCTCCGCGGCCCGGGTGAACTCGAACGTTAGGCCTCATCACATCCGAACCTCTGCACCCGTGCCGCTTCATGCTTCACCACGTCGAGCTGTACGTCAGCAACCTTGAGCGGTCGGTCGCGTTCTGGACGCCACTCATGGCCATGCTTGGCTACGAGTCGGACCGTTGGTCGCACGGAATTAACTATGTCCGAGCCCCAATCGAGCCATACTTCTGTCTTCTTGAGGCCGAAGCTAAGCATGCAGCAGCTGGCTACCACCGCAAGAGAGTCGGACTCAATCACTTGGCGTTTCGAGCCTCATCGAGAGCCCAAGTCGATGAAGTTACCATTTGGCTAAGGAACGGTGGACACACTGTGCTGTACGAAGACAAACACCCATTCGCCGGTGGCCCAAACTACTACGCGGTGTTCTTCGAAGATCCCGACCGTTTCAAACTCGAAGTCGTCGCACCTCAGTGATGCCTAACCCCTCGCTCAAGCTGACCCGCTACGGCAGGCACTGTAAGCCCGGCCTGAGC
>LJHT01000136.1 GCA_001295905.1 beta proteobacterium AAP51 | reverse complement strand
ATCGCGAACCAGGCTTACGCCGCTCGCCTCCGCAGGCCGGTTAGCTCGAACGTTAGGCATCCGAAATCAATGCCCCTAGAACTCCGCCCTTTTTACAAATACGCCTCTCCAGATGCCGCTCTGGCGATGTTGACGAACGGCACAGCCCGATATAGCACGCCGTTGGTCTTCAACGATCCATTTGATATTCAGGCCGGCCTACACTTTGACTTTGATGTTCGCGAGTTGCATGGGGCAGTAGTCGATCGGATTGGAGAACTGGCGTCCGCAAAGGCCGCACCGACAGTCGATCACGCAGATTCATGGGGGCAATTGATCCTGGAGGCCCGTCGTCACTTCCCAACGCACGGCTTCAATAGAGCAAAGTGGATCGAATTTACACAGCCTGCGTTTGACGATCTGATCGACGTAATTCAGGAGACGCAGATGAAATATCAACAGCATTGGCGTGAAGTTCAGCTACCGGCCATGCGTGTTTTCTGCGTCTCGGAGGATCGCGATAACTTGTTGATGTGGGCACATTACGCCAAGGACCATACGGGCGCGGTGTTTGAACTGTGGTCGCTTCCTGACGAAGACAACCCGCTTTCGGTAGCAGTACCAGTCAAGTATTCAGATAAACCAATACCGTTCTACACCAAAGAAGAGTGGGTCAACGACATGGTTGGCGTTCGGAAGCTAGATTTCCGTTCAATGTACCGTCAGTATGCGTGCACGAAGAGCTCCCATTGGTCATATGAAAGGGAGTGGAGAGTTTGGTATCCGTTTTCAAAGACGGACACGTACGACTATTCGCCAATACGCCAGTCGGAGCTCAAAGCCGTTTATCTCGGCTGTCAAGCGAAGGAAAGCTTTCGACATAATGTGCGTACGTTGCTTCGAGAGCGCTACCCAGACGCTCGACTGTTCGCAGCGCACAAATCGAAAACGAAGTACGCGCTGGAATACACGGATGCCTAACCACTCGTTGCACCCCGGACCCGCTACGGCAGGCGTTGTAAGCCCGGCG
>LJHT01000135.1 GCA_001295905.1 beta proteobacterium AAP51 | reverse complement strand
CGGCATCGTCGGCAGCGACACCGTCGGCGTCAACGCCACCGGCAGCTTCGACAACCGCCATACAGGCACCGGCAAGGCTGTTTCCATCGGTCTGGCCCTCACCGGTGCCGACGCCGGCAACTACAGCCTGGCCACGCCCTCGCTCAGCGCCACGGGCGACATCACGCCGAAGTTGCTGACGATGGGCGCGCCCACCGTGGCCGCCAAGGTCTACGACGGCAACAGCACGGCCAGCGTCACGCCGGGCAGCCTGAGCGGCCTTGTCGGCAGCGACACGGTGCGCGTCAACGCCACCGGCAGCTTCGACAACCGCAACGCCGGCACCGGCAAAGCCGTCTCCATCGGCCTGGCCCTGACCGGTGCCGACGCCGGCAACTACAGCCTGGCCACCACCTCGCTCAGCGCCACCGGCAACATCGCGCCAAGGACGCTGACGGTCCAGGCGCTTGCAGTCGCCCCCAAGGTGTTTGACGGCAGGGCCGATGCCACGGTTGCGTTGTTCCAGGTGTCCGGCCTGGTCGCAGGCGACCAGGTCCAGCCGCTCGCGCAGGCCCGCTTCGGCGATGCCACGGTCGGCGTGAACAAACCCGTGTCGATCACCAGCGTGCTGCTGGCCGGGGCCGATGGCGGCAACTACCGCATCGATCTGACCGGCGTCGGTACCACCGCCGACCTGCTGCCGCCTCCGGCGGGTGCTGCGCAGTCGGCGGCCGTTGCCAGCCCGCCCGCAGGCAACGGCACCGCGGCAGGCGCCGCGGCCGGCACGGGCCAGGCATCAGGCTCCGGCGGCGTTCCGTCGGCGGCGGGCGCCTCGACGCAAGACCGCGGCAACACAGGCAACCAGCCCACGCTCGGCCTTGAGCAGGTGCTGTCGGGCGACGGCCGCATCAGCGTGGCGACAGGTCAGCCGCCGCAGGCGCTGCAGGTCGGCGCCAGCCTGGCGGTCACCGTGGCGCGGGGCTCTGCGGCGCCCCGTCCCGCGGGCCAGTTCCGTGTGGTTGATCTCGGCGACAGCCTGTCGCTGACGCCGGTGCCTATGCAGCCTGCGACGGTGCCGCCTGCCGACGGCCGCGTCCGCCATTCGGGCGAGGCGCTGGTTGCGCTGGACGCCGGCGTGCAGGCAACGATGCGCTTCGTGCTGACCGAGGAAGGGCTGTTGCGGGCCACCGTCTCTCGCGAGGCCGTGGCTGTGACGCCCGACACGCTCGCGGCGCTGGCCATCGCAACGCTCAAGCGCAGCACGGGCATCGCCGCGACCGAGGTGCGGGCACTGGCGCTTGTCATCGAGGAGTGAGCCCGGGCCGTGCGACCTGCCGGCCGGAGTTGCTGTTTTTTCGTGATCTATCCAGCTTCGCAGCGCCACACGGCGAGGCTGCAGTCTCGCTAACACGCTCCGCTACCGTTCCAGCACAACTGCCCGCCCAGTACGGCGTGCCGTCTCTTCAGCCAGTTCCCCGGGAGTGGCTCGCCAAAGTCGCTGCACTTCGGCGAAGTCCCACACCTTCAGCCACCCCTCATGACCGCGGGTCACGAGCCAGCGGCCGTTGTTGACGAATCGTGCCGACAGGATCCAGGTGTTGTCGTGCCCGCGAAGCACGAAGCGCACGGGCCACTCCCCACCGGTTTCACGCAGCAGCACGCGGCCATCTCCGCCCGTGCTGACCAGCCATCGGCCATCGGGGCTGAAGTCGACATCCTCGGCGTAACCATAGCCGCTGCGATGGCTGTACCAGTGTCGGGTCAGGCGGCCTTCCGAGTCGAAGAGGCGAACGCTGCCGTCGCGCGACGCGGTCGCACGCCAGCGCCGGTCTGGCGAAACCGCGATACCGGTTACCGTGCCTCCGTGCAGCACGAGGGGGCGCCGGGTCCCGTCACCGAGCCACTCGTTGGCCTGATAGTCCAGCCCGCCAGACCAAAGCGAACCCGCGGTGTCAAAGCGAAGAACCTCCAACCCTCTCTGGTGGCCCTTGAGGCGCTGCCGCTCTGTCAACGGGCCCCCATCGAAAACCTGCACATGAACCTCCGCGTCCGGTGCATCACTGCCGCCTACAGCCACCCGCTGTCCAGTTGCATCGACGGCCAGCGCCCGCGGGGCGGTCGACAAGCTGGCGAACTCGGCACGCCATCGGCTCTCTGAGAGGTCCCAACGGCGTACGAGTCCGCCTTTATCCCCTCCTGAACCCATTGCCGCGTAAAGCCAGCGCCCGCCAGGGTCGTAGGCCAGCGCGGCGGCCTGAATGTCTGGGATGGCGGCACTGGCGTGAGCTGCTCCTGCCCCCTCCAGGTCAAACAGCAGCACCTGGCTCTTGCCTTGCCCACTGGGGCCGTGGTCGGCAACCGCAATCTGACGCCCATCGCCTCGCGCTCCCCAGGCTCCAAGCACGCCGCGCTCGCCGCGCAACGTACGAACTTCTGGGCTGTCCTCAAGCCGCCATGAGCTGAGCGTGCCGTCGTCGTGGCCGATGTGCACGCTGCGCCCGTCCGGCGCAAGCGCGAAACCGTTCAGGTGTCCGTTGCGCGATTCGTCCGGCCGCAGCACGGCCAACCGTCGCATGGTCACGCTATCCCACATGGCAAGTTCGCCCCACGCACTGGTCAACAAGCGCAAGCCGTCGCGGCTGAAAGCCAGGGCGTGGACATCTATGACACGATCGGACGTCGCCGGCACCCGACCAGAGCGCGGCGTGTCAGGCGCCGAAAGCTCCCAGACATACAGCGTATCGCGGTGAGTCGCCGCGACCTTCGACCCGTCGGCACTGAACGCCAGGGTGGAGATGCCGCCGCTGGTCGGGCGAAGCGTGGTTAACGGTGCGCGGGTCGAGAGGTCGAACACGGTGATGCCCCCGTCGCTGGTTGCCACCGCGAGCTTGTCGGCGGCAGCTGCGGCCGCGAGCGCGACCACGCGCCCTCCGGAGACCGAAAGACGTTCGATCTCTGCGCCGTCGGCGGTGCTTCGCACGATCACACCCGCGCCTGCTGCGCCGGCCACGTACAAGCGTGGGGCTACAGGGTCGAACGCGAGGCATGCGCGGAACGGGTAGAAGCCGGCCTGGTGTGACCATCTCAGCGTGCCGGTGGTCGTATCGCGAAGTTCTATCCGGCTGCTGCATGTTGCAGCCCATAGGCCGTCGGGCGAGACCTGGATGTCATGAACCGAGTCGTCCGTGGGCCACGCCGCGCGCGCCTGTCCGCTTGCCGCGTCCCACAGGCGAAGCATGCGGTCGAAACCGGCGCTCAGCACGTGGCGTCCGTCGGGCATGACGGCTACTGCCTGTGCGCTGTGACCATGTCCTTCGGAAAGCGACTGAGTGGTCTGCAGTTCAAGGTCCCAACGCTGCAGTCCTGGGCCTGCGGTCACGATCGCGTTGCCGGCGCCCGAGGCGACAAAGCTCACGCCATCACGCCCACCCAACCGGGCAAGGCGCCGACCGTCCCGTACGTCCCACACTGTCAGCCCATTGGCGATCTGACCTGTCAGCAACCGCCGGGCGTCAGCATCGAAGGCCAATGCGTCGGCGCGCGGCGCGCCGGGGCTGGACGACAGTGCGACCGGGGCCGCGCGGGGATCTGCCACGGTCCAGATCTTCACGGCAGCGTCAGGTGTGGTGCCCGGTCGTGGCAGCTGTGCCCAGGTGGCGAGCTTCGCCCCGTCGCCACTCAGTGCCAGCGCACCGACAGCCTGGCGGTGCGCTTCAAGCTGCAGCCGCGCAGTGCCTCCCTTCAGCGGTTCGATGCGAACCTGCCCGGCGATGTTGCCTATCGCGAGTTCGATACCGCCGGGCACGAAGAGTGCGCTGCTGAGAGCAGGACCCTCGATTGCCCTCGACCACTCAGTGCCAGGTCTGGACGGATTCCACCCCTTCACCCGGTTGTCGCTGGCCACGCTTCGCCACTCCCCAGTGCCGGCGTCAAAGGAGATGGCCAACAGTGCAGTGTCATGCGCATCCCGCCGATGGATGACCGACGACGAGCCCACTTCCCAAACGACCATGCGCCCCCGGTCATCGCCAACGGCCACGTGCATGCCGTCGGCATTGAAGGCTACGGCGTTGGGCCGCCCGGCGGTGCGCAGAGTGGCCAGCAAACGACCGGTTTCAAGGTCGCGGATGTCAACCGCGTTGGCTTTGGCCAGTGCGATGCGTTTTGCGTCGTACGAGATCGCTGCACGCGCGATGTCGCCCGTGCCGGGTACTTGCCAGCGCAGCGAAAAGCCGCGCGCCCTGGCGTCAAGAAGCTGCTCGCGCAACGCAGGCTCATCGTTGGCGAGCAGCGCCTTGGCGTAGGCGACCTCAGCGGCCATGTAGTCGCGCTCGGCGCTGGCCGTCGCACCGGCCTCGGCATAAGAGCGGGCAAGGTTGCGAACAGCGGCATCTCGCTGCAACGCGGCTTCATTCCGCTGCAGGTAGGCCACCACTGCCAACCCCGATACAAGAGTCAGCAGGGCAAGGCCGAGCGCACCGGCCACCAGAAGCCGGCGCAACTGCCTTTCCTGTTCTCGCTGCCTCAGGTCGTCGAAGCTGACACCCAGCATTGGGGCCAGCAGCCGCATCAACGCCAACTGACGACGCTCCCGGAGGGAGGTGCCTGCACTGGCACGCACATCTGCTGCCAGCGGTTCCACCCCGGCGTCTTCGCTGCTGAGAGCGTGCAGGGTTTTCAGCGCAGCTGGAAACGCCTCGGAGGGTTCCCCCTCAATCAGCAGTGCCAGAACCTGGCGGCCCCGGCCCATGGCCCGGAACCTCTCGATCTCTGCGCTCACCCACTCCGAGCCCGGTGTTCGGGGCGAGCAGACCACGATCAGGAACTGCGATCGCTCTAGCGCGGTGGTGATCTCGGCACTGAGGTCCGAGGAGGCTGCCAACTCTTCCTCGTCGCGGAAAACGCGGCCCAGTCGCGGCGCCCGGGAGCGGGCCTGGACCACCCGTGCCGGTATGCGATAGCGCTCCAGCGCGCCGTGCAGCCAAGTGGCCCACTTTCGGTCGACTTCATGGTGGCGGTAGCTGATGAAGGCCGCGTAGGACTCGGCGGTCATTGCATCGCCTTTCGTCACACCTGTGACCGAAGGAATAGACATACGCCCTGCAGCTCACAAGGCACGAGTTGCCAAGCGTACTGCGGCGCGTAGCCGCTTTCGTGCGCGGCACCTGCTGTCGTTAGGGGGTCGAAGCGCCTTTTCACCTTTCCTGTCGTGCAGCCTGGGCGGGAACGGCGGCAACGGGGAGGATGGTTGGGCCCGTACTGACGGACCGCCTGGCACAACTTTGTTGGTGATGACTATTGCGCGCCCTCTCGACGGCTTGGCCGACGTGTCCGGTGGCAACGGTGGCAGGGGCGGGGAGGGGGGCTGCTGGCCGTGCAGGGGCCGGCGAGCGAAGTCGAGCCGGGCTTGCCGGGCTTCGGGGGTTCGCAACTGACTCAAGCCCAACGGACTGCAGGACCACCCGGGACCTCCGGCCTGATGGGACCTGCTGGTAGCTCCGGTCCCCCCCCCGCGTCTACACGCTCGTGGGAGGAAAGACACTGGAGGCCGTACTGGCGAAACTCAGGAAGTACAAGAACGAAGAGCTGCACAGCTCCTTGGCGCCGTGACATCTTTGTTGCGGGGGTGGCGGCACCTGGTGCGAGTCCGAACGACTGCAAGGTGTCCGAGAGAGGTGAATTGGCCTTAGGCCGCGCTGCAACGCCGCCGTCGCGGTTGCCTCCTTGGTCACCGAAAGCGGGCGGCCGTTGAGCGCGGCCATACGGTTCGTTCCGTGGCTGTCGACGCCCTTCAGTCTTTCAGGCAGTCTTGACGGCAGCGCCGCGCAAGCGCAGTGCATTGCCTATCACCGAAGCCGAGCTCAGGCTCATCGCCAGCGCCGCAATCATTGGC
The DNA here is from genome assembly GCA_001295905.1 of beta proteobacterium AAP51. Taxonomy (GTDB): domain Bacteria; phylum Pseudomonadota; class Gammaproteobacteria; order Burkholderiales; family Burkholderiaceae_C; genus Rubrivivax. The sequence goes on along the minus strand of LJHT01000135.1, from coordinate 19,783 downwards.
GACAGTAGCCAGCCAGTGAATGGGAACAGCAGCCCGGCGGCGATCGGGATGCCCAAGGCGTTGTAGACAAAGGCAAAGGCCAGGTTTTGCTTCATGTTGGCCACAGTAGCCACCGACAGCGCGATGGCTGTGGCGATGCCGCGCAGGTCGCCCTTGACGAGCGTCAGCTGCGCACTGTTCATCGCCACGTCGGTACCGGTGCCCATGGCGATGCCGACATCGGCGCGCGCCAGCGCGGGGGCGTCGTTGATGCCATCGCCAGCCATGGCGACGATGCAGCCCTCGGCCTGCAGCTGCTCGACCAGCTTCAGCTTGTCGGCCGGCTTTACTTCGCCGTGCACCTCTTCAATGCCCAGGCGCTGCCCGACGGCTCTTGCCGTGGTCAGGCCATCACCTGTGGCCATCACGACGCGGATGCCCGCCATGCGCAGCGTCGCCAGCGCTTCCGCGGTGGTGGACTTCACTGCGTCGGACACAGCCAAGATGCCCGCCAGCTTGCCGTCGACGGCCAGGTGCATCACGCTGGCGCCCTGGGCGCGCAGCGCCTCGGCTTGTGCTGCCATCGCGGCCACGTCCACGCCGAGTTGCGCCATCAGTGCGGTGTTGCCGAGCGACAACGCCTTGCCCCCGGCGGAGCCGCGCACGCCGATACCGGAGGCGGAGTCGAACTGCCCAGGTTTGTCGAGCACGAGATTCTTCTCGCGCGCCGCCGCCACAATGGCCGCGGCCAGCGGATGTTCGCTGCCTTGGTCGAGGCTTGCGGCGAGGCGCAACACCTCGTCGGCATCGAATCCGTCGACGCCGATGGCTGTCTCGAAACTCGGCCGGCCCTCGGTCAGCGTGCCGGTCTTGTCGACGATGAGGGTGTCGACCTTGCGCAAGTTCTCGATCGCTGCCGCGTCGCGGAACAGAACGCCGTGCGTCGCGCCACGGCCGGTGGCCACCATGATCGACATCGGTGTCGCCAAGCCCAGCGCACAGGGGCAAGCGATGATCAACACGGCCACGGCGTTGATCAGGCCGTAGACCCAGGCTGGCTCCGGCCCAAACAGACCCCAGCCGAAGAAGGTCAGCAGCGCTGCGGCCACGACGCCGTAGACGAAGTAGCCGGCCACGGCGTCGGCCATGCGCTGCATGGGTGCCCGCGAACGCTGTGCCATGGCCACCATCTGCACGATCTGCGACAGCACTGTGGCCGAGCCGACGTGTTCGGACTGCATCACCAGCGCGCCGCTGGTGTTCAGCGTGGCCCCGATCAGCTTGTCGCCCACGCGTTTGGTCACGGGAAGCGGCTCGCCGGTCAGCATCGACTCATCCAGCGCGCTACTGCCCTCGACCACCACGCCATCGACGGGCACCTTCTCGCCTGGCCGCACGCGCAACTTGTCGCCGATGTGCACGTTCGCCAGCGGAATGTCCTCCTCTGTGCCGTCCGCCGCGATCCGTCGAGCAGTCTTGGGTGCAAGGCCTAGCAGCGACTTGATCGCCGCCGAAGTCTGCGAGCGCGCTTTCAGCTCCAGCAACTGGCCGAACAAGGTCAGCGAGATGATCACTGCCGCCGCTTCAAAGTAGACCGCCACGCGGCCCATCGAGACGAAGGACTCCGGAAACACCTGCGGTGCGACGGTGGCCACCGCGCTGTAGACGAAAGCCGCCCCGGTGCCCAGACCGATCAAGGTCCACATGTTGGGGCTGCGGTTCACGACAGACTGCGCACCCCGCACGAAGAAGGGCCAGCCGGCCCACAGCACGATGGGCACAGACAGCACCAGCTCCAGCCAGCTCTGCGCGCCCATGGGCATCCAGCCCAGCCTGTGACCGAACATCGCGAGCAAGGTGACGACCACCGTCAACGGCAAAGTCCACCAGAAGCGACGGGTGAAATCCGCCAGTTCCGGGCTGGCCTCGTCGTCCAGGCTGGGCAGAACGGGCTCCAGCGTCATGCCGCACTTGGGGCAATTGCCCGGTTGAGCCTGGCGAATCTCCGGGTGCATTGGACAGGTGTATTCCGTGCCGCTCGCGGTGGTGACCACCGGCGCTACCTCGGTCGCGGGCCTCACGGTTTCTGGCACGGCGCCTGCAGCCGTCAGGTATTTTTCTGGTTGCCTTACGAACTTCAGACGACATCCAGCGTTGCAGAACCAGTAGGAGCGGCCGGCATGTTCGGCCATGTTGGGCGAGTCCCTCGTGACCGGCATGCCGCAGACCGGATCTTTCAATGCGACGTCGCCGGCTTTTGCGCCGGCGCTTCGCGTGCGCGGCGGGGTTTCAGAAGTGACGGTGTGGTGATCGTCGGCATGTTCCATGGTTCGTCTCCTTCGTCTCGCTGCGCGAGGTGTCAGCGCGAGAGGAGCCTGAACCGTCCAACCGCGTTCCGAGCACCACCGGAGCAGAAGCTGCTCGACACCGCCAACCTAACCTACGTTGAAGAGTTTTCGTGGTCTGTACGGCGCCGAACCACAGAGCAGGGCCGCAGGTTTTCGACAAGGCGCCGGACTGGGGAACTCGTGTCGGTGACGGAACTCATACCTTTCGCGGGCCGATGCTCGGGGACCTCATGCGAGCTTGTGGCCGCTTGACCTTGCAACAGTGGCAAGGTTTAAGGTTCCTCGATCGAGGGCTTCCATCAAGCGTGATGCCCGTCATCGAAGAGCTCTGGGTACCCGCCATAGCGGTGCAAGCAGCGTGCGAGGGGGCTACGCCACATCAGTTGCATGAGCGCCTTGCACAGGGCGTGAAAACTTGATGTAGATTGAAGTGATGAGCTTGTTGATCAGAACGCTTTTTGTTTGGTTGCTGATGTTGGCGATCCCCGCGCAAGGGATGGCAGCCGCGACCATGGCGTTTTGCGGCCTGAATCACCACGGCGGCGGGTCTGCTCGCGCGGAGGTCGGCGCGACAGTGTCCAAGCACACGCATCACGGTGATGCTGTGTCCATGCAGGAGTTCGACGCCGACGTGGCGGACGCCATGGCGGTTGCCGACGATGTATCGGCCCTTGTGAAGGCGAGCCAGGCGACCAAGCAGAAGTGCAGCGTCTGCGTTTCCTGCTGTTCGCTGGGAGCCCTCCTGTCCACGTTGCCGGACGTTCCGGCCACCGACTCGGCGCCAACGGAGTTCATCACCTTAGTGCCCACCGTCGACGCGTTCGCCGCCGACGGCCCTGACCGCCCCCCTCGAAACGTCCTGGTGTAACTGGCCCGGGTTGACGCGCGTGTAGCGACGCGCGGCCTCGCGCCAGGTGCCTTTCCGTCCCCGATGCGACAGCAGCCGGGACGCCCCCAGACGTTCACGCGAGGATTTCATGGTCCCAACCCCAAAGCGCCGCCGCTGCCCGAGCGCAATGCCGAGCCTGCTGTTCACGCTGCTGCTGGCCGCTCAGGCTCACGCGCAGTCGCCCGCCACCCACCGTCCCGACCCGCTGGACCCGAAGGCGAAGGTGCCTTCGGTGCGCTACGAGTCATCGTTTGCACAGTTCCGTCGCATCGGCGACGACAAGCCTTTGGCCTGGCGCGAGGCCAATGACGCCGTTGCGCGGATCGGTGGCTGGCGGGTTTACGCCCGTGAGGCGCAGCAGCCTGACCCCGCGGCGGCGGAAGGGCCGGCGGTACCCGCAAAGGCTCCGTCCCAGACATCCACACCAGCACCTGCGGTCAAGCCGATGCAACCGGGTCAATCCGGCCACAAGCACTGAGGGGCGCACGATGATCCATGACATTCATAGCTTTTCCACCTCCGGGCGCGGCATTCGCAGTCTGAGGGTGCTGGCGGTGCTGACCAGCGCCGCAGTGCTGGGGGGCTGCGCAAGCTTCTCCCCGGACGGTGGCTTCGGCGCGGTGGAACGGACCACCAAAGAGCGCATCGGCAAGGACCTGCACTGGGCGCGCGGCGACGCCGACCTCGACACCATCGCCAAGCGCGTGGCTGAGCTGCTGGCCAAGCCACTGACGGTGGACGATGCGGTTCAGGTCGCACTGCTCAACAACCGCGGGCTGCAGGCCGACTTCCAGGAACTCGGCGTCACCGAGGCCGAGGTCGTGCTGGCCGGGCGCCTGCCGAACCCCGGCTTCAGCTTCGGCCGCTCGAGCCGCGGCGACGAGCGCGAGATCGAGCGCGGCCTGCACTTCAATCTGGCCCGCCTGGTGGCGATGCCGTTGGTCGGGCGCATGGAAGCGCGCCGCTTCGAGCAAGTGAAGGGGCGCGTGGCAATGAGCGTGCTGTCGCTGGCCGCTGACACGCGCAAGGCGTACTTCACAGCGCTCGCGGCGGAAGAGACCGTTCGCTACATGCGGCAGGTGAAGCAGGCGGCTGACGCCAGCGCCGAGCTGGCCCGGCGCATGGAGCAGGTCGGCAACTTCAACAAGCTGCAACGTGCCCGCGAACAATCGTTCTACGCCAACGCGGTGCTGCAGCTCGCCCGAGCGGAACAGGCACAGCGCTCGACACGTGAGCGGCTGGTGCGGTTGCTCGGCCTCTGGGGCGCCCAGACGCAGTTCGCATTGCCCGAACGGCTGCCCGATCTGCCGTCGTCGCCCCTCGAACTGCCAGATGTCGAGCAGGTAGCCTTGGCCCAGCGCCTGGACGTTCAGGGCGCCAAGCTCGCCGCGGAGCAAACGGCCAGCAACCTGGGCCTGACGCGCACCACGCGCTTCGTCAACGTGCTGGAGCTGGGCGTGATGCGCAACAGCTCGAACGAAGAGCCGACCCAGCGCGGCTGGGAGATCGGCTTCGAGCTGCCACTGTTCGACTGGGGCGGTGCGCGTGTGGCGCGTGCCGAGGCGGTGTACATGCAGACGCTTCATCGCGCCGCCGAGACCGCGATCAACGCGCGATCCGAGGTGCGCGAGGCCTACACCGGCTACCGCTCGGCCTACGACATCGCACGGCACCACCGCGACGAAGTCGTGCCGCTGAACCAGCGCATCGCCGAGGAGAACGTGCTTCGCTACAACGGCATGTTGATAGGCGTGTTCGAACTGCTGGCCGACGCCCGCACGCAGATCGCCAGCGTGAACGCCTCCATCGAGGCGCTGCGCGACTTCTGGATCGCACAGGCCGACCTCGACATGGCCTTGATCGGCAAACCCAGCCTTGCCACGGCCGCCGGCCCTGCGATGGCGGCCGAAGCCGCTGGCGCAGGCCACTGAACATGAAGGACTCCCATATGCTTTCCCGACGCAAGATGCTCGGTGGCGCTGGTGCCATCACCGCAGCGGCTGCTGCCGCCACCGTCAGCAAAGTGGCGATGGCGGCGCTGCCCGAGCCCGTCATTCAGACCAAGCCCGACACCATGCCGCCGTTGGTGCCGAACACCGGGCGCCCCTACAACCCCGTCGTCACGCTCAACGGCTGGACGCTGCCCTGGCGCATGAACAACGGCGTCAAGGAGTTCCACCTTGTGGCCGAGCCCGTGGTGCGCGAGATGAGCCCCGGCTTCAAGGCGCACCTGTGGGGCTACAACGGTCAGAGCCCGGGGCCGACCATCGAGGTGGTGGAAGGTGACCGCGTGCGCATCTTCGTCACCAACAAGCTGGGCGAACTCACCAGCATCCACTGGCACGGACAACGCCTGCCCAACGGCATGGACGGCGTGACGGGCTTGAACCAGCCTGGTATTCCGCCCGGCAAGACCTACGTCTACGAATTTGTCGCGCGCCGCCCCGGCACCTTTATGTACCACCCGCATGCCGACGAGATGGTGCAGATGGCGATGGGGATGATGGGCTTCTGGATCACGCACCCAAGGGCCAAGCACCCGCTCATCGACGAGGTCGACCGCGACTTCTGTTTCCTGCTCAACGCCTACGACATCGATCCTGGCGCCGCCACGCCGAAGATCATGACGATGCTGGACTTCAACCTGTGGAGCTGGAACAGCCGGATCTTCCCTGGCATCGACCCGCTGGTTGTGAGGCACATGGACAAGGTGCGCATCCGGGTCGGCAACCTGACCATGACCAACCACCCGATCCACCTGCACGGGCACGAGTTCCTGATCACCGGCACCGACGGCGGGCCGACGCCGAAGAGCACCCGCCAGTACGAGGTGACGGCCGACGTGGCGGTGGGGCAGATGCGGCAGATGGACTTCCTGGCCGACGAGGAGGGCGACTGGGCCTTCCACTGCCACAAGAGCCATCACACGATGAACGCGATGGGCCACGACGTGCCGACCATGATCGGCGTGGATCACCGCGGCGTCGCGCGGCAGATCACCAAGCTCATTCCTGACTACATGGTGATGGGCGAGCGCGGCATGAAGGACATGACCGAGATGGAGATGCCGCTGCCCGACAACACCGTGGCCATGATGACTGGCACTGGGCCTTTCGGCGCTGTCGGCATGGGCGGCATGTTCAGTGTGGTGAAGGTGCGCAAGGACCAGAGGCGGGGCGACTACAGCGACCCGGGTTGGTACCAGCACCCGCCGGGCACGGTGGCCTACGAGTTCACGGGCGCCTTGCCCGACCCGGCGCGCTTCAAGGCCGACGCCAGCCCGGGGCCAGGCTCCATGCCCGCCACGGCCAAGCCTGCGCGCGACGTCGAGGTCAAGGTGCGCAAGCCTGCCGGCGGCCACTCGGGCCACTGAGGGGCCGCATGAACCGCGATGGCGCTAGGGTGGGCACGATCATCGTCGCACCGGCGGGCGAGGCATGAATCGCCGTCAGGCACTGGGTTCCTTGCTTGGCGCTGGCGGACTGCTTGCCATCCCCGCTGTGCTGCAGGCGCAGGGCCAGTCGGTGCTCGTCGAGGTTTTGAAAAGCCCGACCTGCGGCTGCTGCAAGGACTGGATCACCCACCTCGAAGCCAGCGGTTTCCGGGTCAAGGGCAACGATGTCGGCAACACCGCAGCCCGCGCGTGGCTGAAGGCGCCAATGAAGCTCGGCTCATGCCACACCGCATGGGTCGGCCGCTACGCTATCGAGGGGCACGTGCCCGCGATGGCAGCACCCTAGTCTTCAACAGATACTTCAAGCCAAAGGAACGCTCATGAACCACCAACAATCCCTCTTCCGCACCGCCAGCCTGACTTTGGTGCTTTCGGCCGCAGCCGCGATGCCGTCCTGGGCCACAAGTCACCAAGGCGCACACGGCGCGCATGGCGACCACGGCAAGCCGACGGCACAAGCCGCCGCGGGCGACATGACCGACGGCGAGGTGCGCAAGGTCGACAAGGAGGGAGGCAAGCTGACCCTCAGGCATGCAGACATCAAGAGCCTGGACATGCCTGCGATGACGATGGTGTTTGTCGTCAAGGACAAGGCGATGCTCGAGAAGCTGAAGGCCGGCGACAAGATCAAGTTCAAGGCCATCAATGACGCGGGCAAGTTCACGGTCACCGAGATGCAGATGGCACCGTAGGTGGCGACGGGCCCGCCCGCGGTGGGCCGGCCCGTTCTTCCCCACGACGATCGAGAATCCTGGAAGCCATCGAGCAGAAAGCAAAGACATGAAGCAATTACGAGCGTGCGGCGTGCTGGCCATGTTTTCACTCTCCGGCGTAGCCTTCGCCTCCAGCCACATCGTCGACATCGCCTGGTCCCCCGACGGACGCTTCGCGTACAAGACGCAGATTGCGGCGGGCAAGTTCGTCGAGGCCTGCGGCAAGCTGGCGGTGGGCGAGGGTGTGCGCTGGAGCTTCGCAACCGCAGCGCCGGTGGACTTCAACATCCACTACCACGTCGGCAAGGAAGCCGTGTTCCCCGCCAAGCAGGCACAGGTCAGCAGTGGCCGCGACACGCTGAAAGTCACGGTAGCGCAGGACTACTGCTGGATGTGGACAAACACGGGAAGTGCCCCGGTCCGCTTGACGGTCGACCTGGCGCGCTGAACCCGCTTTGCTGCCGCCCGCAGCATCGATCAGGTCGCTCGGCGACGTGCCCGCCCCGATTGCAGCCCGACGTTTCTGCCGGCTGCACGATGCACAGTAGCCGTCGGAGCGGCTGTTTCCTGGGAGAGCGAGTCGATGATCGGGCAGTCAGGCCGGTCGTCACCGTGACAGCAGTGCACCAGGTGCTCCAGCGTCGCCTTCATCGACTGCAACTCCTTCAGCTTCTCGTCGAGTTCTTCGATGTGCGCCTGCGCCAAGGCACGAACCTGCCGGCTCGGGCGCTTTCGGTCTTGCCACAAGCCGAGCAGTTCGCGAATCTGGTCGATCGAGAAGCCCAGGTCGCGCGATTGGCGCACGAAGCGCAGCGTGCTGACTTCCTTGGCGGTGTACTGCCGGTAGCCAGAGTCGGTACGTGCCGCCTCGGGAAACAGCCCGACGCTTTCGTAGTGGCGGATCATCTTCGCCGACACGCCAGACGCTTTCGATGCTTCGCCGATGTTCATGCTCATTGCTGCTCTCCCAAGGCTGCCCCGGTTCGGGGCTGCTGGTTTATCGGCTGCGCCGAATGCCCGTCGGCGACACCGCGCCAGCGGCTCAGGGTCAGCGCGTTCAGAACGACGCTGACGCTGCTGAAGGCCATCGCGGCACCGGCGATGATCGGGTTCAGCAAACCCAGAGCCGCCAACGGAATGCCGAGCACGTTGTAGCCGAAGGCCCAGAACAGGCCCTGCTTGATCTTCGAGTAGGTGCGTCGCGAGATGTCCAGCGAGTCTGCCACCAGCCTCGGGTCGCCGCGCATCAGCGTGATGCCGGCGGTCTCGGTGGCCACGTCGGCGCCACCCGCCATCGCGTACGACACCGAAGCGGCGGCGAGCGCGGGTCCGTCGTTCAGGCCATCGCCGACGAAGGCGACCACCTCGCCGGCGTCGCGCAGTTCCCTGACGATCGCCGCCTTGTCGCCCGGCAGCACCTCGGCACGCACATCGGCGATGCCCAGTTCCTTCGCGACGGCGTCGGCTGCGCCGCGGTTGTCTCCGGTCAACATCACGGTGCGGATGCCGAGTTGGTGCAGCCGCGTCACTGCCTCCGCCGCGGCGGGCTTGACCGTGTCGCCGAAGGCCAGAAGGCCGAGCAAGCGCTGCTGGCCGGCATCGGACTGAACCAGCCACGACACGGTCCTGCCCTGCCGCTCCAGCCGCTGCGCTTCAGCATGCAAACCGCCTTCTTCAAGACCGAACTCGCGCAGCATGCGCGTGCTGCCAAGGGCCAGCGTCTGGCCACGCACAGCGCCCTGCACCCCGCGCCCCGGCAGCGCCTGGGCATCGTGCGCCTCGGGCACCGGCAGGCGCTCATGCCGAACCTGGTCCATGACGGCCACGGCGAGCGGATGACTGCTCGACTTCTGCAGCGCAGCGGCCAGCCGCAGCACATCATCCCGGGTCGAACCGTCCGTCGCCACCACCGCCGCGAGCGACGGCTTGCCTTCGGTGAGCGTGCCGGTCTTGTCGAACGCGACCACGGTGACAGCGTGCGCGACTTCCAGCGCTTCGGCGTCCTTGATGAGGATGCCGTGGCGCGCCGCGACACCCGTGCCGGCCATGATGGCCGTTGGTGTGGCCAGCCCCAGCGCGCATGGGCAGGCAATGACCAGCACCGCGACGGCGTTGATGAGCGCATGCTCCCAATCACCCGTGAAGCCTAACCATCCCAGGAAGGTGAGCAGCGCGATGACCAGCACCACCGGCACGAACACCGCACTCACGCGGTCGACGACGCGCTGGATCGGCGCCTTTGCGGCCTGGGCCGACTCGACCATGCGGATGATGCGGGCCAGCGTTGTCTCGGCGCCGATGGCCGTCGTGCGCACCGTCAGGGCGCCTTCGGCATTGATGGCGCCGCCGGTCACCTTGTCGCCGACACCCTTGGCCACCGGCAAGCTCTCGCCCGTGATGAGAGATTCATCGATGTGGCTGCGGCCTTCGACAATTTCGCCGTCGACGGCCACGCGGTCGCCGGGGCGCACGATGACGAGATCGCCCATCACAACATGCTCCACGGGCACGTCCATTTCGACATCACCGCGGCGCACGCGGGCTGTCGTCGGCCGCAGCGCGTTCAGCGCCCGGATGGCATCGGCCGTCTGTCGCTTGGCGCGCTGCTCGAGCCACTTGCCCAGCAGCACCAGCGTGATGACGGCGGCGGAGGCCTCGAAGTACAGGTGTGGCATGCCATGCGCGGCATGCTTGAAGAGCAGGTAAACCGAGAGCCCGTAGGCCGCCGAAGTGCCCAAGGCCACCAGCAGATCCATGTTGCCGGTCTTGGCCAGCACGGCCTTCCAACCCGCGCGGTAGAAGCGCCAGCCGAGCCAGAACTGCACCGGGGTCGCCAGCGCCAGCTGAAGCCAGCCGTCCAGCATCCAGTCGATGCCGAAGAGCTGCAGCAGCATCGGCAAGACCAGGGGCAGCGTCAATGCGCCGCTCACGGCCACGGGCCACCATGCGGGCCAACGAGCCGCTGGCTGCGACGGCGCGTCCTCAACGTCCCTCGCGCCGTAGCCGGCCTTCTCGATCGCGGCTTTCAGTGTCGCGACTGAAACGGTCGATAGCGCCTGGATGCTCGCCTTCTCCGTGGCGAGGTTCACTGTGGCGCCGGATACGCCTGGGATCTTTTGCAGCGCCTTCTCGACGCGTGACACGCAGGAGGCGCAGGTCATACCGGTGATGTGCAGCTTCAGGTTGGAAAGGGCGGCGGTGTTCATGGTTGCCATGGTGGTTGATTCGACGTCTGGGCATCGTCAAGGTTCCCACGCTGGAAAGGTCAACAGCGACCGAGGATGCCGCCCACGGCCTTCATGGGTTCTCCAAGCAATCACTTGACCTTCCAACAGTAGGAGGGTGAATAGTCAAGCCACCAACCACCCACTGGAACTACCATGATTGCTTTCGAAGTCAACGACATGACCTGCGGCCACTGCGCCAGCACCATCACCAAGGCGCTGAAGGCCGCCGACAAGGATGCGAAGGTTCAGGTCGACCTCGCCACGCACCGGGTGCAGGTCGAGCCGGTTTCGGCTGACGCCGCCGAACTGGCGGAGGCCATCAGGGACGCAGGGTACACGCCAGTGGCGGTCGAGGCGGCTGCGGTCGAAGCCGCAGGGCCGAAGCGCAGGTCCTGCTGCGGCGGCTGCTGATAGCGGCGGCTGTGATCGCATGACTGTTGTCGGAATGGCCAGCCGCAAGCCGTTCCGTCCCGGCAACGACTTTGCCCGCTCACCAGTCTTGCGAACGCTCAGCGTCCTGACGCACAGACGTGTGTCGGTGAAGTCGGGATCCTCTGCGGCTGTGCTGGCAAGGCGTGCATGCCAAGGCAGAACTGCCGCCGCGGCGTGGAACACGCACTGCCGTGACTCCGGGATTCCTCAAAGGACATAACCATGAACTTCAAGACGCTGAACGCCTTCAAGGTCGTTTCCCTCGTGCCAGTTGCGGCACTTTGGCTGACGGCGGCTTCGGTGCAGGCGCAGACCAGTGCCGGCATGGCACCTTCGGCCAGCATGCCTATGGGACAGATGGACAAGGGCGCAGCCGGGTCGCATGACATGAAGGCGTCCATGATGATGGGCATGAGTGGCATGCAGAAGATGACGATGTCAGGTGACGTCGACACGGACTTCGCGATGATGATGAAGCTGCACCATCAACAAGCTCTGGACATGGCCGAAATGCAACTGGCCCATGGCAGGTCGCCCGAGATGAAGGCCATGGCCAAGCGGATCATCGCGGCGCAAAAGAAGGAGATTGCGCAGTTCGACATGTGGCTCGCCAAACAAAAGTGACCGGGCAGGCGGCTACCAAAGCCACTCGACTCACCGGAGTCGACGTCGCACAGACGACTTGAACTCTGCACGAGCGCCGACGTCGCAGCGCATCGCCGAGGCGGCAACCCGTCGGCGAGCAGGCTAGTGGCTGGGTGCCGGAGGAGCGAAAAAAGGGCGACAAAGGACGGCGAATGAACACCGACATGAGCCAGCTTGATCGCTATGGCCGCACGCATCACAACGCGCCCATGTCGGACGAGAGAAACTGCTTGAGTCTGAGAAAGCTGTTGCTATGCCAGTGGGTTGCCGTGACGTCACTGCACAAGGAAGAGCATTTCGTTGTGATCCGCGGCTTCGACCCGGAATTGCCCCACGTGCGGATCGATCCGGTCGAAGTCGAGGCGATTCATTCCCGGAGGACTTTTCCGTTTCACTGGCGCGAGCTGACCCTGATGAGGCCTCGAGACATCCGTGCCCTTGTGTGGGCAAGGCGGCAGACACCGTGGTCTCGCTGGCGCTACGGTGGGGGGATGAACATCACCCCACCCGAGTTTTCAGACCTCTTCGCGCAGCTGGGTCTGCCAGCCGACGAAGCGTCCATCCACAACTTCATCCGGGCGCACCGTTTGCCTGACAGCGTGGCCTTGGACCAGGCTGGATGCTGGACGCCGGCGCAGGCGCGTCTCTTGCGCGAAAGTCTGGCGCACGACGCCGACTGGGCCCCCATGGTCGACAGGCTCAATGTCGCCATGCACAAGGCGCGAGACTGACGAGCCCGTCGGTCGTTCGGCGACTGCATCGGGCCAGCCGGGCGCGCCATCACGCGCTCACGTCCTGACGGCTTGACGACCTGAGGCCACAGCCCTGGGTTGCGCAAGCTCCAGGCCGTTACCCCCCACACCGAACCTGAACCTGGAAGTCGCAACGATGAACCGCGGTGGGGCCGCTTGTGCCGGCACCGCCATCGTGATGGGGGTGGTCGCGTTCGCGGTGGCGCCGGACTGGGCCACGCGGGCCTGAACTGCGCCGCGCCGTCGCTGCCTAAGGCGGCTTGGCGCGGATGACAGCGCCCGCACGCGCAAAGTGGCCCCCGCCCAGGTGGTGCAGGGTGTGCAGCGCCGCGTTGTCCTCGCGAACCGACCAGTGGCCCTGGGCGAAGATGCGCTCGTCGGCCGCCGCGGCCACGACCTCGGCAAAGCAGGTGTCGTACGCCTCTTCGGCATGCGGCTCGCTGATCAGCCGGCATTCGAGCCAGGCTGCGCAACCCGTCTCGATCATGGGCAGGCCCAGCACCGGCCCGGGCCTGGCCTCGATGCCGTAGCGGGAGAACTTGTCCCCGTCGCGGCCGCTGGTGCTTCCCACGGCGTAGGTGAGATCGGCGAGGCCGGCACCGGGAATGCACAGCCCGAAGGCGCCGCTGGCCATGACCAGTTCCCGCGTGAACGTGCGCTTGTCGATCACGACGGCGATGCGTGGCGGCGTGAACTCCACCGGCATCGACCATGCCGCGGCCATCACATTGCGCTGCGCTCCGGCGGCGCTCGTCACCAGGACCGTCGGGCCGTGGTTGATCAGGCGGCTCGCGTGTTCAAGCGCCACGGGGCGGAAGTGTTCGTTCATGGCGCAACGATGGCATGGGTTCTTGAAACTCGTGCGTGCTTCAAGGTGCCATTCCCCGCGCACCCGGTAGCCGCAGATGCAAAGGGGGCCGGTTCACAGACCCACGGCCGCAGCAGCCGCGCGCTGACCGCAGTGCAGTTTCTGTGATACATATCAAACGTATCAATAAAAACGGTAAGGTTGATATGTTTGCTGTGCGCCGCTCACCACCTGTGCCGCCTGGCAGCCCAGAGTGCCTCGTGCTGTCCCGCGCCATCCTGCACTGCACCGCGCAAGTGCTGCGGGGCGGCGCCGGCGAGGCGCCCGCCATCGTCGAGGCCTACTGCCGGGCCCTGACCGGTGCGAGCACGCACCTGCCGCTGGTTTGGGCCTGGTTCGGCGATACGCAGGCCGTCGAGGTCTGCCCCCAGGTGGCGGCTGGCCGCGGCGTGGCCTGGGCGCGCGGCTTGCGCATCGCACGCAACCTGCTCACCCGCCATGGCCCGGCCTTCCGCGCCCTGGACGGGCGCCCGAGCGAACCGTTCTCGGTCTCGACGCTGTCGCTCTGGGCGCCCTGGCGCGACGCCGCGCGCACACAGGGCATCCGCAGCGTGCTCTGCCTGCCGCTGCAGCCCGGCCCGGGCCACGGGGAAGGCGGCGTGCTGGTGCTTTACGCCGACACGCCCGACTACTTCGAGGGCCTGACCGGATTCTTCGAATCGGTGGCCGAGATGTTCGGGTCCATCCTTGCGCAGTCGGCGGCCCACGCGGCCCTGTCGCGCCAGGCCACGACCGACGCCCTCACCGGCGTGGGCAACCGCCTGCAATTCGACCGCCTCTGCGAAGCCCTGGGCCCGTGCGCGGCCGGTGGACCGCCGACAACGGTGGTGATCGCAGACCTCGATAGGTTCAAGTCGGTGAACGACCGCTTCGGCCACCACGCCGGCGACACCGTGCTCAAGGGCACCGCCTCGCTGCTGCTGCGCGCTGTGCGCCACAACGACAGCGTGCTGCGCCTGGGGGGCGAGGAGTTCGCGGTCGTGCTGCCGAACACCAGCGCGGCGCAGGCCGCCGAGGTTGCCGAGGCCATGCGCTACCGGCTCGAGGAGCACCGCCACGACGTGGACGCCGCTGCCGCGCTGCAGGTCACCGGCTCTTTCGGTGTCGCGCAGCTGATGCCGGGCGAGAGCTTGCGCGAAGCACTTCGGCGGGCCGACGCTGCGCTCTACCTGGCCAAGCAGGCCGGGCGCAACCGTGTGTGCCTGGCCACCGCGGAAACGCCGCTGGCGGACGAGCCGCACAGCCCCACAACAAATACGGTTTTGGCACTTTTCCGCACTAATTGATTATCAGGAATGCCGTTTCTACCATTTAATAGATCCATGGCTACACCCCTCACCCCAGCGCTCGCCAAGCCCTTTCAAGCGGGCCTGTCCTTGCGCAGCGCGGCGCGCTGGCTGCAGCGCCGCCTTGTGCATTGGTTCGGCGCGCACGGTGCGGCCGGGCGTGGCCACCTTGAAGGCGGCGAGGGCGGCGAAGGCAGCCACGCAGCCCCTGCCGCTGCCGTCTTGTGCGGCGAGCGCCTGCACCACGCCGCCAGTCTGTGGTGCACCCACCTGGGCACGGCGCAACGGCAGATGCACGACGCCACCGAAGCCGCGCTGATCGGCTTCGCACAGATCCTCGAGCACCTGGACGCCATCACCGAGCAGCCGCACGGCGCGGCCGCCACGGCGCAAGGCCTGGACGAACGCAGCGCCATGCTGAGCCGCTGCGAACAGCAACTGCAGGCGCTGGTGCAGAACTTCCACGGCTTCGTGCAGTCGCGCGACGCGGTGCTGGAGGAAGTGCGCAGCCTGGCCGGCAGCTCGGTGCTGCTGCACGAGATGGCCGGCGAGGTGGACAAGCTGTCCCGCCAGACCAACCTGCTGTCGATCAATGCCGCCATCGAGGCCGCGCGGGCCGGCACCAGCGGGCGCAGCTTCGCGGTGGTGGCCACCGAGGTGCGCCGCCTCTCGACCGAATCGGGCGAAACCGGGCGGCGCATCGCGTCCCAGGTTACGGGCCTGTCCGAGCGCATGGAGCGCACCCTTGCCAGCGCGGCGCGCGGCCATGTTCGCGACCGTGAGGTCATCGCCGCTTCGGAGCACACCATCGAGGCGGTCGTCGCACAGGTTGGTGGCACGGTCAGCTCGATGCAGGCGCGCACGGCCGAGCTGGCCCGGCGAGGCGAGGCCGTGCGCGCGCAGGTCGAGGCGCTGATGGTCGCCTTCCAGTTCCAGGACCGCGTGCAGCAGATCCTGGCGCAGGTGGTGCAGTCGATCACCGCGGGCAGCGCCTGTCTGCAGCAGGCCCTGCACGAGGGCCACGCGCCCGACGCGCAGGCCTGGGATGCGCTGCTGACCGCCGGCTACACCACCGAAGAGCAGCGCCAGGCGGCCGGCGACAACGGCACCACCACTGCCGCCCCCGCCACCAGTGCCGCCGTCACCTTCTTCTGAACTTCTCGATCACCAGCACCATGGCCAAACGCATCCTCATCGTCGACGACTCCAGCTCCCTGCGCATGGTGGTGCGGCTGGCCTTGCAGCGCGCGGGCTACGAGGTCCTCGAAGCCGGCGACGGCATCGAGGGCCTGGCCGAACTCGACAAGGCCGGCAAGGTGAACCTCATCCTCAGCGACGTGAACATGCCCCGCATGGACGGCATCAGCTTCGTCAAGGAGGTGAAGGCGCACCCGAACCACCGCTTCACGCCCGTGATCATGCTCACCACCGAAACCGGCGACCAGAAGAAGGACGAGGGCCGCGCCGCCGGCGCCAAGGCCTGGCTGGTGAAACCCTTCAACCCGCCGCAGCTGCTGGACGCCGTGTCCAAGCTGGTGCTGAACTGAGCGCCGGGCCATGAACACGCTGCCCCCCCTGCCTGCCGAGCTGACGATCTACACCGCCAGCGATCTGCACCGCCAATGGCTGACGGATCTGCCGGCACTCGAAGCCCCGCTGACGGTGGACGGCAGCGCCGTGTCGGAGATCGACGCCGCCGGCCTGCAACTGCTGCTGTCGCTGCGCCACCATGCCCTGCTGCAAGGCCAAACGCTGCAACTGGAGCGACCGAGCGCGGCGCTGCGCGCTGCGGCGCAGGCCCTGGGCGTGCAGACCCAGCTTGTCCAGGATGACGACGCGACGGAGCCGCAGCCATGAACCACCACGACCAGGACGCCAGCTTCATCGCCGAAGCACTGCCCGTCTTCATCAGCGAAGCGCAAGAGCAGCTCGAAGCGCTCGAGCAGCTGCTGCTGCAGCTGGAGGACGACGCCGGCAACCGGCAGCTGCTGGACGCGCTGTTCCGCTGCGCCCACACGATCAAGGGCGCGGCCGGCGTGTTCGGCCTCGACGAAGTGGTGGCCTTCACGCACCACGTCGAGACCCTGCTGGACCGGTTGCGCGACGGGCATGTGCAGCTCACGGCCGCCTTGAGCACCCTGCTGCTGCAGAGCAACGACCAGGTGCGCCTGCTCATCGCCGAAGCGCAGGGCCAGGCGATCGACGCGCCCGCCGCTGCCGCCGCGCGCGCAGCGCTGGTGCAGGCGCTGCAGGCGCAAGCCGGCGTGGGTACTACTGCCGCGGCGCACCAGGCGCCGGCGCCCGGCCTCGGCGCCGCTGCCGCAGACCCCGCGGGCACGCCGGGCTGGCACTTGCGCGTTCGCTTCGGCACCGAAGTCTTCCGCAACGGCATGGACCCGCTGGCCCTGCTGAACTACCTGCGCGGCCTGGGCACCATCGTCGACCTGCGCTGCGACGCCGACGCCGTGCCGGCGCTGGAGGCGCTGGATGCCGAGGCCTGCCACCTGGGTTTCGAGTTCCAGCTCCAAGGCAACGCCGACCGCGCGGCGGTCGAGGCGGCCTTCAGCTTCGTGCGCGAGGATTGCGAGCTCGAGCTTCGCCCCATCGCTGCGGCGCCAGCCCAGCCGCCGGCCCAGGCTGCAGACGGCCGCGCCCCGGCACACGCGGCACCCGCACCTGCGGCAAGGGCCGAGGCCCCCGCAGCGACCGGCAACGCCGCAGCCCCCGCCGCGCCCGCGCCCGCCGCAGAGGAACAGCGCTTCATCCGCGTGCAGGCCGACCGGCTCGACCAGGTCATCAACCTGCTGGGCGAGCTGGTGATCGCAAGTGCGGGCGCCGCGATGCTGGCGCGCCAGACGCGACAGTCCACGCTCGTCGAGGCCAACGCCCAGATCGGCCAGCTGGTCGAGGAGATCCGCAACAACACGCTGCAGCTGCGCATGGTGCCGATCGGCGAGACCTTCGCGCGCTTCCGCCGCGTGGTGCGCGACACCGCGGCCGAACTGGGCAAGGACGTGGCGCTGGAGATCGTCGGCGGTGACACCGAGCTGGACAAGTCGGTGGTGGAGCGCATCGCCGACCCGCTGATGCACCTGGTGCGCAACGGCCTGGACCACGGCCTGGAGACACCGGCCGAGCGCGTGGCTGCAGGCAAACCCGCACAGGGCCGGCTGACGCTGTCGGCCTGCCACGAGGCGGGGGGCATCCTGATCCGCATCGATGACGACGGCCGCGGCATCCACCGCGACAAGGTGCTGCAGCGCGCGTGGGACCGCGGGCTGGTCGAGCCGGGCACCGTGCCCTCGGATGCCGAGATCCTGCGGCTGATCTTCGCCCCGGGTTTCTCCACGGCCGAAAAGATCACCAACCTGTCGGGCCGCGGCGTCGGCATGGACGTGGTGCGCAGCAACATCGAGGCGCTGCGCGGCAATGTGCAGGTGCACAGCGCCCAGGGCCAGGGCAGCCGCATCGAGATCCGGCTGCCGCTCACGCTGGCCATCATCGACGGCTTTCTCATCGGCGTCGGCAACTCGAAGTTCATCTTCCCGCTCGACGCGGTGGTGGAGGTCATCGAGAACCGCCCCGCCATCAGCGCCGTGGATACACGCGGCCGCGGCACCGTCGAGCTGCGCGGCCAGGTGTTGCCGGTGGTGGGCCTGCGCGCGCTGTACGGCCTGGCGCCGCCCGAACCCGAACGCACCAGCATCGTGGTGCTGCAGTCCGCCGGCCGGCGCTACGGCGTGCAGGTCGACGCGCTGCTCGGCCAGCACCAGACCGTCATCAAGCCCATGGGCCGCATGTTCCGCAGCCTGCGCGGCATGTCGGGCTCTTCCATCCTGGGCAACGGCGAAGTCGCACTGATCTTCGACGTGCATTCCCTGTGCCAGCTGGCCACGGACCCACCCCGCTCCCGCATCGCCCGCAGCCCAATCTCCACCGAAGGACAAGCGTCATGAACCCCACCACCCAACCCTGGCTGACCCGCGTGTTCGCAGGCGCGGCATTGCAAGCCGCCCAGGCCGAAACCGAGCGCGCCGAACAGGAAGCCCTGAAGCTGCGCGAGGAACTCGCGCAAGCGCGCAGCGAGCTGAGCGCGCTGGGCCGCTCGCAGGCGGTGATCGAGTTCAAACCCGACGGCACCATCCTGAGCGCGAACGAGAACTTCCTGCGCGTGGTCGGCTACGGCCTCGAGCACATCCAGGGGCGCCACCACAGCCTGTTCGTCGAGCCTGTCCAGGTGCAAGGCACCGAGTACCGCCTGTTCTGGGAGCGGCTGGCCCAGGGCCACTTCCACAGCGGCCAGTACAAGCGCTTTGGCAAAGACGGGCGCGAGGTGTGGATCCAGGCCAGCTACAACCCCGTGCTCGATGCCGGCGGCAAGACCGTGAAGGTGGTCAAGTACGCCACCGACATCACCGAGGCCAAGCTGCGCAGCGCCGACAACGAAGGTCAGCTGAACGCGGTGTCCAAATCGCAGGCGGTGATCGAGTTCAAGCTCGACGGCACGATCCTCCACGCCAACGAGAACTTCCTCAAGACCGTGGGCTACGCCCTGGAAGAAGTCAAAGGCCGCCACCACAGCATGTTTGCTGAACCGGGCGTGGCAAACAGCCCCGAGTACCGTCAGTTCTGGGAGAAGCTCGGTCGCGGCGAGTTCGACGCGGGCCAGTACCGGCGCCTGGCCAAGGGCGGGCGCGAGGTGTGGATCCAGGCCAGCTACAACCCCATCCTCGACCTCAACGGCAAGCCGTTCAAGGTGGTCAAGTACGCCACCGACATCACGGCCGACGTGCAGGCCAACCGCATGCTGCGCGAAGCGGTGGAGCAGGCCCAGGAAGTGACCCACGCAGCGCGCCAGGGCGACCTGATGCAGCGCATTCCGCTGCAGGGCAAGAGCGGCCCGATCGAGCAGCTGTGCGCGGGCGTCAACACGCTGATGGAGACCACCTCGGTGATCTTCGACGACGTCGGCCGCGTCTTCAGCGCCCTGGCCGCCGGCGACCTGAGCCAGCGCGTGACGCGCGACTACGGCGGCACCTTCGGCCAGGTCAAGCAGGACGCCAACGCCACCAGCGAGAAGCTGGCCGCCATCATCGAAGACGTCGGCCGCGTCTTCTCGGGCATGGCCAACGGCGACCTGACGCAGCGCATCACACGGGAGGCCGAAGGCACCTTCGACCAGGTCAAGCG
>LJHT01000134.1 GCA_001295905.1 beta proteobacterium AAP51 | reverse complement strand
ACACCGGGCTTACACCGCCCGCCTCCGCGGGCCGGGTGAACTCGAACGTTAGGCCGCATATGCGAACCGCAGTTGTGCTCACGATCCTCGTTTGCTTTGCGCTCTCGACTAGCGGCCAGGAGAATCGTTTCAAGGTCACTCGGCCGGCTGCCTCTGACTCGAGTCCATCCAGTGCAGCAGGGATTAGCAAGCCCGCAGAGCTTCCCCCAGGCCAATTGGAGCTTCTTCAACCGAAAGGTTCCGGCTTAGTCCTGGCCAAGTTGCGCAGCGGACCCGACCTCTCAGCAGCCTTTGGTGGAGAGCTACGCGTAACCGGCACTCTCATCGGCATCTGGCCCGATGGCGCCATCAAATCCACCCCAACAGGCCCCGAGTACGTCCTGGTTCTCGACAAGGAGTCATCCGCCACGCCTCCTCATTTCGTCTCTCTCCAGCAGCCGAGATTCATCCCCTACAACGTCAGATCAATAACTATCACGAATGGCTCCTCAGTACTTCGCAATCTCGCGGGTCGCAAACGATTCGAAAGACTGATTCAGGCGCGCGTAGATGACGTGCGCATCACCGGCCAGTTTGTTCTTGCCAATGTTGTGGTTGGAGTTGAGTGCGACGTGGCTTGGGCAAAGGCACGGCTCGTCAAGTCTGAAGTTCCGTCGAGAGCGGTCGTAAGTCAACCCTTTGTCTCTTCACACTGCTGCATGCGGCCTAACCCAATACTGTTCCGTTAGCCAGTTCTTGTCCATACTCGGCCATGCGCAACCACCGGAGCAGCCATGGCAAGGACGAAGGCGACATTGGGTTCAGGTGCACGATTGGCGGACTATCTGAGCGCAAGTCTGCTTGCGCGAGTGTTCCCAGCAGAGCGAGTGCACGAGGCGCTGGACGCGCACCGTGTGAACTCGCAGCGCATCCGTCGGTTTCCCGCAGTGGCCGGTGCGTACTACACGATGGCGCTGAGCCTGTACCCGGAAGCCGCCTACGAAGAGGTCTTCTCGGTCGTTGCGCAGGGCCTGGCCTGGGCGCGGGGGTCGGAGCAGCCGCCGCCGGTGTCCAAGTCCAGCATCAGCGCGCTGCGCAGCCGCATGGGCGCGGCGCCACTGCGGGACTTGATCCGAAGTTGCTGCCTGCCACTGGCCGATCCGGTGCGGCAGCCGCGGGGCTTTTACAAGGGCCTACGGCTGATGGCTATCGACGGCAGCCGTCTGGAACTGGCCGACGAGGTCGATGTGGCCACAGCCTTCGGCCGCCCGGGCAGCCGCACGAGTGTGGCGGGCTACCCGCAGGCGCAGTGCGTGGTGTTGGCCGAGTGCGCCACCCACGCCATCGTGGCTGCCGAACTCGGCCCATACCGGGGCGACGAGTGGGAACTGTGCCAGTGGCTGCTGGGAGCGCTGGAGCCTGGGATGCTGCTGCTGGCCGATCGGGGCTTCAACGGCTTCGAGCACTGGCAGCAGGCGCTGGCCAGCGGAGCGCAATTACTGTGGCGGGCCACCGAGTCCCGGCTGCTGCCGGACGGCTCCTACCTGAGCCGCATCGAGCCCACCGGGGTGGGCAAGGCGGCAGCCGCTGCCCGGGCGCTGCAGGTGCGAGTCATCGAGTACCAACTGCCGGGCGTGCCCGATGCTGCACCCCGCTACAGGCTCATGACCAGTCTGCTCGATCCGGTTCAGGCACCGGCGCTGGAGCTGGCGGCGCTGTATCACCAGCGCTGGCAGGTCGAGGCGGTGTTCGACGAGCTCAAGACGCACTTGCGCCAGGGGCGGCGAGTGCTGCGCAGCAAGACCGCCGAGCTGGTGCGCCAGGAGTTCTACGGCTGGGTGCTGGCGCACTACGCGGTGCGCTGGCTGTTGCACGAAGGGGCGGCCCGCTGCGGCCAGGCCGATGAGTGGCTGTCGTTCACGGCCCATGTCCAACTGCTGCGCCGCGAACTGCCCCGCTCCGGGGCTTTTCCCCCCAGCGCAGCCCAGACGCCGCCAGCGTTGGTTCCATGAGCTGCTGCAGGCCAGCGCCAAGGCTCGCTGCGTACGAACGCTCAACCAGCAGCGGCCACGCATGCTCAAGCGCCGCAACTCGCCATTCGCCTCATACGCGGCACCAAGAGTTCATCGCCACTGCAGCTTTGAACCCCTCATCACCGCTCCCGCTGGGCCGCGGGTCAGGCCCGTCGCGCCAAGGGCGTCACGGAACGAATTCTTGGGCTAATGGAACAGTATTGCGGCCTAACCCCTCGTTGCACCCCGGACCCGCTACGGCAGGCGTTGTAAGCCCGGC
>LJHT01000133.1 GCA_001295905.1 beta proteobacterium AAP51 | reverse complement strand
AAGTGTGGAAAGGAAGTGCGATGAAATGATCGGGCGGGCTGGTCAGCAGCGCCAACAGGCTGGGTTTCCCAGTACAGCCCCGAAGCTCTAGCCTCAGCGGTCGACTTGCAGCGCCAGATTTGGATGCTGAAGTATCGATCAGCACCGAGTCGGAGTTACACAAGTCCGCCACTTGTGAAAGAGAAACCAATCCAGCGCCGACGGGCGCTCGCTTGCTTTTCGCAGGGGATATGGTGTTGGCGCAAATACGGAAAGCAAGTGAATAAGCATTGAACGACGGCTCATCGCAAGCGCTGTCATTAGGGCTGAATCTTGCGACAGACCGGATCCAGTCTGCAGCCGCCCTCCGTTTTGCGGATGCTGCATGGGCAGGGTGAGGAGCCGGCCGACGCCGGCGGACGTACACACGGTATCCGCCTTCAAGCCGACGTTCGGTTCGGCCACCAGCGCTGGCCCGAGCGGCAGCTACACGAGGTACAGCTGACCTCGGGCTGCGGCTGGACGGTCCTGCTAATCCGACGACTGCTCCCCTGCCGCGTAGACTGGCTGTACCGACCCACAAGCAACATTCCATACCCCAACTTCCCCGACTCTGTCGAGCGGAACGTGAGCACCCAGGCGGCATTCTTTCTTCGGCGAGTGCAATCGCCAGGCGAACGCGTGGATCGTAAGCTGTTCGATGCCTACCGGCCCAAGCCGCATGTCCTGCTGCCAAGACGTGCGACCTATTTCCCGAACGGCACCTTTCGAAGCGCATACACGCTTGCACTGGCCAATAGAACGCCGCCAAGGCCTTTCGAGAGAACTGCAACCCAATTCAGCAAACTCTGCGAAAGACTCGGCCATTGCCCTCCAGATAGCAACTTTGCAAGGTCGTAGATCTCTCGTATTGAATCGCTGGAGAAGCTCAATAGTACGGAACCTAAAAGCAGAAGAAGGAACGTCAATGCCCAGAACGTACGAGGGGGACCAATCTCGACGCGACAATGAAACTCAGGCGCAGAACCTCTTGGTGCGGCAATCACTCCTTCAGATGCGCTTGTCTGATTCGTCGTCAGCGTAAAGTTGACCCCAACAGTCTCTAATGAGAACTTCCGCTGAGCAACAACCAAGAAGTTCAACGTAGCCCCTAAGCCAACTTGCGAGAGATTGGCAGGAAACACCTCCAGATGCGGCCCAACTACTGTCGCGCAAATTGGCACCTCCGCCAGGTCCTTAAGGCTTTCCTCGTGTAGATGACAGTCCACTTCGTAGCTTTGCCCTCCGAGAAGTCGATAGGTTGTTACCTTGCGTGTTTCGGCGCGCTTCCCCTGAAGTCTTTGTGGGTCGGCAGCTCCCTCAATGCTGCGAAACCCACCGAAAAGCGCCCAGTGCCGACCGCTGCGCGCTTGAGGTGAACGCTCCCTCAGGAGATCGACTTGTTCATGCCAACCAAGAGGCGGTTCCGCTTGCTCATTGGGTCCTTGCGGTACGGCGGCTTCGAGATACCTCGTAAGTGGCGCATTGGCATCATAGATCCGCGACTCTGCGATGTACGCGGGCAGGCCATCCCATAGGCGACGCGACGGGCGACGGTCCAATGCAGCCGATATAGTGACAACGCGAGTGTCCTTCTCTACTCCGGGCTGTGCGAAAGCAACCTCGCCATGGGTCTCCGCAGAAAGAACTCTTGCAAATCTCAATGGAAGAATTGGCCCCATCTTTTCTTCGTCGCCAAGATACAGACAAATGAGCAGTCGCTTGGGCATGCCACGGCCGCCTTTGCATATTGCCCAAATCTCGTCAGACATCCACTTTTTGCGGTAGGTTAGATTCACTACCGCGTCATCAGGAAGGCAGACGAAGTTCATAATGTCCCGCTCGTACAGCGGGCGCTTTGGGTTGAATCTCGTGAATGCGATCCAATCAACGCCCTTGTAATTCATTAAGGCCCCTAGTTTGAAAATGGGCGACGCCTCGCTTTGAGATCGGCAAAGCGTAGATCCTTAGTGGAAGCAGTGGAACGATCGAAAGCTGCGGTGTTCGTCCGCTTTCCGCCCATTGGTGTCTCGAAGCAAGCTCACGTGACGTCACATACGCAGAGTTTACGTAGAAGTACTTCGCGGGTTCCTCAGCCAGCGGGACCCAACCGCTGGCGCGGTGGGTTGCACCAGTGAATCCGACATTCGGATTGACATAGGTTAGAACGACATCGACCCCAAGCCCTTCACTTCGGAGTTGGCTTAAAGAGCGGGCCAGCGAGAATGAGAAGGAGTTACTCGGCGATACTCGAAATCCGAAAGCCCGAGAAAGGACGCTCAAAGATAGATTTGGTAGCCAATCATCGACGAAGGACCGTGCACCTTCAATATCGAAGGGAGAAAAGGTAAGGAGGTAGCTCGGCAATGAGGTTGCTTGACGTCCATGAGGAGCAAGGCCGTAGTGACGACCGGCACGGTGCGTACCGATGTAGTGGAAGGCTGTATGGCAGATCTTCGCTGTGTCCTCTGATTCGAGTGCAACCTCGAAGGTGCGGTCGGATAGAGGTGCTTCGATGGCCGCAGGAAGCCTCGTGCTGAACGGAGCTTGGGTGCGCCGGATCTCTTCCATCAAGATGCGAGCGACCTTCGTGCGTTCGGTGCAATCGTTGAGCTCTTCCGGCTGGAGCCGCGCATAGGCAAGTGCCAAGCGGAGGCGCAGCAACAGTCGCTCTTCGTCGGTAGCTGCCAGAGCTTTAGAGGTCGCGGCGGCGGCGTCCAACACGTTATGCCGGGCAGGCAGCCATGGGACGGTTGGCCTGCGCCAAGCAGGCACCCATTGGTCGAGGGCGGTCATCCGGATCGATTGAGTTCTAAGGCACGTTGCGGCTGTCGAGCGGTGCTGACTGTGGCGTCACCAGCACGCACACAGTGATGTCGACACTAAGGCGTGGGGACTCGGCTACCCCTGTGTAGTACTGGAAACACTTTACATGCTACGGCAGAGCGAATCCGCTGCGATCTCGATGAAGCAGGATGCCCGGAAACAGAGGCGCGTGCGTGCCAGAGGCCGCTTAGGGTGCAAGCCCGATCGGCTCGCTTCGGCCAGGAGCCGTCGGTCGGTGCGAAGCCACAAAGCCGACCTTCGTTCAGAACCGCGAAACACCTGGGACACTTCTGTCGGCACAGCGCTGGCGGTCGGCGACGGCTACCAAGCCGACCCACAGCGCTGACTCACCAGGGTCCACTCACGCTGACAGCGGCCTTTGCGCACGCCTCCCTCTGGAGGTGACCTGATTTCGTGGACACCTCATCGTGATGGCAGAAGGAGTCCACGAAATCGGGTCATCTTCACGGTGTCCTCAGTCACTGCTGGTGTCCCCTTTAGGGCGCTTCCTGAGCGCTTCCCACAACTCTTCGGCTCTCATGAACTCGGGCTCCTTCTCATGGAAAACCGAGGCGTGGCCCTGCATCGTTTCGTGAGCCTCGGGTGCGGACGCGCTCACGTGCCGTTGTCTCCGTGCAATCTGCTCCAACACGACTCTGCCCGTGATCACCGTTTGAGCGCTGTCTTGGGCGGTCGTGAGGTAGCGTCCTGTGGAGACATACGAGCTGCCTTCGATCAAGTCGGGGTGCCCAACGATGACGTTGAAGAAGTCCTGACGAAGCGTCGACCTGGACTCCAACAAGAGCGTGATGGTTGAGTCCCTCACGATCACGGGACCGTCGTAGTCCCAAGGCGCGCTGTTGCCGGGGCGTACGTTCGGGACCGTCATCTTTGCTCTGATGAAGGCTTGGCCGCCCGTCTCTATGCTGTATCGGATGCGCAGCGGTTGCCGCCACCACGTGTAGGTGGCTGGCTCATGCAACTGCTCTCTGCGAGCCCAAACGTAGAAGACACCGAGGACTTCACTGAGGTGTGCCTGCAGCAGCCCGCTTTCTTCGGGTGACTGGGTGTCGTAGTACGCACTGAGAAGCAGAGGTCTGTCCCGGTACAGCAGCCGATCGACAGCGAGCTGGGACTCGGTATCAGAAGCGAAGCCCAGGATGACACGCACCTCGTAGGTTCGCTTCTTCTCCTTGACGGCCTGGTACAGCGCATCGAGTCGATCAAGGCAGCCCTTGAGTGCTTCCCGCAAGGCGGGGCTGGATCTCAGCTTCCCTCTCTGCGGCCACTTGGCAGCGCGCTTGCGCAGCTCATCGATGTGCTTGAGGACTGCCTCTCGCAAGGGTGGGCTTGAAGTGCGCCACAGCCGAAGTGCTTCAGGCGAGACCTCGAACAAGAACTCGAGCCCCTGGCCGTCTGCAAGTGTGTTGGCAATGGGCTTCTTGTAGCGCGCACTGCCCGAGAAGAGGTCAGTCGGGTAAGCGGCAATCGCGAGCGCTCTGAGTCGATCGATCAGTCGCCCAGAGGTCGCGATCTCGATCAAGCGTTGCAACGCCGCAGCATCAACGCCATCGGAGAGCTGAGGGAATCGCTGCAGCGCGTCGCTTTCAAGCAGCAAGACAAAGGTGCGGGATTCGCGAGTCAGCTTCATGGCGGTCCGTGGAAGTGATTGCCCGGCGCCCGGGCCTTATGGGCAGCAAGTGTGCATCCAACCAGCAACACAACAACTGCTTATGACTTGGAAACCAAGCTGTTGTTCCCAGTGGCTAACGGTGATTGCTCTCCTAGTACTACTCCCAGGTTGACGGAGAGCTGCCCTCGTTTCACAGTGAGTCCACTGACGCCGGAGGGCTGCTCATGAGTGCCGAACGAAGAGTTCTGATCGCTTGGGCTACTGCGCTATCGCTGCTGCTGCTGGGCGCTCCAGCAGCGCACGCGACACCGTTGACCTTCTGGCGAGCGGTCGGGCTTTTCATCGCCGCCAGGGCCATTGGCACGGCGACCGCCAGAGGCGCGGCCCAGGGCTTCGCCCGCGGGCTGGCGCCTAGCCTCCAACGGATCGCCAAGACCTTCACCAAGGCATCCACCGCTGGCCGACCGGTCGCGGGGTCAATGGTGGCCGCACAAGCAACGCGCCCGGGCCTGCTCACGCGCGCGATGCCGCTGGCGTTGGGGGCATGGCTGGCCTATGACATCTATAAGGCAGCTCCCGCCCTGAAGGCGATGTTTGAGTCGCCTGGGGCGGCGCCGCCTGAACTAACTCTCGAATCGTCTGAGAGACTGATCAGGGTCGAGGTGTCGGTCATCAATCACACCGATCAAGAGATCGCGCCGGTGTTCGAGTTCTTGCTGGCAGAGGAGAGCCTGTTCCTCGGTGGGGAGGGCGCACGTGAGGGTCAGATCGCGCGCATTGGTCTGGGGCCGATGCCGATTCCCCCTAGAGCCCGGAAGGTGCTTCCCGTCGAGCTCAATCTCTCCGAAATCAGCGGGCGCTATGTGGCCATCCCAACGGCGACTTTCTTGGGCAGTGACCAGGCCTACCCCGGGATCTACTTCGATCCGCCCAGCGTCCTGGTCGTTCTTTAGTCACGACGAAGGAGATCGCGACATGAAAGTGCTTTCCGCTATTAAGTGCATCGTTATCGCGGGCGCGCTTGTTCTGACAGGTTGCGCCAGCCGAGCTGACCTCGACGCTGTTCGAGTTGACGTAGACCGGTTGAAGAGGGGTCACGCTGAGCATGCAAGGGAGCTTACGCGGCAGAGGGCGGAGCTTGCGCGGCAAGAGCGAGAGATCGCTCGCGTTGCTGCGCTCTATGACCGCCAGGATGAGCTCGTCGGACAACTCGGGCGAGCGATCGAAGCAATGAACACCGGCGTCCGAAGAGCCGACGATCGTGCGAATAGCTTCTGGCGCAACCTGCAGACAGTGCAGCAAGAGCTTGAGCGCTTGGGCATGCTCCAGTGCCGCTATCGCCCTGTCCAGCATGGCGATCTCTGGGTCGTCGTCTATCAGCCCCTTGTGACTGGGGCGAACTGCGATCAGACCTGACCTGCGCTGTCGCATCGAGCCTGTTTACCCTACCAGGAGAGACAAATGCATCCTAAGACGCGCAGTTGGCAACTGCGAGCGTGGCGCTTTACTGCCGTGGCCGCTGCGGTGAGTTGCCTCGTCGCGTACGCCCATGCAGGCCCGGCGGGCAAGGCCTTCAGCGCCGCTGCTGGTACCGCGACCACGACCAGCGCTGTGTCCGCCGGCGCCGGTCGCGCGGCAAGCGCCGGCACGAGCCGTGCCTTCAACACGGCAAGTGGATCGCTGAGGGGCTCCTTCAACTCAAGCGTCCGCACTGGGCAGTCGAGCGTTCGTGCGACGCCGAACTTCAACGTGAACGCGAGCATCAAGGACGTTCGCCGCGCTAAAGCTGTTATGGAGCGGCGCCAGGCGATGGCGGCGCCAGGCAGCAAGAACGATCCCCCAAACTTTGGCTTCGGGCCTGGGTCTGGCGCTAAAGCACCGCTACAGGACAAGAAGGTATACGCCAGACATGGCGGATCGTATGGCGTCTACATGACCCCTAACTTGAATGCCAACGCCAACAGTCTTGCGCTTGCTCGAACCAGCAAGCCTCCGGTGGTGACCTTCTACAAGGCGAACAACGCCAAGGCGATTGATCCAGTGCCGACCGGGATGGTCGCTGGCGCGAACGGCAGAGTTGGTGGTGCAACCCAGGTGGTACTGCCCAACTCGGTCGCATCGTTTGTGAGAACGGAGACGCCGGGCAGGGCGGGGCGTTTTGCCAAAGACAGCCCTCTACTGCCTACGATCACACCATCCTTTAGGAAGGCAAACACGGGCAGAGCCTACTGAACAGGCCTCATCTATGGGAACCGCGCTTTCGCGGCAAAGCGAAGGGCGGTTCACCACTTCAGATGACGATTCGCTCGACCTCGTCGAGATTGACCTGGTCGTCGCGCCGGTCGTAGAGGCCGGTCGTGCGTGCGCTCTCGTGGTTGGCCATGGCCTGCGCAATCTCAAGCCTGCCGCCATTGCTCAGGTAGGTGGTGATGCCCGTCGCGCGGAACGAGTGGTTGCCGATCTTGGTGGCGATACCAGCGGTCAGGGCTCGGCGGCGAGTCATTCGGTAGGCGTCCGCCTACGTCATCGGGCGGTCACTGAGCTCGGCCGTGCGGCCGATCACGGTGCGGAACAAGGGCGCCTTGCCATCGGCCGCCAGTCCCGCCCGCTCAACATCTCCTGCAGGTAGGTCTCCAGGTTGTGGTGCGCCGGCATCTCGTGCCGCTTGCCGCCCTTCTCGTGCAGCCGCACCCAGGTCCGACGGCGCTGGACGGAGAAATCCTCGCCCCGCATCTTCAGCGCGGCACCGATCCGGGCAAAGGTGTGGACCATGAGCGCGATGAGCGCACGGTCCGGCAGGCCCTGCGGCGTGCTCGTGTCGATCGCGTCGAGCAGGGAGCGGGCCTCGTCGTCCGCGAGCACCGGTGTCTTGGCTTTCTTGGTCGAATGCCGTGGGCCACGCACCGAGCTCGCCGGGTTGACGGCGATGACCGGTCCAACTACCAGGTAGTCGAACAGCATGCGGATGCCGGCCAGGTGCAGCTTGACCGACGGGGCCGCCAGGCGCCGTTGCAGCGTCTCGACATAGGCCGCCATTTGCACCGGCTCGATGTCCCGCAGTTCGACCAGGCCGGCCTGGTCGCACCAGGCCGCGAACTCGCTGGCGGCCCGCGCGTAGGCCTTGCGCGTGTTCGGGTTGCGGATGTTGGCGGTGAAGAACTCGAGGTAGCGCTTGCGAGCCGCCTCGTTCGGCGCGAACAGGGCCGGCAGGCCGCTCGTGAGCGGCCCAGCCAGCGCCAGACCGATCGCCATGTGTCACCTCGGAGTGATGCGGAAGTAGTCTCTGCGCCATTTTCGGGCGCGGCGAACGATCACTCTTGCCGAGAGCCGAATATCACCGCCGCATAGCCAACGTCGCCAATGCGGTACTCACAGACGTTTGGCTCGACCGCGCGGCCCATCGCTCCTGAGCCTTCGCGCGCGCTCACGAATGACCGGTCTTCACGACCTTGTGAGGCGGCTCAGGGTCGGGATGTTGAGGTCAGCACCTCGAAGACCGGTCCTTCAGCCCTCGGCAGACCGAGTGGCCGCTGTCGGCGTCGACGGCGAACTGGTAGCCCCGGCCAAGAGCGGCGCTTTCTCACTGGCAGGTTTTGGGTATCGCATGCGAGCAGGCATCCGGTTACGGGCTACGGTTACGCTCGCCACCTGCTGCTCAGTGCGACGCTGGAGAGTTCAGTGGCCTTTCGAACTTACTGCATCCGTGGCCTATTGAGCGTACTCGGCGGGTCCGTCGTAGCTGCGCTGCTGCTGCTGTGTCTATGGCTAGTCAAGATGTCGGTGGGATTGGACCTCACCGGCTGGCTACTGAAGAACGTGGTTGCGAAGTTCTCGGTACTTGAGGAGGTGGTTAAGTGGGTGCAAAGCCACCCGGCATGGATCCCATTGCTCTTTTGGGCCTTGGCCACCTTCGTGGTCTGGTTCCACTCCAAGCGGGCCACGTTCTTCGCAGAGGGAAGACTCGACACGGCGGTGTTGAAGCCTGTGACCCCGTCTGAGCTTGGTGCCACGCGGCTGCCCTGGGTTGAGCCTGGGGCGGCCAGCGACCCGTCGGCCGCCGACACACCGACGCCCGCGTGGTCCGCGCCACACTCGTGGACCGACCAAGGCCGGGCCATGTGGGCCCTGCACCGCTGGCTCAAACAAGGCTGTGGCAACGGCAACTGGGGCTGGATCCCGAAGAAGCCTGATGGGTTCCACAACCCGGACTGGCACCCGCTCTCAGTGGCATTGTTAACTGGGACCAACGGGGTCGGCAAGTCAAGCCTCGCCGCTGAGCTTGCGCGGCGCGTCAACGCACCTTCAGCCGATCGTTCACCAAGTGAGGCTTCGTCTTCAGCTAGCGCACCATCGCGCCAAACTTTGCAAAAGCTTGGGGTCTGGCTGCGCGACGCCCTCCCAATGCGCAGCAGGCTGCCCGACGACCCGTGGCATGTCGGGGTATTGCGCACTGCCGACGCAGGTGCACGGGATGCCCTCAAGAGTTGGGAGCCCAGTCGGCCCACCTTACTTGTCCTGGATGAACCAGCTGATGGGGCTCGCGAGTCTCTACAAATCTTGGAGGCGCGGCGCGGGCTGTTCTGGCACCCGGTTCGCGTTTTGGTGATCGACCAGCACTTTCCATTGGCACTTGACCACCTGCTCGACAAGCCCGGTCGACTCGAGGCGCCGGTGGTTCCGTTGTTTCGCTCAAATGCGCTGCACCTTGGTGACCTTCGCTTCGACGGCGGCGCTACGCGCGCGCTTTGGGGCGGCATCGACCGTGTTCTCGATGGCGGACTTGTCGCTGCGACGGCGAGTGAACGCGACGCCGTGCAGCGCCGGCGCAAGAAGCTATGGCCCAGCGACGCGCCTGAGATCGTTGTGAAGTTCACAGGTGGAAATCCCCTGGAAGTCGCGTTAGCACTGCAAGAGTTGGCCAGTACTGACATCGACATTGACGACTGGATCGGTCAGGCGGCAAAGCACACTGAGCCGATGTCGCCGGACGAGCCGCGTCTGGCGTTTGTCTCCAAACTTGACTTCTCAGCACTGCGAATGCGCACTGTCGAAGAGCGTGCAGCTGACCTCGCAGCGGGCCATGAGAAGCTGCTTGCCGCGGAGGTGCCGTCCCACAAAGAAGAGCTTCGGCGGCAAATCGTGCTGGCCACATGCCTAGGCGGCGTGGTGGTGCCGGTAGCCTTGTTGGGTGAACTTCCCTCCCGCGTTTTTGAAGTGCTATTTCCCGGGCCGCATGGCGGCGCCGAGCGCAGGCAAACAGGGCTGTGGCTGCCGCCGGTTCGACCTCGCTCGGTTGGGCGCGCCTACGTTCACGGGTGGATGAAAGGTCGAGCCGATGAATCAGTTGCTGCCGATGCTTTGGCAAGGCTGGCTTGGGATCAGGCGCCTGAGAGCGCCATGCGCGAAGCGTTCAACCGGCAGTGCACTCACCCAGTGCTGCGAGCGGCGCTACTAGCCCAGGGACGGTCGAGCGCGTCGCGCCTTCGGTGGGCCCAGGGCTGCGCAGCAGCACTCTTGTATCGAGACGCTTACGTGCCTCCGATCGGAGAGGCGCTGGCAGCGTTGAACGATGCTGAGCTTTCTGGCTTTCGCGGCTGGCTGGAGCAGCGTATCGGTCCCGACAAACTACAGCCGGTAGACGCACCGGCTGCGCTGCAACTACTGCTGATGGCTGACGCCCTTCAGTTACAGCGCACTGGCATTCCTCTGGGAGAAGCGAGGCATGCCATGCAACGGTACTGGGCTCAAGCCGCTGGGCCGCGCGCGCACTGGGGCCTGGAAGACAAGCGTGCGCTGGCTCACGCCGTTGTCAGATTCTTGCAGGCCACGCTATTACGCGATGGAGTGGAGTCAACGGACTTTCATGTCGCTCACCAGTGGCTTGCCGACATTCTGGCGCAGCTCTCGGACCGGCATTCCGCGCAATTCGCTTGGCGAGCGCTTCGCGCGGCTCGTAGGGCAGGCACATCACTAACCCAGAGTACAGCGGAGCCGATGGAGGCTGCACTATGCGAAATGTCCAACCTGAGTGCTCAGTGTCTAGCCGCGAGCCGTATGGGGGGCGAGCGTGCTGTCGCCATCTCGCAGGCTCTGGCTAGGCGATCGCAGCGCATCGCCACTTCTCGGCCAGAGTTTGCTGCCCATGCAGGTATTCAGGAACAGCTTGCCGTGTCATGGCGCCACGCGGCCTTTGCCGCCTGCTGGCTTGACCGAGCGTGTGCACGACAGAAGGGACTCGAGATTGCTCAAGTGTTGCAAGCCATCGCCACGGCAAATCCGGACCTCGAAGGCCACGAGGGTATTCAGGAGCAGCACGCTGCGGCTTGGTGCTGCACGGGGCTTTCTGCCGCCCTGCTTGACGGCGAGCGTGGGCTAGAACTGGCGCTCGAAAGTGCTCAGGTTGTGCAAGGCATCGCCAGGGCTCACCCACACTTCGCAGCCCACCTGGGGATTCAGACAGAGCATGTCGCAGCCTGGGCCTACGCGGCCTCAGCCGCCAGCCAACTCGGTGGCGAGCGTGCGCTAGAACGGGCTCAAGATCTGGCTCAGGTGGTGCAAGGCATCGCCAACTCCCGGCCAGAGTTCGCATCCCATGCGGGTATTCAGGAACAGGTTGCCCTGGCGTGGCGCTGCGCGGCCTTTGCTGCCTCCCAGCTTGGCGGCCAGCGCGGGCTGGAACTGGCACGTGAGCTCGCTCAGGTAGTGCAAGGCATCGCCACCGCCCAGCCGGACCTTGCAGCCCATGCTGGTATTCAGAGATTGCATGCCGAGGCTTGGTGCTTTGCGACCAAGGCCGCGAGCCAACTCGACGACCAGCTTGCGCTGCAGCAGGCGCGCGATCTAGCTCAGGTGGTGCAATCCGTCGCCATGGCGAACCCGGACTTCGCAGCCCACGCGGGTATTCAGGAAAGCCATGCGCGGGCCTGGCGCTGCGCGACTCTTGCCGCCAGCAGGCTCGGCGGGGACCGTGGGCTACGTCAGGCACGCGCGCTGGCTGAGGTGGTGCAAAGCATCGCCCAGGGCCGCCGGGAATTCGCAGACCATATGGGTATTCAGAGCACACATGCCGGGGCCTGGTGCAGCGCGACCTTTGCCGCCTATCAGCTTGGAGGCGAGGGTGCGCTGCAGGCGCGCGAGCTGGCTCAAGTGGTGCAAGGCATCGCCACGGCGAACTCGAACTTTGCAGCCGACCCGGATTTTCAGTCAACGCGTGCCGAGGCCTGGACCTTCGCCGCCTTGGCCGCGAGCCGGCTGGGCGGTGAGCGTGCGCTGCGGGAGGCGCGCGAGCTCGCTCATGTGGTGCGAGCCATCGCAACGGCCGACCCCTGCTTCCAAGCTCACATAGGCATTCAGACGCTGCATGCCAGAGCATGGTGCGGCGCTACCTATGCCGCTGGTCAGCTCGGAGGCGAGCGTGCGTTACAGGAGGCGCGCGAGCTTGCTCAGGTGGTACAGGGAATCGCCAGGGCCCACCCCTACACTACGATCAATGCGGGCATTCAGCATGCACATGCAGAGGCTTGGAGCTATGCCGCCTTTGCCGCCAGCCGAATGCGCGGTGAGCGTGCACTACAGCAGACGCGGGAGCTTGCTTACGTGGTGCATGCCATCGCGACGGCCAACTCCTACGTCGCAGCCCACGCAGGCGTTCAGATGGTACACGCCGTGGTCTGGGCCTACCAAGCCTTTGCTGCACACCGGGAACCTGGCGTCACGGGACTGAAAGCGCTTGAAGACGCTTGCCAACAACTGCAATCAATCGCATGTAAACCGCGATGGGCCAACCACCAAGGCATACAAGGCGAGTGGCGACAGGTTCAAGCGCTTCGACATGAGCGACGGTCGTTAGGCTGAGTCTCTGCGATGCTCAGGCACCAAATGGTCAAGCGCGCTGTCGGCCCGATCAGTCGCTTCTTGGCGGCAGGTCTGATCGCTGGTGGCTGCTCTGCGACAGGAAGTTAGAAACGGCCCATGTCCGCTCGGGGTCGAAGGCCACCCGCAGCCTCCGGTGCAAGCAGTCATCGAGGATCTGGCCAGAGGCGCCGCGCCCGGGTGACGGCTGCCGGCAAGAAAGCCGCCGGTCGAACTAGCGAACGTCGAAGGTCACCTATCGGTTCGAACAACCGATCGGATCGACCTCGGCGACCCACTGGAATCAGTCGAGGCCGTGTGAAAACTCGGTCCTCGCGTGGTCGTGCGCAAAGTGGACCTTCCAGATCGGTCCAGGATCGACGATCGGCATCGCGGAGGGGTTCAATGACACCGAAAATTGCGCGTTAGCCGGGATTTCACACAGCCTCAGTCTGCTCCCGTCATTCATCCGGAAGAGGGCTTGCCCTAGCGTCCATCCTTAGTTGGGTCCAGCCTTGCCGGACTGGGCGGCAGCGACTCTGCCAGCGGAAAGCCGTCAGCCATGCCAGCCCATGGCGTTCCCGATCAGGACCAGCCAACCACGAGCATTACCCTGCTGCCACGCGACGGCTTCCCTGTGCATTGGTAGGAAATCGCTTGATCCGTATGGACCTATGGCTCGCACGGTTGTGCTCATGGGCGCCCCGTACGCTGCGCTTGACGGCTACTGCGCTGCGTCAAGGCCATCGGCGTACGATGATGGCCGAGTCTCACCGTCACCGATCGTCAAGCCTATCCTTCAAGCCTTGACTAGCAGTTCGTCTGCTGTCTTTCCTGCAGCCAGCGCAGCCTTGAACCAATCGGGCCGCTTGCCTATGCCGCTCCATGTGCGGCCCTGACCGTCCGTGTACTTCGCAGCGCGTGCCGGCTTCCCAGCGGTCTTGGCGCCCGGCTTGCGGCCCGGTTTGCGCCCAGGCTTGGCGGCCTTAGGCGCCTTCGATACTTTGGGGCCCGGAGCCGACAGGCCCAGATCAGCCGCGGTCAGGCCGTAGTGCGCAATGGCGTCCTTGATCTTGGCCACCACCTCGCCCACTTCCTGTTTCCGAATGGCTTCAGCCTTGGCCTGCAATGCGGCGATCTGTGCGTTGATGGACTGAAGTGAGGAGCCGAGTTTCTTGGTTGCCATGTGGGTGAATACATCAAATGAGGGATGAAGCCGTGAGGATACGGCTTTCGTCCCGATGCAATCACTACTGTTCGACCAAGGGCAGCGTTGTTCGTTGCTTCCAGCCCTCACTTACTCAACCTCCTACTTGATGGCTGAGGTAAGTCGAGAGAGCAAGAACCTAACCCCGCAACACCGGCATTTCGTCCCAGCGCGTGGTGTATCTCGGTGTTCTGCGGTCCTGCCGTACTGCCCATGACGTCGTACCAGCGTCATTAGCCTTTGCTGCCGTCGTGCTGCCGATACGTACTGCGCCGCGTCCGAACCGGCGGTTCAAGGTGTCCATGGCATGCATCAGCGCGCTGCGGTCAGGCAGGTTACTGACCGCAGGTTCATCGCTACCGAACAGGTCCAACTCACCCTGATCGCCAAGCGCCGAGGCTTGCTGCAGGTCCATCAGCATCACACCTGCCTTGGCGCAGTTGAAGCCCGGCCGGAACATCGAACGCGCCGCTTCACAGGCCGCGCCCACGATCTTGCGGCTGTCGGCCGTGGGCTGTATCGGTACCGTCACGCTGGGGCTGTGCTGGCGATCGTTCTCGCGGAACGGGCTGGTGCGTATGAAGACCTGGATCGCGCCGGCCACCGAGCCCTGCAGCCGCAGCTTCTCAGCGGCCCGCGAGGCGAACTCGCTGACCGCCTCGACGATGCCGTCGAGCTGCGTCACGGCCTTGCCGAAGGACCGCGACACCAGGATTTGCTGCTTGGCCGCCGGCGCCTCTTCCACGCCCATGCAGGCTGTGCCGCGCAGCTCCAGCACCGTCTTTTCGAAGACCACGCTGAACTGGCGCCGCAGCGTGGCCACGTCGGTGCGCACGAGGTCGAGCACGCTGTGCACGCCGCCGGCGTTCAGCTGCGCGGCGATCTTGCGGCCCACGCCCCAGACATCGCCCACCTCGGTGGCGGTCATCAGGGCCTCGAGTTCGGCGGCGCTCAGCTCGGCGGTGTTGCACACCTGGGCCAGGCGGCGCGAGAGGTCTGACGGGTAGTGCCCCGGCTTGCGGTCGCAGGTCTTGGCGATGTGGTTCGCGAGCTTGGCCAAGGTCTTGGTCGGTGCCAGGCCCACCGAGGTGGGCAGCCCCAGCTCTTGCAGCACCGCGGCGCGCAGGTGTTTCGAGGCCGCCGTGAGGTCACCCGGGATGCCGCTGAAATCGATGAAGGCTTCGTCGATGGAGTAAGGCACCACGTTTGGCGAGTAGCGCGAAGCGATGGCCATCATGCGTGCCGACATGTCGGAGTACAGCTCGAAGTTCGCCGACAGCGCGATGAGGCCGTGGCTCTTCTGCAGGTGGCGCACCTGGAACCAGGGTTGCGCCATCTGAACGCCCAGCTCCTTGGCCTCGTTCGACCGGGCGATGCAGGCGCCGTCGTTGGAGCTCAGCACCACCAGCGGCCGCCCTTCCAGGCGCGGGTTGAACACCCGTTCCACCGAGCAGTACATGTTGTTGACGTCGACCAGGGCGAACATGCGGTGGCCCAGGGTTCAGGTCAGCAGCTGGCGAATGACGGTGGTGACGACGCCCCACACCTCCAGCGGCTGGGCCTCGTTGCAAAGAACGCGCTGCGCGGGTGTCTCGGCGGTCTCCAGCGCGATCACGCCGCCCTGCCGCACCAAGCGGCGACAGAGCAACTCGCCGTTGAGTCTGGCGATGACCAGGTGGCCGTGCTGCGGCGTGACAGCGCGGTCAACCAGCAGCACGTCGCCGCTGCCCACGCCGGCCCCAGCCATGGCATCACCTGCAGCCCGCATCACGAAGGTGGCCTGGGGGTGGCGGATCAGCGCGTCATTGAGGTCGATGCGCCGGACCGTGAAATCGCTGCCCGGCGAGCCGAAGCCCGACGAGGCTGTGGGCTCGCGCGGGCGCGTGGCAGCCGCTCCGGCATCAGCGCCCACGCGCGCGCCATCAGGGAACTGATCGTCAGTGACGCCGTCGGTGTTCATCCGCGCAGAACCGGGAGGGCGTCAAGCCAAGGCAGATGTGGGCCCCTGCCCTTCCGCAGGCTCCACCAGGCGGCCGTTGACGAAGATCTGCCCGTTGCGCACCTCGACCAGCATGGTGCCGAAGCGGCTCTCCCACACGTGGCGCTGCACGCCGTGTGCGGCAAGGGGCAAATCCAGCTGCGGGCTGGGCTCGGGGCGGATGAAGACGTCGGGACGTAGAGGTGCGTTCATGGCAGGCGCGGTCGGCAGACCGGGCCAGTGACGCCGGTCTACGAAAAGAGTTGGGCCGCTAGATGGCGGCGTTGACGGGGCAGCAGGCGCGCTAGGGCCATGAGCGGCGGCGCGCAAAGACTGTATGCATGTCCAGTACTGTACGCCGATCTGCAAGCCTGTGGAAGTGGCCTGACGCCATGCCACCGCAAACGTAGCTGCGGGTCGCGCTGTGAGCCAAGCAGGTGTCAACACAGCGCGGACAATCTCGCACTCGACACCTGCACCACCTTCAAGGCCATGACTGCACTGCCAAGAACCCCGTGTCCGCGAAGAATCGCGCCTCCGCGTTGCCTTGCCGATCAAGCTTCCGCGCACGTCAGAATTGCTGCCAGCATCGCCGTCGGTTCGGAGGGAATGACCCATGACGGGCATGTCGTGCGCAGATCGTCGTCGTCGCATTGGTCCGTTCGGCATGTGCCAAGGGGGAGCGCGTACAGGATCGGCCAGTTGATCAACAGCCGCGTCGTGTTCTGGCGCATGAACGGCCTTTGTGCGCGTGTTTGAGTCCCTTGCAACGCCGCGCGGATCTCAGATGACGATGCAGAGCAGGCCTTGCGCACCCTCCAAGATCATGAAGGCTCGGTCCGCAGGGTGGCCTTGAGCGCCGACGGCCGCACCGTCGCTTCTGCCAGTAGAGGCAAAACGGTGCGCCTGTGGAACACACAGATGGGCCGC
The DNA here is from genome assembly GCA_001295905.1 of beta proteobacterium AAP51. GTDB lineage: Bacteria > Pseudomonadota > Gammaproteobacteria > Burkholderiales > Burkholderiaceae_C > Rubrivivax. The sequence continues at coordinate 88,170 of LJHT01000133.1, read as the reverse complement.
TTGCTGGAGTGCCTTACCGTAGATGCGCGGGTCTTTTCGGTGAGCCTGAGGTTGCTTTGGTAAGCTCCTTACTCGGATGAGCGCCTTCGGCGTCGAGCAGCACTTCGCGACGTACGAAGTACTGCCTGCCTCCGTCGATGCGAGGACCACTAACGAGCTCCATGCCTTTCGCCTGGGCCCATTCGAATCCCCGTCGGTGGTCGACACCAGCCCTCACTGCCGCTCGAGACAGTGACTCAATGTGGTCCTCGAAGAAGCGAAGCGCACCTACCTTCACGACGCGTGCCTTTCGGCGGTCGGCTCGAATCACCTCCGCCGGCATCACTCCCACGTTAACAAGGTGGTAGACAACTTCCTGCTTGAGCATGAGGCGCTGCGCGCACTCCGGGATCGTCAACCAGTCACGGTCGGCAGGCGGCTGCATCGACACCCAGGCGCGGACCTGGGACTCCCTCACCAAGACATGCATGGCTGCCCCTGTGTGCGGCGAACCGTAGAGCATGAGCTCACCAGACTGGAGTGCCACGAGCAGTTGGCTTGTACGTTCCACCGGAATCCAGTAGCGCAGGGCGCGATCGAACGGGATGCAGTCGGCTGGCAGTCTCTCGGTGCTGATCTTCTTCGTAAGGCTCGTTCGCAGCTCTTCGAGTGCGCTGCGACTTACATGCCCGCGATGGGCACTGAGCCTCCCTTCTTGAATCAGCCGACGCAACCGAGTCACGGTGAACCCAATCAGTCTGGCGGCAGGCTTGAGGCCCATCTCGTCATCCAGTGCGCGACGTGCAGCGGCGGCGGTGGCCGGCGAGGCCACTCGTCGGCAACGACCACCGGCGGTGTGGCGGTGTCTCACGCCAGATTCAGGAATCTGGTCGATAGCACTTGCCAGACGCATCGGTCCAACGCCAACGCCTTTGGCCAAACTCGCGAGAGTCGGAGGATGGCTTCCCGGAACGTTACGGCCGATGAGGGGCGTCGACGTATGCCTGGTTTCCAATACGTAGGCCCGTAGCGCGCCATTGATCTTTGCCCGCCAGCCAGCGTCGCGAATCTTGCCAATGCGCTTCGCAATTCCTGGCAATGCCTCGTTGAGCAATGCGAGTGAACTCGCTGTGCGAGAGTCAACGCGTTGGCGGTCGAATGTCTGAAAGAGGGCTGCCGGCCAGTCACAGACCACCGTCGAACCAGTTTGGGCCAACTCGATGACCTCGCTCAGAACCTGCCGCGATGCCTTTTTGAGGGGCTTGTCGTTCATCCCGTATCGCTCGAACGCACCCAGCCAAAGCAGCACGTGCAACGGCACGTTCTCCATAGTCAGCGCTATCCTGACGTCAGGTGTCAACTCTCGCGCACGCAGCTCGCGCAGATCCTGTCCACAACGGCAGGCCAGAAACCGCACACGGCCCCAACGGAGGGGCTTTTGGCAGGCATGACATTGATCCACCAGCCAGACTTGATGATCGGCGCAGATCGGCATCGTCCGATCCAGCCAGGTCTTGCACCATAGCGGCTCATGTTGGGTCAGACACAGCGGGCACACCCGCAGCGTCGGTTGCGTGTACGGCTTGTTCGTTCCTAGCAACCAGGAGGGGTCTGTCAGGCCGTTGTCGTGCGCGGTCCGCAGCCAGTACCCGGGGCCCTGCTCCTGGGTCTGCTGGATCGGCCTGACCAGCAGTTGACGCAACACAGACTTCTCGAGTGCCGGGGGAGGGAGGAGTCTTCGAGCGGAAGAAGCATCGGGTCGCACAGCGATGTTCTCGCTTCGCATCCCTGTCTTAAAGCGCCCTGGTCCGCTGCCGCCGACTTGCTCACTTGAGGACGTCAGCACTGGAAGAGCTCCCCTTGTGCGCTCGGCAAAACCGCTTCCCCTTGCTGCTTGAGGCGCGACCGCCAGAGACTTGGAAGTACCTCCAGCGGTAGCGTCAATCCATCAAAGTCAGGACTAGGTATGGAGGCGTAGAGCGGCACTGCCCCGCTGATGACCTTGGAGAGCAACTCTCCCACCGCCAGCGACACGATGTTCTTGTAGAGGTATGGGCTGCTCAGTGCAATCGTTCGTTGCCCGGTCGGTGGCGCGCCGCGGGCACAGGCGCGCAGCCTCAGAAGCATCTGCCTAACAGCCTCCTTGGACGGTTTGCGGAATTCCTGCCCTGGCTCGGGTGTTTGCAGCCAACCGGACAGCACCAGTTGGCGCGCGACCTTTCGAGGGATCTGCCATGCGCTGTCCTCGCGATTAGCCAAACTGCAACTTCGATCTTGCATTGCCTTGGCCGCTCGCTCGACCGCCTCCGTTCGGACCAGCTGCAATCTCCGTCCATTGCCATACGAAATAGGCTCCAGGAGATTCTCGGGCCCCACCGCGGTCTTCACGGCTTGACGCGGGATTCCAAGTCGTTGCGCGGCAGTCCCAAGTGGTTCGAAGCCGGGCCGACGCGCCGCGTACAACAGGCAAGTCAGGCCGCCAATACCCGGACCGATATGGCCATGCGGCGCCACGGTCTCCAGCCACTCCTTCAATGGCAGCATCGAGAAGATCGTGGGGTGCGCTCGCTCAAGGTCGAGTGTCCGCTGGATAAAGAGGGCTGCCGCCCTGCGATGCACCGGATGAACCAGAGCGCTCAAGAACTGGTGGATCTCTCCGCCCTGCAGGGCGGTCATCAGCCCTTCGCGCTTCAACCACAAGTCGGCATGGACGGCCGGCGCAAAGGCTCGAAGCTTCAGGTCCCTGCCTCGCCGACTGCGCGCAACCACCAGCAATAGCCGAGCCAGCAGGATTCTGTGCGCCAAGCGCGCCGCGCCGGAGTCTGCAGACTCAGGCTTGGCAGCTGGCCAAACATACTGAGCCCATTCAATGGCTACTGACGTAGCGGTTGGATTCGCACCTTCGACGATCGGGTCAATCGCACATGCGCACTCACCGTCAAGGAGCCTCTCGATGTTGAGTGGACGGCTGCAGGAGCCGCATCGACTCACGAGAGGCCGGTGATGGATGTGGCAGACCGTGTACTCGCGAAGGCACCAAATCGCGGGAATCACACGCCGCCCCCTTATGCAGGCAGGACAGGCTGAGATCCCCGGGTTCAACAGGCGAATCGCCGACACAGGCAGGGTGTGGCCGCAGAACTTGGCGGTGTGCTTGTCGATGAGCGAGATGTCACACCGCTTGAGAACTTCGGCATCCATCACGGCCCAGGCCCAGTGCTCTGTGCCGCCGCGCGGCAGCTCGTAGGTGCAAGTGAGTCCGTTGGCCTTCAGACTTCGACTGATCCAGGACGGCGCCCACTCGCCCGCTTCCCGTTCGGGTCTGACGAGTAGCCTAGGCATCGACTTCCTCCGCGGTCTGCCGGCGCGGGTGATAGGGCTCCCCGGGACGATTCAGCGGGAGCCCATCGAACTTGGCGGCGACGAAGGGATTTCGGACGTCTGGTGCGTCCTTGAACACGGCCGTCCGAAAGGCCTCAGCCAACACTGCGTGGTCAATTCGGGGCTTCGGCTGTTTCGCGGCGATTTCGACAGACCGCACAAGCAGTTGCCGCACCTTACGCAGGCGTCCGGCGGTTGCGAAGGTGAACATGCGTGCGGTGCTGTCATCCTCGAGACTGATGCGATCGATGTCGCCCAGCAGTCCGTTGAACGCTGCCAGGGCATCGCCCATCTGATTGCGACAGCGTTCGCCGACACCAAAGGGCTCGATCTGGATGACCTCGCGGACCCTGTCAGCCAATTGCTCGTTCACGCGCAAGAGCACCCTGGCGCGGTCGATTCCTGCCAGCGCGAAGGGGATGCGCGTTCGCTCAGACAACAGCTTGATCCAGTCGGCAAGCAAGTAGTGAGATCGCTCCTTGCCTCGATCTATCAGGTGGTTGACCTCAACCAGAATGACCAGACGGACGCGACACTTCACCAGCAGGGTCTCGAGTTGGTACGTACGGGCCTCTTCATTGCCCTTGTTCCAAAGTGGGGACCCCAACGCTTGAAGCATCGCTCCGGGCAGCCGCGAGAGCGAGCACTTGGCCGGCACGAGCACGGACAAAACAGGGACCTCCGTCCAAGTCTCATGTTCGACCCGTGGAAAGTCGTCCACGAATCGCTGCAGCAGGCGGCTCTTGCCGACCCCTGGGTCGCCGACGATGAGGACCATATCCGGCTCGTCGACGCCACACTCGAACTGGCTGAGCTCGCGAAGTCGCTCGTGAACGGCCTTCACGTGGTCGAACTGAACGAAGCAGCGCTTGATGGCACGGATGGTCCTTGTGGCCTGCCCGGGAGTCATGCTTCACCGCCTTGAGCGTCGGTGGCGAGTTCCTCGTCGTCGGCGAGCTCCACCTGCGGCACTTTGAGGGCGCGCGTAGGCTTGGCCGCGGCAGCCTGTTCGACGCCAGGCTCGGCCTCGGTACCGGCCTCGGACTCAGCTGGCTTTGCCACCTTCTGCCCGTGGCGAGAGGTCTCGCTTGTCATGTTTGCAAACCGCGCGCCTTGCTTGCGCTGCTTCAGAGACTTGCCGGCGAGTGCGGCGGCGGCCATGTCTCGCGCGACGGCCTCAGCAGAAGCAATCGAGAGCTGGCTGCTGGGATCGGCGGCCGCCTTGGCCTTCTTCGCGGCCTTGGCCTGCTCGACCGTCAGATTCGCGAACTGCGTGTCCTTGATGCCGACCTTGAAGTACTCGTGGTTGACGGGATCCCACACGAAGATGTGGCCCGCCTCGTAAGCAGGCCACTTCACGTCGACCCGCGCGTTCTCAGGAAGCATCCGCCGGAGCGTCAGAAGCCGCGGCGAGACGTAGACAAATGTGTTCAGGTCGATGCCGTAGTGCTGCAGTGCCGAGTTGTCCACCTGCGAGAACTCGATGTCCAGGTCCTCGCAGTTGGCCTTGAGCTGCGGCGGGAACGCGGCTGCACCTTCCTTCCAGACCGTCATCGGCGCTCGCCCGTAGAGGCCAGCGTGGGGCCGCAGGTGGTACACGGAGCAGATCCACACGTGGATCATCCTGTCCAGTTCGTCCTTGGTGATGCACGCGTCGTCCTCTGCCTTGAAGCCGATGCGCTGGTGCACCTTGGCCAGCGTCGTTCCGGGCAGCCGGTGGATGAAGCAGTAGTTGAAGGTCCTCAGAAAGCGTTCGACATGCGGTTTGTCGTTTGGTGTCCTCGACCGTGCGGACTCTGTGGCAATCGACAAGTTCATGAGCGCATCGATCACGGCTTCTGCATGGAACTCTCGGCCGTTGTCCATCAGGACGGTCTCGAACCAACCGAAGCAGTCCCACTCAAGCGCGAGGTCGGCGTACCGCTCCTGCAAGTAGGTCTTGGGCAGTAGCGCGTGACGCAGGGCTGCGAAGACAGCCTGCGTGCCGTGTCCGGCCAGGCTGAGGTGATAGCCCAGAACACAACGCGATTTGCGGTCTAGAACCACGGTGATCGTTGGTCTGGAGATCACGATGCCGTTCTCATCGGTCACCAGGATGTCAACCGGCGAGTGATCGATTTCGACGAGCTCGAGGATCCGAGAGACAGCTCGTGCCCCCAGGTGATGGGCAAACTTGCGCTCGGCCTCCTTTTCCCCAAACCGGGCGACGGCCATTTCGAAGGCGTAGAGCTCCGAGAGCCGACGCTGGATGGTGCGCAGGCCCGGAACGACCAGCCACTCGGACTCCACCTTGGTGGTGTTTCTCTTCTGGATCTCCAGAAAGACGGCGTTATGGACCTCGTCTGCACTGCCACACTTCTGCGACAGAAAGATCGTTTCGATCTTGTCGTGGATGATCGCTTCCACCTCGGGGTCGAGACGGGATTGGCCCCTGCCGCCTTGCTTGTCGAACTTGCAGAACAGCGCGCGGACGTCGCGTTGCGCCTGCAGGTACTTGCGGCGCCATCGGTAGATGGTTGAAGCATGTGGTGCGCGCTGCTCGCCTTTGACTACTGCCACGACCTTAAGGTCTTCGTTCAGCTCGGCACGCGACTTGTCGAACGAGCCCTTGTTCTGCAGCTGAATGAGGTAGTCCATCCTCCGGCGTGTCTCGGATCGGGCCGCAGCAGACATTTGGTCCATGCGCGCCGGCGATCGAGGTTTCTTGCCGCTGGCCTGAAGCATCCTGCGGCACTGGGCAGCCGTCAGCACTTCGCCCTGCGCGTACTTCTGAAGGAGATTGAAGATCTTGTGGGTCGTGATCTCCCCGGACTTTGCGTTCCGCAGTTGGACCTCGAACTTGCCAAGTTGTTGAGCAACCTGCATTTCGACGTTGTCGATCCACAGGGTCTGGTCTTTGAGAAATGGATTCATGTGGTTTGCTCCTTAGACAGCTGTGGCGATCAGCTCACCGGGGTCACGCCGCATCACGCGCAACAGGAGCTCGTCGCACTCCTGTTGTGCTGCGCGCCAGCGCCGCTCCAACTCCGCGTCTATAACTGCTCGCCCGAGCGGATCCCAGGGTGTGGGGTCGATGCCGGGCCTGTATCGGCCAACCCTAGGTCGCAGTCGGAGGAGTTCCTTGAGCTCGTTCTGGAGGCCGGCTGAACGGACATCGCGCTCCACGACCAGCGCGAGCTTCAAGCCGTGCTTTTCAAGCCGGCTTACGACCGCTTGGAGCCGACGGCGAGAAGGCTCCAGAGTCAGGAAGTAGGCCGCCTTGGTTTCGAGGAGGACGCCACCGGTTGGCCATTCAAGCTGAGCGTCGGGCGTGTAGTGAATGGGCTTCTCGCCCGGGAGCCTCAGGACCGCCGGGTGCGTGCGAACCACGTGGATCTTTGAGCTGACCTCGACGACCCGCAGGACATCTTGCTCAAGAAGGCTCTCGTAGCGCGCGCGGGTGGGGGACTTGATCGAAGGAAAGTAGCCGCGAGCGCGCTTGCCCGTGGGGGTCACGACGGGGCGTACCTTGCGCCCTGACGTCAGGCCCGCCACGTTGGCAAGGAAGTGCTCCAGGCTGTCGCCAGGTTGCGGCGAACGATGCGGAATCTTTGACATGTGTGGTCTCCTTCCGGTCCAGAGATGGACCAGAAACTGATCAGGGGGCGCTGAGCAGAGGAGACCGCTACATGCGGTCGCCCTTGACCGAGAGGATCCGGGCTTGGATACTTGACTTGTGTATTGCTTGGGTGATTGCCCAGGTACTTCTCGGCGAGCTGCTCAGCAATGACAGCTCGCTTTTCTCTTCTCTAGTCCATGTGGGCCTCCCTTCCTGCAGGAGCGCGGCTTGCCAGCTCCTTGAGCTCACGCTTGCTGTCCATCACGGATTCAACCGTCGACACCAGGCCACGCAGTTCGTCGCGATCGAGGACTAGTGCCGCCTGAAGGCAGCGCGAGACGAGCAGGGCTGCTTCGATGGAGAACTGGCTTCTTGCGAGTCGCTCGATCACACGGTCGTGATCAAAGGCGGCGGCCCACTCGCCGCGGTCTGCTTGCGAGACGCTCAGGCGAGCCAGCAGCGAATCCAGCATCGGGCGCGTCGCCACTTGCCGCCGACCCCTTTCGAGGGCGCACCAGAGCGACGCGTCCATCGACAGGGACTCGGCGAACTCCCGTTGCGAACGCCCGGCTTGTGCCCTCAGCGCTACGAGCTTCTTGGGGAGTTGGTACAGGTTCAGGGCTGTCATTGGTCCAGATTAGGTGCACACCGTGTCCATGCCAAGAGGCTATTGCAGCCTGCCGGAAAGGCGACCTGGACCCTGGCGCGCGCAGTCATCTGTCCACCTATATGAGGCATGGCAGTGGCGCCGCCTACCGCTAGCATTCCGGACATTCGTGCATGACATCGGAATGTAGAAATGGGAAACCTGCCGCACCTGCAAGCGCTGATCGGCGGCTACCTTGGAGCGCCAGATGCAACGCCTCCGCGCCTTTCTCGGACGGACTTGCTGAAGATGGCCGGCATCACGTCGCGCCAATTGACGTACTACATTCAATGCGGTGCGGTCAGCCCACCAATTGGTCGTACTCGTTCAGCCGCCTACACGCTGGATCACGTAAAGCAGGCGAAACGGGTGCGCCATCATCTGAGCTCCGAGATGACCGTTGCTCAGATTGCTGAAGCCTTCTCCAGAGGCGGAAAGGGACTACAAAAGTTGCGTCGCTCGACGGCGCCAGCTTGGCCCCGTCAGGCACAGCGGGCGACTATCTACAGGGTGTCTGAAGGCATCCATGTCTTCGCATCTGAAGAGTTGCTTCCCACCGAGACGTTCATCATCAAGCGCTTACTTAAGGCTGGTGAACTGACGGCCAAGGAACGTCTTCGGATGTCCGGCGACCTTGCCCAACGAGCGGCAGAGCTTCCGGCGAAGCGCGCTCCGTCTGGTCGGCGCTGAGCGCCCGAGGGAACGACGGAACTCGGCAAACTTGGCCTGGAGCCGGCTGGTGTCGAGTGTTCCAAGCTCGACTGCAGGTGCCGCCATGCGAAATCCACAGGCTATTGCGTTGAGTTCGGTCGGCCCTTGGGCAGATGCCGCGATCAAGCTGCACTGGCGAATGACCGGGAAGGTGGGGGGATTACGGTCGAGTGGCGGCTCGGGCCTCAAGCGGTCATCCGCCGCGTCTCCGACTTGATGACCGCCATAGCGGTAAGCAGCCACCCGACCTCGGCTCCCGTCGAAGCGGCAGGCCAACGTCTGCTTCCGTGTCGCGTGACCGGAGGGCCAAGACCCGCTGCCGTCAATCATCACGGTGATCTCGATGCCGGAATGCGGTCGGTTGAGTGGGCTGCTACGTACCCTCGTCTCAGGCAAGAACTTTTGGTGAATCAGGGAACGGCGGATTGGGGATGACTCGTGACACTGGCAGCGGCTAGTTCGCCGGAGGCGGGAGCGAAACCCGGCGAGCTATATGTCCGGCTCAAGTGGCTTAGCCAGTCTTTCAGGGAACACAGCCCGGACAAGTAGCCGGAGCACACCAGCCCCAGCAGGCCGCTGTAGGCTCCCTCGTCTGCTGGAGCACGTGGTCAAGGTCGCGCGGAGCCCACCATCTGGTGCTTCCGCCAATCGCCTCTGTCATGTATGGTGAACCTCTATACAAACAGACAACCACCATGGCCGCCGAGAAGACCGTCTCCATAAGCTTTCGCGTCTCGCCGCGGTTCAAGGCCCTACTCGAGGTCGCCGCGGCGCATGAGAACCGCAGCCTGACCAACATGCTCGAGACCCTCCTGTTCGCTCACTGCGAACAGCAAGGCCTAAAAGAGCCGGCAGCGAGCACGGGCAAGGCCAAGGGAGCAAAGCAATGACGGACAACCTCGCGGCTGGCGCGCCGCTCGTCCTTGACCTGCTGAACTACATCGAGCAGGTCGAGAAGCTGAAGACCAAGCCGGCCTTCACGGTGCCGACCGAGTTCTTCGTCGCGCATCAGCATGAGCTCAAGCGGCTGCCAGAGCTGCAGTTCAACCTGCAGGTCGAAGGCGATGACGTCTGGCTGCGCGTGCCTCGCTTGCAGGAAATCGCGCCGCCCGAGCTCGACGAGCAGCTCAAGCCCTGGGTGACGCTGCCCAAGAGCCCGGAGAAGTCGCCCGAGCTCAAGAGCGAGACCGTCACCTTCGAGGGCAAGCGCGAGGTCGCCCGCGAGCAGCTCAAGGACCATCCCGAGGTGCAGGAGGCTTTCGACTGGTACGTCGAGTACCAGTGGGAGCCCTGGGCCGCTGCCGAGCGCCCGCGACGCAAGACCATCGCTCGCTACAACCAGCTGTTCTCCCTGCAGCAGGCCATCTCCTCCGAAGGTGCCGAGACGCCGCTCGAGCTGGTCTGGGGCATCGGCTATGCGGCCTGGAAGAAGGAAGGGTTTAGCACGGCGCTGAAGCACCCGCTGCTCGTGCAGGCCTGCGAAATCTCGCTCAACGAGAAGACCTTCGACCTCGAGGTGCGGCCGCGCGATGTCGAGCCTCGCCTTGAGGCCGACTGCTACGCCGAGATGGAGCTGCCCGGCATCAAACAGCTGGAAGCCTACTGGCGCAGCGCGCTGGCCACGGGTGCCAACCGTGTCAATCCGTTCGAGGCCTCGACCTTCGACGGCACCCTGAAGGCGGCCGTTGGCCACCTCGACCCGACGGGCACCTACGAAGTCCGCACGGAAGACGTCACGCCGCCCACTCCGAGCGACAAGTTGACGATAACGAACACCTGGGTGCTGTTCGGCCGCAAGCGTTCCGGCGACATCTTCCTGGAGGACATCCGGCGCCTGAAGAAGAAGGTCGAGGAAGCCAAGCAGCTTCCGAGCGTCATCCGCAGCTTCGTCGAGCGTGGCGACTCCACGGTGAAGGTCCGCCCTGAGCAGCCGTTCCGCGGTCTCTCGACAAGCGATGGTGGCTCTCAGGCCATGGAGCTGTACTTCCCGATGGCCTACAACGATGAGCAGGTTTCCATCGTTCAGAAGCTGCATGCCAACGACGGCGTGGTCGCCCAAGGCCCGCCGGGCACGGGCAAGACGCACACCATTGCCAACGTCATCTGCCACTACCTCGCACAGGGCAAGCGCGTCCTCGTGACGGCCAAGGGAGAGTCGGCGTTGGCGGTGCTGCAAGAGAAGCTGCCCGAGCGCATCCGGCCACTCAGCGTCGCGCTGCTCTCAGACGAGCGCGACGGCATGAAGCAGTTCGAGCACTCCATTCAGACCATTGCCTCCAGCGTCGCGGGCCTGAATCCAACACGCGCCGCGCAGAACATCACCGCGGCCGAGGAGAAGCTGAACCAGCTGCACGCGAAGATTGCGCACGTTGACCGCACGGTGTCGGCGTATGCGTCGAAGCACATGCAGAGCTACCCCTTCCAGGGCCGCGACGTCACGCCCGAGGAGTTGGCCAAGGTGGTGCTGGAGCAAGCCGAAGCGCACCAGTGGCTCGACGACGAGCCGGCTCTGACCAAGGATGGAACGCTGCCCTTCGATGACGCTGCCGTCAATGCGCTGCGTCGCGCCCGGATGACCGTCGGAGAAGACCTTCCGTACCTCGGCTGCGCGCTGCCTTCGCCAGATGCATTCCCCGTGTGGGCGGACATGCTTGGGCTGCATCGCGACCTGGTCAAGGCGAAGTCGATTGATGCCAGCGTCCACCAAGGCGTCATCCTGGCCCTGGTGGACTCGCGCCTGGAAAACTTCGAGAAGGCCCAATCGCTGAGCAAGTTCCTCGAGGACCGCATGACGCTCAAGGGCAAGCTGGCCGGCGTGCGCCAGTCCTGGCTCGAGGTCCTCGGCAAGCGCTTCGCGGACATGCAGGCGACCGACCCGGTCCTGATTGCGCTTGTAGCCCTCTGCGCGGACGTCCGCAAGCTGGAGCGCCAGCGTCGCGAGTTGCTGGCCAAGGCCGTGGAAGTGCCGGCCGACGCTGAGCTCAACGAGGACGTTGGCGACGCAGTTGGTCGGCTGGTGGCCGGCAAGAGCGCCTTCGCGCTGCCGTTCGGCAAGGGCGACGCCCGCAAGCTTGTGGCTGCGGTGACGGTTAGCGGCGTGGCTCCCGCGGGTAAGCCAGAGTGGGAGCTCGTCCAGGAGCTGCTGGCCTGGCGGGTCGAGGCGCGCAAGGTGCTCGCTCGCTGGTCATCGCTGTCCGGGGAGTTCGGCCTCGAAGCTCCGGGGCCGGGCGTCGAGCCGGCGCTGAAGAAGGTGGGGACGTGGCAGGCCGGCATCGAGGAAGTGCGGCAGCTGACGTTCGAGTTCGACGCGAAGCTGCACCCCCGGCTGGAAGAGGTGTTCGGCAAGCAGACCGCCGACCGGATGTGGGACGGGGGCGAGACGTTCGTGGCAACGGCCTACTCCAGCCTGCAGGCGCATGTCGACAAGGGGCGGCTCGCCTACGCCATGAAGCGAGTGCAGGAGCTGGCCCGCAAGCTCGAAGGACACAGTGGCGGCATCGTCGAGGAGCTGCGCTCATTTCTCACCGAGTCGCTGGGCCGCACCACCGCCGACGAGTCCGTGTTGCAGACCACCTGGCTGGCACTGCAGGCGGAACTGTCACGCCTGACCGCGCTGAAGCCGTCGCTGGCCGAGATTGAGCGGGTCACGGCCGCAATCGAATCGGCTGGGGCGACCAACTGGGCACGACGCCTTCGTACCGAGCCGGCGACGGCTGACCTCGACACTGCAACACCCGCAACATGGCTCGACGCGTGGAACTGGCGGCAGGCCGTCATGTTCCTCGACCGAATCGACGGCCACCACAAGATGCGCGAGCTGTTCGACGAGCGTCGGACGCTGACCACTGCGCTGGCACGGACGTACCAGGACCTAGTTGCGGAGAAGACGTGGCTTGGCGTGTTCCACAACTCGCCGGACTCGGTGCGCCAGGCGCTTCAGGCCTACCTCAACGCCGTCCAGGCGATGGGTGCAGGCACTGGCGTTCGGGCGGTCCGCCATCGCAAGACCGCCCGTGAGGCCATGTTGCGTGCCTACCAGGCCGTGCCGTGCTGGGTTCTGCCGCAGTGGCGAGTTTCCGAGACGATTCCGCCGGAGGTTGGCCTGTTCGACCTAGTCATCATCGACGAAGCGTCTCAATCGGACATCTGGGCGCTTCCGGCTCTCCTGCGCGGCCAGAAGGTGCTGGTCGTCGGCGACCACAAGCAGGTGTCGCCATCGGCTGTCGGCACGGCCGAAGAGAAAATCAAGGAGCTGACTAACCGGTTCCTGACCAACCAGCCTCACGGCTCGGAGATGACGCCGGACAAGTCCATATACGACCTGGCCCGGGTGGTGTTTGCAGGTAACTCGGTGATGCTCAAGGAGCACTTCCGCTGCGTGCCGGCCATCATCGAGTTCTCGAACCGCGAGTTCTACCAAGGCGACATCCGGCCACTGCGCGTGCCCAAGGCCAATGAGCGGCTGGACCCGCCTCTGGTCGATGTCTTTGTCAAGGGCGGATACCGCAAGGGCGACATCAACGACCCCGAGGCCAAGGCCGTCGTGGACGAAATCGAGGCCATCCTCACCGACCCGCAGTTCGACGGACGCAGCATCGGTGTTGTCACGCTCCTCGGCACGTCGCAGGCGGCGCGCATCCACGAGCTGGTCAGCGAGCGCATCTCGCCCGTCGACGTCGTGGAGCGCAGGATTGCCATTGGGCCGCCGCCGGTGTTCCAGGGGCGCGAGCGCGACATCATGATGGTGTCCATGGTCCTCGGGCCCGGCGACCGCTCGGCTGCTAACCGCGCGGACATGCATCAGCGCTTCAACGTGGCGCTGTCGCGAGCTCGTGACCGCATGTACCTTTTCCGCTCCGTCGCCGAGACCGAGTTCAAGGAAGACTCGCTCAACAGCAAGGTCATCAGCCACTTCAAACAGCCGTTCCGGCAGGACGCGAAGAAGGTTCAGGCTCTACGGGAGCGCTGCGAGTCGGGCTTCGAGCTCGAGATGTTCGACGAGTTGGTCAAGCGTGGCTTCCGCGTGGAGCCGCAGGTTTCCTGTGGCGGATACCGCATCGACTTCGTCGTTGAGGGCAACGAAGGGCGGCGCCTAGCCGTTGAGTGCGATGGTGACCGGTTCCACGGTCCGGGCCAGTGGCAGGACGACATGGCGCGCCAGCGTGTCCTCGAACGGGCAGGCTGGACGTTCTGGCGCTGCTTCGCGTCGAGCTTCGTGCGCCGGCGCGACGAAGTGCTGGAAGACCTCATGCGAACGATGGAGCGCCTGGGCATTGAGCCGCTCGGAGCGGAGTCCGTCGACAACACGGTGTGGGTCCACTACAAAGAAGTAGACCCGTACGGCGTAGAAGAAGAGCAGGAGGTCGCCTGACCATGACCCGCCCACTCGTGCAGCTTGGGGTCGGGGACCTGGAAGCGTTGTTCGCCAAGTCCAAGACCGACGTCAAAGCGCTCAAGCAACTTGAGCATGAACTGCAGTACCGCCAGGTGCCGCGCGCTGTGGCGCTACTGGCCGAGGTTCAGGCGGCGATGTACGGTGCGACACCTGCTGCGCCGTCTAAGCCAGCTCCGGCTCCAGTACACCAGCAGACGGGGCCGTGGGAACAGCCGGCCAGACCGGCAACCAGCCCCGTCGCTGCCCCGATCGCCGCGCCTCCGCCCCTACACAAAGCCCCACAGGCTGCTCAGCCCACGATGCCAGTCGAGGATGCGTACAGGCTGCTGAAGGCGACGGCCGGCTCTACATGGGAGTCGATTGAGCAGACACGGCGTCAGCTGGTCCAGCCGTCACATCCGGCGCGTTTGAAGTCGATGAGCACAGAGCGACGGGCGCAGGCGCTTGCCGAAGCCAGGAAAGTCAATGCCGCGTACGAGACGCTGTCGCAGGTGCGGTGCGGTGGCGTTAAACACTAGGTCAGTCATCACAACTACGTGCTCGAGGGAGCTGATTCATGAAACGTACTTTTGCGCTACTTGTCGCCGTTAATGTTCTCAGTGCCTGTTCCAAGCCAATCGATGCGAGGCGCCCGTTCTCAAACTAGATGAAGTGACCTGCCCAGAAGCACCCGTTGGCGACCGACCGTTCCTGGCCGGGAGTCCCAGTTCGCCGTCGACGCCGACAGCAGCCCTTCGGTTCAGCACGATCCGAAGGACCGGTCTTCGAGGCACCGACCTCACCATGTCGACCCTTCTCGGTCATCCGTCGCCCTGAGAAGCTGGCGTTCGAACTCTGCTGGATCGACCAGCTGCGGCGCCTGAAGGTTCTTCGCGCGAAAGCGTCGTTCCGGCAGGCATTGCGCAGTCCTATGGCGGCGTACGAGCTATTTCCGAGTCTTTGGTAAGACTTCCATGTACTTAAAAGAACCGCAGTTCTCTTTTCGGAATGAAAAGTTTGGGATCATTGCTATTGAGTCAGGAGGGCTCCGCAGAGTGACCGTACCCTCCGCGATCTCTACCACGGTCTCATTCGTAAGAAGCTGGCGCAACTGATTACCTGCTGACGGTCCGCACTCAGCGGTTAAGCAATACCTTGACATCTTGGCGAGTTGTGACAGCTTGTGCCTAACGGCACGCTGAAGGCCCGCACAGTCGGTGGTTTCCAGCCCAGGAGCGTGGTCGTCACTTGAGCTGGCATCTCCGAGACTATTTGAAGACGGATACTCTGTGTCGGCGGATCCAGCGCTCGGCTGCCTCGCCGGGGGCGTCTTTCTCAGCCTAAGAAGCTCGTTCTCTGAGCTGAGCTCTCGGTTTCGCGATTGCAGCAGTTCATTGTCAGACTGAAGCTGGCGATTTTCGGCGGCGAGCAGGGTGGCCCTCTGTCTCAAAGAGTCGGCTTCGCGAGCCGCTTCTAGGTCAATGGTTGCACGGGACTTGAGCTCCTCTTGGAGCGCATGGTTGGTGTCGGCGTAGTTCGCAACACTTTGCTCAAGTGAGCCCACTTGGGCCTTCACTTCTGCCAGCGTCTTCTGCGCTTCGGTTGATTCGAAGGTGGCTAGTGTTGCAGACCCAAGCAAGACGAGAAGGCCCATCGAAAGGAGAATTTGCCCGCTCTTCTGCGAAAGGAAGCCAACCTGTTCTTGGGTGGGAATGACTATCAGGCTAGCTTCCTTTTCGGCCTCGCGTTTTAGTCTCTCGATATCAAGCTTCACTCTTTGATTTTCCAGCGCTCCCTTTTCGACCTCCTGCCGGAGTTTGGAGTACTCCAAACTTGCGCGCCGCAAGTCTGCCTTCAGCTTCAGAATCTCATACTTCGCCTTTTCACGATCTAGAAGTACCTTCCGAACGCCCAAGAACGTGACTACCGTCCCGACAACCCATGCAATAGGTGCGCTGGCCGAGTTTGCGATTGCGTTAAGCAAATCGAGCACGAATCGGTTCTCCTCGCAGGGCTGTTCCGCGTCCTCGCGCGTCTGAGCAGTTTTCGTGACTTAGACGCTTGGTCGTCGAGTGCCATCGCCCAGAGTGCGCCTGACGCGAAGCAGGCACAATCTCTTCCACCAGCAACGCTGATCGGTAGCCTAGCACGCAAGGACTATCACTCGGTGGAGTAGACGTGAAGCGCTTTGCCGTCGGCAGGGTGCGCCGGTCCTACGCGGCGTTGGTACGGTTCCCGTCGCATTCGAAGTCGTCTTGGGCGCTTGGACGAAGAGTCCGCTGTGAGGGGCCGCTCTTCAAGGCAAGCGAAAGGAAGAAGTACTTCCTAGTTGAGTGTCAGCTTTCGGGCGCTGCCCTGAGGGTCTCTTGATGGCCGGGTGCGAACATTCGTCGTTTCCCCAGTAAGCTGACCGCAGTCGCAACCCTGCAGCCTCATCGTTTCACATCACGCGACGAATTCGGGCGCCGTGCTGATATTGGCGGCTTGTTCAGCGTGGCCCTAGAATACGGTCCACACCCTGCCTGGCTCTCGGCTCGATAGCCCGCCGCGGACACTCCGACCGCGGCCGCCCGTTTTCGAAAGGCATCCCGATGTTGTATTCGATGGATCAGGTGGCGCTCTATCTCAACCGGGCGACCCTTTTGATCAAGGCCGCCGGAGGGAAGATCAGCTACATAACGGGCAACGACGCGACATCGGTCAGCTGCAGCGGCCAGCGGGCTGAAGAGACCCAGATCGCGTCGTTCGGCGACGCGGTCTGGATAGCCAACAACGACGACGCCGACAGCAGCACGCAGCGCGAACTGCTGGACAAGCTGGGCATCTCGTCGTCGAAGGAGCTGATCGATCACGTCGACAACTACCAGGGCCGCGTGCTCTCGTCGCACAAGGGCGCGTTCACGCCGGGCGCGATGACGCCCGAGGAAACGCTGCTCTACAAGATGGCGACGCGCAGTGACGCGGAAAGCGGCACCTCGCTTGCTGTGCCGGGAACGCTCGCGCCAGCGGCCAAGGCGGCGGCGAACCCGAGTTTCAAGATCAGCGGCGCCGGACCGGCGCCGACCGCCGGCATCGTGTTCGTGGTCGGCTCCTACGTCGGCGGCGAAGGAACGAGCGAACACGCCGAGCAGAAGCTGCTGGCCGCTCTGGGGAAGACGCCGCGCGCGATGTCCGCGGCGGTCACGATCTCTGGCTGCAAGATGGCTTGTTCGACTTGCAAAGAGGTGCTCGATAAGGCGGCTGCCCGGTTCAAGAGCAGTGGTGGCCAGCTGCGCTTCAACAACAGCATCGTCGGCATCTGGCGTGACGAGGCCAAGCTGTCGAAGAAGCACGCGAAGGGCATCCGCTCGCTGGACGTGGCGCACTACTTCGGCGCCTGAGCGCCACCGCGCCCTTCTACCCGCGCGTCGTTGACGACGTGTCGGCTCAGCCTGGTTGCCGCGCGGGCCCTGATGTTCAGCACCGCCGCACACATAGACAGAGGTCCGCCCGACCACCGAAGCCACCACAGCACAAACCTAAGCCGGCTCTCTAATCGTGTCCCATCGCGGGGCGATGCGGCCATTCGTGGGTGCAGCTGGTGTTCGTCCGCATGAGACTGGTTGCGGCCTGTCGCGCTGCTTCACCAGCGGCTGCTGACTGCTCCAAGCAGCCATTGCACGCTCACCGGAGGCCAGCCATCGGCAGCAACTGTGCCCGCGGCTCCCCAGCCGGCATAATCGTCCACGGTCGACGCATATCGTTAAACGTCCTACCTTGACGCCGCAAAGGTGCAGGGGAACCAGGGGCGTCGACCCATCGGTGGCATGCGTCGGTACAACTGGCATAGCTGTTCCCTGGCAGAGCGCGGAACATTTGCTGCGCTGCCACCCAGACTACGCGGGAGGAGACCGTAGCGTGACTGGGGGATCGGCTGACATCACGTTTCACTACCCACCGGAGCTGTTCAATCTCCTAGTGGACGTTGTGCCGCTGCTCAATCGATCGAAGCAGGACGTGCTGGTCTTCTTTCGCGGTGCAGGCATATCCGAGTCCATGACTTCGGACATAGCCACTCGCCTGAAGGCAGCACCGAAAGAAGTCAACAAATACGAGATCGTTCGCAGCGTCCTCGAAAGACTAAATACGAGGGGCGAGCCTGCGCTCCGTGAGCGCCGCGAGGTGCTGCGGCGCGTCGTTGACTTCGCGAACTTCGATTCATGCTGGCCGGATGATCGGCTCAAGGCCAAGGGTCTTGTCGCCAGTATCCGCGAAGTTGTGAATCAGAAGGACGCTTTCACGCGCATGAACAATGCCCGCGAAGAAGAACGAAATGAGCGCCTCGCTGAGGCCCAGCGCGCAACGATGGAGAAGCGCGAACGCAGTGTAAGGATTGAGAACGCCAAACAGGGTCTGTACGCGCTCTTTGGAACCGGGGCGACGCCACAGGAGCGCGGCAAGCTGCTAGAGACAGCGATCAATAGCCTCTTCCAAGCCTACGGTGTTCTTGTTCGCAAAGCCTTCCACTTGGTGGGGGAGGCCGGCGAAGGCATCGTCGAGCAGATCGATGGCGTGATCGAGCTTGGGGGCGTGCTGTACTTTGTTGAAATGAAGTGGTATCGCGATCCGGTAGGCAAGCCCGAGAT
This sequence comes from beta proteobacterium AAP51, assembly GCA_001295905.1. Classification (GTDB taxonomy): domain Bacteria; phylum Pseudomonadota; class Gammaproteobacteria; order Burkholderiales; family Burkholderiaceae_C; genus Rubrivivax. Next base: position 69,856 of record LJHT01000133.1, on the reverse strand, counting down.
TTCGGAGCACCTTGTTCGCCTCATGTCTCGCGCCGAGGTGAGAGGCATATTCATCTCGGCCAGCGACTACACGGAGCCTGCCGTCCACACTGTGCGTGAGTTCCTTCAGCACAAGGTGCTGGTTCTCTCGACCCTTCAAGAGATCGTGCGCCTGCTTGAGCAGCAAGATGACCTCGCTGAATTCTTCTCGAAGAAGGCGCAGGCCGCGCAGATTCACAAGAACCCGTATTTTCGCGTGCATGACGACCGGGCCAGAGGTTCGTCATGAAGATCACTGGAAAGGACATCCTGAAGCCGCCGGCCCCCGACACGCCCGTCACTGCCGCGCAGGTGGCAAATGGCCCGGTCATGCCACCGCAACAGCGATTGATGACTTACTCGCCCGACGAGTGGGAGTCCTTCGTCGAGGAATGGGCTTACTACTGCCTCACCAAGGACTACGTGCACGTCCAGCGCTTCTCAGGCGCTGGCGACATGGGTGTCGATGTTGCCGGCTTCGTGGATGTCAGGCGCTTTGAGGGCGTCTGGGACAACTACCAGTGCAAGCACTATGACCACGCCATACGGCCCGGCGACGTCTGGGTTGAACTCGGCAAGATCATCTGGTACTCGTACAGCGGTGAGTACACCGTGCCCCGTCGCTACTACTTCGTTTCGCCACGTGGCGCAGGCACATCCTTAAGCCGCCTATTAGCGAACGCCACGAAGCTGCGCGACGAGCTGATTGCAAACTGGGACAAGAACGTGAAGGACGCCATCACAGCCGAACAGGAAGTACCGCTCGACGCGGCGCTGCGGACCTATGTAGACGCCTTCGACTTCTCGATCTTTGACGCCAAGACCGCGCTTCAGCTTGTTGACAATCATCGCGCGACGCCGGTCCATACCGCGCGCTTTGGTGGCGGGCTGAAACCTCGCCCTGCTTCTGACAAGCCACCCGTAACGGTCGCGCCAACCGAGAGTCGCTATGTGACGCAGTTGCTCGGCGCTTATGGCGAGCACACGGGAACGCCTGTGACCGATCCCTCTGCTCTGTCCGTCCCTAAGCTCAAGGACCACTTCCGCCGACAGCGCGAGGCGTTCTACGAAGCTGAATCGCTGCGCGTCTTTGCGCGCGACAGCGTGCCCCCAGGAACCTTCGAGTCGTTGCTCGACGATATCTACACAGGCGTCATCGACACGCACGATGCGAGCCATACCGACGGATACGTGAAAGTGTGCGCGGTCACCAAGGCGGCTCGCGACACCCAGATCACGGCAAACGCCTTGATCACATGCACGAATCCGAAAGACCGGGATGGCCTCTGCCACCAGCTCGTGAACGACGAACGGCTTCGGTGGACAGGATCATGAGCCAGGGACGCGAGCCGATCACGTTTAACGGTCCGCTTGAAGCGGGAATTCGTGCGATCTCGATTCTGGGTGCGGCTTACCCGAAGACCTACGACCTCCAGCGGCTTGTCGCTCTCGACTACCTTCTCGTCCACACGGGCGACATCGACGGGCCGGAGAACCTTCATCCGCCGACGCCGACGCACTCGGCTGAACTGCTCGTGCGCCGCAAGCTGGTGGAACAGTCGCTGCTTCTGATGATGACCCGCGACCTTGTGGAGCGCGAAGTCACGCCGGATGGCATCAAGTACGGTGCGGGCGAGAACGCCGCGACGTTCTTGTCGTCCGTGTCTTCCAGCTATCTAGTCGCCCTGAAGGATCGGGCGGCTTGGCTTGTTGAAGCGTTTGGCGGCCTCTCGGACCAGCAGTTCAAGGGCGTGATGCGTCGATTTTTCGATAAGTGGGTCGAGGAGTTCCAGCAAGTCGAAAAGAGTCTAGGAGGCGAGGCATGACAGGATTAACCCCCGGCTTCCGCTTGCGGTCACTAGGCTTCTTCGGGCCTCTGAAGTCGCCTGCGACCGTGACGTTCGGCCCTGGCCTGAACGTCATCTATGGCTCGTCAAACACTGGTAAGTCATTCATCGTCGAAGCCATCGATTTCATGCTCGGAGGTAAGCCGCCTCTGCGTGACATTCCGGAGCGGGTCGGCTATGACCTCGTTCTGCTTAGCATTGAATCGCTTGACGGTGCGCTCTTCACACTTTGGCGCAGCATGGATGGTGGCGGCTTCAGGCTCTATGAAGGCCCGCATGACTCGCCACCCGCGACCGACGTTCCGTACAAGCAACTCGATGAGCAGCATAGCGAGAGGAACGATGCGAACCTGTCTTCCTTTCTGCTGGGTCTGTGCGGACTTGGTGGCAAGCGCGTCCGCAGAAACAACCGAAACGAGATCAACAGCCTGAGCTTCCGCAACATCGCGCGACTGATGATCGTCAACGAGACCGAGATCACGCAGCAAAGCTCCCCGCTCTTCGACGGTAACCCGATTGCCAATACGCCCAATCTCTCGACCTTCAAGCTGCTGTTGACGGGGACGGATGACTCGGCACTTGTGGCCAGCAACAAGCGCGAGCCTGAAGAGTTATCGCGCGACGCGCAGTTGCATCTTCTCGACCAGCTCCTTGATGACTACCGTGATCGGCTCAAAGAGCTAACCAAGAGCCCAAAGGAGCTGGAGGAGCAGCTTAAGAAGATCGACGTATCGCTCCGCCAGCAAGCCGCGCAGGTGAACACTACGGAAGCCGCTTTTCAGGAAGCCGCAGGGAAACGGCGTGAGCTGCGTAAGAAGCTGGAAGAAAGCCGCGAGCGCCGCGCGGAGGTTGGGGCGATGCTTGAGCGTTTCAACCTTCTAGACAAGCACTACGCCTCCGATATCGAAAGGTTGCGCGCGATTGAGGAGGGCGGAACGCTTTTCAATGTGCTCGGCTCCAAGCATTGCCCTGTCTGCGGGGCGGCACCCGCTCATCACGGCGCCGACGCTGAATGCACAGGAAACATTGACGCCGTTGTCATGGCAGCGCGGAAGGAGATCAGCAAGATCGAGGTCTTGCGTGGCGAACTCGCGGCCACCGTCAAAAGCCTTGACCGCGAAGGTGCAAACTTCGACCGTCGGCTACCGGCGGCGGTCCGAGAGTTGGAATCGATCTCTGATGCTGTAGACGAGCTGATCGCACCCAATCTCTCGACCCTTCGGAAGTCCTATTCCGAGCTTGCCGATAAGCGAGCGGAAGTACGAGAGGCGCTTGCGCTCTACGCCACCGTGCAGGACATGGAGCGTCGCCGCGCCGATCTTGAGAAGGGCGTCGAAAACGAAAAGGCCGGAGCACTTGCCAGCACAGACATTCCCACGACCGTCGCCCATAGCTTCGCCAAGACCGTTGAAGGCATCCTGACAGGCTGGCACTTTCCAGAGGCAGGCGACGTGTACTTCGATTCGAAGACAAGGGATCTTGTTATCGCCGGTAAGTCGCGAAGCGCCTTCGGCAAGGGCCTTCGCGCCATCACGCATGCTGCGTTCACGCTCGGGTTGCTGGCCTTCTGCCGTGCGCGGCAGACGCCGCACACTGGATTTGTCGTCCTTGACTCTCCGCTGCTTGCGTACAGGGAGCCTGATGGGACTGAAGATGATCTGACCGGGACGGACCTTCAGGAGCAGTTTTACGCCTACCTTGAGGCATTGCCCGCCGACACGCAGGTCATCGTGGTCGAGAACACTGATCCGCCCGCCACGATCATGTCTCGCGATCAATCGCTGATGTTTAGCAAGAACCCGCACCAAGGACGGTACGGCTTGTTCCCGTACTCGGTGGAGTCCCGAGTGTAGGGACGCTCAATGGCTCTGCGACCGGATAGCTGCTGATCGACCTCAACAAGGTGCCAGCCAGACTGAAGTCGATCTGATGTTTAACGACCGCTTATGGCTTGGTTAGCGTAACTCCATGGTTCGAGGTCCATGGACCGCAACCGCTGCATTGCAGCAGATCACCCGTAAGGGTCAGGACAAGTCAGCGGAAGCTTGACAGGTACGGATCTGTCTCAGAGGTAAGAGAGACCTACATCAACAGCGGCCTAAGTTGCCTTCTTCTCAGGAGACTTTAGGTCAGTCGCAACAACTAGCGCCCGTCTGTCGCAATCTTGTGGCGCGAGTCGCAACTAATTCGGCGCCCTACGGCCCCTAGAACCTCAAGCGTCAATATTCGCCGCCCGCAGCGCATTGGCCTCAATGAAATCCCTGCGCGGCTCCACCTCATCGCCCATCAGCATCGTGAACACCCGGTCGGCCTCGATCGCGTCATCGATCTGCACCTTCAGCAAACGCCGCACGGTCGGGTCCATGGTGGTTTCCCACAGCTGCTCGGGGTTCATCTCGCCCAGGCCCTTGTAGCGCTGGCGGCCCACGGCGCCTTCGGCCTGGCCCATCAGCCACGCCATCGCGGCGCGGAAGTCGGCCACCTTCTGCTCTTTCATCTTTTCGCCTTCGCCGCGGCGCACCACGGCCTCGGGCCCCAGCAGGTCGAGGAAAGCGAGGCCGGCGTCGGCCAGCGCGGCGTAGTCGGCACCGTGCACGAAGTCGGCGGTGATGACGCTGCTCTTCACGTTGCCGTGGTGGCGGCGGCTGATGCGCAGCAGGTGCTTGTCGCTGCGCGCGTCGAACTCGGCGCTGACCATCGCGTCTTTCAGCTTGGCCTGCAGCGCGGTGGCACTGGCTTCGGCGGCTTCCAGCGTGTCCAGGTTCAGCGTCAGGCCGCTGCTGATGGCGCGCACGGCGTCCACGTCCATCCAGTTGCTCAGGCGGTCGCTCACGGCATTGGCCACCAGGTAGCGGCGCGCCAGCACTTCCAGTGCACTGCCTTCGATGGCGGGGCGGCCGTTGCCGCTGGCCACGCCGGTGCCATCGGGCCACACGCTGGCGCCGTCCAACGCCACCTTCAGCAAGAAGGCGTCCAGCGCCAGGCCGTCTTTGAGGTATTCCTCGTGCTTGCCCAGCTTCACCTTGTACAGCGGCGGCTGCGCGATGTAGATGTGCCCGCGCTCCACCAGCACCGGCATCTGCCGGTAGAAGAAGGTCAGCAGCAAGGTGCGGATGTGCGCGCCGTCTACGTCGGCGTCGGTCATGATGATGATGCGGTGGTAGCGCAGCTTGTCGGGGTTGAAGTCTTCGGCGCCGATGCCCGTGCCCAGGGCCGTGATCAGCGTGACGATGCTGTCGCTGCTGAGCAGGCGCTCGTAGCGCGCGCGTTCCACGTTCAGGATCTTGCCGCGCAAGGGCAGGATCGCCTGGAACTTGCGGTCGCGTCCCTGCTTGGCGCTGCCGCCGGCGCTGTCGCCCTCCACGATGTAGATCTCGCACTGCGCCGGGTCCTTCTCCTGGCAGTCGGCCAGTTTGCCGGGCAGGCCCAGGCCATCCAGCACGCCTTTGCGGCGCGTCATCTCGCGGGCCTTGCGTGCGGCTTCGCGGGCGCGTGCGGCGTCCACGATCTTGCTGCAGATGATCTTGGCATCGATGGGGTTCTCGAGCAGCCAGTCGGTCAGCAGCTTGCTCACGATGTCTTCCACCGGGCCGCGCACTTCGCTGCTGACGAGCTTGTCTTTGGTCTGGCTGCTGAACTTGGGCTCGGGCACCTTCACGCTCACCACGCAGGCCAGGCCTTCGCGCATGTCGTCGCCGGCAATTTCCACCTTCGCCTTCTTGGCGATCTCGTTGTCGTCGATGTACTTGTTGATCACGCGCGTCATTGCCGCGCGCAGGCCCGTCAGGTGGGTGCCGCCGTCGCGCTGCGGGATGTTGTTGGTGAAGCAGAGCACGTTCTCGGCATAGCCGTCGTTCCACTGCATCGCCACTTCAACACCGATGTTGGTGCCTTGGTCGCTCATCTTGTCGCCCATGGCGTGGAAGATGTTCGGGTGCAAGGTCTTCTTGCCGGTGTTGATGAAGCCGACGAAACCCTTCACGCCGCCCGCGAAGGCGAAGTTGTCTTCCTTCGCGTTGCGCTCGTCCACCAGGCGGATCTTCACGCCGTTGTTCAGGAAGCTCAGCTCGCGCAGGCGCTTGGCCAGCACGTCGTAGTGGAAGTCGATGTTGCTGAAGATGGTGTCGTCGGGCAGGAAGTGCACCTCGGTGCCGCGCTTCTCGGTGTCGCCGATGATCTTCATCGGGCTGGTTTCCACACCGTCGCGCATCTCGATCACGCGGTCTTGCGTCACGCCGCGCTTGAACTCGATGAAGTGCACCTTGCCTTCACGCCGCACCGTCAGGCGCAGCCAGACGCTCAGCGCGTTGACGCAGCTCACGCCCACGCCGTGCAGGCCGCCGCTGACCTTGTAGCTGTTCTGGTTGAACTTGCCGCCGGCGTGCAGTTCGGTCAGTGCAATTTCAGAAGCACTGCGCTTGGGCTCGTGCTTGTCGTCCATCTTCACGCCGGTGGGGATGCCGCGGCCGTTGTCGGTGACGCTGATGCTGTTGTCGGTGTGGATGGTGACGACGATGTCGTCGCAATGCCCGGCCAGGGCTTCGTCGATGGAGTTATCCACCACCTCGAACACCAGGTGGTGCAGGCCGGTGCCATCCGACGTGTCGCCGATGTACATGCCCGGGCGCTTGCGCACGGCTTCCAGGCCTTCCAGGATCTGGATGCTGCCTTCGCCATAGGCCGCGCTGGCCTCGCTGCCGGTGCTGGCGGCCTGGCCTTCGGCCGTGGGCACGGCACGCTGCGTCACGCCGTCGTCTTGCGGCTTGATGGGCTTCTGCGGGTCGGTCATCGGGGGCTCTTTTCGAACGTGGGGCCTGTGAATTCCGGCCCCTTTAGAAACGCTGAAGCGGGCCGCGGCCCGCTGCAAACTGCTGTGCTGATGGCGCAGCGCTAGATGCGCATGGGCATCACCACGTACTTGAAGCCGGGCTGCTCGGGGATGCTGAACAGGGCACTGGCGGCGCTGTCTTGCAGCTCGAGCTTCACCATCTCGTGCGGGCTGTTGGCCAGCACGTCGATGAGGTAGGTGACGTTGAAACCGATCTCGATGGCGTCGCCGCCGTAGTCGATCTCAAGCTCTTCCTTGGCTTCTTCTTGCTCGGCATTGCTGCTGGCAATCTTGAGCAGGCCGGGTTCGATGTTGACGCGCACGCCCTTGAACTTCTCGCTCGTCAGGATGGCGGCGCGCTGCAGGCTGGCCAGCAGCGGCGCGCGGCCCAGCACCACGGCGTTCTTGTGGTTCTTGGGGATGACGCGGTTGTAGTCGGGGAACTTGCCTTCCACCAGCTTGGTGACGAACTCCATCGCACCGAACACGAACTTGGCCTGGTTGTTGGCGAAGCGCATCTCGATGGCGGTGTCTTCGTCCTTCAGCAGGCGCTGCAGTTCCAGCACGGTCTTGCGCGGCAAGATCACTTCCTGCTTGCTGGGCACCTCTTGCTCCAGCGGGTTCTGCGCCAGGGCCAGGCGGTGGCCGTCGGTGGCCACCAGCGTCAGCGTCTTGCCTTCGGCGATGAAGAGGATGCCGTTGAGGTAGTAGCGGATGTCGTGCACCGCCATCGCGAAGTGCACCTGGTTGATGAGCTCGCGCAGCGTCTTCTGCGGCACGCTGAAGGTGGGGCCGAAGTCGACGCTTTCGTTGACGAGCGGGAAGTCGTCGGCCGGCAAGGTCTGCAGCGTGAAGCGGCTCTTGCCGCCTTGCAGCGTGAGCTTGTTCTGGGCGGCACTCAGCGTCACGGTCTGGTCGGCCGGCAGGCTGCGCAAGATGTCGATGAGCTTGCGCGCGCCCACGGTGGTGGCCATCTGGCCGGCATCACCGCCGAGCTCGGCGTTGGTGCGCACCTGGATCTCCAGGTCGCTGGTGGTGAACTCGATGCCGTCGCCGTTCTTGCGCAGCAGCACGTTGGCCAGGATGGGCAGGGTGTGCCGCCGCTCCACGATGCCCGCCACGGACTGCAGCGCCTCGAGGAGCTTCGCCTGGGCCGCTTTGAGAACGATCATGCCTTTTCCTCTTTTTAAACTTGGTAGTAGCTAATAGAGCGGTACCGCATCTGGGGACAACGTCATTTTCGCCTTATGCATCAAGGGCTTGGCAGGGCTTCAAGCCTGTGGGCGGGGGCCTGTTGCCGCTGTCGCGCCGGCGGGTACAACTTCGTCGCCGGGCGGGCGCCTGTGGACAAGGGCAGGCTTGTGCGGTTTTTCTCCACAGCTTTATCAAACAAGGGCGAAGCCTGGATTGTGACGCGAGCGCCGGGGGTTTTTGAGGGCTTGCACCCGGCCTGAAGGGGCTGGCCGGCCACCAGGTGGGCGGAGGGCGGGCGCTAGCCCTTCAGCGTCTGCTCAAGCACGTGCAGCTGCTGGTTCAGCTCGGGGTTGGTGCTGCGCTCGGCGCCGATCTTGCGCACGGCATGCAGCACCGTGGTGTGGTCGCGGCCGCCGAAGAGCTCGCCGATCTCGGGCAGGCTCTTCTTGGTCATGTCCTTGGCCAGGTACATGGCAATCTGGCGCGGCCGGGCGATGCTGGCCGGGCGCTTCTTGCTGTACATGTCGGCCACCTTGATCTTGTAGAAGTCAGCCACCGTCTTCTGGATGTTCTCCACGCCGATCTGCCGGTTCTGGATGCTCAGCAGGTCTTTCAGGGCATCGCGCGCGAGGGCGATGTTGATGTCCTTGTGGCTGAAGCGGCTGTAGGCCAGCACCTTGCGCAGCGCGCCTTCCAGTTCACGCACGTTGGCGCGCACGTTCTTGGCGATGAAAAACGCCACGTCTTCCGGCATCTCGGTGTGCTCGGCCGCGGCCTTGCGCATGAGGATGGCCACGCGCATCTCCAGCTCGGGTGGCTCGATGGCCACCGTGAGGCCGGCGTCGAATCGGCTGGTCAGGCGCTCGTCGATGTCCACCAACCCCTTGGGGTAGGTGTCGCTCGTCATGATGATGTGCGCGCGCTTGGTCAGCAGGGCTTCGAAGGCGTTGAAGAATTCTTCCTGTGTTCTGTCCTTGCCGGCAAAGAACTGCACGTCGTCGATGAGCAGCAGGTCCAGGCTGTGGTACTTGGCCTTCAGCTCGTCGAAGGTCTTGCGCTGGTAGTTCTTCACCACGTCGCTGATGAACTGCTCGGCGTGCAGGTACAGCACGCGGGCCTGCGGGTTGTCTTTCAGCAGCGCGTTGCCCACGGCGTGCACGAGATGGGTCTTGCCCAGACCCACGCCGCCGTAGATGAAGAGCGGGTTGTACATCTGCCCCGGGGCGCCGGCCACGTGCAGCGCCGCGGTGCGCGCCATCTGGTTGGCGCGGCCGGCCACCAGGGTGTCGAAGGTGAGCGAGGTGTTCAGGCGGTGCGTGGTGGCCGCGGGGGCCAGGTGGCCGCGGGCGGTGGGCAGGCCGGATGGGGCGGAGGGGCCGGCGGAGCCGCCCGCGCCGGTGCCATGGCCGCTGGCGGCCCGGTCGAGCGCCGTGCCCAGCAGGCTGGCGGCCTGCGCGGGGCCGCTGTTGGCGGGGCTGCGCTCGGCCGTGCCGGGCAGGGCTTCGGCGCGCGGGGCCAGGGTCAGTTCCAGGCGCACCGGGTGGCCGGCGGCTTCGCTCAAGGCCTGTTCGATGCGCCCGGCGTATTGCGAGCGTATCCAGTCGAGCTTGAAGCGGTTGGGCACCTGCACGGCCACCACCTGCACGGTGTCGCCGGGGGCTGCGGCCCGGATTTCGGGGGCCAGCGGCCGGATCCAGGTATTGAATTGTTGTTCAGGCAGTTCGGCCGCGAGACGTTCGCAACCGCGTAGCCACAGGTCAGAGCTCATTGTGGATATCTTTTGTCGTGAGCCGCCGACTCTGAGGCCCTCGTGGCCGGCGGATCGCAGTTATCCACACATTCGAAAGCCGCGTCAAGCCCCGCACAAGCGGCCAGCTTGTGGTGCAAGTGTTTGACCGCATTAGTGTTTTTTGCTGTAATCGTGGGTTTCCCGAATCAACCTTCGGCGGAAAAAACAGCAGGGCCAGCGTTGTTGGTTGTCGCCGGAAGCTGCAGAGCGCTGCAGAAGCGCTGCAGGAACACTTCAAGGCAACCCCCCTGAGCCCTGCCCAGGCCGGGCTTGCAGCCCCCATTTTCAGAACCCCAGCCCCCGACGGAGCCCGCCATGAAGCGCACCTACCAACCCTCGAAGATCCGCCGTGCCCGCACCCACGGTTTCCTCGTGCGCATGAAGACGCGCGGCGGCCGTGCCGTCATCAACGCACGCCGCGCCAAGGGCCGCAAGCGGCTGGCAGTCTGAGCCTGGCGGCTTGCCCGCTGGTCTCTCTGTCCACGCCCGCTGCCGGCCCTCTGCCCCAGCCCGCCATGCCTGCCCGCCTTGTGAACAAGGCGGATTTCGAGCGCCTGCTCGGGGCACGAACCTGGGCGCGAAGCGCTCACTTCGCCGTGCACCATCTGCCGGCGGCGCCTGCCGTGCCACCGGCCGTGGCGCGGAAACAGGCCCAGGCCGCGCTGTCTACAGAGTTGTCCACAGCCCTTGCACCCACTTGCCCACCGCCTGTGGATGACTTGCCCACAGCGCGGTGGCTGGGCTGCGTGGTGCCCAAGCGGCACGCGCGCCGCGCGGTCACGCGCAGCCTGATCAAGCGCCAGGTGCGCGGCGCCTTCGAACGCCACGCGGCGGGCTTGCCTTTGGGTTTGTGGCTGGTGCGGCTGCGCCAGCCTTTTCCAGTGGCCGCCTTTCCGTCGGCCGCCTCAGAGGCTTTGCGTGCGGCCGCACGCACCGAACTCGACAGCCTGCTTTCGCAGGCCCGCCGCTGAGCCATGGCGCCCTGGCTGCAGACCTTGGTGGCCCTGCCCCAGCAAAGCCTGATGCTGCTGGTGCGCGGCTACCGCTTGCTGCTGAAGCCCTGGCTGGGCAACGCCTGCCGTTTCGAGCCCACCTGCTCGGCCTACACGCTGGAAGCGCTGCAGCGCCATGGCGCCTTGCGCGGCTCGGCCCTGGGCGGCTGGCGTCTCTTGCGTTGCCACCCCTGGTGCGACGGGGGCCACGACCCCGTGCCTGAGAATGCGCTCCGCCCGCTGAGCAACCCTGCCGCCGGCCTGTTCACGCGGCTGAACCTGAAGAACACCAGCGCGCCGCCCGAAGGGCCGCACGCGCCTTCCCCGACCCGGAAAACCCCATGAACGATATCCGTCGCACCCTGCTGTGGGTGGTCTTCACCATGTCGCTGGTGCTCATCTGGGACGCCTGGCAGAAGCACACCGGCCAGGGTTCGCTGTTCGGCGGCCCGGCGCGGCCTGCGGCCTCGGCGGGTGCAGCCCCGGGCCAGCCGGCTTCGGGCGCGGCCGGCGTGCCGGCACCGGCCGTGGCCGTGCCCGCAGCGGCCGGCGTGCCGGCAGCCCCAGGTGTGCCCACGGTGGCGCCCACGCCCACGGGCGAACGCGTGGTCATCACCACCGACGTGGTGAAGGCCACCTTCGACAGCCAGGGCGGCAGCCTGGTGCAGCTGGAACTGCTGGGTTTCAAGGATTCGGTCGACTCCCAGCGCAACGTGGTGCTGCTGGACCAGAGCGCCACGCGCCTGTATGTGGCGCAAACCGGCCTGGTGGCCGCCCAGGCCAGCGGCGCGCTGCCCAACCACCTGACGCAGATGACGGTGGTGGCCGGCGAACGCACCCTGGCCCCTGGCGCGCAAGAGCTGACGCTGCGCTTCGAATCACCCGTGATCGACGGCCACAAGCTGGCCAAGACCTACACCTTCAAGCGCGGTGAATACACCGTGGGCGTGAAGCACGAGTTCAGCAACCAGGGCACGGCCCCGGTGGCGCCGCAGGTCTACCTGCAGCTCGCACGCGACGGCAACCCGCCCGAAGGCGAGAGCAGCTTCTACTTCACCTTCACCGGCCCGGCGATGTACACCGACGCCGGCAAGTTCACCAAGATCGACTTCAAGGACATCGCCAAGGGCAGCGCCAAGCACGAGAAAGCCGCCGACAACGGCTGGGTGGCGATGGTGCAGCACTACTTCGCCAGTGCCTGGCTGGTGCAGACGCCCGGCGCGCGCGAGTTCCGCACCGCCAAGGTGGCCGACAACCACTACACCATCGCGATGGTGCAGCCGCTGGGCACCGTGGCCCCGGGCGCCAGCGTCACGCACGAGGCGGTGCTGTTCGCTGGCCCGCAGGAAGAGAAGAAGCTTGCCGCGCTGGCCCCCGGCCTGGACCTGGTGAAGGACTACGGCTGGCTGCACGTGCTGAGCAAGCCGCTGTTCTGGCTGCTGTACCAGCTGCACGACCTGCTGGGCAACTGGGGCTGGGCCATCGTGGGCCTGGTGGTGCTGCTGAAGATCGCCTTCTACTGGCTGAACGCCAGCGCCTACCGCAGCATGGCCAAGATGAAGGCCGTGGCGCCGCGCGTGCAGGAACTGCGCGAGCGCTACAAGGACAAGCCGCAGGAAATGCAGCAGGCCATGATGAAGATCTACCGCGAGGAGAAGGTCAATCCGCTCGGCGGGTGCCTGCCCATCCTCGTGCAGATGCCGTTCTTCATCGCGCTGTACTGGGTGCTGCTGTCCAGCGTCGAGATGCGCGGCGCGCCCTGGATAGGCTGGATTCAAGACCTCTCGGCCATCGACCCCTGGTTCATCCTGCCGGTGCTGATGACGCTGAGCTCGCTCTTCCAGGTGTGGCTGAACCCGGCCCCGCCCGACCCCCTGCAGGCCAAGCTGATGTGGATCATGCCGCTGGCCTTCGGCTTCATGTTCTTCTTCTTCCCGGCGGGCCTGGTGCTGTACTGGCTGACGAACAACATCCTGTCGATCGCGCAGCAGTGGTACATCAACAAGAAGCTGGGCGTGCTGGGCAAGTAGGCACGGGCGGGCTGGGGCGTCACCACGACGCCATCGTCGCCATCGCCTCGGCGCCGGGCCGCGGGGCGGTGGGCATCGTGCGCGCCTCCGGGCGAGACCTCTCGGCGCTGATCCAGGCCGTGTGCGGCCGTGCGCTGCAGCCGCGGCAGGCCACGCTGCTGCCCTTCATGGGCGCCGAAGGCCGGCCGCTGGACCGCGGCCTGGCGCTGCACTTCCCGGCGCCGCATTCCTACACCGGCGAAGACGTGCTGGAGTTGCAGGCCCACGGCGGCCCCGTGCTGCTGCAGCTGCTGCTGGCGCGCTGCCTGCAGGCGCAGCCCGGCCTGCGCCTGGCCGAGCCAGGTGAATTCACCGAACGCGCCTTCCTCAACGACAAGCTCGACCTGGCGCAGGCCGAGGCCGTGGCCGACCTCATCGACGCCAGCACCGAGGCTGCTGCACGTTCGGCCGCGCTGTCGCTGAGCGGGGCCTTCAGCGAACAGATCACACAACTGGCCGAGCGCACGGTGCGCCTGCGCATGCTGGTGGAAGCCACGCTGGACTTCCCCGAAGAAGAAATCGACTTTCTCGAGAAAGCCGGCGCGCGTGCGCAGCTCAGCGGCCTGCTGGCGACGGTGGATGAAGCCCTGGCCCGCACGCGCCAGGGCGCGCTGCTGCGCGAAGGCCTGCGCGTGGTGCTGGCCGGCCAGCCCAACGTGGGCAAGAGCAGCCTGCTGAACGCGCTGGCCGGGGCTGAGTTGGCCATCGTGACGCCCATCCCCGGCACCACGCGCGACCGCGTCAGCGAGACGCTGCAGATCGAAGGCGTGCCGCTGCACATCACCGACACCGCCGGCCTGCGCAGCGATGCCGAGGCCGCCGACGAGGTGGAACGCATCGGCATCACACGCAGCTGGCAGGCCATCGCCGGTGCCGATGTGGTGATCTTCCTGCACGACCTGGCCCGTGTGGGCGATGCCGAATACGAAGCGGCCGACGCCCTGATTCGCGCGCAGCTGCCCGAGGGCGTGCCACGGCTGCAGGTCTACAACAAGGCCGATGTCGCGGGCGCCCGAGGCGCCGAGCTGCCCGCCGGGGCGCTGATGCTGTCGGCGCGCACCGGTGAAGGGCTGGACACCCTGCGCCAGGCCTTGCTGGCCCAGGCCGGCTGGCAGGCTGCGCCCGAGGGCCTGTTCATCGCCCGCACGCGCCATGTGCAGGCCCTGCAGCGCGCGCGTGAACACCTGCTGCAAGCCCAGGCCCAGGCCGCGCTGCGCGATGCCGCGCTGGACCTGCTGGCCGAAGAGCTGCGCCTGGCGCACCGGGCGCTGGGCGAGATCACGGGGCAGTTCAGCACCGAAGACCTGCTGGGCGTCATCTTCAGCAGCTTCTGCATCGGCAAGTAGCCCCTTGCGGCCAGGCCGCGCCAGCCGGCTGGCCACTGCGACTTAGGGATTGCCACTGTCGAAAACTCTTACGTTCGCCTGGGCCCGCAGGGGCCTTGGCGCAAACATGCCTTGTGAATCAGGGGCTTGGCGGCGTTGGCATGTTCTCTGCGTTGACGCCGGGGTCTGTCAACCGAGTGAAGTGCACATGAAAACCATCCAAGCCGTTGGGGCCGCTGTTCTGCTGTCAGCCGCCTTTGCCGCGCAAGCCGGCACGGTCACTTTCGCAAGCACCGGGTTTCACGGCAGCTTGCACAACGTCAACGTCACCCCTGCGGTAGGCGGCCGCACGAACTTCCAGGCCGGGGCCTTCAACGTGACGCTGAGCGGTTTTTCGGCCACGGACAGCGTGCTGGGCGCCGCCCTCAACGGCCAAGCCTTCGAGGCTTACTGCGTCGAGTTGACCGAATACATCACGATGCCCGGCACGTTCAGCGGCTACAAGCTCGTCACTGCGGCCAGCTACTTCACGCCTGCCAAGCTGGCCACGCTGACCGCGCTGATCAGCTCGGTGAACAACAACAACGTGTTTGCGAATGCGGGGGCTGGCTTCAAGGACGAGCAGTCGACGGCCCTGCAATTGGCCATCTGGAACACCGTGTACGACACCACGGCCGGCGATCTTTCGCTGAGCGCCGGTTCCTTCCAGGAAAGTGCCACCGGTTTCCGCAACAACAGCGGCAGCAACTTCCTCGGCGCCAACACCTTGCTGGCCAACGCGGGTACTGCCAGCGGCTATTCGCTGTACGTGCTGCAGTCCACCGGCACGCCGGGGTTCCAAGACCAGCTGATCTGGTTGCGCAACACCGTGCCTGAACCCAGCAGCCTGGCCCTGGCCGGCCTGGCGCTGCTGGGTGTGGGCGTCGCCAGCCGCCGTCGCCGCTGAAACGCCGGCCGTCGAGGTTCAAGCAAAGCGCCCCGGACGCAGCTGCGTTCGGGGCGCTTTCTCTTTCTCTTTCCGATGGCGCGGGCGGCGCTGCGCCGGGCTTCAGTGCCCTGCGAAATCCACCAACGTGAAGAGCGGCAGCCCCGCTTCGCGCAGCTTGCTGGAGCCGCCCAACTCGGGCAGGTCGACGATGGCCGCGCCTTCCAGCACCTGGGCGCCCAGGCGCTCCAGCAGCTTCTTGCCGGCCATCATGGTGCCGCCGGTGGCGATCAGGTCGTCGATGAGCACGACGCGGTCGCCGGGCTTCACGGCGTCGGTGTGCATCTCCACCGTGGCACTGCCGTACTCCAGCTCGTAGGTTTCTTCCACCGTGGTGAAGGGCAGCTTGCCTTTCTTGCGGATGGGCACGAAGCCGACGTTGAGCTCGTAGGCCACCACGCTGCCGATGATGAAGCCGCGCGCGTCCAGCCCGGCAATGGCCGCGGGCTGCACGTCGAAGTAGCGGTGCACGAACTGGTCGATGAGCACGCGGAACACCCGCGGGTTGGCCAGCAGCGGCGTGATGTCGCGGAACATCACGCCCGGCACCGGCCAGTGCGGCACGGTGCGGATGTGGCTGCGGATGTAGTCGGCCGGCGCCGTGGTGGCGATGTCGACGGGGCGGGGGGCGTGAGGTTTTGAGGTGGGGTCGGCGCTCATGCGCTGCATCATCTCAGGCGAGTGCCCAGCGCGCCAGCACCTGCACCCCCGCGCCCGGGCCGGGCCCCGCCCTCGTGGTGCGCAGCACCAGCCCTTCACCCGAACCCGTGCTCTGGCCCGCAAGGGCCTGCTGCACGAAGGCGTGCGTGACCCACACCTCGAAACGGCCGGGCAGCACCGCGGCCATGGCGGCGCGCAGCTGGGCCTGGCTTTCTTCGTTGCTTTGTTCGCTGCGGCCGTAGGGTGAGCCCAGCGCCGCCCAGGCCTGGGTTTGCGAGGCGCCGAAGGCACCGGTGGCGGTGTCCATGCACCGGCACCACGGGCTGCTGCGCACCTGGGCCGGCTTCAGCCCCTGCTGCTGGAACCAGCGCCCGATGCGCTGCGCCTGCGCGCGGCCTTCGTCGTTCAGGTTGCGCTGCGTGCTGCAGTTGCCCAGCTTGAACTCGGGCGGGTCGAAGGTGCCGGGGGCCTGCGCGTGTCGCAAGGCCAGGACCACGCCCCCATCTCGCAGGGCGGCCAGGGCCTGGGCGGTGTCGCTGGCTTCGGCGGTGCCCAGGGTCCACAAGGGCAGGGCCAGGCTGCTGTGCAGGAGCTGACGGCGGTTGAAGGCAGGCATGCGCTGCATCATCCCCGCAAGAGCTTTTCCTCGGCCAGTGCCAGGGGTTCGGGGCGGCCGGAGAGCACCAGCGTGTCGCCGGCCTGCAGCACGTGGGCGGGTTCGGGTGGCACGCCGCCGCCGTGGGCGCGGCGCACCGAGACCACGCTCACGCCCACCGCGTGCAGGGCCTGGGCTTCCAGCGTCTGCCCCAGGCAGCGCGCGGCCTCGGGCAGCGTCACGCTCTGCAGGCGGGCCTGGTCGAGTTCACCGGCGGTGTCGTCATCGGCACCGTGGAAGTAGCCGCGCAGCAGGCTGTAGCGCGCGTCGCGCGCATCGCGCGTGATGCGGATGACGCGTTTCATCGGCACGCCCACCAGCGCCAGCGCATGGCCCGCTAGCATCAGGCTGCCTTCGATGGCCTCGGGCACCACCTCGGTGGCGCCGGCGGCGCGCAGCTTCTCGATGTCGGCGTCGTCGATGGTGCGCACGATCACCGGCACCTTGGGCGCGTGGGCCTGCACCAGGCCCAGGATCTTCAGCGCACTGGGCGTGTCGTGGTAGCTCACCACCACCGCGGCGGCGCGGGCCAGGCCGGCGGCCATCAGGCTGGGCAGGCGCGCGGCATCGCCGAAGACCACGCTCTGGCCGGCGGCGGCGGCCTGGCGCACGCGGTCGGGGTCGAGGTCCAGCGCCATGTACGGGATGCCTTCGGGCTGCAGCAGCCGCGCCAGGTTCTGGCCGCTGCGGCCGTAGCCGCAGATGATCACGTGCTTCTCGGTGGCGATGGCCTTCTTGGCGATGGTGGTGAGGGCCACGCTCTGCATCAGCCAGTCACTTGCACTGAGCCGATTCACGATGCGGTTGCTGTAGAGGATGAGGAAGGGCGTGGCCAGCATGCTCAGCACCATGCTGGCGAGCACGGGGCTCATCCACTCGGGCGCCACGAGGCCGTTTTCGGCGCCCAGCGTCAGCAGCACGAAGCCGAATTCACCGGCCTGCGCGAGATACAGGCCCGTGCGCAGCGCCACGCCGGGTGGCGCACCGAACAGCCGCGCCAATGCCGCCACCAGCACGAACTTGGCCAGCAGCGGCAGCGAGGTCAGCATCAGCACCAGCAGCCATTGGTCGATGACGGGGCGCCAGTCGAGCTTCATGCCGATGGTGATGAAGAACAGCCCCAGCAGCACGTCGTGGAAGGGCCGGATGTCGGTTTCCACCTGGTGCTTGTATTCCGTCTCGGCCACCAGCATGCCGGCGACGAAGGCGCCCAGGGCCAGGCTGAGGCCGGCGTGCTCGGTCAGCCAGGCCAGGCCCAGCGTGACGAGCAGCAGATTGAGCATGAAGAGTTCTTCGCTCTTGCGCCGCGCCACCAGCGTGAGCCACCAGCGCATCACGCGCTGCCCGCCCACCAGCAGTAGCGCCAGCAGCGCGGTGGCCTTCACGGCGGCCAGGCCCATGGCCAGCAGCAGGTCTTCGCCCGAACTGCCCAGCGCCGGTATCAGCACCAGCAGCGGCACCACGGCCAGGTCCTGGAACAGCAGCACGCCCATCACGCGCTTGCCGTGTTCGCTGTCGAGCTCCAGCCGCTCGGCCATCAGCTTCACGACGATGGCGGTGCTGCTCATGGCCATGGCGCCGCCCAGCACCACGGCGCCCTGCCAGCTCATCTGCCACGCGCTGCCCACCACCGTGGCGTAAGCGGCCACCAGCAGCGCGTGGCCCAGCAGCGTGCCGGCCATGGTGAGCATCACCTGGCTCAGCCCCAGCCCGAACACCAGCGTGCGCATGCTGCGCAGCTTGGGCAGGTTGAACTCCAGGCCGATGACGAACATCAGGAAGACGACGCCGAACTCGGCGAGGTACTTCACGCTGGCGCTGTCTTGCGCGAAGGCCAGCGCGTGCGGGCCGATCAGCACGCCCACCACCAGGTAGCCCAGCATGGGCGGCAGTTTCAGCGAGCGGCACACCACCACCCCCAGCACGGCGGCCACGAGGTAGAGCAGAACCAGGTCGAGGGTGGACGCCAATGCGAAGGGGCTTGCCTAGAATGCTTCGATGCTATTCGACGCCCCCCGCGCCCTGCAGATGGCCGCGCGCACCTTCGAGATCGAGGCGCGCGCGCTCACCGCACTGGCCGCGCGGCTGGATGAAGGCTTCACGCGCGCCGTGCAGGCGGTGCTGGCCTGCCGCGGCCGCGTGGTGGTGATGGGCATGGGCAAGAGCGGCCACGTGGGCCGCAAGGTGGCCGCCACGCTGGCTTCCACCGGCACGCCGGCGATGTTCGTGCACCCGGCCGAAGCCAGCCATGGCGACCTGGGCATGGTGGTGCCGGGCGATGTGGTGCTGGCCATCAGCAACAGCGGCGAAAGCGACGAGCTGGCGGCCATCCTGCCGGCCATGCGGCGCCTGGGCGTGTGCTTCATCGCGATGACGGGGCGCCCGGCCTCCACGCTGGGCCGCCATGCCGACATCGTGCTGAACAGCGCGGTCGACGAAGAGGCCTGCCCGCTGAACCTGGCGCCCACCGCCAGCACGGCGGCGCAGATGGCGATGGGCGACGCCCTGGCCGTGGCCCTGCTGGACGCGCGCGGCTTCCGCGAGGAAGACTTCGCGCGCTCCCACCCTGGCGGCGCCTTGGGCCGCAAGCTGCTGATGCACGTGCATGACCTCATGCGCCCGCGCGAGGCCGTGCCTTGCGTGCCGCCCGCAGCGGCGTTCAGCGAGTTGCTGCGCGAGATGACGGGCAAGGGCCTGGGCTTCACCGCCGTGGCCGCGGCCGACGACCGGCCGCTGGGCATCTTCACCGACGGCGACCTGCGCCGCCTCATCGAACGCGGCGCCGACCTGCGCAGCCTCACCGCCGAAGCCGTGATGCACCGCAGCCCGCGCCTGGTGCGCAGCGACGCGCTGGCGGTGGACGCCGCCGGCGTGATGGAGCAACACCGCATCACCAGCGTGCTGGTGGTGAACGAACAAGGCGTGCTGGTGGGCGCGCTGAACAGCAACGACCTGATGCGCGCCAAGGTCATCTGAGGCCATGACACCGGCCCTGCGTTTCCCGCCCGAGACCCTGCTGCGTGCGCAGGGCGACGCCCTGGGCCTGAAGGCCGCCATCTTCGACGTGGACGGTGTGCTCACCGACGGCCGGCTGTTCATCAGCGAACAGGGCGAGACGCTCAAGGCCTTCCATGCGCTGGACGGCCACGGCCTGAAGCTGCTGAAGCAGGGCGGCATCGAGCCGCTGGTCATCACCGGCCGCGATTCACCGGCCGTGCGGCGCCGCATCGCTGATTTGGGCCTGCAGCATGCGCTCTACGGCGTGCACGACAAGGCCGCCGCGGCCGCGCCGCTGCTCGCGCAGCTGGGCCTGGGCTGGCACCAGGTGGCGGCCATGGGCGACGACTGGCCCGACCTGCCGCTGCTGCACCGTGCGGCCTTCGCCTGTGCGCCAGCCAACGCGCACGCAGAGGTGAAGGCGGTGGCCCACCACGTGACGGCGGCTGTGGGCGGCCAGGGTGCGGCGCGCGAGTTCTGCGACCTGCTCCTGATGGCGGCCGGCCGCTACGCCGCGCTGCTGCAAGGCCATCTGCAGACGCTGGATGGCGCGTGATGCGTCCTTCGCCATCACCCGATGCCGCGCTTTAGCGCCTGAAACCGCCGCATGAGCGTCGAACTGCACCTGCCCGACCTGCCCGAGGTGCCCATCTCTCTGGGCCCTGCCGACACGCGCCGCGCGCGCCAGCGGCTGCCCTGGCACGTGCGCTGGCGCGAGAACCTCGCCTCCTACCTGCCGCTGCTGGTGATGGGCCTGCTCGTGCTGGCCAGCTGGTGGCTGGTGAAGAACTCGCCGCGGCCGCTGGCGCCGGCCGAAGAGAAGGCCGTGAGCAACGAGCCCGACTACACGATGGAGCAGTTCGCGCTCGAGCGTTTCGATGCCCAAGGCCGGCTGAAGCTGCGCATCGAAGGCGCGCGGCTGAAGCACTTTCCGGCCACCGACCGCATCGAGATCGAAGACGCGCAGATCCGCGCCATCGCGCCGGATGGCCGCGTCACCCTGGCGCGCGCGCGGCTGGCGCTGGGCAACGGCGATGGCAGCGAGGTGCAGCTGCGCGGCGGCGCGGAAGTCACCAGCACCGACGCCACCGGCGCGCCGCTGGTGATGCGCAGCGAGTTCCTGCACGCTTTCCTGGTGACGGAGCAGGTGCGCAGCCACCTGCCCGTGCAGGTGCAGATGGGCAGCAACCAGCTGCAGGCCGCCGGTCTGGACTACGACCATGCCGCACGCCGGCTTGAGCTGATGGGCCCGATGCGCGCCGAGCTGACGCCGCGCGCCACGCCGGCGGCGGCGCCTGCGCGGCCGTGAAGGTGGGGCCATGAGGTTGATGTCATGAGGGTGGTGCGATGAGGGTGCCGCGATGACAGCGCCGCTGGTCTTCATCACCGGCGCCTCCAGTGGCATTGGCCAGGCCCTGGCGGCGCGTTATGCCGCCGCTGGCTGGCGGCTGGCGCTGGTGGCGCGCCGCACCGCCGAGATGCAGGCCTGGGCGCAGGCCCAGGGCCTGGGGCCCGAGCGGGTGGCGGTGTACGGGGCCGACGCGGCGGTGGTCGACAGCATCGTCGCCGCCGGCCAGGCTTGCATCGCGCAGCAGGGTCTGCCCGACGTGGTGGTGGCCTGCGCCGGCATCAGCGTGGGCATGGACACCGCCGAGCGTGCCGACCTGGCGGTGATGCAGGACATCTTCGCACTCAACAACACCGGCCTGGCCGCCACCTTCCATCCCTTCGTGGCGCCCATGCGCGCGCGCCGGCAAGGCACGCTGGTGGGCGTGGCCAGCGTGGCGGCGGTGCGCGGGCTGCCCGGGCATGGCGCCTATTCGGCCAGCAAGGCCGGCGTGGTGGCCTACTGCGAAAGCCTGCGCGTGGAACTGGGCGGCAGCGGCGTGCGCGTGGTGACCCTGGTGCCCGGCTACGTGGCCACGCCGCTGACGGCGGGCAACGTCTACCGCATGCCCTTCCTCATGGCGCCCGAAGCCTTTGCCGACCGCGCCTTCTCGGCCATCGAGGCGGGCCGCAGCTACGTGGTCATTCCCTGGCAGATGGGGCTGGTGGCCGCCTTGCTGCGCCTGCTGCCCAATGCCCTTTACGACCGCGTGATGGCCGGGCGCGGGCGCAAGCCCCGGCGTGAAGCGGACAAGAGCGCGCCATGATCGACGTCGTCGTTTTCTTCTTTCTCCTGGGCGTGTTCGCACGCCTGGTGGGCAGCGACCTGCGCCTGCCCGAGGCGCTGTACGAAACCCTGTCCATCTACCTGCTGCTGGCCATTGGCCTGAAGGGCGGCATCGAGCTCAGCAAACAACCGCTGGCGGCGCTGGCACCGCAGGTGGCGGTGTGCATGGCGCTTGGTTTTGCCATTCCCTTCGTGCTTTACCCCCTGGGCCGGGCGCTGAAGCTGGTGCAGGCCGACGCGGCCGCGCTGGCGGCGCACTACGGCTCGGTGAGCGTGGTCACCTTCGCGGTGGCCACGGCGGCGTTGACGCGCGAGAACATTCCCTACGAAAGCCACGCTGCGCTGTGGGTGGCCGTGATGGAGGCGCCCGGCCTCGTGGCGGGCATCCTGCTGGCGCGCATGGGCCGGCGCGGGGCCACGAACTGGCGCGGCCTGGCGCACGACGTGGTGTTCGGCAAGAGCGTGCTGCTGCTGCTGGGCGGGCTGATCATCGGCGCCGTGGCGGGCGTGGAAGGCACCGCGCCCATCAAGGCCGTGTTCATCGACCCCTTCAAGGGCGTGCTGGCGCTGTTCCTGCTGGAACTGGGTCTGGTGGCGGGTGGCCGGCTGGGCGAGGTGAAGCGCTTCGGCCCGGCGGTGCTGGTGATCGGCCTGGGCGCGCCCCCGGTGCTGGCGCTGGCCGGCGCAGCCACGGGGCTGGCGCTGGGCCTCAGCACCGGCGGCGTGGCCTTGATGGCCACGCTGGCGGCCAGCGCCAGCTACATTGCCGCGCCCACCGCCATGCGCATTGCCGTGCCCGAGGCGAATGCTGCGCTGTCCATCACGGCAGCCCTGGGTATCAGCTTTCCGTTCAACATCGTCATCGGCATCCCGATTTACATTGAACTGGCACAGAAGCTGACCGCATGAGCCTGCACAAACACCCCAAGACCCTGCTCGTGATCGTGGCCGAGGCGGTGCTTGAGAAACAGCTGGTGCGCGACGCGCTCGAGCGTGGCGCGCAAGGCTGGACGGTGGCCGAGGTGCGGGGCGGCGGGCACGAAGGCGTGCGCGAAGGTGCTTGGGAAGCCGACCGCACCATCGAGATGAAGCTGATCTGCGATCCGCTGGTGGCCGACAAGATGGCCGGCCATGTGCTGGCCACCTATGCGCCGCATTACAGCGTGGCGCTGTATTTCAGCCCGGTGCAGGTGCTGCGCCCCGAGCGCTATTGAAAAGCGGCGGGGCTGAAATGGAAAAGGGCACCCGAGGGTGCCCTTCATCATGAAACGGTAGCCTGGGCTGCGAACCCTGCGGGACCTGTGGACCCCGCGCGACCGCTGAATTCGTGTGCGCTCGAAGCGGGCTGCGGGCTCAGTAGCCGCCGCGGCTGCCGCCGCCACCACCACCACCGTAGCCGCCACCGCCGCCGCCACTGCGGCCACCACCGCCACCGCCGTAGGGGCTGCGGCCACCGCCACCACCGCCGTAGGGGCTGCGGCCACCGCCACCGCCGCCGGCACCACCACCACCGCCGCCGCCGTAGCCGCCACCACCACCACCGTAGCCGCCACCGCCGCCGCTGCGGCCACCACCGCCACCAAAGCCGCCCGGACGCTCTTCACGGGGGCGGGCTTCGTTGACGACCACGGCGCGCCCGTCGATGGGCTGGCCGTTCATGCCGTTGATGGCGGCTTGCGCTTCGGGGTCGGAACCCATTTCCACGAAACCGAAGCCTTTGGAGCGGCCGGTTTCACGGTCCATCATCACCTTGGCAGAAGTGACGGTGCCGAACTGAGAAAAGGCCTGGAGCAGCGAGTCATCGCGCACCGAATAGGCCAGGTTACCTACGTACAGTTTGTTTCCCACGGGGAGCCCTCAAAAGAACCTATCAAAAACCATGCGGAGCTCAACCCTGCGTGAACCAATCATGCGAAAGGTGCGGCTGCCAGACACAGACTCCCGATTAGCGCACCGCAAAGCAGGCGATGTAAAGAACCCGCGTCGTGAGTGTTGTTTTCGCGCGCCGAGGACTTACCCGCTCTCCAGCCCGCCCGCCCCTACCATCGCGGCCCTATGGACCTGCTGAAGCCGCTGATCGCGCTGCTGGCGATCGTGAACCCGATCGGCGTGGTGCCGTTCTTCATCCATTTCACGCAGGCTTTCAGCCGCGCCGAGCGGCAGCGCACCATCCGCATCAGCGCCTTTGCCGCCTTCTGCGTGATTGCCATCAGCGCGCTGGCCGGGCTGAAGATCATCGAGTTCTTCGGCATTTCGCTGGCCAGCTTCCAGGTGGGTGGCGGCACGCTGCTGCTCATCAGCAGCCTGGCGATGCTGAATGCCCAGCAAGCCGAGAGCAAGCCCAGCGATCTGAGCGAGGGCGACCAGAAGGTGGACGCCGGCGCCAGCATCGCGGTGGTGCCGCTGACCATTCCCCTGCTCACCGGCCCGGCCACCATCTCCACGATGGTGATCTACGCCGACAAGACCCGCCACCTCTGGGAGCTGGGCGTGCTGGTGGGCTATGGCGTGGTCATCGGCCTGGTGGTGTTCGTCGTGTTCTCGGCCTCGGGACGCATTGCCAAGGTGCTGGGCCGCACGGGCATCAACATCATGACGAGGCTGATGGGCTTGATCCTGGCCGCCATGGCGGTGGAACTGCTGGCCGACGGGCTGGTGAAGCTGTTCCCGGTGCTGGCCAGCCACCTGGCCCGCTGAACAGTCGCTGGTTGCCATTTCATGAAAGACACCGCCCCGAACTTCGATGTCGTGATCGTCGGCGCCGGCACGGCCGGCTGCCTGCTGGCCAACCGGCTGTCGGCCGACGCGAACTGCCGCGTGCTCTTGCTCGAAGCCGGCGGGCCCGACAACTACCACTGGATCCACATCCCGGTGGGCTATCTGTATTGCATCGGCAACCCGCGCACCGACTGGCTCTTCTTCACCGAAGAAGACGCCGGCCTGAACGGCCGCAAGCTGCGCTACCCGCGCGGCAAGGTGCTGGGTGGCTGCAGCAGCATCAACGGCATGATCTACATGCGCGGCCAGGCGCGCGACTACGCGCACTGGGCCGAGATCACCGGCGACCCGCAATGGGCCTGGGAACACTGCCTGCCGCATTTCGTGCGCCACGAGGACCACTGGCGCGGCGCCTTGCCCGGCCTGCATGGCGCCGGCGGCGAGTGGCGGGTGGAAAAGCAGCGGCTGCGCTGGGAGATCCTCGACGCCTTTGCCGCGGCCGCGCGCGAGGCGGGCATTCCCGCCAGCGAAGACTTCAACCGCGGCAGCAACGAAGGCGTGGGCTACTTCGAGGTGAACCAGCGCAGCGGCGTGCGCTGGAACACGAGCAAAGCCTTCCTGCGCCCGGCCCAGGGCCGGCCCAATCTCACGGTGTGGACGGGCGCGCACACCACGCGCGTGCTGCTGGAAGGCCGCCGTGCCGTGGGCGTGGAGGTGCAGCGCGGCCCTGACGCACCGGTGCAGGTGCGCGCGGCGCGCGAGGTGGTGCTGTGCGCGGGGGCCATCGGCACGCCGCAGCTGCTGCAGCTTTCGGGCATAGGCGCGGGGGCGCAGCTGCACGCACACGGCATCACGCCCTTGCATGAACTGCCGGGCGTGGGCGAGAACCTGCAAGACCACCTGCAGATCCGCGCGGTGTTCTCGGTACAGGGCGTGAAGACGCTGAACACCCAGGCCCACTCCTGGCTGGGCAAGGCCGCCATCGGGCTGGAATACCTGCTCAAGCGCAGCGGGCCCATGAGCATGGCACCTTCGCAGCTGGGCGCCTTCACGCGTTCTTCGGCCGAGCAGGCCCACCCCAACGTGCAGTACCACGTGCAGCCCTTGTCGCTGGACGCCTTCGGCCAGCCGCTGCACCGCTACAACGCCTTCACCGCCAGCGTGTGCAACCTGAACCCCAGCTCGCGCGGGCATGTGCGCCTGCGCAGCGCACGGCCGCAGGACGCGCCGCGCATCCAGGCGAACTACCTCTCCACGCCCGAAGACCGCCAGGTGGCGGCCGACTCGCTGCGCCTGACGCGCCGCATCGCCGCCATGCCGGCGCTGGCCCGCTACCGCCCGCAAGAGGTGAAGCCGGGCGTGCAGTTCCAGAGCGACGAGGAACTGGCGCGCCTGGCCGGCGACATCGGCACCACCATCTTCCATCCCGTGGGCACCTGCCGCATGGGCGCGGCCGGCGACCCGCTGGCCGTGGTGAACCCGCGCCTGCAGGTGCAGGGCCTGCAGGGGCTGCGCATCGCCGATGCCAGCGTGATGCCCACCATCACCAGCGGCAACACCAACTCGCCCACGCTGATGATTGCCGAGCGCGCGGCGGCCTGGATGCAGAACGGCGGGTAACTCCGGATAGCCAGTGCCTATGTCGTTGTTACATTTGTGTCACTCATGGGGGCTGGCGCGCAAGCCTGGCCGCCCAGGGGGCCTGAGGAGACAACAGACAGAATTCGAAAGCTGATTTCCAGATCGGCCCCACCAGATGGGCTGGCTTTTCCAGGCGCCGCGTGTCGGCGCCTTTTTCATGGCCGGCCGGTTTCCAGGGCGCGGCGGGCGGCAGCCCGGCGCTGGCGGGCTTGCTGACCAGGCCCCGCTTTTCAAGCGATCAGCTGGCGGGGCCGCCGCTAGGATGGTTCGGAGCCCCGTTCCCACCGCCTCTGGAAAGCCCGCCGTGTCCGTGAACCCCGAATTGCGCAAGCTGGACATCGACATTCCCTCGCAGCCGCAGGCGCTGGTGGAACTGTCGCTGCTGATGGCCGAGGAAGACATCAACCTGCAGGCCGCCGCCGCGCTGGTCGAGCGCGACATGGCGCTGGCTGCCGCCGTGATGAAGGCGGTGAACTCGTCGCTCTACGGCCTGAAGGGGCGGGTGCAGAGCGTGCACCAGGCCATCACCTACCTGGGCATGCGCGAGGTGGCCGCCATCACCTTCGAGATGGGCCTGCGCGCCGCCTTCCCGCCCGCGCCCGAGCTGGAACCGCTGTGGCAGCGCGCCGGCCAGCGCGGGGCGCTGATGGGCCAGCTGGCCGCCAAGCTCTCGCTCGATGCCTGGGCGGCGCACTCGGCCGGGCTGTTCGAGGAATGCGGCAAGGCCGTGCTCTTCCGCCACGCCACCGACCACTACCGCGCCATGCTGCGCGCCACCGACAACGACGTCGACCTGGCCGGCCTGGAGCACGCCGGCTTCGGCGTCAGCCACGACGCGCTGGGCGCAGCCCTGTGCGAAAGCTGGGGCCTGGGGGCGGCGGCGGTGGCCAGCGTGCGCCACCACGTGGTGGCGCAGGCGGCCTTTGCGCTGCCGGTGGCCGAGACGCGGCGCACCATCTGCGCGCTGTCGGTGCTGGCCTGGGCGCTGATGCAGGCGCCCGAGCGCGTGGAAGAAGCCGCCAACGCCATCGCACCTTCGGCCGAGCTCGACCTCATCCTGGTGATGCGCGCGGTGCGCCAGGTGCAGGCGCAGATGGCAGAAGACCGCGCCGCCGGCCGCTGAGCCCGCACGTGCAAGGCCGAAAGGCCTTGCGCGGCTGGCGAAGGCCGAGTGGCGTTTTCACGCCGCCAGGCTGAGCCCCCCCGCCTCCCCCAGAAAGGGGAAACACGGGTGCCGGAGCTGCGTTCATGTCAGCTTCAGGAAAGCCCCGCTTGATTCTGGGCCTGCCTTGGGTAGGCTCGCGGCCTCTTTCTTCTGCACAGGGCCCCCTGCGGCCACCCCTCACACCATGGCATCCACCGTTTCGGCCGACGCGCTCGCCCTGCAGCGCCTGTACCACTGGGAAAGCACCACGCCCACGCGCGTGGCCTTCACGCAGCCCCAGGGCGGCGGCAAGGTGCTCGACTACACCTGGCAGCAGGTGGGCGACCAGGTGCGCCGCATGGCCAGCCACCTGCTCAGCCTGGGCCTGCAGCCCGGCGACCGCGTGGCGCTGATCTCCAAGAACACCGCGCACTGGATCATGAGCGACCTGGCCATCTGGATGGCCGGCTGCGTGTCGGTGCCGCTGTACCCCACGCTGGCGGCCGGCACCATCCGCCAGATCCTCGAACACAGCGGCTCCAAGCTGCTGTTCGTGGGCAAGCTCGACGGCTGGGAGGGCATGAAGCCCGGCATTCCCGAAGGCCTGCCCTGCATCAGCCTGCCGCTGTGCCCGGCCGATGCCGCCAAGAGCTACACCTCTTGGGAAAGCCTGACGGCCAAGACGGCGCCGCTGCAGGGCCGGCCCGTGCGCGAGGCTACCGACCTGGCCACCATCATGTACACCAGCGGCACCACCGGTGCGCCCAAGGGCGTGATGCACAGCTTCGGCAGCTTCGCGCTGGCGGTGCAGCAGGGCCTGCAGCGCGTGCCGCTGCGCCAGGACGGCCGCATGCTGAGCTACCTGCCGCTGTCGCACGTGGTGGAGCGCGCGTTGGTCGAGCACGGCCAGCTCGCCACCGGCATGCACGTGTTCTTCGCCGAGAGCCTGGAAACCTTCACCGCCGACCTGCAGCGCGCGCGGCCCACGGTGTTCTTCAGCGTGCCGCGCCTGTGGGTGAAGTTCCAGCAGGGCGTGCAGGCCAAGATGCCGGCCAAGAAGATGAACCTGATGCTCAGCCTGCCCATCCTGGGTGGCATCGTGCGCAAGAAGGTGCTCTCGGCGCTGGGCCTGCAGGACTGCATCTTCGCCGCCGGCGGCGCGGCGCCCATGCCGCACGAGCTGCTGAACTGGTACGCCCGCCTGGGCCTGCGCGTGGCCGAGGGCTACGGCATGACCGAGAACCTGGGCGCCAGCCACATCACCGACGGCGACTCGGCCGCCTTCGGCACCGTGGGCCGCCCCTACGACGCGGTGCAGTGCCGCATCGCCCCCGAAAACGGCGAGATCCAGGTGCGCGCGCCCTGGACCATGCTGGGCTACTACCGCGAACCCGAGCTCAGCCGCGACACCATGACGCCCGACGGCTGGCTGAAGACCGGCGACAAGGGCGCCATCGATGCCCAGGGCCGACTGAAGATCACCGGCCGCGTGAAAGACCTCTTCAAGACCAGCAAGGGCAAGTACGTGGCGCCCGCGCCCATCGAGGACAAGCTGGTGATGCACCCGGCCGTGGAAGCCTGCTGCGTGACCGGCGCCAACCTGGGCCAGCCGCTGGCCCTGGCCATGCTGAACCCCGACGGTGCGAAGAAGGCGCAAAGCGCCGAAGGCCGCGCCGAGCTGGAAGCCACGATGGCGGCACACATCGACAGCATCAACGCCACGCTCGACCCCCACGAGCAGCTCGACTGCATCGTGCTGATGGCCGAAGCCTGGACGGTGGACAACGACCTCATCACGCCCACCTTCAAGGTCAAGCGCAACCGCATCGAAGACCTCTTCGCGAAAAACTACGAGAAGTGGGTGGGCGCGCGCAAGAAGGTGGTGTGGTTCGGGGCCTGAGCGGGCGCCGAATTCAGCCTTGCGGCGTGAAATCGCCGCTTGGCCTTCGCCAGCCGAGCAAGGCCTTCCGGCCTTGCTCGTGCGGGCTCAGGGAGCCGACGCCGCGGAAGCCGGCCGCGGCTGCGCGTTGGGCACCACCACGCCGGTGGCCAGCGGAATCTCGTCGCTCACGGTAACGGCGGTGACGTAGTAGCGCGTGTCGCCGAAGCAGCTGCCGGGCAGGCCCACCTTTTCCTCGTAGTGCAGCGTCACGCGCTTGCCCATGGCGCGCGTCACCTCCTTGGCCACGGCATCGTCCCAGATGGTGAAGAGGAACTTCTCGGGCGTGGTGCCGGGCAGCGAGACGAGCGCCAGCTCGCCTTCCCAGGTCTTGCAGACCCAGCCCTTGTTCGAGAGCTTCTGTACCCAGCCGGCGCGGTCGCCGGTGGAAAAGCTCCAGCTCAGGGCCAGCCAGAAATAGCCGGCCACCAGCAGCAGCAAGACCAGGAGGGGCAGGACGAGACGTTTGAACATGGTGCGGCAGCGGCCGTGGCACCCCGGGGCGGGCGGCGGATTATCAGCCGGCTGCACCCGCATCCGCACCCGCATCCGCACCCGCGCCTGCCGCCAGCGCCATCTCGGCCGCGGCCAGGTCGGCCAGCGCCATGCCCACCGCCTTGAACACCGTGAGGTCGCCGCCCTGCTGGCGCCCCGGGTGCTGCCCGCGGCACAGCTGGGCCAGCGTGGCCTGCAGGCGCGCCGGGTTGAAGCAGCCTTCGGCCACGGCCTGCACGATGTCGCCGGCCTTGTGCAGCGCTTCTTCGGTGTCGACGAAGATGCGGCCGCGCGCGAAGCAGGCGCCGTCGGCTTCGCGCGTGGTGGGCGCGAAGCTGCCGATGAGGTCGAGGTGGGTGCCCGGCGCCAGCCATTCGGCGCGCACCAGCGCGGTGGGCGAAAGCGTGGCGCAGCTCACCACGCAGGCGCTGCGCACGGCCATTTCCAGTTCGGTGCTGGCGTGGGCGTCGAAACCCTGCCCGCGCAGCGCTTCGGCCAGCCGCTCGGCGCCTTCGGGGCGGTGGTTCCACACCGTCACCATGCGCAGGCCGGGGCGCACGCTGCGCATCGCCTCAGGGAGCAGCGCCGCCACACGCCCGGCGCCCAGCAGCACCAGGTGCTTCACGTCGGCGCGCGCCAGGTAGTGCGCGGCCAGGGCCGAGGCTGCGGCCGTGCGGCGGGCCGTGAGTTCGCTGCCGTCCATCAGCGCCACGGGCACGCCGGTGCGCGCGTCGAAGAGCAGGTAGACGGCGTGCAGGCCCGGCAGCCCCTCTGCGTTGTTGCCCGGGAAGATGTTGATGGCCTTCACGCCCAGGTGGCGGCCGGGCTGCCAGGCGGGCATCAAGAGCAGCGTGCCGGCGTCGCCGATGGCGTGCGTGTGGCGCTGGGGCACCACGCAGCCGGCCACGAACATGGCGCGCAGCGCCTGCACCAGCCCGCCCAGGGGCAGGCGCTGGCGCAGGGCGGCGGCGTCCAGTTGCCGCAGGGCGCCGCCGGGGTTCATGCGCGAGCCCTGCGCTTACTTCGTGTTGGCCTTGAAGTTGGTGAAGGTGCGCGTCTGCAGGCGGCGGGCGTTGTTGTCCAGCGCCTTGGGCATGGCCATCTTCTTCAGCTCGGCCGCGGGCGGGAAGATCACCGGGTTGCTGGCCAGTTCAGGCTTCACGAAGGGCTTGCTGGCGCTGTTCGGGTTGCCGTAGAAGACCTGGTTGGTCAGCGCGGCGTGGATCTCGGGCCGCATGATGAAGTTGATGAAGGCGTGCGCATTCTTCGGGTGCTTGGCGTCCTTCGGAATGGCCATGGTGTCGAAGAACAGCGTGGCGCCGGTGGGCGGAATCAGCGCCTGGATGTTCTGGCCGGTCTTGCCCTCGGCGGCGCGCTGGCGGGCGATGTTGAAGTCGCCGGCATAGCCCAGGCTCACGCAGATCTGGCCCTGGGCCAGGTCGTTGATGGGGCCGGGGCTGCTGATGCGCGTGATGTTGGGGCGCGCGGCGCGCAGCACCGCGGCAGCGGCCTCGTAGTCTTTCGCGTTGTTGCTGTAGCCGTCTTTGCCGGCGTAGATCATGGCCACGGGTATCACTTCGCTGGCCGAGTCGAGCACGTGGATGCCGCAGCTCTTCACCTTGGCGGCGAGTTCGGGCTTGAAGATGAGGTCCAGCGCGTTGGCCGGCATGGGCGTGCTGCCGAGCGCGGCCTTGACCTTGTCGACGTTGATGCCCACGGTGACGAAGCTCCACAGCCAGGTGACCAGGTGCTTGTTGCCGGGGTCGCTTTCGCTCAGCTTCTCCAGCAGCGCCGGGTCGAGGTTCTTCCAGTTCGGCAGCAGCGCGCGGTCCAGAGGCAGGAAGAGGCCGGCCTCGATTTGGCGCTTGGCGAAGTGCGAGGAAGGCACCACCACGTCGTAGCCCGTGCGGCCGGCCACCAGGCGGGCGTGCAGGGTTTCGTTGCTGTCGAAGGTGTCGTAGCGCACCTTGATGCCGGTTTCCTTCTCGAACTTGGCGATGGTGTCGGGGCCGATGTAGTCGGCCCAGTTCAGCACGTTCAGCACCTTGGGTTCGGCGGCCTGGGCCGAGGCGGCCGTGCTCGCCATCAGGGCGGCGCCGGCCAGGCCGAGCGCCGTCAGGGTGCGGAGGACCAGGTTGCGGTTGAACAGGCGGGCGGTGCGCATGGCGGTCAGGCTCCTTGGGGGTGGCGGTGAAGGAGGGAAGGAAGGGCAAAACACAAACGGGCCGGGATTGTGGCCGAGCCGGGCCCCGGCGCCTAAATTCACCATGCAATGGCCGTGCCGTCCCAGGCGAAAAAGCCGCCGCTGTGCTCGGGCTGCAGGCCGTTCAGCACGGTCAGCAGGTTCACGGCTGCCGCGGGTGGCGTGGTGGCCTCGGCGTCGCCGATGATCGCCTGCGACAGCGCCGACTGCACCGTGCCCGGGTGCAGCGCGGCCAGCACGGCCAGCGGGCGCTTGCGCGCCACCTCGATGGCGGCGGTATGCAGCAGCTGATTCAGCGCCGCCTTGCTGGCGCGGTAGGCGTACCAGCCGCCCTTGCGGTTGTCGCCGATGCTGCCCACGCGGGCCGACAGCACCGCCAGCAGCCCACGTTCCTTCAGCGGCAGCAGCTCGTGGAAGTGCTTGAGCACCAGCGCCGGGCCCACCGTGTTGACGGCCAGGGCCTGGGCCAGCGTGGTGGGGTCGAGGTCGGTCAGGCGCTTTTCGGGCGAGCGCGGGCCCAGGCTCAGCACGCCGGTGGCGCACACCACCAGGTGCAGCGGGCCTTGCTCGCGCAGCCGCGCGGCGGCGGCGGCGATGCTGGCCTCAATGGCCAGGTCGAAGGACGGCGTGGCGCTGCGCGCCAGGCCGTGCACGGCGGCGCAGCGCGGGTCGGCCTGCAGCGCCTGCACCAGCGCGCCACCGATGGCCCCGCTGGCCCCGATGACAGCGGCGCGGTAGCCCTCGGGCAGGGTGGCCAGCAAGCTCATGCGGCGACCCCCACCAGCATCGCGCGCCGCAGGAACATGCCCCAGCCTTCCATCGTGAGCACCGGCTGCTCGTGCTGGTTGCGCATGGTCCAGCGGCTGCGCACCAGGCCGATGTGCGGCTTGCTGCTCATCACGCGGGCTTCCAGCACTTCCATGCGCAGGCGCAGCGTGTCGCCGGGGAACACGGGTTTCAGCCAGCGCAGGCTGTCGATGCCGGGGCTGCCCTGGCTGCTGCTGTCGAGCAGGTAGCCATCGCACATCAGGCGCATGGCCATGGCGCAGGTGTGCCAGCCGCTGGCGCAAAGGCCGCTGAAGACCGAGGCCGCGCCGGCCTCGTCGTCCAGGTGGAAGGGCTGGGGGTCGAACTGGCTGGCGAAGGCGATGACGGCCTCGCGCTCGACGGGGCGGCCCTCGAAATCCATTACATGGCCCACGGGAAAGTCTTCCCAGCAAAGGCGGTAGGTTCTGGCGGTGTTCATGGAGGGCCAGCATAGCGGCGCCACAATGCCGTGATCTCCACCCGCACCGAAGCCACCACCATGAGCTTGCTTGTCCTCGGCCTGGTTCTTTTCCTGGGCGTGCACTCCACGCGCATCGTGGCCGAAGGCTGGCGCGGGCGCTTCATCGCCCAGCGCGGCGAGATGGCCTGGAAGGGCCTGTACACGGTGCTGTCGCTGGCGGGCTTCGCGCTCCTGCTGTGGGGTTACGGCCAGGCGCGCCTGGAGCCCACGGTGCTGTGGGGCTCGCCCACCTGGACGCGCCACCTGGCGGCGCTGCTCACGGTGCCGGCCTTCATCCTGCTGGTGGCCAGCTACGTGCCGGGCAACGCCATCAAGGCGCGGCTGCGCCACCCCATGGTGCTGGGCGTGAAGCTGTGGGCGCTGTCGCACCTGCTGGCCAACAACACGCTGGCCGACCTGCTGCTGTTCGGCGGCTTCCTGGTGTGGGCGGTTTTCAGCTTCCGCGCCGCGCGCGGGCGCGACCGCGCCAACGGCACCGTCTATGCGCCGGGCCGCGCGCTGCCCACGGTGGCCACCGTGGTGCTGGGCCTGGCGGCCTGGGCCTTCTTCGCCTTCTGGGCCCACGGCGCGTGGATAGGCGTGAAGCCCTTCGGCGGCGCCATGGCCGGTTGAACGGGCACCGGGGCGATGAACGACTTCCTGCTGTGGGGCCTGAGCGCGCTGCTCATCGCCGTGGGCCTGGCCGGCACGGTGCTGCCCGCGCTGCCGGGCACGGCCTTCGTGCTGGGCGGCATCGTGCTGGGCGCGTGGATCGACGACTTCACCCGCGTGCCGGTGTGGGTGGTGGTGGTGTGCACCGTGCTGGCCGTGCTGGCCTGGGTGCTGGACTACGTGGCCGGCCTGCTGGGTGCACGCCGTGCCGGGGCCAGCAAGCAGGCACTCATTGGCGCCGCGGTGGGCACGGTGGTGGGCCTGTTCATGGGCATTGTCGGCGTGCTGTTCATGCCGCTGGTGGGCGCCGCGGTGGGTGAGTACCTGGCGCGCAAGAACGAGCGCCAGGCGGTCACGGTGGGCGTGGCCACCTGGCTGGGCATCATGGCCGGGCTGCTGGCCAAGGTGGTGCTGGCCTGCATGATGATCGGCATCTTCGTGGTGGCGCTCGTTTTCTGAGGGCCGAGCCACCCGTTGTGCCACCCGCTGCGGCCTAGATCGGCTGCCGCACGCCGCCTTCCAGGCGGAAGATGCGCGCGGCAGCGCCTTCGGCGGCACCGGCCGCCCCCGGCAGGCACACGCCGTAGCGGAAGGGGCCTTCGCCGCGGCCCGGGAAGTCGAAGCGCAGGTCGCGGAACCAGGCACAGCGCTCACCGGCGCCGCTTTGCACACCCGCGGCACCGGGCAGCAGCGCCGGCGTCTGCGCGAACCAGCGGAAGAAGGCGAAGCGCGGCGCGTTCCAGGCGTCCTGCACCCAGGCCGGCGTGCCCGGCCCGCCGAAGCGCGGCACCTGCTCCCAGGTGGCCATGGCTTCGGGCAGGTAGGGGGCCGAGAAGCGGCGGATGAAGTGGCTGTCGGCTTCGGCCAGCAGCGGTTCTTCGCGCTGGGTGTTCACATGGGCCACGTGGTAGTTCTGGCCGTCGAAGACCGACACCGTCCAGTTGAAGGGCGAGGCCGGCCGGGGCATCACCGTGATGGCGGGCCGCGCCATGCCTTGCGCGCGGGCGTAGCGTTCGCCCACGTCCAGCGCCTGGAACTGCCCCGCGGTGGCCAGGCCCACCCAGGCGGCAGCGGCGCCCAGGCCCAGCGCCGCCGGCCAGCGCCGGCGCGGGAACACCGCCGCCAGCAGCAGCCCGGCCAGCAGCAGGCCGCTGAAGGTGAGGTCGATGATGAACATCGAGCCCAGACCGAAGCGGCGGTCTGAAAACGGCTGCAGCAGCATGGTGCCGAACTGCGTGATCCAGTCGCCGGCGATGTGCACCGCCAGGCCGGCCGCCGCGAAGGCATAGAGGCTCTTCCAGCCGCCGGGCCGGCCGCGCGTGCGCTGGAAGGCCCAGGCCATCAGCCAGGCGATGAGCGCGGCCCACAAGGGCAGCATCAGCACCGAATGCGTGATGCCGCGGTGGTGGGTGAGGTAGGCCACGTCGCCGAACCACTGCGCCACCACATCGATGTCGGGGAAGGCACCGGCCACCAGCCCCACCACCACGCCCTGCCAGGGCAGGGGCGCGTGGGGGCCGCCTTGCCAGGCGGCGCTGAAGCTGCCGGGCGCGGCGGGGGTGGGCCAGGCGGTGGCGGCAGCCGGCGGCAGCGTGCTGCGCGCGGCGATCAGCCGCGCCACCAGCGCGCCGGAAAGTGCGTGGGTCAGGGTATCCATGCCGCGAGCATGGCGTAGGCCGCTTAAGTCTGCTGCCGTCGGGCCTGTCGGCGCGTGCGGCGGCAAGCGGCTGGGGCTCCACTGGGCCACCGCCCTGCGTTGGCCTCCTTTCCGATGACCCTGCTTCGTGTGCAGGCATTGCGCTGCGCACCAGGCTGGCCGGGCGGCGCTGCCCATCATGCGCGCCTCCGTTCCACTACCCACCGACGCACACCATGCTCCAACGCCGCAGTTTCCTGGGGGCCGGCCTGGCCGCACCGCTGGCCTATGCCGCCGGCTCCTTCACGCCGGTCTGGGCGCAGAACGCGCCGAACTTCGGCACCCCCACGCTGCCCAGCCCGGGCTTCCGCCGCATGAAGATGGGCGAGGTGGAGATCGTCTCGCTGATCGACGGCATCGCGCGGCGCCCGCTTGGCGAAGAGTTCGTGAAGAACGCGCCGCTGGCCGAGGTGAAGGCCTTGCTGGCTTCGCAGGGCCTGCCCACCGACTACATCGACGTGCCTTTCACGCCCTTCCTGGTGGTGGCCGGCGGCCGCCGCATCCTGATGGACACCGGCCTGGGCGAGTTCGGCGGCCCCACCACCGGCAAGCTGCTGGAGAACCTGCGCGCCGCCGGCGTGCAGCCCGGCGACATCGACACCGTGCTCATCACGCACTTCCACGGCGATCACATCAACGGCCTGCGCACGCGCGCCGGCGAGCTGGTCTTCCCCAAGGCCCAGGTGATGGTGCCGGCCGCCGAGTACAACTTCTGGATGGACGACGCCCGCCTGGCCGCCGCGCCTGAAGGCATGAAGGGCGCCTTCAACAACGTGCGCCGCGTGTTCGCGAACATGCCGGCTGCCACGCTGCAGCGCTTCGAGGCCGGCGTGGAAGTGGCGCCCGGCATCCGCTCGGTGGCGGCCTACGGCCACACGCCGGGCCACACGCTGTTCGAGGTGAAGTCGGCCGGCCAGACCTTCATGTTCGTGGGCGACCTCACCAACGTGCCGGCGCTCTTCGCGCGCAACCCCGACTGGGCCGTCACCTTCGACATGGACGCCGACGCGGCGCGCAAGGTGCGGCGCGAGGTGTTCCAGCGCATCGTGTCCAGCAACGCGATGGTGGGCGGTTTCCACTTCCCCTTCCCGGCCTTCGGCCGCATGGCCGCGGCCGGCCAGGGCTACGCCTTCCAGCCGCAGGCCTGAGTTAGGGCGGAGGGGGGCCTCGACCCCCCGACCGGGGCCCCCGCCGCCGGGGGCCCACGCGCCGCCGACCTCGGGGCGATGGTGGTGGCGGCGGCAGGTGGGAACGATGGCGACCTGTCATCCCAACCCACCCGAGGTCGCCATGAAACTGCTGTCTCTCACCGGCCGGGCAAAAGCCTTGCCCCTGGTCATGCCGCCTGCCAGGGCGGCGGCCGATTCGGTGGCAGCGGCCGCATCCGTCCCCTCGGCGCCGTCGACCGCTGCGGCTGCTCAAGGCGTGCGGGAAGAAGCGCCCCCACGCGGCTGCGGCTGGTACGACAGCAGCTTCGAACTGCAGCGGGGCCTGCGTGTCGAAGAGCACCTGGATGCCGGCACCCTGGCCAGCCAGCTGCCGCTGCACGCCTGGCTAGAGCTGCAGCTCAGTGGCTGGCGCGGGGCCGGGCAGGTCGCGCCCGCTGGTGCTTTCACACCCGAACACTGAGCACGCCGCGCGGCACAGGCATCATGCGGCCCGGCGGCATGGGCCGCCTGCACGACGAAGGCCCGCGAGGAAGTTGCCATGAACCTTTTCCGATGGACCACCACCCTGGCCCTGGCCGCCGTGGCTGCGCTGATGCTGGCCGCCTGCGGCGGCGGCGCCGACCGCACCAAGGCGCAGGTGCGGCTGGTGAATGCCAGCAGCTACGCCGGGCTGGACCTGCGTGTGGACAACGAACTGCGCCAAGGTGGCGTGAGCCCCGGCAATTCGGCCACCTACGTGGAAGCCGACCCCGGCAAGGCCTTCACGCTGCACAACGCCGGCGCCAGCACCGCGCTGCTGAACTTCACGCCCAGCATTTCGGCGCGGCGCCACTTCACCGTGCTGGCCTACGGCCCGCTGGGCGCGCTGAAGCAGCTGGTGCTGGACGACAACACCGGCGCGCCCGACACCAACCGCGCGCTGCTGCGCGTGGTGAACGCCGCGCCCGATGCCGGCGCGCTGGACGTCTATCTCACCGGCACCGATGAAACCCTGGCCGCCAGCGTGCCGCAGCAGGCCGGCGCTGCGGTGGATGCCGTGGGCAGCTTCTTCACCATGAACAGCGGCAGCTACCGCCTGCGCGTGACGGCCGCCGGCAGCAAGACCGACTTGCGCCTGGACGTGCCGGTGCTGGCGCTGGGCAGCCGCGAGGTGGCCACGCTGGTGATCTCGCCCGCCTTGGGCGGTGTGCTGGTGCAGGGCCTGCTGCTCAGCCAGCAGGGCGCCATCACCGCGCAGGCGCCGACCCAGGCGCGCGTGCGTGTGGCCTCGGGGCTGACCGAAGGCGGCATCGCCAGCCTGCGCGTGGGCGGCACGGCGGTCTTCGCCAACGTCACCGCACCAGCGGTCACCGGCTACACGCTGGTGCCGGCGGGTGCGCAGGCCACGGTGGTCACCGTCAACGGCAGCACCCTGCCCAGCCGGCCGCAAGAGCTGGTGGTGGGCGCCGACTACACGGTGCTGGTGTACGGCAGCCCGGCCACGGCCGAGGTGGCCTGGGTGCGCGACGACAACACCCTGCCCACCGACCGCGCGCGCGCCAAGCTGCGCCTGGTGAACGGCGTGCTGGGCCTGGCCGGGCCCTTGTCGATGAGCGCTGATTTCGTGCCCGTGGCCGATAGCGTGGCCCCGGGCGCCGCTTCGCCCTACGCCCTGGTGGACGCCACCACCACCGGGCGCCTGGCCGTCACGGCCGCCGGCGCTGCGCAGCCGCTGTTCAGCCCCACCGAGCTGACCTTCAGCGCCGCGGCGAACTACACCGTCTTCCTGGTGGGCAGCCCGGCGGCGCCCGTGGGCATCGTGCGCCGGGACCGCTGATTCAGGCCAGCCGGCCGGCGCGGAAGTCTTCCACCGCCTGGAAGATTTCCTGCTGCGTGTTCATCACGAAGGGCCCGTACTGGGCGATGGGCTCCTTCAGCGGTTGGCCGGCCACCAGAATGGCGCGCGCGCCTTCAGCGCCTGCGCGCAGCAGCACGCCGTCGCTGCCCGGCGTGTTGGCGAGTATCGCCATGCGACGCGTGCGCACCAGGGTGCCGGCGACGTCCACTTCGCCGCGGTAGACCACCACGAAGGCGTTGTGCGCGGCCGGCAGCGGCTGCGTGAAGGTGGCACCGGGCTCCAGATGCAGGTCGAGGTAGAGCGGCTCGGTGGCCTCACGCTGCACCGCGCCCTGCACGCCATGCGTGGCGCCGGCGATCACGCGCGCGGTGACGCCTTCGCCCTGCCATTCGGGAATCTCGGCGGTGGCGATGTCGCGGTACCAGGGGTCGCGCAGCTTCTCGCGGCCGGGCAGGTTCAGCCAGAGCTGGAAACCTTCCATCGCGCCTTCCTGCTGCTCGGGCATCTCGCTGTGGATGACGCCGCGGCCGGCCGTCATCCACTGCACGCTGCCGGGCACCAGCAGGCCTTCGTTGCCGGCGCTGTCGCGGTGGCGCATGCGGCCCTGCAGCATGTAGGTGATGGTCTCGAAGCCGCGGTGCGGGTGGTCGGGGAAGCCGCCGATGTAGTCGCCCGGGTTCTCGGTGCCGAAGAGGTCGAGCATCAGGAAGGGGTCCAGCCGGCGCTGCAGGTCCTGCGTGAGCAGGCGCGTCAGGCGCACGCCGGCGCCGTCGCTGGTGGCCTGGCCCTGGATGAGGCGCTCGACGAGACGGGGGGTGGTGAAGGTGGTGGCGGTGTCCATGCCGCCACTGTAGCCAGCCGCTGCACCGGGGCCATTGCACCGGCTTGCATGCAGCGTTCGGGTGATGCGCGGTGGTAATCTGCCCGGCGAGCCGCACCCAGCGCTTCCAACCCCACCCCCGAACCCACCCATCGCCCGCAGGAGCCCGCGCCATGAAAGCCATCTGGAAAGGCACCGTCGTTGCCGAAAGCGACGACACCGTGGTGGTGGAAGGCAACCACTACTTTCCGGCGGCGGCCGTGAAGGCCGAGTACCTGCTGCCCAGCAACACCAAGACCATGTGCAGCTGGAAGGGCCAGGCGAGTTACCACACGCTCTTCGTCAACGGCGACGCCAACCCCGACGCCGTGTGGTTCTACCCTGACCCGAAAGACGCCGCCGCCGAGATCAAGGGCCGCATGGCCTTCTGGAAGGGCGTGCAGGTCGTGGCCTGAGCACTGCTGGCCATGGCCGGCCTGGGCTTCACGGCAGCGCACCGGCGCCGCCTGCGCGAGATGTGGCGCTCGGCCGGCTGGCCTTGCCATGACGCGCTGGAACTCGACTTGCTC
The DNA here is from genome assembly GCA_001295905.1 of beta proteobacterium AAP51. Lineage (GTDB taxonomy): Bacteria > Pseudomonadota > Gammaproteobacteria > Burkholderiales > Burkholderiaceae_C > Rubrivivax. The sequence goes on along the minus strand of LJHT01000133.1, from coordinate 30,154 downwards.
ACGGCCGGCTGGCTGCAACGCCACTTCGACGCGCAAGGCCGCGAGACCCTGCGCGTCACCGACAGCGGCCTGCAGCGCCTGGCCGAAGCGCGCCAGCGCCACCAGGCGGCCTATGGCGAGCATGAAGCGCTGGTGGCGCGCGTGGCGCGCGAGATGCAGCGCGCCGGCCGCATCGCCTGGCGCGGCCTGAGCCTGCGGGCGCCGCTGTTGTCGGCGCCCGAGCCGCCCGGCAGCGAAGGCGGCCGCGTCACCTGGGCGATGGCCATGCCCGACGTCTATTCCATCCGCCACACCACGGTGGAGGACTACGTCGAACCGGTGGCCCATGAGATCAAGGTGCGCCGCGCCGATTTCCTCAGCGATCTGCGGCGCGAAGCCAAGGCGGCGGCCTACCTGGCCCTGGCCAGCCAGTGCTGGTATGTGCTGCGCGCCGGCATTGCCGAGCCCGAGGAAGTGCCTGCCGCCTACGGCGTGATGCTGGCCGACGAAGCCGGGCTGCAGGTGGCACGCCCGGCACCGCGCCGCGCGATGCGGCTGCCGCTGGCGGTGTGGATGGCGCTGGCCCGCGCCACGCCGGTGCCGCCGGCCGAAGACCACGGGCAGGCCGAGCTGTCTGACACCGATGGCGCGCTGCAGCCGCCGGCGCGCGCTACATCTGGCCCGGCAACGGCCGATAGTCAGGCATGAGCGAGCGCCAGCGTCGGGCTGCGCGCGAGGCTTGAATCGAGCTGGGGGCCCTTGCCGGCCCCGTCTGCCATGTGGTCCTGGTTGAAGTTCGGGCGTACGCCCAGCCCTGCTGCCCCCCCGGTGCCGCTTCGCGCGGCACCCGGTGCAGCCGTGCCGCCTCGCGCGGTCCCTGCCGCGGCCTTGCCCCGCGGCCCTTTCGTCGCGCCGCAGCTCATGGGGCACGGCGCCGAGGTGCTGGAGGGCCTGGGCCACCGCCGCCCGCTGGTGGGGCGCAGCGGCCAGGTGGAGGGTTTCGAGCTGCTGCTCGCCCCCGCGGTGGCGCAGCGGCTGGCCGCGCGCGGCGATTCACCTTCCGTGGTGCTGCACTACAGCGCGCTGCTCTCGGCGGCGGCGCACATCACCGGCGCCGGCCGCGTGGCGCTGCTGCACCTGCCGGCCCTGCTGCTGGCCAAGCCCAAGCTGGCCGAGGCCGCCACCGCGCAGACCTGGCTGCTGCTGGACGACCTGGCCGCCGTGCCACCGGCCCAGGCGCAGGCGCTGCGCGCCCGCGGCGTGCGCCTGGGCGTTGCCGACGGCCAGCCCGACGCCCGCCTGAAGCCTGATTTCGTGCTGCTGCAGGCCAACGCCGGCGGCATCGACACCCTCTTGCTGTCGGCCCAGCGCTGGCGCGAGGCGCTGCCGCAGGTGACGCCGGTGGCCCTGGGCCTGCAGCACCTGGAAGACCTGGAAAACGCCTTGCGCGGTGGCATGGGCCTGGTCGGCGGCCCGCTGGGCCACAGCCGCCAGCGGCCGCCTTCGCGGCCCATGGGGGCGGCTGCGCACCGCATCTGCGGGCTGCTGAACCACCTGGCGCTCGACCGCGACACCGCCCTCATTGCCGACGAAGTGCGTGCCGACGCCACGCTCACCTACCGCCTGCTGCGTTATGCCAACAGCCCGGCCATGGGCCTGCGCCGTGCGGTGGAGGTGGTGGACGACGCCGTGCAGCTGCTGGGCCGCGCCGAGCTGCGGCGCTGGTTGTCGGTGCAGCTGCTGGCGGCCGCGCAGCACCGCCCGGCGGCCCGGGCGCTGGAAGAAGGCGCGCTGGTGCGCGGCCGCGTGCTGGAAGCCCTGGCGCAGCGGCGCGGCGAGCCGCAGCCGGGGGCGCACTTCACGCTGGGCGTGTTGTCCTTGATTGAGCCGCTGCTGCAGCTGCCGCTGGCCGAGGCCGTGGCCCCGCTGCGCCTGGGCGAAGAAGCCAACGCCGCGCTGCTGCGCCGCGAAGGCCCCTGGGCTGCGCGCCTGGCCTTGCTGGATGCGCTGGACCAGGCCGGCAGCGACGGAGCCGAAACCCAGGCTGCTGCCCTGGGGCTGGCGCCGGGGGCGCTGGCCGAGCTGGTGGACGAAGCCTGGGCCTGGGCGGCGCAGGTGCGCGAGGCGGGGTCGGGACGAGGGCACTGAACCCAGCGAACCTGGGCGAACGCGCCCGAAAACGACAAAGCCCGCCGAAGCGGGCCTTGCGGATGCCGCCAGAGCGGCTGGGTATCAGGCGCGGCGGCGGCGCAGCACGCCCATGCCCAGCAGGCCCAAGCCGGCCAGGGCCAGCGTGCCGGGGGCGGAGATGCCGGTGGACACGCCCAGCACCTTGATGGCGTCGATGCCGGCGGAGAAACCCGTCGTCGCACCGAAGGCGCTGTTGTAGGCCGTCACCAGCCAGTAGCTCGACGAACGATTCAGGCTGTTGACGCTGTAGGCGACGTCAGGGGTGTTGATGTTGGCGGCACCGTCGATGGTGCTGACGAGTTCCCAGCCGCCGGCGCCCAGCAGACTGCCGGCTTGCTTGCCGACGATGCTGTTGTTCACGTCGGTGATCGTCGCGGTTGCAGAGCCGGTCCAGCGCAGCACCTGGAAGTCGCCGTCGGTTCCCGACCAGCCGATGGTCACCCGCTTCAGGATTTCGGCGGCCGAAAACTGCAGCAGCAGCATGTCGACGCCGGGCGTCGAGTTGTCCATGGCGTGGTTGGGCGAGCCTGTGGACGCAGGGGTCTCGGTCTGGTTGTAGATGCCGAAGCCAGAACCCGTGCCTTGCTGGTTGATGCCGGCGGTGCGGTAGGTGTTGGTCAGGCTGCCGTTGGTGCCATCGGAGCTGTAAGCCCGGGCCCACAGATCCGTGACCGTTCCCGACGGCTGCTGGGTGCAGTTGATCACGCCGCCGTAGTTGGTGTTGGTGGTGCTGGTGCTGTAGGCGCCCGTGCACGAACCCGGGTTGGTCGTGTCCCCGAAGTTCCAGGTCTTCACCTGGGCGAAAGCGCCACCAGAGAGGCTCAGGCCGGCCAGGGCCACGGCGGCAAGGGACAGGGTACGGAAGTTCATGGTCATGTTCCTGAAGCAGATGCGAAACGGTCAATTCCGCTTTGGTCGTATGGACAGCAATACCCGGGCCAGCCGGATGAAAACATTGTTTGACAAGGACTTAGCAGAAGAACGCAAGCCGGCCCTCCAGCAACTGTAAGTATTCCTGACAGCTCGGCACGGGGCTGCCGGCGCTTCAGCGCAGGGTGGCCAGCAGCTGCTGGGCTTCAGCGCGGAAACTGAGTGGCTGGCCCTCGGCCAGCGCGGCGTCCAGCTCCTGGCGCGCCTCGCCCTTGCGGCCCAGGGCCGAGAGCACGCTGGCCAGGAAATAGCGGGTGTCGGCATTGGCCGGGTCGCGCAGGCGCGATTCGCGCAGCAACTGGATGGCGCGGTCGTTCTGGCCGGCATGGAACGCGGCCCAGCCTGCGGTTCCCAGGATGTGCGGCGTGCCCGGCGCCGCAGCCAGGGCCTGTTCGGCCATCTTCAGCGCCCCCGGGTCCTTCTGCCGCAGCAGCACGTGCGCGAGGTTGTTCATCGCGTCGGCATCCCGAACTTCCAGCTTCAGCAGGCTTTCGTAGCTGCGCCGCGCGGCCGGCAACTGGCCGGCGTTGAACTGCGTGTCGGCCAGGGCGCGCCACACCATGGCGTCGCGCGGCTGGCTCTTCACCCACTGCTCGGCCAGGCGCATGGCGCCGGCACTGTCGCGCGCAGCCAGGGTGCCGAACACGCGCATGAAGCTGGCGGTGGAGCGGTCGAGCTCATGGGCGCGGCGGTAGGCGGCCAGGGCGGCGTCGGGCTGGCGGCGGGCTGTGGCCAGTTCGCCGGCCAGCGTCCAGCCCAGGCCGGCCCGGGGCTGCAGGCTCTGGACGCGCTTGATGCGCTGCTCGGCGGGGGCGAACTCGTTCGCCAGCATGTGGGCCTGGGCGCGCAGCGCCAGGGCAGGCACGTGGTCGGGGCGCTCGCCCAGGGCCTTGTCCAGGCTGTGCGCGGCGGCCTGGGGCAGGCCGGCCTGCAGTTGCAGGGCGGCGATTTCGGTGAGCTGCGGCACGTTGAAGCCCGCCGCCGTGGCAGCCCGGCCCAGGGCCGTGCGGGCGGCGTTGTTGTCGCCGGCGGCCAGGGCCACGCGGCCGGCGGTGGCCAGGGTGAGGGCGGTGTCGGGCGCCTTGGCCTGCGCCCGCCGCAGGGCTTCCTGGGCCTTCGGCACCTGGCCGTGACGAAGGTGGAAGTTCACCATCGCCAGCGCCGGGCCGGCGTTGTTGGGGCCGGCCAGTTCGTCGCCGCGCGCGTACCAGCGTTCGGCCTGGTCGAGCTGGCCCCGGCGTTCGGAGAGTTCCGCGATCAGCGCCACGGCTTCCGGCTGCTTGTCGTCGCGTGCCAGCACTGTGTTCAGGCCCTGCACGGCCGCGGCGAAGTCGCCCGCATTCATGTCGAGCCGGGCGACTTGCAGCCTGGCGGTGTGCAGGTTGGGGTCGGCCTGCAGCGCGGCCGTGAACGCGGTGCGCGCGCCAGGCAGGTCGCCCTTCAGGCGCCGCGCCTGGCCCAGCAGGTTGAGCACCTGGGCGTCCTTGGGGCTGGCAGCCTCCAGTTTCTGGGCGATGCGCAAGGCGTTGTCGGCCTGGCTGCTTTGCACGTACAGCGATGCCAGCGTGAAGCCGACGGCCCGGGCCTCGGGCTGCTTGGCATAGGCCGCTTCCAGTTCGCGGATGGCTTCGGTGTAGCGGCCGGCGCCCACGAGCGCCAGGCCCAGCGTGGCCCGCAGCGCCGGGCGGTCTTGCTGCTTCAGGGCGTCTTGCAATATTTGCACCGCCCGCCCGGCCCGGCCGGCGTTGAGGTGGGCGTTGGCCAGCAGCAGCATGGCTTGGTCGTCGCCCGGGCTGGCGCGCAGGTAGTTGTCGAGCGCGCCGATGGCGGCGTCGGTGTTGCGGTCGGCCAGGTACAGATCGGCCAGCACCTTGGCCACGGGGTTGCCGGGCTGGCTGCGAAGCACGCCCTCGAGGTAGGGCTTGGCCTTTTCGCGCTGGCCCAGGGCGTGGTGGGCCATGCCGCCGAGCATCTGCGTCTGGGGCCGGTAGCGCAGGAACTGCGCCGGGATGGGGTCGACCTGCGCCGTCACTTCGTTGAAGGCGTTGCGCGCGTCGGCTGTGCGGCCCTGGGCCTGCGCGATCACGGCCTTCAGGTACAGGGCGCGGGTCTCGCGCGGCGCCTTCTTCAGCGCCTCGGTCACGTCGCGCGCGGCAGCGTCGAAGCGGCGCAGGTCCATGTGGATGCCGGCGCGCGCCACCAGGGCGCCGACGTGCGTGGGGTCGAGCGCCAGTGCGCGGTCGTAGGCGGCGATGGCCTTGCCCAGATCGGGCACGACATGGTGGGCTTCGCCCAGGACGAAGTGCGAGTCGGCGGCGTCCGGCGCCAGCGCCACCGCGCGTTCGCCGGCGGCCAGCGCTTCCTTGAACTGCCGCGCGCGGATGCGGGGCGGCACTTCGGCGCGGAAGCTGGCGGCGTCGGTGGGGCGGATCTGGCGGGCGTCTTCCAGTGCCTTGAGAGCGCGCTTGAAATCAGCCAGGTCGGTGGCGGCGGCTGCGTGCCACTGCAGCAGCTCGAACTGCACATCGCGCGGCAGGCCTTCGATCGCAAAACGCGGATCGTTCAGCACGACCTCCGGCTTGCCCTGGCGCTGCATCGTCTGCGCCAGCGGCACGGCCACTTCGGCCCGGCTCACGCCCAGGCGCAGCGCCTCGTTCAGCGCCACCTCGGCGGCGTTCAGGTCGCCGTCTTCCACCAGCGCGCGGCCCAGCAACACCTGTGCGGACAGGTTGCGCCCGTCGATCTTCAGCACGTTCTTCAGCTGCAGAACGGCGCCGGCGTAATCCTTGCGCTCGAAGCGCTGCAGGGCGTCTTCGTAGAACTGGGAGGCGCGGGCTTCGGCGCTCTGGGCTTGCGCCAGAGGGGCTGAAAAGCTCAGGGCCACCGCCAGCGCCAAAGCGGCCATGGGCGGCAGGCGGCGCCACGGGTTCATGCAGCGGCGGCGGGCGGGCGAACGCTCGGCGGGGGCGGGCAAGTGGGTCATCCCGGAATGCTAGATGAACGCCATCTCGCAGCCGTTGGACAATCCGAGACTTCTGAACCTTCCGGAGCCGCCGCCATGTCCACCCGCCAAACATTCACGATCCTGGCCGTTGCACTGGCTGCACTGGCACTGACCCTGCCGCTGGCCTCGGCCCCCGCCCACGCCGCCCCCAGCCTGCCCAGCACCAACGTGGCCTGGCAGGCCGCCGCTGCCGACGCCGACGTCGACCGCGCCTTCGCCCGCGCCCGCGCCGAGAAGAAGCCCGTGCTGCTGTACTGGGGCGCCACCTGGTGCCCGCCGTGCAACCAGCTGAAGGCCACGCTGTTCAACCGCGCCGAGTTCGCGGCCTTGTCGAAGAACTTCATCGCCGTGCACGTGGACGGCGACCGCCCTGGCGCGCAGAAGCTCAGCCGCCGCTTCAAGGTGACCGGCTACCCCACCACGGTGCTGTTCACGCCCGAGGGCCAGGAGATCACGCGCCTGCCGGGCGAGGTCGACGCTGCGCAGATGCTGCAGGTGCTGCAGCTGGGCCTCAACGGCGGCCGGCCGGTGAAGACCGTGCTGGCCGATGCGCTGGCGGCCAAGCCGCTGGCGGCGGGCGACTGGAAGCTGCTGGCCTACTACTCGTGGGAAACCGACGAAGCCCAGGTGGTGCCCAAGGCCGAGCTGCCGGCCCTGCTGGCGCGTCTGGCGGCGGCCCACGCCGGCACGCCTTCGCCCAGCAACGACATCACCACGCGCCTGTGGCTCAAGGCCCTGGCAGCCAGCGACGACGGCCAGGGCGTGAAGCCCGATGTCGCGCTGCGCAGCCTGGTGAACCGCGTGCTGGCCGAGCCCGCGCTGGCGCGCGAGCACATCGACGCCATTGCTGGCGGTGCCGCCGACATCGTGCGCACGCTGGAAGCCGAGGGCAGCCCGGCGCGCGCGCCCCTGCTGGCCGCCTATGACGCGGCGCTGCTGCGCCTGCAGAACGACGCCACGCTGTCGCGCGGCAACCGCATGGACGCGCTGTACGCGCGCATCCAGCTCGCGCGCATCGATCTGCCCAAGGACACCGTGCAGGTGAACCTGCCCGCACCGCTGCTGAAGGACGTGCGCGAATTCGTGGCCCGGGCCGACCGCGAGATCACCGACGGCTACGAACGCCAGGCCGTCATCACCTACGCCGGCAGCGCGCTGGGGCTGGCCGGCCTGTGGGCCGAGAGCGAAGCGCTCTTGAAGTCCAACCTGGCCAGGAGCCATTCGCCCTACTACCTGATGAGCCAGCTGGGCAGCAATGCGCGCAAGCTGGGCAAGAAGGAAGAAGCGCTGAACTGGTACGGCCAGGCCTTCCAGAAGAGCGAAGGGCCGGCCACGCGGCTGCAGTGGGGCGCCAGCTACCTGATGGCGCTGGTGGACCTGGCCCCGCAGGACGCCCGCCGCATCGAGAAGACGACGGCGCAGCTGATCAGTGAAGCCGCCAAGGACAGCGGCGCTTTCGAGGGCCGCAGCGCGCGTTCGCTGCAGCGCATCAGCACCAAGCTGGAGGCCTGGAACGCCGACGGCAAGCAGGCCGCCACGCTCAAGCGCCTGCAGGCGCAGCTGGACGGCGTGTGCCGCAAGGTGGACGCCGCCGAAGGCCAGCGTGCTGCTTGCCAGGCCCTGTTGAAGCCGGCGCCGCAGAAGGCCGCCTGAGCTTCGGCGCCGGCTGGGCTGCACGCGGACGCGTGCGGCCCTGAAGCCCCCGCACGCCCGGCCGGGCGGCGGGGGCTTTGTCCATTAACTCACGCCAGATGCGTTTGCAGGGCCCTCGGCCCCTGGGGCACGGGGTTGTGGCGGGGTGGCCGGCCGGTAACAGTCTGTTATCGGATTTCGGAACCCAAGATCATGAAGATTTCAATCCCTAGTTTCATCGGTTCGGCCCTGCTGCTGGCCGGCGCGCTGACCAGCACCCCGGCCCTGGCCGCCAACGTCACCCTGTCCTTGACCGACACCGGCTCGCGCATCCAGGCGGGCACGTTGGCCTTCTACAGCGACGCCAACACCCCAGCGGTCGTCAGGCCCACCGCCACCAAGACCAACATCGCCATCGGCAGCTACCGGCTGAGCAATGGCGAATGGGCCTACTGCCTGTCGCCCTTCACCAACGCGCAAAGCTCGGCTTCCAGCTACACGCCGGTCACGCTGGCCAGCTTCTTCGGCATCGGCGGCGGCTACGAGCAGCAGTTTGCGCTGAACAACCCGAACTACCTGGGCCTGGCGCCGGGCTACGACAACCGCGACGGCATGACCGTCATGAACAAGATCGTCTCGCTCTACAACCACGCGTTCGCCGACACCCTGGTGGCCAGCGGCAACCTCAGCGTGGCCGAGAAGTCGGCGGCCTTCTCTTACGCCCTGTGGGAAGTGGAAGGCGAAGGCGGCCTGTACAGCACCCTGACGGGCGGCCTGCGCCTGTCGGGCGTGAACAGCGACGTGATGGCCTACGCCGCCACGCTGCTGAACAACCTGAACACTGGCAACTGGACGGGCTGGGCCTACCAGGCCTACGAGTTCGCGGTGTTCCAGGCCAACCCCATCACCAGCTCGCAGTCCTTCCTGGTGGTGCGCCAGGCGCCGGAGAACCGCACCGGCATCCCCGAGCCCTCCACGGTGCTGCTGCTGGCCATTGCCGGCGCGGCGCTGGTGGTGTCGCGCCGCAAGGCCGCAGCCCAGGCCTGAGAAAGAAGCGGCCCCGCGCAAGCGGGGCTGGCTCGGGTGCAGTGCCCGGGCGGCCTTACTTGAGCAGGCCTTCGGCCTTCAGCGCCTCTTGCACCGCCGGGCGGGCCGCCACACGGCCCATGAAGGCGCCCAGGTGGGCCAGCGGGGCGATGTCCACGCCCACGTACTTGCCCCAGCCGGCCACGGTGAAGAGGTAGGCGTCGGCGGCTGTGAAGCCGTCGCCAGTGAGGAATTGCCTGCCGGCCAGCTGGCTGTCCACCCAGGCCAGCTTTTCGCCCAGCTTGGCGCGCGCCGTGGCCTTGGTCTCTTCGTGCGTGCCTGGCGTGAACAGCGGCGTGAAGCTCTTGTGCAGTTCGGTGCTGATGTAGTTCAGCCACTCCAGCACGCGGTAGCGCGCCATGGTGCCGGCCGGCGGTACCAGGCCGCTGGCGGGGGCTTGGTCGGCGATGTACTGCACGATGACCGGGCCTTCGCTCAGGCGCTGGCCGTCGTCCAGCTCCAGCAGCGGCACCTGGCCCTTGGGGTTGATGGTGTAGAAATCCGTGCCGTCGGCCAGCTTCTTGGTCTTGGTGCTGGCCATCACCAGCTGGAAGGGCAGGCCGGCTTCGCGCAGCACGATGTGCGGGCTGAGCGAGCAGGCGCCGGGGCTGTAGTACAGCTTGGTCATGGAATCTCCGCGAAGGGTTGCAGGGGTCGCCGAGCATAGCGATGCCGGCACACCGCCCATACTTCCCGGTTTACCGGAGACCCGCCATGCCCCGCGCCATCCTCGAAGAAGCCCAGATCCACCCCGCCGTGCGCGCCTTTGTGGCCGGCCACCATGCCGAGACGGTGCAGCAGGTGCAGGCTGCGGTGGCGCGCCACCCGGTGGTGGTGGTGGGCATGGCGCAGAACCCCTTCGTGAAGAAGGCGCGCAAGGCGCTGGACGCCGCCGGCGTGGGCCACCACGACCTCGACTTCGGCAGCTACTTCAGCGAATGGCGGCGGCGCAACGCGGTGAAGATGTGGTGCGGCTGGCCCACCTTCCCCATCGTCTTCGTGAAGGGCCAGCTGGTGGGCGGCGCGCAAGACCTCGACAAGCTGATCGCCAGCGGCGAACTGCGGCAGCTGCTCGCGTAAGTCTGCGGCCGGGGCTGCGGGCCGCTTTCGTCCACTTTCGGCCGCTTCTACCCGCCCTTCATCGCCCCCATCCGCCATTCGCCCGGCAGTGCCTCGGGCCGGCCCGGGGTGCGGGCCAGAATGGCCGCCATGAAGACGCCCCCGACCTCTCACACCCTGGCCTGGGCCGTGCCGGCGCTGGCCGCGGCCTTGTTCAGCAGCGTGGCAGCGCCGCCCGTGCAGGCGGCCGAGGCCCGCGCCGGCCTGAAGCCCTGCCGCGTGCAGGGCGTGACCCACGACGCCCTGTGCGGCGTGCTGCGCCGCCCGCTGGACCCGGCCCAGCCCCAGGGCACGCAGATCGACGTGCACTACGCGGTGCTGCCGGCACTGGCGCGCAACCCGCTGCCCGACCCCGTGTTCTTCTTTGCCGGCGGCCCCGGGCAGAGCGCGCAGTCGCTGGGCGGGCATATCAGCCGCCTGCTGGCGCGCCTGGGCAACCGGCGCGATGTGGTGCTGATCGACCAGCGCGGCACCGGCAAGACCGCGCCGCTGTACTGCGACATGGGCTCGCCCTTCGCGCCCGTGGCCGAGGGGCTGGACAACCAGCGCCAGGCCGCGCGCCTGCAGGCCTGCCGCGCGCAGCTGCAGCAGCTGCCGCACGGCGACCTGCGGCACTACACCACCACGCTGGCCATGCAGGACGTGGACGCCGTGCGCCAGGCGCTGGGCGCTGCGCAGGTCAACCTGATGGGCGGCTCCTACGGCACGCGCGCGGTGCTGGAGTACATGCGCCAGTTTCCGAAAACCGTGCGGCGCGCCGTCATCGACGGCGTGGCCCCGCCCGACATGGTGCTGCCGCTGGCCTTCAGCACCGACAACCAGGCCGCGCTGGCCCAGGTGTTCCAGACCTGCGAGGCCGACGCCGCCTGCCGCGCACGCTATCCCCGGCTGCGCGACGACTGGCAGACGGTGCTGGCCGCCATGCCGCGCGAGCTGTCGCTGAACAACCCCTTCACCGGCCGCGCCGAGAAGGGCACGCTCACGCGCGACGGGCTGCTCAGCCTGGTGCGGCTGCCGCTGTATTCGCCGGTGCTCACCTCGGCCTTGCCCATGGCCATCGGCGAAGCCGCGGCCGGCCGTTTCGATGCGCTGGCCGGCCTGGCCACCGCCTTCCTGGGTGGCGGCGGCCAGGCCATGCGCATGGCCGAAGGCATGCACTTTTCGGTGATCTGTGCCGAAGACCTGCCGCGCCTGGCCCAGAGCACCGACCAGCTGGGCGCCGATTTCGGCGACAGCTTCGCGCAGCAGTACCAGCGCGTCTGCGCCGGCTGGCCGCGCGGCGAGGTGCCGGCGGCCTTCTACACCGTGCCGCCGGCGCAGGCCGCCACGCTGGTGCTCTCGGGCGGTGCCGACCCCGTGACGCCGCCGCGCCATGGCGAGCGCGTGACGAAGCTGCTCGGTGCGCAGGCCCGCCACGTGGTGGTGAAAGAGGCCGGCCACGGCGTCATGGGCCTGGGCTGCAAGCGCGACGTGCTCTTCCGCTTCGTCAACGCCGAGACCGATGCCGAGGCGCTGAAGGTCGACGCCCGCTGCGCCGAGAACATCCCCCGCCCGCCCGTTCACCTGCCGCCGCTGGCGGAGGCCGCGAAATGATCCAGATCGAACAACTGCGCAAGAGCTTCACCCAGGGCAACGGCCGCAAGAAGCGCACCGTGCAGGCCGTGGACGGCGTGAACTTCACCGCCGCCAACGGCCGCATCACCGGCCTGCTGGGCCCCAACGGCGCGGGCAAGACGACCACGCTGCGCATCGCCGCGGCGCTGATCGAACCCGACAGCGGCACCGTGCGCGTGGACGGCATCGACGTGGCGCAGCAGCCCGGCGCCGCGCTGGCGCGCATGGGCGTGCTCAGCGATGCGCGCGGCCTGTACCCGCGCCTGACGGCGCGCGAGAACATCGTCTACTACGGCCGCCTGCACGGCATGACGGCCGCTGCCGCCGCGGCCCGTGTGGACGTGCTGGCCAGGACGCTGGACATGGCACCGCTGCTCGACCGCCGCACCGAAGGCTTCAGCCAGGGCGAGCGCATGAAGACCGCGCTGGCCCGTGCGCTGATCCACGACCCGCCCAACATCGTGCTCGACGAGCCCACCAACGGCCTGGACGTGCTGGCCACGCGCGCGCTGCGCGAGGCGCTGCGCCGGCTGCGCGACGACGAGGGCAAGTGCATCGTCTTTTCCACGCACATCATGCAAGAGGTCGAGCGCCTGTGCGACCACGTGGTCGTCGTGGCCCACGGCCGCACCGTGGCCGCGGGCACCGTGGCCGAACTCTCGGCCGCCGCCGGGCAGACCGATTTCGAGGAGACCTTCGTGAAGCTCGCCTTCGGTGCCGAAGGCGCCGCTTCAGCTTTCGGTGCCGAAGGCGCCGCCGACACCGCCGCGACTGCCGGGAGCGCCGCATGATCGCCGCCGCCTGGGTCGTCCTCCTGAAGGAGTTGCGCGACGCGCTGCGCGACCGGCGCACGCTGACGATGGTGCTGCTCAGCTCGGTGGCCATCGGCCCGCTGGTGCTGGTGGCGATCTCGCAGCTGGTGGCCGGCGTCGAAAGGCGCGCCGAGGCGCGCGAGATCTACGCCGTGGGCATGGAGCACGCCCCCGGCCTGCAGAACTACCTGGAGCGCCAGACCTATGTCGTGAAGACCGCGCCGCCCGACTGGGAACAGCGCCTGCGCGATAGCAAGCTCGGCCACCCGGTGCTGGTGGTGCCGGTCGACTATGCCGAGACCACCGCACGCCTGGAAACGCCGGTGGTGGAGCTCGTCAGCAGCGCCACCGACCAGCGCGCCCAGGGCGGCACCGGCGCCGTGCAGCGCCTGCTGCGCGCCTACAACCAGGAGCAGGCCACCTTGCGCCTGGCCCTGCGCGGGGTGGCCCCTTCGGCGCTGGAGACCGTGCGCGTGGAAGAGCGCGACCTGGCCGACCCCGCCGCGCGCGCCGCGCAGCTGAGCTTCATGGTGCCGGTGTTCGTGCTGATGGCGGTGCTGTACGGCGCGCTGAACGCCGCGCTGGACACCACCGCCGGCGAACGCGAACGCGGCTCGCTGGAGCCCTTGCTGATGAACCCGGCCTCGCGCCTGGCACTGGTGCTGGGCAAGTGGGGCGCGGTGGCCACGGTGGGCATCCTCATCGCGGTGCTGGCCTGCCTGAGCTTCCTGCCGGCGCAGCCCATGCTGCGCAGCGAGGCGCTGTCGGCCATGTTCCGCTTCGGCCCGCTGGAGGCGGCTTGGTTCATCGGCCTGTTGCTGCCGCTGGCTGGCGCGCTGTCGGCGCTGCTGATGGCCATCGCCATCCGCTGCAAGACCTTCAAGGAAGCGCAGGCCAACGCCACCATCCTGGTGCTGGTGGTCTCGCTGCTGCCGCTGGTGCTGGTGATGAACCAGGAAGGCACCGCGCCCTGGCACCTGTGGATGCCGGCCCTGGCGCAGACCACGCTGATGGGCCGCGTGCTCAAGGGCGAGGCGCTGCCCATGGCCGACCTGCTGCCCTCGCTGCTGGTGTGCGGCGTGCTCACGGCGCTGGCCGTGGCCTATGTGGCGCGGGTGCTGCGCAGCGCGGCGCTGAAGTGAAGCTGCGGCGCTGGCGCGCGGGCTAGTTCAGCCGCCGCCGCAGCGCGCGTTCCACCTCTTGCTGCCAGGGCAGCGCGCGCACCATCTCGTTGATGAAGCGTGCCGCCTGCAGGGCCGTGAGCACCTCGCCGTCGGCGTTGACGAGGCGCACGTTCGTCACCACCGACAAGGGGTCGGCCAGCGCCACCACGCCATGCGCGAGCTCGACCCAGTCCCACGCCATGCCGGCTTCGCCTTCTTCGGCGTGGGCTGTCCACACCGTCTGTCCGGCCATGCAGCCGGCTTGCCTGCCCCCCGGGCTCACGTGGGTGCCGAGGTGGTGAAACCGCACGGGTTTTCTCTCGGTGGCCTGCCACAATAAAGGCGGCCAGGCGCGCAGCGCCCACGCGGTGGTCAAGGGTTGAGACGACGCTGGGTTTTGGGGTGCGGTGGTCTGCATCGGCAGATTTTTGGTCAGGGGGCCGCAGTCGAACAGCTGTAAACCCTGTCAGGGCGTGACGTGCAGCGGTGGCGCGCAGCCACCCGCGTTCAAGGAGAGCCATGCTCCCGGGTGGTTACACAGCGGTCCTGCAGGCCCGCAACCGAGACGAGTTCCGCGATGAAGTCGTGCGCTTCACGCAGCAGCTCGGCTTCGAGACGGTCTCGGCCGTCACGATGGTGGACCGCGGCCTGGGCAAGAGCGACCTCGTCATGGTCGACAACACGCCCACGAACTACGTCGAGCCCTATGTCGATGCCGCCAGCGGCAAGCTCGACCCGGTGCTGCAGCATTGCAAGCGCCAGACGGTGCCCATCATCTGGAACCAGAACACCTATGTCGAGAACGGCGTCGGCGAACTCTGGGAACAGCAGGCCCAGTTCGGTTACCGCACCGGCATCGCGATGGCGCTGCACCTGCCCGAGGGCAAGCATTTCCTGCTCGGGGTCGACCGCGACCGGCCCCTGCCCACCGACCCCCAGGAGCTGCAGCGCCTGGTGGCCGACCTGCAGCTCTTCGCCGTGCATGCGCAAGAGGCTGCCATCCGCCTGCTGGTGCCGCCCGCCCAGCAGCCCGAGCGCCCCGCGTTGACCCCGCGCGAACTCGAGGCCCTGCGCTGGACCATGGAAGGCAAGACCGCCTGGGAAGTGGGCGCGGTACTCGGCATCAGCGAACGCACGGCGGTGCTGCACATCAACAACGCCATGCACAAGCTGGGCTGCGTGAACAAGCACCAGGCGGTCCTGAAGGCCTTGCGTCTGGGCTTGATTGACTGAGCCCGCACGTGCAAGGCCGGAAGGCCTTGCACGGCTGGCGAAGGCCGAGCGGCGATTTCACGCCGCGAGGCTGAGCCCGCACGTGCAGGGCCGGAAGGCCTTGCACGGCTGGCGAGGGCCCCAACGCGATTTCACGCGTGAAGGCTGAGGCGTGGGTCGGCAGCGGCCTGGACCCCGCATTCGCGGGGGGAAGCGGGCTGCCGAAGCGTTCGCGCTGCATCCGGCGCGCGAGGGCCTGCGTAGGGCTGAGGAGCTGGTGGTGCGGGCCTGCAGGCAGGCCGGTGCCACCCGCTTTCCAGCAACCTTCAGGAGAGACCCCATGCAACACCGCACCCGGCTGGCCGCGATGACCGCGATCGCCGCCCTGTCCTGCCTGGGCGCCAGCGCCCAGGCGCAGATGCTCGTCGGCATCACCAGCGCCAACGAGATCGCGCGTTTCGACGCCGCCACCCCCGGCATGGCGATGCGCACCGCCATCACCGGCCTGGACGCCGGAGACCGCTTCGTCGGCATCGACCTGCGCCCCAGCAACAACACGCTGTATGGCTTGACGCTCAGCAACCGCCTTTACACGCTGAACGAAAGCACCGGCGTGGCCACCTTCGTGGCGGCGTTGTCCAGCCCCGTGGTCAACGGTGCGCAGGGCTGGGGCCTGGACTTCAACCCGGTGGCCGATTACTCCGGCGCCACCTCGCTGCGCGTGGTGGGCACGATGGGTGGCAACTTCGCGGTAAACGCCGTCACGGGCGCAGTGACCACGGCCACCCCCATCGCCGCCGGCTACAGCGGCGTGGCCTACACCAACAGCACCCCGGCGGGCGCCCCGGCCAGCACGGGCTTGTTCTACATCAACGGTGCCACCGACACGCTGGCCTTTGCCGCCACGGGCTTCAACAACCCCAGCATCACCACCGTGGGTTCGCTGGGTCTGGACGTGCTGAACGCCAACGGCTTTGAGATCCTTGCCAACGGCATGGCCTACGCAGCGCTGAACCGCGACGGCGGCACGCTGGGCACGGGCCTGTACGCCATCAATCTGATGACGGGTGCGGCCACGATGGTGGGCGAGTTCAACGGCACGCTGACCGGGCTGAGCGTTTCGGCAGTGCCCGAGCCCGCCACCTGGGCGTTGATGCTGGCGGGTGTGGGTGTGGCGGTGGGCGCCGCCAAGCGCCGGCGCCAGGGCTGAGGCCGGCTCAGCGAGCCGCAGCCCCTGCCGGCCCGGCAGGGGCCAAGAAACGGCTGAGAGCGGCGACCTCGCCGCCAGCGGCGCGGTCCAGGAAAAACTGCTGGGCGCGCTCGACATTGGCGCAGCCGAAGGGTTCGGCGCCCAAGCTCAAACCCCGCCGTGCGGCCTGCGCGAGTGCATGCACGCGCACCTGCATGGCGTCTTGCCGCGCTTGAGACCAACCGTGCACCTCACCGATGAGGTGAGACATCGCCAGCCCCGTGACGGAGGATGACCGCTGGGCCAAGGTTTCGGCCAGGCCCCGACAATCGGCCGCGCCAGCGCCGTCGAGGTGGGGCGCACGGCAGTGCCGGGTCAGCAAGTCCAGACCCCGGATTTCCGTCGCCTCGAGCGAGAGGTCCAGCCCCTGCACCCGCAGCAGCAACACCAGGCGCAGGTAGGGCAGCAGGTCAGCGGGCAGGGCTGCTGCCACCCAGGGCGTCATCGCGGGGCTGGGGCCGAACTGCGTCGCGCGCACCACGCCCTGCACGGCACGCGCTGCCTGGGCGGGCTCGGCCGTCGCCAACAAGAGCCACAGCGCTGCGTCTTCCTGCACCTGGTCAGGCGCCTGAGCGATCCAGCGCGGCACAGAGAGCTGCTGGCAAGCCGCCGGCGCGCCCGAGAACCGGCACAAGGACCATGCCCAGCCGAGCACAGCCGGGTCCGGGCTCTGCAAGGCCATCGCCGCCAGCGCATCGCGCGTGTCTTCGGCGGGCCAAGCGGGCGGGCTGTTCGTATGGGCATCGGTCAATCGCTCGTGAAAGCGCAGCACCAGGGCTGCCGCACGCGCCCGCTCGGCCGGGCTCTGGGCCAGCGCCGCCAACACCCGCGGCCAGGCGGCCTGCACCGCGTGCTCAAACAGATGCGGCGGATCGGTGCCGGCTTGAATCCGGCCCACGCCACAGAGCTCGGTGGTGCCCGCAGACGCTGCCGCCTGGGATGCTGCATCGGCCCCGTTCAACACCAAGGCACTGACTGAGGCGGCAGCCGTGGCCATGACGGCCGGCAGCTGGGGCGTGGCAACGCTGGAAGCCGAGGTTGCGGCGCCTGCGGGGGCCGCGCCGAGCGAGCCGTCCAAGCTGGCTGCGGGCAAGCCGCCCGCCGCGCGCGAGGGCTCGCCGCCCGGCTCCCACACCCACCATGCCCCCAGCAGCACGGCCAGCAGCAGCGCCTTCGCGACCAGCGCCAACAGCCCCAACCGGCGCCGCTGCCGCGCGATCGCAGGGTCTTCAAAACCGCCGTTCACGCCCCGCCCGCCAAAGCCGCCCGCACCGCCGCCAACTGCCGCCGCGAGACCGACAGCCACTCGTCCAGCGGCGCCACGCGCACGGCCCAGCCGCCCCCTTCGTCACTGCCCTCTTCGCTGCCTTCTTCGCCAGCCCGGGTGGCCTCGCGCAGCGCCAGTTCGCGGATGGCGTGGCGCGCCACCAGGGCGTTGCGGTGGATGCGCAGGTAGCCCGCGCCCGGCCCGCTGGGGGCGGCCAGGGTGGCCAGCCTCTGCTCCAGCTCGGACAACGATTCGTCCAGCACGTACTCCCGCAGCGGCGTGCGCAGCGTCACGTACTTCTGGCCGGCCTTCAGCACCAGCACCTCGGGCAGTGGCAGGCGCAGGACGCGGCCACGGTCGCTCACCACCAGCGCGGGGGCGTCCAGCAAGGCGGCCTGCAGGGTGCTCAGCGGCTGCAGGCGCTGGCGCACGCGGTGCAGCGCGTCACGCAGGCGCTCGCTGCGCACGGGCTTGGTGAGGTAGTCCACCGCGTCCAGCTCGAAGGCCTTCAGCGCATGTTCGGCATGCGCGCTGACGAACACCACCGCCGGCGGCTGCGGCAGGGCGCGCAGCCGCGCCGCCAGGTGCAGGCCTTCGTGCGGCGTCAGGCCGGGCATGCGGATGTCCAGCAGCACCGCGTCCACCTCGTGCTGCTGCAGCTGGGCCAGGGCCTCGGCGGCGTCGCCGGCCTCGGCCACCACGTTGACGTCGAACTCGGGCAGGCCCTGCAGCAGCGAGCGCAGGCGCAGGCGGGCCAGGGGTTCGTCGTCGATGATCAGCACGTTCATCGGCAGGGCCTCAATTCAGCGGCAGCACGATGCGGGCGTGGAAGACATCCGGCTGCCCGCTGCCCGGGGCGCCGGGCTCGCGCCACACGTCGCACTGGGCGCCCACATCGTGCAGCAGGCGCAGGCGTTCGCGCACGTTGTGCAGGGCCATGCCATGGCCGGGCAGACCCGGCCGCGGGCCCAGCGTGTTGCTCACGGTCACCACCGCCTGCCCGCGCTGCACCTGGGCCTGCAGCTTCACGCGGCCGCCCTGCGCCGAGGGCTCGATGCCGTGGCGCACGGCGTTCTCCACCAGCGGCTGCAGCACCAGCGCCGGCACGCGCGCGGCGTGCACGCGGGGGTCGATGTCCCACTGCACGGCCAGGCGCGAGCCGAAGCGCAGCTCTTCGATGGCCAGGTAGTGGCGGGCCAACGTGAGCTCTTCTTCCAGCGACACCGTGGCCCCCACCTCGGCCAGGGCGGCGCGGAAGAGTTCGGCAAGGTCTTCCAGCACGGCCTCGGCCCGCGCCGGGTCGACGCGCACCAGGGCCAGCGCGGTGTTCAAGGCGTTGAACAGGAAGTGCGGGCGTATGCGGCTTTGCAGCTCGGCCAGGCGCGCGCTGGCATTGGCCGGCTGCCAAATGCGCGCGCGCAGGTCGAGCCAGGCCCAGAGCAAGGCGGCGAAGCCGGCACCTGCCAGGGCCACGCCCAGGCCGCGCAGCGGTTGTGGCACACCGCCCAGCCCGGCCCACAGCAGCGGCCACCAGGCGGCCAGCGCCGCCAGCGCGCCCAGCGCCAGCACCAGTGCCGCGCGTGGCGCCGTGCCCAGGGCCTGCAGAGGCCGGCGCAGCGCGCACACCGTCACCAGCCACAGCAAGGTGCCCCCCACACCCCCGAAAGCCAGGCTGGCCTGCAGCCCGGCCCAGGCGCCGACGCCTTCGGCCAGCGTCAGTGCCACCACCGCCAGCACCGCCTGCACCAGCAGCACCGCGCGCAGCGCCAGCGCCGGGTGGCAGACATCGAAACTGGCCGCGGCCTGGGCCTGCACGCGCCCGCGCTCTTCGGCCTGGGGGTCAAAGCGGCTGGTGGCGAAGCCGGTGCTGCGCGTGCTGGGGGCGGTGGGTGGGGCGGGGCTCATCGAAAGGGGGCGGCCGGATAATGCGAAGTGTGCCCGGCCTGCGCAAGGCTGCCGGCCCCGTCTTCATCACCCGGCCCCTGCCCATGTCGAACCCGCCCGCATCCCAGCCTTCCAGCGACCCGCTGGCCAACAAGCACCAGGCTTGGTCGGCCCTGTTCAGTGAACCGATGAGCGAGCTGGTGCAGCGCTACACCTCCAGCGTCGGCTTCGACCAGCGCCTGTGGCAGGCCGACATCGAAGGCAGCCTGGCCCACGCCGAGATGCTGGCCGCGCAGGGCATCATCGGTGCGCAAGACTTCGCCGACATCCAGCGTGGCATGGCGCAGATCCGCGCCGAGATCGAAGCAGGCCGCTTTGAATGGAAGCTGGCGCTGGAAGACGTACACCTCAACATCGAGGCCCGCCTCACCGCGCTGGTGGGCGATGCCGGCAAGCGCCTGCACACCGGCCGCAGCCGCAACGACCAGGTGGCCACCGACATACGCCTGTGGCTGCGCGGCGAGATCGACAAGCTCGCCTTGCTGCTGGCCGCGATGCAGGCCGCGCTGGTGGAACTGGCCGCACACCATGCCGACACCGTGATGCCCGGCTACACCCACATGCAGGTGGCCCAGCCGGTGAGCTTTGCGCACCACCTGCTGGCCTATGTGGAGATGTTCGCGCGCGACGCCGAGCGCCTGGCCGATGCGCGCAAGCGCGTGAACGTGCTGCCTTTGGGCGCCGCCGCGCTGGCCGGCACCAGCTACCCGCTGGACCGCGAGCGCGTGGCGCGCACGCTGGGTTTCGAGGGCGTGTGCCAGAACAGCCTGGACGCCGTGAGCGACCGCGACTTCGCGCTCGAGTTCAGCGGCTTCGCGGCCATCTGCATGGTGCACGTCTCGCGCCTGGCCGAGGAAATCGTGCTGTGGATGAGCCAGAACTTCGGCTTCATCGACCTGGCCGACCGCTACTGCACCGGCTCTTCCATCATGCCGCAGAAGCGCAACCCCGACGTGGCCGAGCTGGCGCGCGGCAAGAGCGGCCGCGTGGTGGGCCACCTGATGGGCCTGCTGACGCTGATGAAGGGCCAGCCGCTCACCTACAACAAGGACAACCAGGAGGACAAGGAGCCGCTGTTCGACACGGTCGACACCCTGGCCGACACGCTGCGCATCATGGCCGAGATGGTGGGCGGCATCACGGTAAAGAAGGAAGCCATGGAGCGCGCGGCGCTGAAGGGCTATGCCACCGCCACCGACCTGGCCGACTACCTGGTGAAGAAGGGTCTGCCCTTCCGCGACGCCCATGAGGTGGTGGCGCACGCGGTGAAGACGGCGCTGTCTCGCGGCATCGACCTGGCCGAGTTGCCGCTGGCCGAGTTGCAGGCCCTGAACCCCGCCGTGCAGGCCGATGTGGCCGAGGTGCTGACGTTGCGCGGCTCGCTCAACGCGCGCCGCGTGCTGGGCGGCACGGCACCGGTGCAGGTGCAGGCGCAGGTGGAGAGGCACCGGCGGCGGCTGGCCGCCGGTTGAACCCCCACGGCAGCTGTTCTAGCGCAGCCGGATGCGCGTGGCCTCCAGCGTGCGGCGGTCGCTGCCCAGCACGCCCTGCACTTCCACCAGGCGGCCCACGCGCAGGTCGGCCAGGCTGCCGTTGTCGATGCGCAGGTCGGCGCGGCGCGTGCTGATGGTGACGCCGCGCACCTGCAGCGTGCCGGCTGCGGTGTCCACGGCGAGGATGGCGCCGTTCACCTCGAAACCGCGCTCTTCTTCCTGGCGGTCGGTGCGCACCACCACCAGCGTGGCGCGCAGCTGGCCGCCTTGCACGCGGCCTTCCACTTCCACCCGCGCGCCCAGCACCAGCGCGGCGCGGCCGTCGGGTATCTGCGCGCTGGCCAGGTCCACGGGCTGGCCGTTGACGCGCAGGCCCGTCAGGGCCGCCCCGCCCTGGGCCGGCACCAGACCCGTGATCAGGCCCTTGAGCTTGGCCTCTTCACCATCGGGCAGCGTGCGCAAGGCCTCGCCGAAGCCCTGCACCGTCCAGCGCAGCGGCGCGGTGGCGGCGCTCAGCCGCAGACGCACCACCTGGCCCGCGGCCAGGCCCGTGGGCACGCCGGTGGCGCCGGCATAGCTGTAGGTGGTGGCGCCGATGCGCAGGGTCTGCGCCGCGGTGTCCACCGCCGCCAGCAGGCCGCGCAGGCGCAGCGGGGCGGCTGCGGGCGCGGCTTCCACCCGCGTGGCGCGGTAGCGCTCGGCCGCCGGGTCCCAGGCGCCGTAGACGGCCACGCTGCGGCCCATGGCCAGGGCCGCCACGCCGCCGGCCAGTTCGTCATCGAACACGGTGGCAGCGTCCACCGTCACGCGCTGGCCCAGCAGGGTGAAGGCACCGCCCGTGGCATCCACCAGGCCCACCGGGCCCACCAGCTCGGCCTCGAAGCGGATGCGGCTGGCCGTGGCCGCCGGGCCGCTGCTGCCGCTGGCGATGGCCGAGCTTTCGATCTCCACCGTCATGCCCAGACGCAGGTCGTCGCGGTTGCGGCGGGCGCCGTCGGCGTCTTCCACGGCCGCCGTGCTGTCGTCGAAACGCACGCCGTTGACGATGACCGAGCCGAAGCCCGTGACCGGCCCGGAGACATAGCTGCCCGTGCCGCCGCTGCCCACGCCGCCGCCACAGGCGGCCAGCACGGCCGCCAGCAGCAGGCCCAGGAACAGCAGCGCCAGGGCGGTGGCGGGGCCGTCACGTCCAGGGGTGGGCCCAACGGTGGGCCCAGGCGCTGGCCCGGACGCAGCGCAAGACCGGTTCGAAAGTAGCTGCTTCATGGTTCAACCTTTGCGGCGGGCGCGGGCCCGCACGGGTTCACGGGGTGAGGCAGGCGGGCTGCCCGGGCTGGCCAGTGGGCCGCCAGGGGGCGCGCCGCCCTCGTGGTAGGTGTACAGGCCCACACGCACGCGGCCCTGCGGCGGGGGTTCGAGCGCGGCGTCGCGCTCGACATGGGCTTCCAGCATGGGCACCAGCGCCTGCAGCAAGGCCTGCCATTGCGCACGCACCACCGGCTGCACCGAGGCGATGGCCTCGGCCGACAGGCCCGAGGCGAAGATGGCCTGCTCCAGGTGCGGACGCTGAGTGGGGCCCGGGCCGGCCAGCACGTTCTGCACCGCGGCACGCAGGTGGTCGCCGACGTTATCGCCCAGGAAGGCCAGGCTCTGCGCTTCGTCGTTGCGGGGCACATAGCCTTCGTGCAGCAGCGCCACGGTGTCTTCCTGCAGGTTCCACTGCGCCACGCCCAGCCGGCACAGTTCGTCGAGCAGGCTGCGCGCATGCACGTTGCGCGTGACGGCCTGGGCCAGGGTCTCGAAGCTGGGCGCGGGGCCCAGCCGTGGCAGCACCAGCGGTGCGCCCTCGGGCGTGCAGAAGGGCGGCTGCGAACGCCAGTGCGTGAACACCTCGCTGGCCAGTGACCGCCCCCGGGCGCGCGGCTCGGCCGAGGCGGGTTCGGCCAGCAACTGCACCAGGCGCGCCACTTCGCGGCGGTGCAGGCCGGTGGTGGTGCTGATGCGGCTGACCTTGCGGTGCTCGGGCAGGCCGGGGTGGGCCTGCGAGGCGCGCTGCACATAGGCCAGGCGCAGCATCGCTTCCACCTCGGCCACCGGCAGGCCGCGCGCCACGCCCAGCTGGGCCACCGAGTCGAGCAAGCCCGCCAGCGCCTGGTGCAGGGCCTGGCGTTCGGGCGCGGGGGCATCCGGTGCGGTGCCATGCGGCTGGGGCGGGCGGGAGTCGGGGGTGTTCATCGGTGGGGCCGGCCGGCCGCACTGTAGCGGCCGGCCGGGGCCGCATCACTTGAAGTCGATGCGGCGCGCTTCCAGGCGCGTGCGGTCGGCGCTGAGCACGCCGCGCACTTCCACGCGCACGCCGTTGGCCAGGCGGGCCTCGGTGCCGTCGCGGTAGTCCACCGTGCCGCCGTACCACACCGTCACGCCGCGCAGCGCGAAGGTCTTGGCCGTGGTGTTGAGGTTGCCCATCTCGCCGCGCAGCTCCAGCGGGCGCAGGCCCTGGTGGCGGCGCTCTTCGATTTCCACCTTCGTGGCCACCAGCACGCCGTCCACCACCTGGCCCGAGACCTCCACGCGCGCGCCGAGCACCACGCCCGTGGTGCCGTCGGGGAAGCTGGCGTTGGTGGCGTTCACCAACAGGCCGTTGACCGTGAAGCTGGTCGTGGAGGTGAAGGCCGTGATGGCGCCTTCCACCTTGGCATCGGGCAGGGCCGGCGGCAGGCGCAGGCCGCCGCGCAGCGCCGTGGCCACCCACTGGCCGTTCACCTGCGTGGTGGCCAGCAGCACGCGCACGATCTGCCCGTTGGTCAGGCCCGGCGGCACGTTGGCGGCCGGCAGGCCGGCGTAGCTGATGACCTGGCCGTTGATGCTGAAGGTCTTGGCCGTGGTGTCCAGCGCCGTGATGGCGCCGCGCAGCTTGTAGGCCGTGGCGCTGTCTTCCAGCTCCACGCGCGTGGCCACCACGCGGCCGTTGGCGGGGTCGAGGATGCCGTAGATCTCCAGCACCTGCCCCGTGCGCACCGCGGCCAGGCCGCCGCCGAGGCTGTCGTCGAACACGGTGCTGGTGGTCACCAGCACGGTCTGGCCCAGCACGGTGAGGGTGGAGGCGGCGGCATCCACCGCGCCCACGGGGCCGACGATCTCGTTGCCCAGCCGGATGCGCAAGGCCAGCGCGCTGGCGTTGGCGCGGTCCACCGTGCCGGCATCGACCTGCACGTTCATGCCCAGGCGGAAGTCGTTGCGGCTGCGCGTGGCGCCGTCGTCGTCGGTGACGCTGGCGGTGCTGTCGTCATAGCGCACGCCGCCCACGATGACCGAGCCGAAGCCGGTGATGGTGCCTTCGGTGTAGCTGCTGGCGGTGGCCAAGGGCGGGGCGGGCGGCGCGGCGCTGGGGGCTTCGGCGCCACCACCACCACCGCAGGCCACCAGGAAGGCAGCCGAGAACAAGGCGGTGCCGGCCACCAGGGCGGCGCGGCGGGGGACCGAGAAGCGGGCTTGGGCGGTGCCGGCGGCAGCGGCGTTCAGAGGGATCTTGGGGTTCATGGCAGGGGCTCCGGTGAGGCGGCAACCGGGTTGGTGCCGTTGCGTTGCAGTTTAAATGCGCTTTTTGCCCATTTAAGTGTCGAAGTGTTGCTGCGGCGTGAAAGTGCGTGGCGCACTGCACGGCCGACCCTCGGCACCGGCCCGCCCTCGCCGGGCGCGCTACCCTCGGCGAGCCATGAGCGCGCCGGGCCGTTCCCAAGCGCTCATCCCGGAATGCGCAGCATGGAGGGTTGTCGAATGAGCGCATCGAGCCCCGCCCCGCCCCGCCGCTGGATCGCCCACCTCGACATGGATGCCTTCTATGCCTCGGTGGAACTGCTGCGCTACCCCGAGCTGAAAGGCCAGGCGGTGGTGATCGGCGGCGGGCGCCGCCACCAGCCCACGGTGGGGCCCGACGGCACGCGGCAGTTCGCCACGCTGGCCGGCTATGCGGGGCGGGGCGTGGTCACCACCGCCACCTACGCGGCGCGAGATTTTGGCGTGCACAGCGGCATGGGCCTGATGAAGGCCGCGGCGCTGGCGCCGCACGCGGTGCTGCTGCCCACCGATTTCGAGCAGTACCGGGCGATGTCGCGCCGCTTCAAGGCCGCGGTGGCCGAGGTGGCGCCGCTCATCGAAGACCGCGGCATCGACGAGATCTACATCGACCTCACCCACCTGCCCGGCGCGCAGGATGCCGTGGGCCACGACCCCTTCGGCGGCGTGCGCGCCATCGCGCAGGACATCCGCAACAACGTGCGCCGCGCCACCGGGCTGAGCTGCAGCATCGGCATCACGCCGAACAAGCTGCTGGCCAAGATCGCCAGCGAGCTGGACAAGCCCGACGGCCTGACCGTGCTGACCCACGCCGACCTGCCCCAGCGCGTGTGGCCCATGGGCGTGCGGCGCATCAACGGCATCGGCCCGAAGGCGGCGGCCAAGCTCACGGCGTTGGGCATCCAGACGATCGCACAGCTGGCCGCCGCCGAGCCCGCCTGGCTGGTACAGCATTTCGGCAAGAGCTACGGCCTGTGGCTGCTGGATGCCGCCCACGGCCGCGACGACCGCCCGGTGGAGACGCGCGGCGAGCCCGTGTCGATGAGCCGCGAGACCACCTTCGAGCGCGACCTGCACGCCGTGCGCGACCGCGAAGAGCTCGGCGCCATCTTCACGCGCCTGGCCACGCAGGTGGCCACCGACCTGCAGCGCAAGGGCTACGCCGGCCGCACCATTGGCATCAAGCTGCGCTTCGAAGACTTCAAGACCGTCACGCGCGACCTCACGCTGCCGCAGGCCGTGGCCGATGCCGGCGCCATCCGCCACGCCGCCGGGCTGTGCCTGAAGCGCGTGGACCTGCGGCGGCGCATCCGGCTGCTGGGCGTGCGTGCGGGCACGCTGGTCAAGCTGTAGGCCAGCGGGGCAAGCACGGCAAGCGCTCGCCACGCTGAGCGCAAGGCAGCGGGGCCGCCGTTAGCATCAACGGCGAGGAGACAAGCCGCATGACCGTCATCACCACCATCGAAGACCTGCGCGTGCTGGCGCAGAAGCGCGTGCCGCGCATGTTCTATGACTACGCCGACAGCGGCAGCTGGACCGAGAGCACCTACCGCGCCAACACCACCGACTTCCACAAGATCAAGCTGCGCCAGCGCGTGGCCGTGAACATGGAAGGCCGCAGCACCGCCACCAAGATGGTGGGCGTGGACGTGAAGATGCCGGTGGTGATTGCGCCCACGGGCCTGACGGGCATGCAGCACGCCGACGGCGAGATCCTCGCCGCGCAGGCGGCCGAGGCCTTCGGCACGCGCTTCACGCTCAGCACCATGAGCATCTGCAGCATCGAGGACATCGCCGCGCACACGAAGCAGCCCTTCTGGTTCCAGCTTTACGTCATGCGCGACCGCGACTTCATCGAGCGCCTGATCGACCGCGCCAAGGCCGCCAAGTGCGACGCGCTGGTGCTCACGCTGGACCTGCAGATCCTCGGCCAGCGGCATAAAGACCTGAAAAACGGCCTGTCGGCACCGCCCAAGCTGACCATCGCCAACATCGTGAACATGATGACCAAGCCGCGCTGGTGCCTGGGCATGCTGGGCACGAAACGGCGGCAGTTCGGCAACATCGTCGGCCATGTGAAGGGCGTCACCGACATGGCCAACCTGGGCGCCTGGACGGCGCAGCAGTTCGACCCGCGCCTGAACTGGGGCGATGTCGAGTGGATCAAGAAGCGCTGGGGCGGCAAGCTCATCCTGAAGGGCATTCAAGACGTCGAAGACGCACGCCTGGCGGTGGCCAGCGGGGCCGACGCGCTGATCGTCAGCAACCACGGCGGCCGCCAGCTGGATGGCGCGCAGACCAGCATCGAGGCGCTGCCGGCCATCGTGGCCGACGTGGGCAGCCAGATCGAGGTGCACATGGACAGCGGCATCCGCAGCGGGCAAGACGTGCTCAAGGCCGTGGCCCTGGGCGCCAAGGGCACCTACATCGGCCGCGCCTTCCTCTACGGCCTGGGCGCCATGGGCCGCGAGGGCGTGGCCAAGACGCTGGAGATCATCCACAAGGAACTCGACCTGACCATGGCCTTCTGCGGCCGCACGCAGATCAAGGACGTGGACACCAGCATCCTGCTGCCGGGCACCTTTCCCACGCCCTGAGGGGCCGCTCTGCTGGCGCGCCGGCATGCTGGCACAAGGGCTGGGGCCTCACGGCTTGGGCATCCAGGCTTGGGCATCAAGGCTTGGGCATCAAGGCCACCAGCACCGGCGCCAAGGCCTGCTGCACACGCAGCTGAGCAGCCGCCACCTCTACGGCAGTCCCAGTCATCAGCGCGCTGCGCAAGCGGGCCGCGTGCCAGGCCAGCGCCGTGGCGCCCAGGTGCCGAGCCACGTCGAGCAAGTCGTCGGCGAGGCGCCGGGCCATGGCGCTGTCATGGGCCGCCTGCGCGCGGGCAAAGCCTTCGGGCCAGCCGGCCAGGAACACGGCCGCATGCTCGGCCACGCGCCGGTAGGCCGCCGCTTCGGTGCCCAGGCGCTGCCGTGCGGCCTCGGGCTGGAAGCTCGCCTCGTCGTCGGCATCGTCCAAGGGCCCGGCCGGGGCCGCCCCCGGGGGCGGCGCTGCGGCCGCCGGGGCCATCAGCAGCAGGGCTTCCAGCAGCTGCTGCTTGCTGAAGGGCTTGGCCAGGTGCAGCTGGCTGCCGGCTTCCATGCTGGCCTGCACGTCGCTGGCAAAGGCATGGGCGGTGAGCGAGACGATGGGCATGGGCACGCGGGCGCCTTCCTGTTCCAGCGCGCGCCACTGGCGCGTCAGGCTCAGGCCGTCCAGGCCGGGCATCTGCACGTCGATGAAGGCGATGTCATAAGGCTGGCGGCGCAGCATCTCCAGTGCTGCCAGCCCGTTGGGCGCGATGTCGATGTGCAGCGCTTGGTCGGCCAGCATCGCGGTGAAGATGTAGGCGTTGACTTCGTTGTCTTCGGCCAGCAGCACGCGGCGGCGTGGGGCTTCGGCCGCGTCGGGGCCCTGCGCCCCTGGCGGCAGCGTTGCCGAAAGCGGGCCGGCCACGGCAGCCGGCAACGCGGCCACGGGCGACGCTGACCCTGGCGCATCGCGCACCGGCTCCCCCCCGGCAGGCGCCTCGGCAGCCAGGGCCGCTGCCGGCAAGGGCAGGCGTAGCGTGAAGGTGCTGCCCTCGCCGGGTGTGCTGCGCACCTCGACCGTGCCGCCCAGCAGGCGCGCCACGCTGCGCGTGAGCGCCAGGCCCAGGCCAGTGCCGCCATACATGCGGGTGACGCTGCCGTCGGCCTGTGAAAAGGGCTCGAAGATGCTTTCCAGCTTGCTGGGCGCAATGCCGATGCCGGTGTCGATGACCTCGAAGCACACGCCATCGGCCAGACCTGCATCGGGCGCCACGCGCAGCAGCACCTCGCCGCGCGCGGTGAACTTCAGGGCGTTGCCCAGCAGGTTGCTCAGGGCGCGCTCCAGACGCAGGCGGTCGCCCAGCACCACGGCCGGCAGGCCAGGGGCCTGCGCCAGGCGCAGCGCCAGGCCTTTGCGTTCTGCCAGCGGCTGCATCAGTGCCACCAGGTGTTCCAGCAGGGCCGGTAGCGCGAAGGGCGCGCGGTCGATGTCCAGGCGGTTGGCCTCGATCTTGGAAAGGTCGAGCAAGTCGTTGATGAGGGCCTGCAGCGTCTGCCCCGCTTCCTGGAACAGCTGCACCTGGCGCCGCTGCGTGGGCGTGAGCTCGCTCTCGGCCAGCAGCTCTGCCACCCCCAGCACGGCGTTCAAGGGGGTGCGGATCTCATGGCTGACATTGGCCAGGAACTGACCCTTGGCGCGCGCCGCTTCGGCGGTGACGGCCAGCTCGTGCGCCAGTCGGAAGCGAGCGCCGGCCTGTTCACGCAGGTGCAGCCACAGCACCGCGCCCAGGCCGGTGCCCAGCGCGGCCAGGGGCGCCGCCCACCAGGTGGGCATGCGCCACTGCCACAACCACCAGGCGGCCAGCGCAGCCACGGCCAGCAGCGCCGCGGCATGGGCGGCAGCGGCACGCGGCAGGTGCACGCGGCGCTGGCGGGCGGTGAACAGCACGGGCAGCAGCGCCAGCGCCAGCAGCGCCGCCTGCGCCCAGGCGGGCGGCGGCCGTACCCAGCCCCAGGCCTGCCCTTCTGCCTGCGCCTGCAAGGCCGCATAGGCCTGGGCCAGCACCTGGGTGCCGGGGGTCTGGCCTTGCACCGTCATCACGGTGTCGGCCAGCAAGGCGCTGCTGCCGATGAGGACCACGCGCCCCTGCAGGCGCTGGCGCAGCGCGTCTTCGGCCTGCGGGCCGGTTTCACGCAGGAACAGCTGCGCCAGCGGCAGTGTCGGCACGGCGGCGCGCGGCGGGGCCAGCGCAAGATGCAATGCACCGCCGCCCTTGGGCGCCAGGTGCAGTGCGCTGCCGGTGGGGGACGGCTGCGCTGCGGTGCCGGTGGGCACCAGCACCTGGTGCAGGGCCAGCGGCAGCACCGGCCAGCGCCGGCCGGCGGCTTCGTGCCACAGCGGCAGGCGGCGCAGCACACCATCGGCGTCCACCGGGGTGGTGACCACGCCGATGGCCGGCGGCTGCGCAGGCGCCGGCCACACGCTGGCCGTGGGCAGGGCGATGGTGGGCCAGCGCTGCGCGGGTGGCGCAGCCATGCCCGGGGCCGCGACCGGCGGCAGGCCGGCCGCCGGGCCGGTGCCATCGCTGGCGCTGCGCAGGCCCGCAGCGGCCAGCACCACGGGTGCACCGGGGCGGGCCAGGGCGCGGGCCAATGCGCCGTCGCCGGGCTGGGTGTCCACCAGCAGCAGGTCGAAGGCCACCGCCCGGGCGCCCAGGGCGCGCAGCTCTTCGATCACCAGGGCATAGACGTCACGCCGGTAAGGCCAGTTGCCGAACTGGGGTTGCAAGGCCGCCAGCGAGGCGTCGTCGATGTCGAGCACCAGCACGCCGGCCGGCGGCACCGACGGGGCCAGCCAGCGCAGCTGCAGATCGACCAAGGGCCGCGACAAGCGCTCGTTCAGCGGCGTCAGCAGCACCAGCAGGCCGGCCACCAGTGCCGCCAGGGCGCCCCAACGGCCGCGCGCTTGGCGGCGTTCGGTCACAGCAGCAACAGCAGTGGAAGCAGCCAGAGCCAGCCGAAACCACCGGGCACCTCCACCACCTGCGGCTGGCCGTAGCTGCCGGCGCGCCCGTCGGGCGTGAGCGTGCGCACACGCACGTGGTAGCGGCCGGGCCGGGGCTGGGGCAGCAGCACTTCGGCCGCCTCGGTGGTGGTGTCCAGCACGGGCTGCGTGAATTCGGCATCCCGCGCCACCTGCACCTGGTAGCGCAGGCCGGGCTGGGGCACGCTGGCCCAGCGCAGCACCAGGCCGGCATCGGTGGTCTGCGGGGGCTGCGAGGGGGGCGCCGGGGGTGGGGGTGGCGGCG
>LJHT01000132.1 GCA_001295905.1 beta proteobacterium AAP51 | reverse complement strand
CTGCAGCCGCGTGGTGTCGGCCAGCAAGGGCGCTTCGCCGTGCTGCAGGCGCAGGCGGTGCAGGGTCTTGCGCAGGTTGCGCAGCCGCGCGGCTTCGTCCAGCGCCGGCCACAGCTGCGCGGCCGCCTCGTGGCGCGGCATCACGCCGCCCGTGCAGGCCAGCAGCACCAGCAGCTGCGTCGGCCGTTCATCGGGCAGCACGCGGCCGGCCAGGCGCACCGGGCCGTGCAGGGCCAGCTCAGGTGCCGGCAGAGGAAGGCTGGGCGGAAGCACGGCCGGCAGGAAGCGATGCGGTCTGGAGCGCGGAATGGCAGGCGCCCCCAGTGTAGGCAAGCGCCAGGGAACGCCCAGGGAACGTCTCCCTTCCGTGGGGGGAGCCCCGATCGCGCGCCGCCTGCACAGACTGACCGTGTCGTTTTGCCATCCGGAGAACCACGCCATGTCACTTCCCTACCGTCGCCGGCCCCTGCGGGCCCGTTCCCTGTCTCTGTGCCTGTGGGCGGCGCTGGCCGTGCCTGCGGCTGCAGCCCCTGAGGCCAGATCCTCGGCCGCACCCTCGGCCGCCCCCTCGGCCACCACCGCGGGTTCAGCCCCTGCCGAACCCGCCGTCGCCGCGTCCGCCGTGGTCGTCAACGGCCGCGTGCTGGACGGCGCGCAACGCCAGGCCATCGAAACCCGCACCGGCCTGCCGCTGCGCCCCGGGCGCTGGTGGTACGACCCCCGCTCGGGCCTGTGGGGCGCAGAAGGCCAGGGTGCCGCGGGTTTTGCGCCTGCCGGCATGGACGTGGGCGCACCGTTGCCGCCGCAGGTCTCGGGCGGGCGGGCCGGCGTCTTCTTCAACGGCCGCAACCTGGCCGACCCCGAAGTCGCCTGGCTGCGCACGCTGGGCCCGGTGTGGCCCGGCCGCTACTGGCTGGACGCCAGTGGCAACGTTGGCCTGGAAGGCCAGCCGCTGCCCTTCGCCAACCTCTGGCTGCTGGCCCAGGCGCGCCACAACAGCGCCAGCCGCAGCAGCGCCACCGCCAGCGGCACGTGGATCGCCAGCAGCGGCGGCTGTGTCGCCATCAGCGCGAAGTCTTCCAGCGGCATCGGTTCCTTCGGTGCTTCCAACTGCTGAGGTGGCCATGAACCCACGCATTCTCATCACCCTGTTCGGCGCGTTGCCGCTGGCCGGCTGCATCTTCGGCAGCGGTGCCCCCGACACCGAAGACCCCTACCCCCGCAAAGCCAGCCTCACCACCAGCTGGCAGGCCGCCACGCTGCCCCGCGGGGGCACCGTGAGCGGGCGGTTGGTGCATTGCCCCGAGGTCATCCTGCAGCGCGCCGCTGACCGCTACGTCTACGTCAGCGGCCGCTACCGGCTGAACCTGGCCGACTTGCCGGCGGGCGTGAGCATCAGCTTCCCCGAGGGCGACACCGTGGACGTGCCATCGCCCGAACAACCGGGCTATGCCGCCCTGCCTTCGCCGCTGAACCTGACCGAGCGCTTCTGCCAGTCGCGCCCCTTCACGCTTTCGCGCAGCGTCAGCAGCGAATTCGGAGCCTCGGCCCTGGTCGCGCCCACGGCCCAGCACGAAGTGGAGTCGGCCCCGCTGCGGGGCGATCAGGTGCGGCTGAACGATGCCCCCGTGGCCGCGCCGCCGCCGGCGGTGGCGGGCGCCTGCGCCGTGGGCCGCTGGACGGCTGTCAGCACGCCCGTGCAGGCGCTGGTCAGCACGCTGGAGTTCGATGTCGCGCTGGACAGGGTGGAATCCACCCGTGTGACTGTGGTGCGCGCCACCGAACAGAGCGTGCTGGTCGACGAAGACTTCGGCGGCTGGCGCCAAAGCGTCATCGCCACCGCGGCGCCCCCCGAGAACGTGCGCGTGGCGCGCAGCCCTGCCGAGGGGCTGCTGAACCGCACGCTGGTGCTTTGGCGCGAAACCGACTTCAGACGCCCGCTCACCGAACAGACGCGCGTGATGCTGGCCTGGGAGACCGGCAGCGCCGGCTGGCAGCCCGAGATGATGGCCGTGGACCAGGCGGCGAACCTGCGCGGCTTGCAGCTCGCCACCTCGCAGAGCGAAGCGGTGGTGGGCTGGGTGGGCGATGCCGGCCCCCGCCTGCGCACGGCCGACGTGCTGACGCGCACGCTCGGCGATCTGGCGCTGCCGGCCGACCTGCCTGCCGGCGGCAGCGTGCGCGTGATGCGCCTGGCCACCGACCCGCTGGACCAGAGCCTGCTGCTGGCGCTGGCCGTGCGCGAAGCCGACGGCGTGACGCGGCTGCGCGTGTGGCGCCGCGCCCTGCCCGGTGCCGGCTGGGTGCCGCTGCAGGTGCTGGACGCCGGTGCGCCCGACGCCAACGCCACCCTGGGCGACATCGCGCTCACCGCTGCCAACGGCGAGGTGCTGCTGGCCTGGAGCTGGGGGCAGACCGCGTTCTTCAGCAGCAGCGCGCGCCAGCAGCTGCAACTGCAGCGCTGGACGCCTGCCACCGGCTGGCGCGCCTTGGCCGACACCACGTTGCTGGCCGATGAAGCGCGGCGCTACGCGCTGCAGCCGCAGTCGCTGCAGGTGGGCGCCGGCTGCGGCGGCGCCGCCTTCCTGGCCTGGGGCGAACCGGCCGACTACCCCCGCGGCGCCGTGCTCGGCGCGGTGGCGGCCGACAACCGCTGGGACACCTTCGGCCGCAACAACCTGGCCCCGCTGCCGGATGGCACGGGCGCCTATGCGAGCCAGGTGCGCCTGCGCGTGGGCGCGGACGGGCGCCCGCTGCTGGCCGTGCTGCTGGCCGCGCCCACCGGCGGGCCCGCCCCTCTGGTGCTGCTGCGCTACACGCCCTGAAGGCGGGCCCCC
>LJHT01000131.1 GCA_001295905.1 beta proteobacterium AAP51 | reverse complement strand
GGTTTCGCCGCCGGCTTGGGGCCGGCCGGGGCGGCGGGTGCGGCAGCGGCCTTGGCCGCTGGCTTCGCGGCAGGCTTCGTGGCTGCCTTGGCTTCGGCCTTCACTTCAACCTTGGGCGCCGACGCCTTGGCATTCGCCGCGGGCTTGGTGGCCGCCTTGGCTGGGGCCTTCGGGCTCTCTGCGCCTGCGGGGGCTGCCTTGGTCTTGCTGGCGGCCGCGGTCTTGGCCGGTGGCTTGCTCACGGGAACCTCCTCGCCTTGTCGAATACGCCTGGTCGGGCTTCGGTGTCTTGGGCCCCTGCCGAGGCAGGGCATGCGTCTGGAGCACCCCGCCGGGGCGGGGGCCTGTTCGGCCCCGGGGGGCTTGCAAGGCGCGCGATTGTAGCCACGGCCTGTCGGGGGTCGGTGCAGGGGTGGTTCCAGGCCCCCTCATGCCCGCGGGCCTGCCCACCGGCGCGCAGGCCTCACGCCTGGGGGCCGGTTGCGGCCCCCGGCCCGGCCTAGACCAGGCACTGCTCCAGGCCCTGCAGCAGCACGTCCTTGGGCAGGTCGATGCCGATGAAGACCATCTTGCTGTTCTTTTCTTCACCGGGCGCCCACTTCGGGCCCAGGTCGCTGCCCATCAACTGGTGCACGCCCTGGAAGATGACCTTGCGCTCGCTGCCCTTCATGAACAGCACGCCCTTGTAGCGCAGCAGCTTGGGGCCGTAGACCTGCACGATGGCGCCGAGGAAGTCTTCCAGCTTGGCCGGGTTGAAGGCCTTGTTGCTGCGGAAGACGAAGCTCTTCACGTCGTCGTCGTGGGCGTGGTGGTGGGGGTGGTCGCAGTGTTCTCCGTGCTCGTGGTCGTGGTGCGCATGGTCGTGGTGGTCATGGCCATGGCTGTCGGCATTCAGGAACTCGGGGTCGATCTCGAGCTTGGCGTTGAGGTTGAAGCCCTTGAGGTCGAAGATGTCGGTGATGGGCACCTGCCCGAAGTGCACTTTGTGCTGCGGCGCGCGCGGGTTCATGTGCTTGATGCGGTGCAGCAGCGCGGCGGTCTCGGCTTCGGAGCACAGGTCGCTCTTGCTCAGGAAGATCTGGTCGGCGAAGCCGATCTGGCGGCGCGCTTCCTGGCGGTCGTTGAGCTGCTGCTCGCCGTGCTTGGCGTCCACCAGCGTCAGGATGCTGTCGAGCAGGTAGCTTTCGGCGATCTCGTCGTCCATGAAGAAGGTCTGCGCCACGGGGCCGGGGTCCGCCAGGCCGGTGGTCTCGATGACCACGCGGTCGAACTGCAGCTCGCCCTTGCGGCGCTTCTCGGCCAGGTCGGAGAGCGTGGTGCGCAGGTCTTCGCGGATGGTGCAGCAGACGCAGCCGTTGTTCATCTGGATGATCTGCTCGCGCGTGTCGGCGACCAGGATCTCGTTGTCGATGTTCTCTTCGCCGAACTCGTTCTCGATGACGGCGATCTTCTGGCCGTGGGCTTCGGTCAGCACACGCTTGAGCAGCGTGGTCTTGCCCGAGCCCAGGAAGCCCGTGAGGATGGTGGCGGGAATGAGCTGGTTCGACATGGTGCTTGTTTCCTGAGGCGGCAGACGAATGGGGGCGGTAGCGGCGCGTACGCGGCTCAGGAGGCCGCGGGCGGTGGGGCTGGGGCGGGCGTGGCCAGCGCGGCCCAGCGGTCCAGGTGCGGCAGCAGCGCGCGGTAGGGCGCCAGCAGCAGCACGGCCATGGCGGCCTTCACGGCCAGGTCGCCGCCGGTCAGCATCAGCCAGTTCATCTCGCTGCCGGCGAAGGCCAGGAAGAAGAAGACGCCCGTGTCCACCACGCTGGCGGCCAGCGAACCCAGCAGCGGCGCCTTCCACCAGCTGGCCTGGCGCAGGCGGTTGAAGACGTAGATGTCCATGCCCTGGGCGATGATGAAAGCCGCACCCGAGGCCAGTGCGATGCGCCAGGGCGCCAGCGCCAGCGACACCGTGACGGCCACCGCAAACCCGACCCAGGCCACGCGGCGCGCCGCCGCCGGGCCCAGCGCGCGGTTGGTGAGGTCGGTCACCAGGAACACCAGCGGGAAGGTGAAGGCACCCCAGGTGAGCCAGTCGTTGATGGCGTGCTGCACCAGCACGTTGGACAGCACGATGACAGCCGCCATCGCGAAGATGGGCAGTGCCAGGGTCTTGAGGGTCGGGTTCATGGGCAGGGCATCGGGTGGGTGGCCGCTCGCCACGCCGGGGCAGGCTGGCGGCCGGGAAGGGGCGTGATTGTCGCCGCAGCCGGGCCCGGGCGGGGCGCCTCGGTTATTCTTCCCTTCCCATTGACTGCCGGCACCGCCTCAGTGTCCGACCCCGCGCCTCACAGGTCCGCACGCCCCGCCCCCGGCTCGCGTGCGGACCGCAAACCCTTCTTCCAGCGCCTGGTGGAGTTCATCTCCCCAGGGCCTGACAGCAAGGACGAACTCTTCCGCACCCTGGCCGAGGCCGAAGACCGCGAGCTCATCGAGCCCGAGTCGCGCCTCATGCTCGAAGGCGTGCTGCGCATGGCCGACATGACGGCCGGCGACGTGATGGTGCCCGCGCCGCGCATGGACCTGCTGGACATCCAGGCCGACTACGACGAGCTGCTGGGCGTGGTGATCGACACCGCGCATTCGCGCTTCCCGGTGTACGACGGCGGGCGCGACAACATCATCGGCATCCTGATGGCCAAGGACCTGCTGAAGCTGCAGCGGGCGCCCGAGCTGAACCTGCGCACGCTGCTGCGCCCGGCCGTCTTCGTGCCCGAGAGCAAGCGCCTGAACGAGCTGCTGCGCGATTTCCGCAGCAACCGCAACCACCTGGCCATCGTCATCGACGAATTCGGCAACACCGCAGGGCTCATCACCATCGAAGACGTGCTGGAAGAGATCGTCGGCGAGATCGAGGACGAGTTCGACGAGCAGGAACAGGAAAACGGCATCTACACGCTGGCCGACGGCACCCACCGCGTGGCCGGCGACGTGGCCATCACGGCGGTGAACGAGGCCTTCGGCACGCGCCTGGCCGAAGAGGCCTTCGACACCATCGGCGGGCTGGTGGCGCATGAACTGGGCCGCGTGCCGCGCCGCGGCGAGATGGTGGAGGTGGGTGGCCTGCGCTTCACGGTGATGCTCACGCGCGGTGGCGCGGTGCGCTGGTTCCGCGTGGCGCGCGCGCCGCAGGAAGAAGCGCCGGCCGAAGACGGCCAGCTCGATTGAAGCCGGGCCCGCGCCTGCCCGCGGCCCTGGAGCTGCCGCTGGCCGCAGCCCTGGGCGCGCTGCAGACGCTGGCCTTCGTGCACACCGCGTGGTGGCCGCTGCCGCTGGCCACGCTGGCGCTGCTGGTGTGGCGCCTGAATGCGGCCACGCCCGGTCGCGCGGCGCTGCTGGGCTGGCTGTACGGCACGGGCTGGCTGTGCGCCGGCACCTGGTGGCTGTTCATCAGCATGCACCGCTACGGCGGCCTGCCGGCGCCGCTGGCGGCGGCGGCGGTGTACGCCCTGTCGGCGGCCTTGTCGCTCTACCTGGCGCTGGCCTGCGCGGCCTATGCACGCTGGCGGCGTGGCACGGCCGGCGACGTGGCCTTGTTCGCCGCGCTCTGGCTGCTGGCCGAGCTGGCGCGCGGCGTGCTGTTCACGGGCTTCCCGTGGGTGGCTGCCGGGTACGCGATGGTGGATGCACCGCTGGCCGCGCTGGCACCCTGGCTGGGCGTCTACGGCATGGGCGCGGTGATGGCCGCGCTGGCCGCCGCTGGCGTGATGGCGCTGCAGGCCGCGCAGCCGCCGCAGGGCCTGCCTG
>LJHT01000130.1 GCA_001295905.1 beta proteobacterium AAP51 | reverse complement strand
GAGTTCACCCGGCCCGCGGAGGCAGGTGTTGTAAGCCCGGCGTGTGACGATGCTACCGTTGGCAACACGCCGGGCTTACAACGCCTGCCGTAGCGGGTCCGGGGTGCAACGAGGGGTTAGGCCTCAGCCGCATGGACCGAACTCGACCGCGCGAAGGAAGATGGCGCCGTACTCCACGATAGAGGTTGGCGGTCCTGGATAGAACGGCGCTGTGGCTGACTCAACGAGGACGAACAGCAACGGTAGCCCGATTCCGAAGGCGACCTTCCGCCCGAGGGACGGAAGCAGAGTGCTTGGGCATGCCAGGGCAGCGACGTAGAGCGTGATGCTGACTCTTCGGAAGGCCTCCTTGTGCCAAACGTAGCCGCCGCACGATGCTATGCCGAAGTAGAACGCACCCAGCAGCACGAAGCAGACGCAAACCAAGACCACCGCGTTGCCGATGATGCCCCTGATTCGTGGGAACCGGCCCGGTGTGTGGGTTACTTCGCGGCACGGCGTTGGTGTATTCATCGGGTGCAAGAGAGCCGAAGAGGGCGTGTTCTGAGGCCTAACGTTCGAGTTAACCCTGACCGCGGAGGCGGGCGCTGTAAGGCCAGGCAACGACGATGGTTCACACTGGCGTTGCCTGGCCTTACAGCGCCTGCCGTAGCGGGTCAGGGTTGAACGAGGGGTTAGGCCGCACTCTTGCCGGAGCGAAACAGCGCTCGATAGCCCAACCAGCCCAAACCGAGCCAGGCGCTTGTGACCAGTGATTTGCCCCACCACTCTTGGAGAAGTGCTTGAAGTCCCCAGCCCGCAGCGCGCGTGGGTCCTTCGATTGCTGGCACGAAGCCAAGTAGAAGCAGAAGAGGGGGCCCGAAGCACACGACGGCGCCTGCCAAGCGAGCGAGCCACCGGATCGTGCGGGTCATGGCCGGTGATCGAGCAGCAACCGGGGCTGCTGTCGAGGCACGAGTTCCCTTGCGCTTCATGAGTCGCTGCGTCTGGTTTGTGTATTGGATCTTGGTCGACTGGTAGTTGGCAATCTCGTCCGCCCGATCCGCACGACGGTTGCGTGTGCGGCCTAACGTGTTTTAGCCAGCAGCGTTACAAAGCTGACATGACTGAATGGTA
>LJHT01000013.1 GCA_001295905.1 beta proteobacterium AAP51 | reverse complement strand
CCCCCTCCCCTGCCTCGCAGCGCGCCGGCGGCGCACGGCGCCGGGTGAAGGCCGCCGCGCCAGCGCCCCAGCGGGCCGTGCCCGCGCTGCGCCCCGTGAGCCTGGCGGTGTGCCTGCTGGGCGCGGTGCCCCTGGTGTGGGCCTTGCCCACCGGGCCGGTGAACACGCAGGGCCAGGCCAGCGTGCAGACCACGGCCCCGGGCCAGATGCTGATTCAGCAGCAAACCCCGAAGGCCGCGCTCGACTGGACCAGCTTTTCCATCGCCGCGGGCGAGAAGGTGCAGGTGGTGCAGCCCGGCGCCTCGTCCGTGCTGCTGAACCGCGTACTGGGCGAGAACCCCTCGCTCATCTATGGCACGCTGCAGAGCAATGGCGCGGTGTGGCTGATCAACCCGCGCGGCATCGTCTTCGGCGCCGGCTCGCGCGTGGACGTGGGCGGGCTGGTGGCCAGCACCCTGGGCCTGAACGACGACGCCCTGCAATCGGGCCGGCTGCAGCTGGGCGCGGGGGCCGGCGGCGCGGGCGAGTTGCGCAGCGAAGGCCACATCACCGCCATCGACGGCAGCGTGGTGCTGGTGGCGCCGCAGCTGCTGCACAGCGGGCTCATCGACGCCCGGCGCGTGGGCCTGGCCGCCGCCAGCGAGGTGCTGGTGGACGTGGAAGGCGACGGCCTCATCTTCTTCAACGTCAAGAACAACGACCTCGACGCGCGGCTGCAGTTGCTGGGCAGCGTGCGTGCCGACGGCGGGCAGGCCGAGGTGCGCGCCGCGGCGCGTGCCGGCTTTGCCGACAGCGTACTCAACGTCGACGGCATCGTGCAGGCCCGCGGCCTGGGTGCACGCAACGGCAAGGTGGTCATCGACGGTGGCCGCCACGGCATCACCAGCGTGGCGGGCACGGTGGATGTGTCGAACGCCGGCGGCACCGGGGGCGATGCACGCGTGCTGGGCGAAAAGGTGCTGCTCGACGCCAGCGCCCGCGTCGATGCCTCGGGCCGCGACGGCGGCGGGCAGGTGCGCATCGGCGGCGACTGGCAGGGCAAGGCCGCGCCCGACATCCACAACGCCGAACAGGTGGTGGTGCGGCCCGGCGCCGAAGTGCGCGCCGATGCCGGGCAACAGGGCGACGGTGGGCTGGTGGTGCTGTGGTCCGAGCGCGCCACGCGTTTCCACGGCCACGTGTCGGCGCGCGGCGGGGCGGTGGGCGGCAACGGCGGCCTGGCCGAGGTGTCGGGCAAGGAATGGCTGGATTTCCAGGGCACGGCCGACCTGTCGGCTGCTGCGGGGCTGACGGGCACGCTGCTGCTGGACCCGACCAATATCGAGATCGTCACGGCTGGGGGTTCGGCCTTGGGTTCCGATCTGGTCACGTTCGGCGCAGCCCCTCTCGGGGGCGGCACCAGCCTGTTCACGCCGATTTCGCTTGTGGGTCGGCTGAACGCCGCCAACGTGGTGCTGCAGGCCACGAACAACATCACGATCACCAACGACGTCGTCGCCACCGCCAACAGCTTCTCGCTCACGCTGCAGGCCGGCAACAACGTCATCGTCAACGCCCCGTTGAACGTCCGCGGCGCACTGACCCTGAGTTCGAACACCACCACGAACGTGATCGGAGCGGGACCAACCGCCACTGGCACAGTGCAACTGAACCAGGCCGTCACGGCCTCTGGTGCGCTGACCGTCACCAACAACGGTGGCACGGGCGTGCACGACTTTGCGGCCACCATCACCGCCAACAGCCTCAGCCTGGACGGCAACACGAACATCACGGGCAACACCACCATCACCACCAGCGTGGACGTGGTGCGCGGCATCACCTCGGTGGGCAACGGTGGCACCGTCGGTCAGCTGAATGCCAGCACCTACACCGTGCAGGCGCCCGGGGTGCTGGCCTTCGACCGGTCGGACGACGTGACGCCGCCCAACGTGAGCGGCGCCGGCGCCCTGCGGCAAGCAGGCGCGGGCAAGCTGCTGCTGCAGACTGGCAAGACGCTGCCGGCCTTCCTGGAAGTGACGGCAGGCACGGCCGAGGTGGCGGCCACGGGCGCCATCCCCTCGGCCACGGGCGTGCGCCTCAGCGGCACCGGCGCCATCGACCTGTTGAACAACCCCGCCACCTTCGCCAGCCTCACGCTGACGGGCGGCAGCTTCGCCAACGCCGACGCCGGCGAACTCACGGTCACCGGCGACCTCACGCTGAACAACAACGCCACCTTGCCCTCCAGCCTGCTGAGTGCCGGGCGGCTGGTGCTGGCCGGTGGCGCGTTGACCTTGAACGCCGCGCCGCCCACCACGCAATTGCTGGTGAACGCCGGCACACTGACCACGGGCGCCACCAACGTGCTGCCCGATGCCGTCGCCGTGGCCAGCGCCGGCACTCTGAGCCTGGGCTTTGCCGACACCATCACCACGCTCACGCTGGACGGCACGCTCAGCGGGCTTGGCAGCCTGGTCACCACCGGGGGCGCCACGCTGACGGGCGGCGCGGTGGGCGCCGCCCTGACGGTGGGCACCACCTTGTCCAGCAGCGGCAGCAGCACCATCACCGCTGCCGTGCAGGCGGTCAGCACCAACGTCACGGGGGGGCTGCTGACCGTGGGCAACGGCACCACGGGCTCGTTGAACACCACCGGCACCACGACGCTCAGCGATGGAGCGCAGCTGGCCTTCAACGGCACCGGCCTGAGCCTGGGCAACTTGTCGGGCGCCGCCAACACCACCGTCACGGTGACGGCCGGCAGCCTGAGCCTGACCGGCACCAATGCCGGCGTGCGGAACTTCGTGCTGGGCAACGGCAGCACGCTGAGCCTGGCCAACGGCGCGGCGCGGCTGGGCACGGGCGCCACGGTGGACGTGGGTGCCGGCGCCACGCTGACGCTGGGCAACACGAACGAGAGCGTGGCCGCGCTCGGCCTGGCCGGCACCATCGGTGGCGCGGCCAGCCTGGCTGTCACTGGCACGCTGACGAGCAGCGGCACTGCCGCAATCAACCGCCCTGTCACGGCCGACATCACCAACATCACCGGGGGCACGCTCACGGTCGGAGGTGTGGCGGGCACGCTGGGCACCACCGGCACCACCACGCTCAGCTCGAACGCGCAGCTGATCTATGACGGCACCGGGCCCTTCAGCGTCGGCAACCTGGCGGGCAATGCCAACACCACGGTGGCCGTGAATTCGAGCACCCTGACCCTGGCCGGCAGCAGCGGCGGCATCACGAACTTCAGCGTGGGTGGCACCGGCACACTCGCGCTGAACGGCGGCGTGGCCCGCCTGGGCACGGGCGCCAGTGTCAACGTGGCCGCCGGTGGCACGCTGACGCTGGGCACCGTGGGCGAAAGCGTGGCCAGCCTCACGCTGGGCGGCACCCTGGGCGGCACGGCCGGGCTCACGGTCAGCGGCTCCACCAGCCTGAACACCGCCACGGTGAACAACGCCCTGGTGGCCAATGGCGGCCTGACGCTCACCGGCGCGAACACCGTCTCTGCGCTCACCTTCACTGGCGTGCTCAGCGGCGTCGGCAGCCTGGGCACCACATCGCTGGCCAGCACCGGCACGGCCCGCATCGAATCGGCCGTCACCACCGGCACGGTCAATGTGAACAGCGGCGTGCTCACCGTCGGCAGCGGCGCGGCGGGCTCGCTGGCCGCCAGCGGCCTGACGACGCTGGCCTCGGGCACGCAGCTCACGTTCGCAGGGTCGCTGTCTTCCAGCCTGGTGGGCGTAGCGGGCACTGGCACGACCACGGTGAACGTGAACAACGGCAGCGTGTCGCTGTCGGGCAGCAACGGCGGCGTCTCGAACTTCGCCATCGGCAACGGCGGCACGCTCACGCTGGCCGACAACGCCGCACGCCTGGGCACCGGGGCCAACGTCACCGTGGCTGCGGGCGGCACCCTCACCCTGGGCAACACGGCTGAGAACGTCGGCAGCTTCACCCTGGCCGGCACGCTGGGCGGAACCGCGGCGCTGAACGTCAGCGGCGCGGCCGATCTCAACACCGCCACGGTGAACAACCCGCTGGTCGTGGGCGCTGGCCTCACGGTCACGGGGGCCAACAGCATCTCGAACCTGACCCTCACGGGCACGCTCGGCGGCACCGGTTCGGTGGATGCCGGCACGGCGACGCTGAACAACGCACAAGTCGGCCGCGGGCTGGCCGTCACCGGCACGCTGGCAAGCAGCGGCACCACCGCCATCACCGCCGCGGTCACGGCAGCAACCACCAACGTCACTGGGGGCGTGCTCACCGTCAGCGGCAGCGGCTCGCTGACCACCAGCGGCACCACCACGCTGAGCAACAGTGCCGAGTTGGCCTTCAACAACGGTGCATCCACGACGCTGGGCAACGTGGCCGGCTCGGCCGGCACCACGCTGACCGTGAGTTCGGGCACCCTCAACCTCAACGGCACCAACACAGGCGTGGCGAACTTCGCCGTGGGCGGTACTGGCAGCCTGGTGCTGGCAGACGGCGGTGCACGGCTGGGCACCGGGGCCGCGCTCTCCGTGGCCTCGGGCGGCACCCTCACGCTGGGCACCACGGCCGAAAGCGCCGCCAGCCTGACGCTGGGCGGCACCGTCGGTGGCAGCGGCGGGCTGACCGTGGCGAACCTGAACGCCAACATCGCGGCCAGCACGCCGCAGGTCAACAACGCCGTCACCGTCAGCAACACGCTCACCGTGGCCAGCGGCGTGACGCTGACGGCTGGCAACGGTACGTCCGGCAGCGTGGCCACTGCGAACACGCTGAACATCGCCGGCACGCTGGTGCTGAACCGCAACGGCAACTTCAACGCCACGGCCCTGCTGGGCAACGGCACCCTCAGCGGCGGCACCTTGCGCCTGGCCGGTAACGGCACCGTCACGCTGAACCGCAGCCTCAACAGCCTGGCCACGCTGCAGGTTGCCGCCGGCAGCCTCACGCTGGACGGCAGCGGCCTCATCGACAACAACGCGGCCGTCAGCGTGAGCAATGGCGCCACGCTGACACTGGACAACAACACCGAGACCGTCGGCAGCCTCACGCTGGCCGGCACGTTGACGGGCAGCGGCAGCAATTCGCAACTGACGGCAGGCAGCTACACGCTGCAGGCCGGCGCGGTGGTCGAGGCCGACCTGGGCGCCGGCAACCTGGGTGCTGAGGGCGGCCTGGTCATTGTTCGCAACAGCGCCAACGACAGCAACGTCGAACTGGGCACGCTGGCGCTGACCGTCGGCAGCGGCGCCACGCTGCGCATCGACAACGCGAACGCGCTCACGGGCGGAGCGTCAGGCACCCTCGCCACGGTCAACACCGGTGGGACGCTGCGCCTGGGTGCCAACCAGAGCGTGCGGCGCCTGGTCCTGGGTGGCACGCTGGACGGCAACTTCACCCTGACCACCAACACCAATGCCGCCAACGGCACCGTGCTGAGTGGAGGCTCACGCATCGAAGTCGGTACCACCGTGGCGGGAGGTGATGTCACGGTCAATGGCGGAGGCACCTCCACGCTGGCGGGTTTCCTGAACGTGAACGACGTGGTCATCACCTCGGGAGGCTTCCTGAGCCTGACCAACGACGGCGCGACCGGCTCGCCCGCCACGGCCAACCGCATCGACAACGACGCCGACATCGACCTGCAGACAGGCGGCACGCTGGCACTGGCCGTGAACGAGGTGGTGGGAGGGCTCACCGGCGAAGGCACCTTGCTCGGCCCGGGCAGGCTCACTCCTGGCACCTACACGCTGAACGGCACGTTGAACACGAGCATCGACAGCGTCGGCCTGCTCATCGTGACAGGCAACAGCCTCATCCGCAGCGACCTCCTCGTCAACGGCACCACCACCATCAACAACAACGTCACGCTGACGGTGGGCAACGGCAGCGACGGCACGCTGCAGTCCAACGCTGGCGTCATCGTCGGCAGCGGCGCCACGCTGGCCTTCAACCGCAGTGCCAACATCAACTTCGGCAGCAGCGTCAGCGGCGCAGGCCGCGTACTGCAGAACGGCACCGGCACACTCAGCTTCAATGGGGGCCTCGTCGCGCCGGCCTTGCTGGAAGTGGCCAAT
Source organism: beta proteobacterium AAP51 (assembly GCA_001295905.1). Classification (GTDB taxonomy): domain Bacteria; phylum Pseudomonadota; class Gammaproteobacteria; order Burkholderiales; family Burkholderiaceae_C; genus Rubrivivax. Next base: position 9,535 of record LJHT01000013.1, on the reverse strand, counting down.
GGCGCGCTCGCGCTGGCCACCGGCAGCACCGACCGCCTGGGCGACAGCACCGCCGTGCAGGTGAACGCCAACCGCACGCTGACGCTCAACAACGCCAGCGAAACCATCGGCAGCCTCACGCTGGCCGGCACCGCTGGCAACACCGCCACGCTGGCGGGCGCGGGCGTGCTCACCACCACCTCGCTCACCGCGCAAGGCAGCAGTGCGGTGAACGCCCCCGTGGTGGCCGGCAGCGTGAACGTGGCCAGCGGCGCCACGCTGGCGCTGGGCGCCGCCGCCAGCCTGGGCGCGGCGGCCGACCTCACCATCAACAGCGGCGGCACGCTCACGCTGGCGGCCGACACCGCCGTGGCCACGCTGAATGCGGGCGGCACGCTCGGTGGCGCGTTCACGCTCACCACCAGCGGCACCAGCACGCTGAACACGGGCGCAGTCATCAATGCCAACCTCAGCACCGGCACGCTGAACGTCACCGGCAACAGCACACTGAACGGCACGCTGGCCGGTGGCACGCTGCTCACGCTGAACGGCGGCACGCTCACGCTGGGCAGTGCCGGGCGGCTGGGCGCAGGCATCACCACGGTGAACATCGGCAGTGCGGCGGGCAGCGGCCTCACCCTGAACGGCAACGAAAGCGTGGTCAGCTTCACCAGCGCCGGCGCGCTGGGCGGCGGCAGCAGCCGGCTCGCCAGCGCGGGCGGCCTCACGCTGCAGACCGGGGCCACGGTGAATGCCGAGCTCCAGGGCACCACGCTCACCGTGAGCGGCAACACCACCCTCAGCCGGGCGGTGGTGGCCCCCACGGCACAGACCCTCACGGTGAACATCGATACCGGGGCGACGCTCACCCTCGGCGCCGCCAACCTGCTGGACAACAGCGCCACCGTCAGCGTGGCCACCGGTGGCGTGCTCAGCATGGGCTTTGCCGACACCATCACGCAGCTGAACCTCTCGGGCCTGCTCACGGGCACCGGCACGCTGACGGCCACCGCGCCCACGGGCTACGCACTCAACAGCGGCCGCGTCGAAGCCCCGCTGGGCAGCGGCGGCCTCAGTGCCGCAGGCAACAGCGTGCTGGCCGCCGTGGCCGGCGTGGGCAGCGTCAACATCGGCGCCGGTGGCACGCTCACTTTCGAAGCCGGCAGCAGCTTCAGCGGCACGCCCACTTTCGACGTGGCCGGCAACGTGGCCCTGGTGAACAACCTGGCCATCGGCAGCCTGGCCGGCACGGGTAACGTGAACCTGAACACCTTCACGCTGACGACCGGCAGCGCCACGGGCAACACCGCTTTCAGCGGCACCATCAGCGGCAGCGGCAACCTCACCAAGGTGGGCAGCAGCGTCTTCACGCTGGGCGGCACCCAGGCCTACACCGGCCTCACCACGGTGAGCGCCGGCACGCTGGCGCTGAACGGCAACGAGGTGCTGGACAACGCCAGCGACGTCACGGTGGGCGCCAGCGGCACGCTGAACCTGGGCGGCAGCGAAACCATCGACGTCCTCACCCTGGCCGGCGCCCTCGGCGGCACGGGCAGCCTCAGCGCCAGCAGCATCGCGCTCAATGGCGGCAGCACCGGCTTGAACACGGCGCTGGTCACCACCAGCCAGCTCACCTCCACCGGCATCAGCACCCTGGCCGGCACGCTGGCCGGCAACCTGCGCGTGGACAGCGGCACACTCACCCTGGCCGGCGCCGGCGGGCGGCTGCAGAACGCGGGGGCCTCGCTGGAAGTGCTGGGCGGCGCGCTCGTGCTCGGCGGCAACGAAACCGCGGGCAATGCCACGCTGGCCGGCACGCTGAACGGGCCTGGTGTCCTCAGCGCCAGCACGCTGCTGGTCACGGGCGCGGCCACGCTGAACGCGCGCGCCAACGTCGGCAGCGTCACCGTGAACAACGGCGGCAACCTCGCGCTGGCGGCCACGCCAGACCGCATTGCCGACGGGGCCGCCGTCACCGTGAACACTGGGGGGCAGCTCACGCTGGCGGTCGACGAAACGGTAGGCACGCTCAGCCTGGGTGGCACGCTGGCCGGCGCCGGCCACAAGCTCACTGCCAGCACCACGCTCACCCAGGGTGCGCAGGTGCTGGCCAACCTGGGCGGCAGCCAGCTCACCGTGCAGGGCAATGCCTCGCTCGGTGGCACGGCCGACGCCACCGCGGTGCAACTCACCAGCGGCACGCTGACTTTGGCCACGCCGAACCGCCTGGCCGACAGCGCCGATGTGAACGTCGCCAGCATCGCCACGCTGGCCCTGAACGGTGACGACACCGTGCGCGAACTCACCCTGGCCGGCACGCTTTCAGGCAGCGGCACGCTGACGGCCACCGCCGCCACGGGCTATGTGCTCAACGGCGGCACGGTGAACGCCGCGCTCGGCACGGGCGGCCTCAGCGCCAGCGGCAACACCACCCTGGCCGCGGCGGCGGCCGCCGGCACGGTGAGCGTGGCCACGGGCGGCGTGCTCACGATGGCCCCCACCGGCAACTTCAGCAACACGCCGGACGTCACGCTGGTCGGCACCGGCCGCCTGGGCCTGGGCAGTAACCAGACCTTCGGCAGCCTGGCCGGCAGCGGCGAACTGGCGCTGGGCAGCTTCACGCTCAGCACGGGCGACGCCAACCCCAGCACCTTCAGCGGGCTCATCAGCGGCACCGGCGGCCTCACGAAACAAGGCGCGGGCGTGTTCAACCTGGGCGGCAGCCACAGCTACACCGGCGCCACCCGCGTGGCCGGCGGCACGCTGGCCCTGCAGGCCGCCAACGTGCTGCCCAACGACAGCGCGCTGACCGTCGACACCGGCGGCGTGCTGAACCTGGCCGGTGACGACACCGTGTTCAGCCTGGTGCTCGCGGGCACGCTGGGCGGCAATGGCACGCTCACGGCCGGCAGCTACGGCTTCAATGCCAACGCGCTGACGCAGGCCGATGCCCACCTGGGCCTGGGCACGCTCACCATCAACGGCAACAGCACACTCGGCGGCACGGCGGCCGGCAACGTGCTGGTGAACAGCGGCACGCTGAACCTGGCCGCCGCCAACCGCCTGGCCGACACCGCCAGCGTCACCGTGCTGGGCCCCGCCACGCTGGCGCTGGCCGGCAACGACACCGTCGCCACACTCACGCTGGCCGGGCGACTGGCCGGCAGCGGCCAGACGCTGAGCGCCACCACCACCACGCTGCAGGCGGGGGCCGTGGTCGATGCCAACCTGGCCGGCGCCACCTTGAACGTCACCGGCAACACGGCGCTGAACGGCAGTGCCGGCAACACCGCCATCAACGTCAACGCGGGCACGCTGACGCTGGGCGCCGCCGAGCGCCTGGGCGACAGCAGCAACGTCACCGTCGCAGCCGGCGCCACGCTGCTGCTGGGCGGCGTGGAAAACGTGGGCAGCAGCTTCACGCTCGCCGGCACGCTGGGCAGCGCGGGGCAGTTGCTCACCGCCGGCACCTACACGCTGCAGGACGGCGCGGTGGTGCAGGCCAACCTGGGTGCCGGCACGCTGAACAGCAGCGGCAACACCAGCCTGCTGGGCACCTCGGCTGCCGACAACTTCAACGTCGACGACGGCACGCTCACGCTGGGCTCGGCCGACCGCCTGGCCGACACCGCCACGGTGCGCGTGGCCAGCCCGGCGCGGCTGCAGCTCTACGGCAACGACACCGTGTTCCGGCTCGTGCTCTCGGGCGGGCTGGTGGGCACGGGCACGCTCACCGCCAGTGTCTACGCGCTCTCGGGCGGCACCTACGACACCCCGCTGGGCGGCGGTGAACTCGTCGTCACCGGCAACAGCACGCTGAACGCCACCAGCGACGCCACCATCGTCAGCATCGACAGCGGCACGCTCACGCTGGGCAATGCGCTGCGCTTCCGCCAGAACCCGGCCCTCACCGTGGCCGCGAACGCCGGCCTGGTGCTGGGCGGTGCGGAAAGCTTCAGCTCGCTGACGGGCGGCGGCAACATCGACCTGGGCAGCTTCACGCTCACGAACCTGGGCCTGGCCAGCAGCACCTTCAACGGCACGATGGTGGGCACGGGCGGCCTGGTGAAGCAGGGCAGCACCAGCTTCACGCTGGCCGGCAACCAGGGCTACACCGGCACCACGCTGCTGCAGGACGGCACGCTGAACGTGCAGGGCACGCTGGCCTCGCTGAACCTCAACGCCACCGGCGGCAACCTGGTGCTGGCCAGCGCCAACCGGCTGGCCGATGCGGCAGCCGTCACCGTGGGCAGCTCGGCGCGCCTCACGCTGGCCGGCAACGACACCATCGGCAACCTCACGCTCGCCGGCGTGCTGGACGGCACCGGCACGCTGGCGGCGGGCACGGTGGCTCTGCAAGGCGGCACCGTCAACGCCAACCTGGGCGGCGGCAGCCTCACCAGCAGCGGCGCCAGCGTGCTGAACGGCACTTCGGCGGCCACCCAGCTGGCCGTGACCGGCGGCACGCTCACCCTGGCCGGGGCCGACCGCCTGAGCGCGGCGCCCGTCACCACGCTGTCGGGCGGCGCCACGCTGCGCCTGCAGGGCGCCACCACGCTGGGTTCGCTGGCCGGCAGCGGCAACACCGAGCTGGGCAGCTTCACGCTCACCACCGGCAGCGCCGGCAGCAGCAGCTACGGCGGCACGCTGTCGGGCACGGGCAGCCTCGTCAAGGTCGGCACCAGCAGCTTCACCTTCAGCAGCAGCCAGACCTACAGCGGCGCCACGCAGGTGCAGGCGGGCACGCTGGCCACCACCGCAGCCAACCTGCTGCCCGACGCCAGCGCCGTGGCCGTGGCCAGCGGCGCCACGCTCACGCTGGGCGGCAGCGACACCATCACCACCCTGACGCTTTCCGGCACCCTGACGGGCACCGGCACGCTCACCGCCACCACCTACACGCTGGTTGCGGGTGACGTGCAGATGGCGCTGGGCACCGGCAGCCTGGTCAGCAGCGGCGCCAGCCGCCTGGCCGCCAGCAGCGGCGCCACCACCGTGCAGCTGAACACCGGCACGCTGACCCTGGCCTCGGCCAACCTGCTGGCCGACACCGCCGCCGTCAACGTGGCCTTCGACGGCGTGCTGGCGATGGGCGGCGACGACACCATCGGCAGCCTGGCCCTCGCCGGCCGCCTGGAACCCGCTACCGGTGGCAGCACGCTCAGCGCCGCCAACGTGTCGCTGGACGGCGGCACGGTGCTGGCCAACCTGGGCACCGGCACCCTGGCCAGCAGCGGCAACAGCACGCTCACGGGCAGCAGCGCCGCCGGCACGGTGCAGGTGACCGGCGGCACGCTCACGCTGAGCGCGGCCAACCGGCTGGCCAACAGCGCGCAGGTGACGGTGGCCAATGGCGCCACGCTGCGCCTGAACGGCGACGACACCGTGGCCGGCCTGGCCCTGGCCGGCACGCTGGAAGGCAGCGGCCTGCTGAGCGCCACCAACCTCACGCTGGATGGCGGCACCGCGGCCGCGAACGTGGCCACCGGCACGCTGGCCAGCACCGGCAACAGCCGCCTCGCGGCGCAAGCCCAGGTGCAGGCCCTGAACGTCAACAGCGGCACGCTCACGCTGGCCCCCACGGCCTTGCTGGCGGCGGGCAGCACCACCAACGTGGCCTCGGGCGCCGTGCTGGCCCTGGGCGGCACGCAGACGCTGGCCTCGCTGGCCGGCGCCGGCGAGGTGCAGCTGGGCAGCTTCACGCTCACCACCGGTGGCGACGGCAGCAGCAGCCGCTTCGACGGCGTCATCAGCGGCAGCGGTGGCCTCAGCAAGGCCGGTGCCGGCACCTTCACGCTGGGCGGGCTGAACACCTACACCGGCGCCACCACGGTGCTGGCCGGCACGCTGGCCACGGCGGCCGCCAACGCCCTGCCCGACACCACCGCCCTCAGCGTGGCCACCGGCGCCACGCTGGCGCTGGGCGGCAACGACACCATCGCCACGCTGCTGCTGAACGGCGGCCTGCAAGGCAGCGCCACGCTCACCGCCGCCACCTACACGCTGGACGGCGGCAACGCCCAGGCCAACCTGGGCGCCGGGCGCCTGCTCAGCAGCGGCAACAGCACCCTGGCCGGCAGCGCCGCCGCCACCGAGGTGGTGGTGACGGGGGGCAGCCTCGTGCTGGCCGCCGCCAACCGGCTGGCCGACGGCGCCACCGTGGCCGTGAACAGCGGCGCCACGCTGCAGCTCGGCGGTGACGACACCATCACGCGCGCCGACATCGCCGGCACCCTGGCCGGCACCGGCACGCTGACGGCCGGCACCGTGGCGCTGGCCAGCGGCCGCGTCGACGCCGCCCTGGGCAGCGGCCTGCTCACCAGCAGCGGCAACAGCCTGCTCAACGCCACCAGCGCCGCGCAGACGGTGAACGTGGACGGCGGCACCCTGACGCTGGGTGCCGCGCAGCGACTGCTGGCCAGCCCGGCCCTGACGCTGGCACCCGGCACCAGCCTCGTGATGGCCGGTGACGAGACTTTGGGCAGCCTGGCCGGCGACGGCAACGTGAACCTGGGCGCGGCCACGCTGCGCACCGGCAGCGGCGGCAGCAGCACCTACGGCGGCAGCCTGGCCGGCAGCGGCGGGCTGGTGAAGCAGGGCACGGGCGTGTTCACGCTCAGCGGCGCCCAGGGCTACACCGGCAGCACGCTGGTGGAGGCCGGCACGCTGGCCCTGGCCGCGCCTGACCGCCTGCCCGATGCCAGCGCCGTGGCCGTGGCCAGCGGCGCCACGCTGGCACTGGCCGGCAACGACACCGTGGCCAGCCTGGCCCTGGCCGGCACGCTGGGCCTCAGCCCCGGCAGCAGCGGCACCCTCACCGCCGCCACCTACCTGCTGGACGGCGGCACCGCCCTGGCTTCGCTGGGGGCCGGCAGCCTGCAGTCCATCGGCAACAGCCGCCTGGCCGGCAGCAGCGCCGCGGCCACCGTGCAAGTGAACGGCGGCACGCTCACGCTCGCCGCTGCCGACCGCCTGGCCGACAGCGCCGACGTGGCCGTGGCCAGCGGCGCCACGCTGGCGCTGAGCGGCAACGACACCGTCGGCAGCCTGGCGCTGGCCGGCACGCTGGGGCTCAGCCCCGGCAGCAGCGGCACGCTCAGCGCCGCCAGCTACACGCTGAACAGCGGCACGGTGCAGGCCGACCTGGGCAGCGGCGTGCTGCGCAGCATCGGCAACAGCCGCCTGGACGGCCGCAGCGCCGCCACCACCTTCAACGTCGACAGCGGCAGCCTCACGCTGGGCGCCGCCGACCGCCTGGCCGACAACCTGGCGCTGGTGGTGGCCAACGGCGCGGCGGTGGTCATCAACGCCAGCGACACCATCGGCAACCTTACGCTGGCCGGCACCTTGTCGGGCAGCGGCACGCTGACGGCGGCCACGATGCTGCTGGACGGCGGCCGCCTCGACGCCAACCTCGGCACGGGCACGCTCACCGCGCGCGGCAGCAGCACGCTGGCGGGCGCGGCGGCCGTGGGCAGCGTGGTGGTGGAAAGCGGCACGCTCACGCTGGCCTCGGCGCAACGCCTGAGCGCGCTGCCCGTCACGCAGGTGAACAGTGGCGCGCGCCTGGCCTTCAGCGGCGACCAGGCCCTGGGCAGCCTGGGCGGAGCGGGTGAAGTGGCGCTGGGCAGCTTCACGCTCAGCACCGGCAGCAGCGGCAGCAGCAGCTTTGCCGGCGTCATCAGCGGCAGCGGCGGCCTCATCAAGCAGGGCAGCAGCAGCACCTTCACGCTCACCGGGGCCAGCAGCTACACCGGCGCCACGCGCATCGATGCCGGCACCCTGCGCGTGGGCGATGGCGCGCTGGGCGGCAGCCTGGCCAGCACCAGCTTCGAGACCAACGGCACGCTCAGCTTCGCGCGCAGCGACGACATCACGCTGGCCCAGCCCGTCAGCGGCACCGGCGGCGTGGAACAGGCCGGCAACGGCCGCCTGCTCTTCAGCGGCAGCAACAAGACCTACGCCGGCGACACCGTGGTGAGCAGCGGCGAACTGGCCACCGCCGCAGCCGACGCCCTGCCCGACGGCAGCCTGGTGCGCGTGGCCGCCAGCGCCCGCCTGGCCCTGGGCGGCCGCGAGACCGTGCGCGCGGTGGATGCCGACGGCAGCATCACCCTGGGCCCGGAACTGCAGGCCAGCGGCGACCTGCTCATGCGCGGCGCCCTCAGCAGCGCCGGTGCGGTGCAGCTCAGCGGTGAACGCATCGCGGCGCTGAACGAAGGCAACCGCTTCGGCGGCACGGTCTCGCTCACGGCGCGCGGTGAACTCACGCTGGCCAGCGGCCGCACGGGCGGCGTGGCGCGCGACCTCGTGCTCGGCACGGTGAATGCCGCAGCCGGCGGCCGCGTGGACGGCGGCCTGCTGTCGCTGACCGGCGTCACCACCGTCAGTGGCGGCACGCTGTCGCTGGTGGCTTCGGCGCCGCTGACCGTGGCCGCACCGGGGCCCGAGCTCGACGGCCGCCAGATCACCCCGCTGCCCATCGCCTTTGCCGCCGACGCCGTGGTGGCCGAAACCGGCAGCCGCATGAACGTGGCCAGCGGCGCCGGCCTGAACGTGGTGGCGGCCAACGGTGGCTCGGTGCAGCTGCTGCGCGCCGACAACAGCTTCCTGGGCAACCTCTCGATCATCGCCGGCACGGCCGACACGCCCTGGGCGCCCAACAGCACGGCGCTGAACTTCGGCAGCGGCACGCTGAACTACGCCGTGCAGAGCCGGGTGCGCATCGATGGCGGCACCATCAACGTCGGTGGCGCGGGCATCATGGCCGACGTGGTGAGCATCCGCGCCGACCGCCTCAGCACCAGCGGCACGGCGGCCATCGTCGCGCGGCTGCCTTTCGACAGCACCTCGGGCACCGCCAGCTCGCTGCCGGCGCTGACGCTGGAGCTCACGCCCGCGGCCTTCCAGCAGAGCTTCCCCTTCGGTTCGCCGGGGGCGGATGGCGGCCTGCGCGTCAGCGTGGGCAGCCGCGAGTACGGCAACCGCACGACCGCGCTGGACGCCGGCTACGTGACCGTGCTGCCGCGCGACGGCGCCAGCGGCACCACCGCGGTGCTGCTGCGCGGCCCGGTGGTGAACCCCTCCGGCGGCTACCGTTTCTTCTTCGACGGCGCGGGCAGCCAGACGCAGATTCCGGTGTTCTACAACGGCGTGCTGCCCACCACGCCGCAGGTGGAGAACTCGATCTCGGCCACGGTGGCCGTGTCCGAAGGCGCCCGCAAGGCCGGCTTCGACGATGCCGTGCGCACCGAGAACGTGGCCGTGCGCCTGCGCGCCGGTGTCATTGCCGAAGTCGGGCCCGCACCGGCGGCCACGCAGGGCACCGAAGGCCTGCGCGTGCCCGACAGCTGCAACCCCGCCGCTGGCGCCCTGCTTTGCGGCAGCCGTTGAGACCCTTGAACCTGCTGCCATGAGCCACCACCGCGCCGACAAGACCGCCCTCGAACTTGCGGCCGCCCTGCACCGCCGCCGCTGGCTGCAGTGGGCCGGCGCCTGCGCCGCCGCCACGCAGGCCGGCGGCCTGGCCAGGCCCGTGCGCGCCCAGCCCGCGCCC
>LJHT01000129.1 GCA_001295905.1 beta proteobacterium AAP51 | reverse complement strand
TCAGGCGCGCGCGGCCTGGCCGCCGCGCAGGGCGCCCACCAGCGGCGGCAGCACGGCCACCTGGCGCACCAGTTCGCGGATGCTGCCGGCGCCGGTCTTGGCGCGGATGCTGCCGATCTGCGTCCGCACGGTCGACACCGCCACGCCGGCACGCGCGGCCACGTCGCCGGGGCGGGCGCCGGCGCACAGCTGCTCGAGCACCCGCGTTTCGGCCGGCGTCAGGCCCACGCTGCGCGCATAACCCTGCACCGAGAGCTGCTCGCACACCTGGCGCTTGCCCAGCACCAGCAGCGTGACGCGCGCATCGTTCTGGCCCTGCGTGGCCGGCAGCGGCACCACCGAGACACACACGCGCTGCGTGCCTTCGCCCAGGGTCACCAGGCGGCGCAGCCCGCGCTGGGCCGCGGCCAGGGCGTCGTACAGCGGCGCCACGTCCAGCGCGCGGTGGGCGCGCAGCGTGGTGCCCAGCAGCTGCAGCGGGTGCTGGCCGTCCAGCTCCAGCCGCGCGGCGTGGTTCATGTAGCTCACTTCCGCCTCGGGGGTGACGAGCAGCATGCCGTAGTCGATCTCGTCGAGCATGCGCGTCATCCAGGGGCTGGCGTCGCGGCCGCGGTGGCGGCGGTCGGGGCCGCCGTAGCCGCTGGCCAGGGTGCTGGTGCTGGGGGGCTCGCTCATGGCGGCACCCCCGGCGGCACCCCCGGCGGCACCCCCGGTGGCGCCCAAGGCGGCGGCCGAAGTGCCTGCCTTGGGCACGGGCTTGACCATGGGCATTGCGGCGCTGTATGGGTTGAGAACGTCGAACATGGCACCCCCGGTTGGTTCAGTGACATGGCGCTCAGGACCTCGGCGCCATGGGTGCAACCTTAGGCAGGCGCGACGGACGCGGGGGGTGAATCGGTGCGGTGGACTTGGTGAACTATTCACCTTGCGGCGGCGCCGGGGCGGCCGCCGTGATCGGCGCGATCGGCGCCTGCCGCGCCAGCGCATGCACCAGCGCGCCAATGCTGGCGTGCCCGGTCTTGCGGCGCAGGCTGAGTGCATGCGTGCGCACGGTGGTGGCCTGCAGGCCCAGCACGGTGGCCGCGCGCGCGCTGCTTTCACCCAGCGCCAGGCGCTGCAGCACGCGGGTTTCGGTGGGGCTCAGGCCATGGGCGGCGGCGAAGGCCGAGAGGTCGGTGCCGGGGCCGGCTTCCGGGTCCAGCGTCAGCATCAGCACGGGCGGCTGGCCGGGCTCGGGCGACAGGGCGCTCAGGCGCCCGCTCATCGGGGCGCGCCCTTCGTCGTCGGCCCAGGCCAGGCGCTGGGGCGCCGCGCCGCCGGCCACCGCGCCCAGGGCGGCACGAAAGGCGCCCTGCTGGGCCTCCTGGCTGGGTTGCAGCAGGTGCCGCGCCGTCAGCGCCAGCGGCCGGCCGCGGCGCAGCAATGCATACCCGGCGCGGTTGGCGTGCAGCAGCACACCGTCGCCATGCAACAGCAGCAGCGGCCAGGCCAGGGCGTCGATGGCGAGGGCCAAGGTCGCGGCCGGCACGGCTGCGGTGCCGTGGAGGGGGGGTGTGCCGGGGCCGGGGGTGAAACTCATCCCCGCAAGGTATCGGCCCGCGGCGCACCCGGCATCGGCCCGTGGGGGGATGCGGGGGTATGCACGGGTGCGGGCCTTCGCGCCCACAGCGGCACCGGCAGCGGCCCGAGGGTGCGCTCGCGATCGTCCTCGAGGGTGTGCTCGATGGCGTCCCCAGGTAGCCCCTGGCTATGATGGCCGCGTGCCGAGCCCCGCGCCCCCGCCCGCCCACCCTGGCCTTGCCGCGCCGCTGGCGGGCGTGCGCATCGAGGACATCGCCACGCACCCGCAGTTCCGCCGGCTCGCCACGCTGCGCGGGGTGCTGCACGACCTGCGCTATGCCGGTTGCGACAACTTCGCCGGGGTCGACCTCTACCGCGGCCTGGACTGCGCCTGGCTGCGCAGCGAGGCCGCCGAGGGCCTGGAAACGGCGGCCGCGTGGCTGGCCCGCCAGCGCCCCGGCTGGCGCCTGCTGGTGCTGGACGCGCTGCGGCCGCAGCGGGTGCAGCAGGCCATCTGGGACGACGTGGAAGGCACGCCGATGGCGCCCTATTTCGCCCACCCGGAGCGCGGCTCCATCCACAGCTTCGGCCTGGCGGTGGACGTGACGCTGCTCGACCCCCAGGGCCGTGAAGCCGACATGGGTAGCGGCTTCGACGAGATGACCCTGGCCTCGCACCCGGCGCTGCACGCCCAGCACCTGGCCAGCGGCGTGCTGACGCCAGCGCAGGTGGCCGAGCGCGAGTGCCTGGCGGCAGCCATGGCGCAGGGCGGCTTTCACGGCATCGCCACCGAGTGGTGGCACTTCGACCACGGCGACCGCGAGCGTGTGCGGCGCGAAGGGCTGCGCGTGCTGTGAAGCGCGCGCCGGCTGTCCCCCACCCCCGGCCCTCGCCTTCAGGAGAACCCCGCATGGCCTTGCCCCGGCGTCGCTTCATCACCCAGGGCCTGGCGGCGGCAGCCACGGCCGCCGGCGGCCTGGCCGGGCCCGGCGCTGCGGCTGCGGCGGGCCCGTCGCGCCCTTTGCCGAACCCCGCCTCACCCCCGCC
>LJHT01000128.1 GCA_001295905.1 beta proteobacterium AAP51 | reverse complement strand
GCCGCCAGGAACAACAGCGCACACAGGCAGGCGGCCAGGCGCAAGCCGAGGGGTCGGGTGGGGGTGGGCGGGCAGGTGTTCATGGTGTTGTGCAGGCGCAAGGCAGCGGGAATGTGCCACGGGGCATGCCCGCACAGAGGGGCGCGCGGCGCGCCAGATACACCTGAACGCGTGTTCAGGCGCCGCAAGTTGATGCTTTTTGCAACCCTGTCACGGGCGTTGCAGCCGCAAGCAGGGGCTCAGGCGCGGCCGTGCAGGGCCAGGCCGGCCCAGAAGAAGGGGTGGGCGCCCGCCTCGGCCGCTTCGGCCTGCGCGCGCTGCAGGGCCGCGGCCGGCGCCAGGCCTTCCTGCAGCCCGGCATAGAAGCGCACGGCCAGCGAGGCGGTGGCGCTGTCTTCCACGGCCCAGAAGCTGGCCAGCACCGCAGCCGTGCCGGCCAGCAGGCAACCCCGAACCAGGCCCTGCAGCTCTTCACCCGGGGCCACGCGGCTGGCGCCGGTTTCACAGGCCGACAAAGCCACCAGGTCGGGCGGCAGGCGCAGCTGCGCCAGGTCCAGCAGCGACATCGGCCCGTCACCCAGGTGCAGGGCCGAGAAGGCCGGGCTGTCGGCGCGGAACTGCGCGTGGCAGGCCAGGTGCAGCACGTCGGGCGCGGCCTCGGCCTGCGCCAGGCCCGCCAGGGCCGCCTGCGTGGCCTGGCTGTCCAGCAGCAGGCTCCCCTGGCTGCCGAAAGCGGCGGCGACGCGGCGCGCTTCCTCGTGCACCTGCGGCAGGCCGACATCGGCCACGCCCAGCACCAGCGCGCTGGCAAAGCGGGGGGCCGGGCGCTGCTGCAGCGCCAGCCACACGGCGGCGCTGGGCGCCCAGGCCAGCTCGTGGTCTTGCACCAGCCAGCGCTGGCCGTCGTGCAGCGCGGCAAAGGGCACGTAGTGCAGCTCGCGGTGCGGCAGCAGCACGCAGCGCCGCCGCCCCCCCAGCAAGGGCTTCAAAGGCGCCCACACGGCCGCATGGAGATCTTGCAGGCGGCGGCGGGCGCGCTCGCGCAGCAAGGCGCCGTGGCGCTGCGCCAGCTCGCCGCCATGGCGCGGGGCCTGCAGCTGGAAACGCAGCGCCGCCACCTGTTCGGCCAGGCCGGGCACTGCCCAGCTGTGGTGGGCCACGTCGGTATCGGTGACCACCACCGCCAGCAGCGTGTCGCCGAGCAGGTGGTAGGCCACGAGGGCACGGTCAGGGCCGAGCGTGCGCTGCAGCGCTGCGATGTCTTCGGCGGTGAACGGGCTGTCCTGGCTGGCGGCCGCCTCGGCGCTGTCCGTGGCGCGCGCGCCCAGGGCGGGTGCCGCCAGCCCGGCGCGGCGGTGCGTTTCCAGCAGTTCCTGCTCCAGCGCCAGCACGCGGGCCGCGAGCGCCGGGGCGCGTGAAGTGTCGCCCTCGGCCAGGGTCTGGCGCCACTGCTGCCGCAACCAGCGCAGCTGCACGGCCTGGTTGGAGGCCTGGGCCGGGCCGGTGCGGGGCAACTGCAGCTCGGCCAGGCCTTGCGCGAGGCTGCGACCCCGGCCGCGCTCCATGTCCACCAGCAGCGCGGCAGCGTCGCCCTGGGTCAGGCCCACGGCCAGCAGCCGGTCGTGCATCTCGGTGGCTTCCAGGGCCAACGCGCTGCGCGTTTCGTCGCCCGGCAGGGCGCTGCGGACCTGCGCAACCAGCGCGAGCGCTTGTTCGAGGTGAGCGCGTGCTTCCCCCAGTTTGCCCTGGTCCAAAGCCAGAGCACCAAGACCCGCGTGGCACAACCAAACGGGCTGGGGCAGCAAGGGCGGGCCCGAGGCATCACTCAGCACGCCGTGGTAGGCCCACGTGGCTTCCTCCAGGCGCCCAGCGGCCGCCGCAGTCGCCGCCATCAGCACCCGGGCTTCCAGCTGCCAAACCACGATGCCGCAGTCTTGCAGGGCCGCCTGTGCCGCGAGGGCGCGCTCGGCGGCCACAGCCACTTCCCCGTGGGCTAGCGCGAGCCGGCCTTCTTCCAGGCTGATCAGGCCCAGCACAGTGACATTGCCGGCCTCGGCAAACAGCTGGGCCGCTTCGCGGAATCCCGTTCGCGCCTTGGCCACATCGCCCAGCAAACTGTGCGCGCGCGCGCGCTGTAGCAGCGCCCGGGCAAGATCGGTGGGCATGCCCAAGGCGCGCGCCTCGGCAATCACGCGGTCATAGAGCTGAGCGGCTTCAGCAAGCAGCCGCACCGCCAGGTAGGCATCGGCCAGTGTGGTCTCGATGGCAATACGCTGGGCAGGCGGCGCCGCAGCTTCTTCGGCGCTTCGCGCTGCGGCGGCGAGCTGCTGCAGCGCCCGATGCCACTGACCGCGGTGCAGTTCGATCTCGCCGATGCCCTGCTGCATCGTCGCCACCAGCACGCCCAGACCGCGCGGGGCCGCGCGCAAACGCGCCCGTTCGTACATCTGCAGCGCCTCGTCGAAGCGCGCCTGCCAGCCGAGCGAGGCAGCCAGCATGCCATCGGCCACGATGGAAAGCTCGACATCCCCCACCTTGGCCAGACGCAGCGCCGCGCGGCGGTAGTAGAGCGCGGCCTCGGCGTCACGGTACTGCCGGAACAGCACGCCGCCCAAGTTCAGCTCGACCTTGCCCGCCGAGCGCTCGTCGCCCGCCGCGACGAACAGCGCCAGCGCCGCTTCGGCGCAAGCCTCAGCCTCGGCTTCGCGGCCCAGCATGTGCAGCACCATGATCTGCGGCACACGCGTTTCGGCCGCCAGCGCGCCAGCGCCGCGGGCCTCGAAGCTGCGCTGCGCGGTCTGCAGCAAGCCCAGCGCCGGCTGCAGCTGGCCTTCGGTCAGCGCGGCGATGGCCGCCGTCCAGGCGGCCAGGGCCTGCAGTTCTTCGTCGTCGGGGTGGGCCGCGGCCAGCGCGGCCAGATCTTGGGCCGCACGCTGGGCGGCGGGGGGGTCGCGGTGCCAGGCGTCGTAGCAGGCCTGCTTCAGCGCCCAACCCGTCTGGCGGGCCTGGTGGGCTTGTCCGGCCGGTCCGGCCTGGTGGGCCTCGCGCGCCTGGCCGGCACCCTCGCCTTCAGTCACGGTGCGGCGTAGGCACCACCCGGCGCGGCGGGGGGCAGCTGCAGCGGCAGTTCCAGCTGCCAGTCGGCGCTGCGCAGCACCAGCGTGCAAGGGCCGGCGGCCACGGGGGCGAAGTGGAATTCAGCCAGATCGTTCCAGGCGCGCTCCTGCGCCGGGGCGCCGGGGGCCGCGGGCTGCAGCAGCGCATGGCCGGCGAGGTCGGGGCCCAGCACCTGGCCGCTCACCACCCAGTGCATGCCGTCTTCGGCGGCCGTGAAACGCAGGTCGACGTCGCAGCCCTCGGCGGTGTAGAGCAGCTGGCGCGGCGCCATGCCCACGCTGCCGCGCAGGCCGGCGGCCTGCGGCGTGAGGCCCAGGCTGTCGAAGGCCAGCTTCGCCACCAGCCGCCGCAGCTGGGCGGCCCCCTGGGCCAGCGCGCCGGCGGGCTGGGGCGCCGGGGCCTGGCGCGACCACAGGCCCAGGGCGCGCTGCACCAAGGCCTCGGGGGCGTCGTGCATCACGCGGCTGGCATGCAGCGCGGCGGCGAGGTCTTCGTCGCTGAGGCCGTGGCCCGGGACGGCTGGGTAGGGTGGGTGGTTCATGGCGCGACGATTGAAAGGCTGAGGCCCCGCTGCAGGGTGGACATGGCCACAGAGTTCCCCCGGGCAGCGGAAATACAAAGACTTTCAGACGAAAGTGCAGAGGCGATCGTGACGTGGTTCACGAAGCCTCCAGCAGTTTGCGCAATTTCGCCAAGCAACGCGCTCGAGTAGGCCCGATGCTGCCCTCGGGCATCTGCAGACGGCGCGCTATCTCGCTGTAGGACAACGCCTCTTCCTGCAGGAAGAGCAGCTCCACCAGCTGTCGTGAGGCCGGGTCGAGACGGTCCACCGCCTCGCGCAGGCGGTGGTGCTGCTGCAGGGCGTCGAGCACCGCGTCCTGCAGCGGTGCGGTGTCGGCCACGGCCGCCAGCGGGTCTTCTTCGGGGTCGTGCGCGGGACCAGCGAGGCTGGGGTCGGAGGCGTAGCGGCGGTTCTCGCTCAGCAGCCGCAGGGTTTCGCGCTTGGCGCAGGTGACGAGCCAGGCGCGCACGCGCGAAGGGTCGTCGAGCCGGTCGAGGTGCTGGTACAGGCGCTCGAAGCAGAACTGGAAGACATCGGCCGCCTGCTCTTCCGGCAGCCCGGCCGTGCGCGGCACCGTGTACACCAGGCGCTGGAAGCGGCGCACGAGCACCGACCACGCCGCCTGCTCGCCCTGGCGGCAGCGCTGCACGAGTTCGGAATCGCTGAGTTCGGAAAGCACCGTAGGAAGGAAGAAATGGCCTGCGCGGCAATGCATGATGCCACCGCGCCGGGGCAGCCCCTCCCACTGGCGCGCTGGAGGAGCCCTTGAACACCGCCGCTGCAGGCCCGCCGCCCCGCCTGTCACCCCGCCTGCCGCCCGCCCCGCCACCCACGCCGGTGCTCGTCACGGGCGGCAGCGGCTTCATCGCCGGCCACGTCATTCGCCAGCTGCTTGCGGCCGGCTGGCAGGTGCACACCACGTTGCGCAGCCTGGCGCGCGAGGCCGAACTGCGCCAGCGCCTGGCCGAAGACGGCACGCGCCTGCGCTGCTTTGCGGCCGACCTGTGCGCCGACGCCGGCTGGGCCGAGGCCGTGGCCGGCTGCCGCGATGTGCTGCACCTGGCTTCGCCGCTGCCGGCGGGTGTGCCGCGCCAAGCCAACGAATTGATCATGCCCGCCCGCGACGGCACGCTGCGGGTGTTGCAGGCCGCCCGCGCCGCCGGTGTGCAGCGTTTCGTGATGACTTCCAGCACCGCCGCCATCGCCTACGGCCGCGGCCGCGGCGTGCACCACTTCACCGAGGCCGACTGGACGCCCGACCACTACCCCGGCATCACGCCCTACATCCAGTCGAAGACGCTGGCCGAGCGCGCGGCCCGGGCCTGGGTGGCCGCGCACGCCGGCACCGGCGGTGAAGCGATGAGCTTCTGCACCCTCAACCCCAGCGTCGTGCTGGGGCCGGTGGGGGGTGCGGTCTTCTCGGCTTCGGTGCTCATCGTCCAGCGCCTGCTGCAGGGCCGCCTGCCGGCCTGCCCCGACGTGGGCTTCGGCATCGTGGACGTGCGCGACCTGGCCGAGCTGCACCTGCGCGCGCTGCAGGCGCCAGGCCTGGCCGGCGAGCGCTTCATCGCCTCGGGGCCCTTCACGAAGCTGCGCGAGGTGGCTGCGGTGCTGAAGCGCGAGCTGGGTGCGGACGCACGCCGCGTGAGCACGCGCGCCCTGCCCGACTGGCTGGTGCACGCCGCCGCGCCCTTCAGCCCGCTGGCGCGCGCCGTCGCCGGCGAGCTCGGCGCCGAGCGCCACCACAGCGCCGAACACACCCGCCAGCGCCTGGGCTGGCAGACACGGCCGGTGGCAGAGAGCATCGTCGACACCGCACGCAGCCTGCTGGCCGCCGGGCTGGCCCCGGGGCCCGAGCTGGCCAGCGCGGGGCGCCGCAGGCGGTGACACGCCGGGTTGCGATGCCTGGCCCTTGGTGACAGCCGCAGCGCGCCCGCGGCCACAGAATGCCGGCCACCCCCAACCCCTTGCTGCCCGCCCCGCCATGAACCCCGAACGCTACGAACAAGGCCTTGCCACCCGCCGCGCCGTGCTGGGCGCCGACTACGTGGACGCCGCCATCGCCAGTGCCGACGACTTCAACCGCCCGCTGCAGGAGCTGGTGACCGAATACTGCTGGGGCGACATCTGGAACCGCCCCGGGTTGGACCGCCGCACCCGCAGCCTGCTGAACCTGGCCATGCTGACGGCGCTGAACCGCCCGCACGAGCTGAAGCTGCACGTCAAGGGCGCGCTGAACAACGGCGCCACGAAAGAAGAGATCCGCGAGGTGCTGATGCAGACCGCCATCTACTGCGGCGTGCCCGCGGCGGTGGACAGCTTCCGCAACGCGCGCGAGGTGTTCAAGGAACTGGGGGTCTGAGCCCGGCAGGCCGCGCCGCAGAATCTGCAGGCCCGGCCCCGCGCCACTTCGACGTTCCATGCCCACGGTCTTCCGGCCTGACGCCCTACCTTCTGCCCACCCTCTCGGCCACCCGGCCCGCTGCCATGACACTGCCCTGCCTGCCCGAGCGCCAACCCTCGCAACCCACCGCGCCGGCCCAGCGACCGGCGCCGCGCTTGCCCAAGCTGCCGCTGCGCTGGCTGGCGCTGGTGGTGGGCGCCGGGGTGCTGGCCGGCTGCGCCGGCAACCCCCTGCCGGCCGACCCGAACGCCGCCCCGGTGGTCACGCGCACGCCGGGCAGCACCGTGTGGGCCACGCCCGAGGCGGAAGCCGCCGCTGCGGCCGCGGCCGAGGCGGC
>LJHT01000127.1 GCA_001295905.1 beta proteobacterium AAP51 | reverse complement strand
TGGTGCCGATGATGTCGGCGATCTTCTTGCTGCTGGTGTTGATGTCTTCCATCGTGCTCACCACCTGGGCCACCACCGCGCCGCCGCGCTGCGCCACGGTGGCGGCGGAATGCGCCAGCTGGTCGGCCGTGCGTGCCGAATCGGCGGTCTGGCGCACCGTGCTGCTGATCTGCACCATCGAGCTGGCCGTCTGCTGCAGCGCGCTGGCGCCTTGTTCGGTGCGCTGGCTGAGGTCGCTGTTGCCCACGGCAATCTCCTGGGCGGCGTTGCCTATCGATTCGGCGCTCAGCCGCACCTCGCCGATGGAGCGTTCGATCTGCTTCAGCGCCGACAGCAGCTTCTGCGCGCGCTCGTCGTCGGTCTGCAGATGCAGGGCGCTGAAGTCCACGCTGCCATCGGCGCGCACCAGGCGTTCGGCCATGCTGGCCAGCACCTCGCCGGTGGCGAATTCCTTGCGCGCCCGTTCGGCCAGCAGCACCAGCAGCACGGCCTCGGCCACCACGTAGGCGGCGTGCTCCAGCACCTTGCCCAGGCTGGGCTCGGTGAAGCAGATGGGGCCCCAGCCCCACTGCTGGAAGTAGTTGAAGCTGAGGTGGTGCACGGCGATGGTGGCGGCGGCCGCCACCACGGGCAGCCAGTGGCGGTAGATCACCGTACAGGCCAGGAAGGCGAACACCGCGAAGTGCGATTCGGCATGGCCGCGCGCGGCGTGGATCAGCAGGGCCACCATGGCCATGCCCAGAACGGGCAGGGCCACGCGGCTCAGGCCCTCGCTGCGGCCCAATGCCGCCACGGCCCAGCCCAGGGCCAGCAGCCCGCCGCCCACGAGCAAGGGTACGCCAATGCCGGCGTTCTGCGCCCCGTAGGCGATGGCCGCCAGGAGCAGCGCGCCGAAGGCGGCGAGCATGGATTTGTCGTTGTGGGTCATGTGGGCCTCGAGGTCTTTTCGGGAACGGGGGAAACGCAGGAAACGGAGGAAACGGAGGGTGGGGCGTCAAGCCCGCTGCAGGCGGAAGGTGGCCACCAGTTCGCCCAGGCGGCTGGCCTGGTGCTTCAGGCTTTCGGCCGCGGCGGTGCTTTGCTCCACCAGCGCGGCGTTCTGCTGCGTCATGCGGTCCAGGTCGGCCACGGCGCCGTTCACCTGGCCCAGGCCGCTGCTTTGTTCGGCGGCGGCGGCACTGATCTCGCTGATGATGTCGTTCACGCGCTGCACGCTGGCCACGATGTCCTGCATGGTGCTGCCGGCGTCGGCCACCAGGCGTGAGCCCGATTCGACCTTGTCCACGCTGCTGCCGATCAGGCTCTTGATCTCCTTGGCCGCCTCGGCGCTGCGCTGCGCCAGGCTGCGCACCTCGCTGGCCACCACGGCGAAGCCGCGGCCTTGTTCGCCCGCGCGGGCCGCTTCCACGGCGGCGTTCAGCGCCAGGATGTTGGTCTGGAAGGCAATGCCGTCGATGGTGCCGATGATGTCGACGACCCGCTTGCTGCTGGCATTGATGTCCTGCATGGTGGCCACCACCTGGGCCACGACGCTGCCGCCGCGGGCCGCCACCTCGGCGGCCGAGGCCGCCAGCGCGTTCGCGCTGCGTGCCGATTCGGCGGTGTGGCTCACGGTGCCCGTCAGCTCTTCCATACTGCTGGCCGCCTGCTGCAGGTTGCTGGCGGTCTGCTCGGTGCGGCTGCTGAGGTCGACGTTGCCGGTGGCGATCTCGCGCGACGCGGTGCCGATGCTGTCGGTGGCCAGGCGCACCTGGCCGATCAGCGCTGCCAGCGACTGGTTCATGCCCTGCAGCGCCCGCGCCAGTTCGCCGAACTCGTCGGCACGGTCGACGGCGATGTCGCCCGCGAGGTCGCCGCGCGCGATGCGCTCGGCCGCCGCGATGGCCGCGGCCAGCGGGCGCTGGATCGAGCGGCCCAGCCACAGGCCCCCGCAGACCAGCGCCGTCAAGATGAACAGCACGCCGGCCGCCGCCACCTTGATGGTGAGCTGGCGCTCGGCGTTGAAACCCGCCATCAACCCCGCGGCCTGGGTGTCCTGCAGGGTCACGAATTCGCGCAGCGAAGCCAGGTAGACCTCGGTGGCCGGGTTGAAGACCTGCAGCGCTTCACGGCTGGCGGCCGCGGGGTCGCCGGCCGCCTTGGCCTGGCGCACGCGCGCCAGCGAGTCCAGCACCGCCTGGCGCTCGAGCGCGATGCGGGCCATCAGCGCCCGGTCGGCTTCCGTCAGCGGCAGCGCCTCGATCTCCATCTGCGTGCGGGTGATCTCGTCGATGGTGGCGGCGATCTTCGGCTTGAACATCGCTTCCACCTCGGCGTCGTTGCCGACGGCCGTGGCCTGCACGCGCGCGATGTTGGTGGACAGCAGCGCCGACCACTGGGCCGCAGCCTGCTGCTTGGCTTCCACCGGCTTCATCACCGCCTCGGTGCGCGCCGTGACGGCGGCCGAACGCCACGCGGCATAGACCACCACGCTCACCTGCGTGGCGATGATGAGCCCGATGAAAAGCCACAGGCGGGTGGTGATGCGAAGCTGGTTCAGGTTCATGAAGCGCCCTCGGCCGGCGGAGATGTGAGGTGGCAGCGGGTTGGAGGAGGGGTGGAAGGGCGCTCAGGCGCCTTGCAGCCGGAAGGTGCCCACCACCTGGGTGAGGCGGGCCGTCTGCTCGTTCAGGCTTTCCGCGGCGGCAGCGCTCTGCTCCACGAGCGCGGCGTTCTGCTGTGTCATCTGGTCCAGCCCGGCCACGGTCTCGTTCACCTGGCGCAGGCCGGCGCTCTGTTCGCTGGTCGCGGCGCTGATTTCGCCGATGACGTCGCTGACACGCCGCACGCCACCGACGATGTCGTCCATGGCCGAGCCGGCGTCGCGCACCAGGCGCGTGCCGTTGTCAACCTTCTCGACGCTGGCCTGGATCAGGCCCTTGATCTCGCGCGCTGCCGCGGCGCTGCGCTGCGCCAGGCTGCGCACCTCGCTGGCCACCACGGCAAAGCCGCGGC
>LJHT01000126.1 GCA_001295905.1 beta proteobacterium AAP51 | reverse complement strand
CAGCCGATCCACCTACATCAGCTCACGGCGTGTTCAGACAAGCGGAGCCGGCTCTGTATTCAAGCAGAACAACGGCCGACATGCTTGTTTTGTGCAGCCTAACGTTCGAGCTAAGCTGCCCGCGGAGGCAGGCTTTGTAAGCCCGGTACGCGACGATAGTACGACTGGCGCGGACCGGGCTTACAAAGCCTGCCGTAGCGGGTCAGCTTGAGCGAGGGGTTAGGCTTCACCGCAGCAAGCAGAAAAGTTGACTTGTGCTTGCGACACTGTGCTATGCTGCTGCAAGCAAAAACGTCAGGAGTGCTTGCATGGACGACGAACCAACCAAGGGCGAGGGCAAGGCTAAGGGCGGCCAGGCTCGCGCGCAGAAGCTGACCAAGGAGCAAAGAAGCGAGATTGCCCGTTTGGGCGGGCTGGCCAAGAAGGCGCAGTCATCTGGCGCCAAGCTCCCCGAAGCCACGCACAAGGGTGCGCTGAAGATCGGCGAGCTGGTCATCCCATGCTTCGTGCTGGAAGACGGGCGTCGTGTGATCTCGGGGCGCGGCATGACCGCTGCGATCGGGATGAAGGGCCGTGGCCAAGGAATCGCGCGAATCAGCACCCTTAAGGTGCTGAATTCCTTTGAAAACAACAACTTAGCTCTGGCCATCAAATCGCCGATTCAGTTCCTCGGTGGGTCTCCCAAGGTCGGTGTTCCAAGCGACGGCTTTGAGGCAACTGTGTTGCAGGACCTGTGCGAAGCACTGCTGCAGGCGCGCGATGCAGGGCTGCTGAAGACTGAGGCAGAACGGCGGTACGTGCAGTTCGCGGACATGCTCATTCGCTCGTTCGCGAGAGTCGGCATCATCGCCCTAGTTGACGAGGCGACTGGCTTTCAGGCTGATCGTCCGGCTGATGCGCTGGAGAGATACCTCGAGAAGCTGATCAGCAAGGAGCTCGCGGCTTGGGCAAAGAAGTTTCCGGATGAGTTCTACGAGAACATCTACAAGCTGAAAGGCTGGACGTGGCCCGGAATGGGCAAGAACAGGTACAGCGTCGTCGGGAACTACACACGAGACTTGGTCTTTGAACGCATTGCTCCGGGCCTCCTTCCCGAATTGGAGCGAAAGAGCCCGAAGGATGACAAAGGAAACCGTCCGAACAAGTTACACCAGTGGCTCACCAAAGATATTGGTGATCCTATGTTGGCACAGCATCTGCACACGCTTGTGATGTTCCAGCGCCTGGCCATCGCTAACGGACACGGCTGGGGACGCTTCGTGAAGACGGTGGACCAAGTTCTGCCGAAGAAGGGCTCAACGCTGGAACTGCCGTTGGACTTCCACGACTGATGGCTGTGAAGCCTAACGTTCGAGTTCACCCGGGCCGCGGAGGCAGGTGTTGTAAGCCCGGTGTGTGA
>LJHT01000125.1 GCA_001295905.1 beta proteobacterium AAP51 | reverse complement strand
GGCCGCCGGCCGCGGCCCGCCAGGGCAGGTGCGTGGCCAGTGCTTCGCCCAGGCGGTCTTCGTGCAGCAGAGCGCAGCGGTAGAAGTGCAGGCTGACGTCGTCTTCGGTGCTGTCGTTCAGCGCCGCCAGCAGCTCTTGCGTGACCTCCAGCGTGTCGGCCAGGTAGGCGCGCAGCACGGCGGGCTCGGGCGGGGGGGCCTCGGGGTGCAGCCATTGGTCGCTGCGCGGCTCGATGCTCGCCAGGCGCAGGCCCTGGGGGTCGCAGGCTTCGCCGCGGCTGCGCTGCACGTGGCGCGCGATCCAGTACTCCTGGTACCAGCCGGCCCGAGCGGCCAGGCGCAGCGCGCGCGGGCTTTCGTCCAGCGCCAGCAGGCGCAGCAGGTGGTTGCGGCTGTCCAGCAGCGCCAGCGACAGCAGCTCGCGCCCCGCGCGGCGCATGGCGCAGGCGTCGTCCAGCACCGGCGCGGCAGTGCCGGCCACGCCCGGCCGGCCGCCCATGCCCGGGCCGCTATTGGCCGACCAGCCCGTTGCGGATGGCATAGACGGTGAGCTCGGCGTTGTTGGCCAGTGCCAGCTTCTCCAGCACGCGAGAACGGTAGACCGACACGGTCTTGGGGCTGAGCGTCAGCTCTTCGGCGATGTCGGCCAGGCGCTTGCCGCTGGCGATCATCACCAGCGTCTGCAGTTCGCGGTCGCTCAGCTTCTGGTGCGGGTTCTCGGTGCTGGGGGCGGTGAGGCTTTCCACCAGCATCTGTGCGATTTCGGGCGTGACGTACTTGCGCCCCTGCGACACCGTGCGCACGGCCTGCACCAGCAGCTGCGGGTCGCCGCCCTTGTTCACGTAGCCGTAGGCGCCGGCGCGCAGGGCGCGGATGGCGTACTGGTCTTCCGGGTACATGCTCACCACCAGCACCTTGATGGGGCTGCCCTCGTCCTTCAGCGCGTGCAGCGCGTCCAGGCCGCTGCGGCCGGGCAGGTTGATGTCGAGCACCAGCACGTCGCAGGGCTTGCCGCTGTCGCGCCCGGGCTGCTGCTGCAGCGTGCGCATCAGGCTGCGCAGTTCGCCGTAGTCGCCGGCTTCGCCGACGACGCGGATGTCGGGCGCGTCGCTCAGCGTGTCGCGGATGCCGCGGCGGATGAGGGCGTGGTCGTCGCACAAGATCACTTCGATCATGAGTGTGGGTACCTGCGAATGTGGGCGATCAAGGCCTTGCGTGGAACCGGCTTCGCCGGGCCACAGCAAGAGTCCCCCTGGGGGGTGGCGAAGGCGCGCAGCGACAAGCCTGGGGGCATCACAACGCAGTCCAGGCTGAGTTTTCGGCGTCGTCGGGGTCGAGGTCGTCGTTGGTGGCCGAGCTTGGCGCACCCGAGGCGGCATCCAGCGGCACCGACAGGATCAGCGAAGTGCCCGCACCGCTGCTGCTGAGGTCGACCCAGCCGCCCACGGTGGAGGCGCGCTCGTGCAGGCCGCGGATGCCGAAGCTGCGCGCCTTGGCCAGGTCGGCCTGGCCCAGGCCGCGGCCGTTGTCGCTGACTTCCAGGCTGAGCACACCGCCGGTGAGGGACAAGTCCACCACCACGCGCGTGGCATGCGAGTGCTTGCTCACATTCGTCAGCGCTTCTTGCGCCGTGCGGTAGGCCACCAGGGCCACGCCGGGCGGCAGGCTCAGCGCTTCGCCGAGGTGGCTGGCCTGCGTGCGGAATTCACACTCGATGCCCATGCGCTTCTCGAACTGGCTCGTCATCCACTGCAGCGCTGCCACCAGCCCCTGGTCGAGGATGGCCGGGCGCAGGTTCTGCATGATGCGCTGGCTGCTTTCGATGGCGTGCGTGACGGTTTCCAGCGCCGCCAGCGCCCGCTGCTCCACCGCGGCGTTGCCGGCATGGCGGCGTATCCAGTCGAGCTCGAACTTCAGCGCCGTGAGCGAGCCGCCCACGTCGTCGTGGATCTCGCGCGCGATGGCCTGGCGCTCGGCCTCCACGCTGGTCTGCAGGTGCTGGGCCAGCTCCGACAGGCGCTTGCGCGAGGCCTGCAGCTCGCGGTCGGCCGCGGCGCGGGCGCGCTGCGTGCGGGCGCCGGCCACGGCATGTTCCACCGCCGGCACCAGGCGCGCCAGGTTGTTCTTCAGCAGGTAGTCGGCCGCGCCGTTGCGCATGGCTTCCACCGCGGTGTCTTCGCCGATCTGGCCCGAAACCAGGATGAAAGGCACGCTGCCGGCTGAGGCCGCCTGGTGCTCGCGCAGCATCTGCAGCGCGTCCAGCCCCGTGAAGCCGGGCAGGTGGTAATCGGACAGCACCACGTCCCAGGGTTCGGCCAGGGCGGCCAGGAAGTCGGCCCGCGTTTCCACCCGGCGCGCGCGCACCCGCAAGCCGCCGCGCTGCAGGCTGTGCAGGGCCAGCTCGTGGTCGGGTTCGCTGTCTTCCAGGTGCAGCACGCGGAAGGGCCGGGCTTCGCCGGGCCGGGCGCGGGGGGGCGGGGCGGGCATGCGGGGCAGTATCGCAAAGCGGGGCCGCTGCCGGGGATTCAGGGCGCAGGCGGTACGAATTGGCGGCAGATCACCGCCATGTTCCCCTCAATATTGGGCGGGGTGCTGCCGAAAATGGGTGGGAAGGCAGGCCGCTGGGCCGGCACCGCAGCCCCCGCGCCGCGGGCTGGCTGCTGCGGAATGCGTGCGAGCCTGGCCGCCGCAGCCTGCCCCCGAGCCACAGAACCACCATGGAGCCCCGATGCTCGCCCAGGACGCCACGACCACGTCGAACGCCCCGCCCGAGGCCTACCAGGCCGGCAGCGCCATGCCCTTGCTGGCCGCCGCCGACCTGCAAGACCACCTGATGGTGGCCAGCAACGACCTGGACCGCCTGCAGCGGCTGCTGGGCGACGCCTGCGATTCCCTGATGGGGCACTTCTACGGTGCCAGCGGCGAGCTGAAGAGCCTGCTGCACCGCGCCGCCGCCCACCCCGAGATCGACACGCCCGAGCTGCACCGCGCCATGCAGCACCTGGCGGGCGCCATCACGGCGATGCAATTCCAGGACATGGCCTCGCAGCTGGTGGACCACACCACCCGCCGCATGCGCAACTGCGCCGACCGCCTGGCCCGCGACACCATGGGCGACGACGAAGACGGCACCGCGCTGGTGGCCGAAGCCCCGCTGCGCCCCAACCCCGTGACCCAGGACGAGATGGACGCAGGTTCCGTCGAACTGTTCTGACCCTGCCACCACCCGCCCCTCGCGCCCTAAAAGATTTTTCGGAGAGCCCCTCATGCACTCGATCCTTGCCGTTGACGACAGCGCCTCCATGCGCCAGATGGTCACTTTCACCCTGAAGAACGCTGGCTTCAACGTCGTCGAGGCCGTCGACGGGCAGGACGCCTATGAAAAGGCCAACAGCCGCGACTTCAACCTCGTGCTGACCGACCAGAACATGCCCCGCATGGACGGCATCAGCCTGACGAAGAAGCTGCGCGAGAACCCCAAGTTCAAGAGCACGCCCATCCTCATCCTGACCACCGAGAGCAGCGACCAGATGAAGCAGGCCGGCCGCGCCGCCGGCGCCACGGGCTGGCTGGTGAAGCCTTTCGACCCCGCCAAGCTGGTGGAAGTGATCGGCAAGGTGATCCGCTGAACCGCCTCCGGGCGCACCAGGCCCCACGACCTACCCAGGAGACCCCGCGATGGGCGAAATGACCAACGACGCCAGCGCCACGGCCGGCATCGACCTCAGCCAGTTTTTTCAGGTTTTCTTCGAGGAAGCCGGCGAGAACCTCGAGACCATGGAGCAGATGCTGCTCGCGCTGGACATCGAGAACCCCGACGACGAAGAGCTCAACGCCATCTTCCGCTGCGCGCATTCCGTCAAGGGCGGCGCGGCCACCTTCGGCTTTGCCGACGTGGCCGAGCTCACGCACCAGATGGAAACGCTGCTGGACAAGCTGCGCCGTCACGAGCTGCAGCCCAACGCCGCGATGGTGGACGTGCTGCTGGCCTCGGGCGATGCGCTGAAGGCCCAGCTGGCCCGCCACCAGGGCAACGGCGCCGACCCCATCGACACCACCGAGCTGTTGTTCACCATCCGCCGCCAGGTGGAAGGCGAGATCACCGCCGCGCCCGCCGCCGTCATCGCCCGCGCACCGGCGCCTGCACCCGTGGCTGCACCCTCTGCGTCAGCACCGCCTGCAGCCGCCGTGCCCGCCGCCGCACCGGCCCGCCCCGGGGTGCGCCAGCTCGAGCTGACCGTGGGCCCGCTGCCCGACGCGAGCATGGCCGACAACCTGGTGGACCTGTTCAAGGAAATCACCGACCTGGGCACCATCGAACCGCTGGACGCCGGCCGCGAGGCCGACGGCATGCGCCGCTTCAAGGTGACCACCACCTCGAGCGACAACGACCTCATCGACCTCTTCGGCTTCCACATCGCCCGCGAGCAGCTGCAGCTCAAGGCCCTGAGCGACGGCTACGGCTTCCATGAAGGCGCGCCCGGCGCGCCGGCCGCCACCGCCCCCGCGGCCGACCCGGGCTACGGCTTCTTCGACGACGCCCCCGGCGCACCCGATGGCAGCGCCGCACCGGGCGCCGCCAAGTCCGACGCCGCCGGCGCCGCTGCCGCGCCCGCCGCCGTGGCCGCCCCGGCCAAGGCCGCCGCGCCGAAGGCCGAGAAGAGTGCCGCCGCCGCTGCCGAAAGCAGCACGCTGCGCGTCAGCGTGGACAAGGTCGACCAGCTCATCAACCTCGTGGGCGAACTCGTCATCACCCAGGCCATGCTGGCGCAGAACGGCAAGGGCGTGGACGCCGCGCTGTACCAGCAGCTGGCCGCCGGCCTGGCCGACCTGGAGCGCAACACCCGCGACCTGCAGGAAGCGGTGATGTCGATCCGGATGATTCCGATGTCGATGGTGTTCAACCGCTTCCCGCGCATGCTGCGCGACCTGGCGGCCAAGCTCGGCAAGAAGGTCGAGATGGTGCAGGTGGGCGAAGCCACCGAACTCGACAAGGGCCTGGTGGAGAAGATCACCGACCCGCTCACGCACCTGGTGCGCAACAGCTGCGACCACGGCATCGAGATGCCGGCCGAACGCATCGCCAAGGGCAAGCCCGAGCACGGCACGATCTCGCTGATAGCCAGCCACCAGGGCGGCAGCATCGTCATCGAGGTGCGCGACGACGGCAAGGGCCTGAACCGCGCCAAGCTGCTGAACAAGGCCCGCGAGCGCGGCCTGGACGTTTCCGACGCCATGACCGACAGCGAGGTCTACGGCCTCATCTTCGCGCCGGGCTTCAGCACCGCCGAGCAGGTGACCGACGTCTCCGGCCGCGGCGTGGGCATGGACGTGGTGAAGAAGAACATCACCGCCCTGGGCGGCACGGTCGAGATCGACAGCGCCGAAGGCTACGGCATGACGGTGCGCGTGCGCCTGCCGCTCACGCTGGCCATCATGGACGGCATGAGCGTGGGTGTGGGCGAAGAGTGCTACATCCTGCCGCTGTCCAGCGTGGTGGAGAGCTTCCAGGTGCAGCCCGGGATGATCAAGACCATCGGCGGCAGCGGCCGCGTGGTGGAAGTGCGCGACGAGTACATGCCCGTGGTCGACCTCGAGCGCGTGTTCCAGGTGCCGCGCTTCGACTTCGAGCACGTCAGCAACATCATGGTGGTGGTGGAAGCCGAAGGCGGCCGCGTCGCCCTGCTGGTGGACGAACTGCTCGGCCAGCAGCAGGTGGTGGTGAAGAACCTCGAAAGCAACTACCGCAAGGTGGACGACGTTTCCGGCGCCACCATCATGGGCGACGGCCGCGTCGCCCTCATCCTCGACATCGGTTCACTGGTGCGCCGTTCACGGCACTGAGGGACTGCTTTTCCACAGCGAAAACTGGAACGGCGTCATGAACAACCTCCTGGCGCTGATGCGCAGCTTCTCCATCCGCACCCGCATGTGGGGCGCCATCCTCGTGGTGCTGGGCATGTTCGGGCTCATCGGTGCCGTGGGCCTGGCCGGCGGCTGGAAGATCCAGGCACTGAACGAAGACTTCATGGAGCACTCGATCCACGAGATCGAGGCCGTGGCTTCGATGCGCCAGCACATCGCGCAGGTGCGGCTGATGGAAAAGCAGATGGTCATCGACTACGAAGACCCCGCGGCGGTCGAGAAGCACCACGCGGCCTGGCTGGCCGCGCTGACCGCCGCGAAGGCCTCGCTGCAGTCCTTGCTGGAAGGCGAGGAAGACGACGACAACGCCGTGGCGCGCGAGAGCCTGGAGCGCCTGAAGGCCTATGCCGAGCGCAGCGACAGCGTGCTGAAGAACATCCAGCAGGGCAGCTACGACACCGCCCGCGTGGCCGACCGCATGCTGGGCGCCGCCAAGGCCGAAGTGGCCGTGGTCGAGACCAACATCGACCGCATCGCCGAGATCACCACCAACGAGGTGCACGCCACCAAGAAGGCCTTCGGCCGCACGATGAGCCAGGTGATGTGGGTCTTCCTGGCGGCGCTGGCCGTGGTGGTGCTGCTGGTGGTGCCGCTGACCTTGCTGAATTCGCACTCGATCACGCGGCCCATTGCGTATGCGGCCACGGTGGCCGAGGCCATTGCCGGCGGCGACCTCACGCGGCCGATACGCGCCGAAGGCAGCGACGAGGCCAGCACCCTGCTGGCGGCGCTGTCGCGCATGCAGGAAAGCCTGCGCCGCGTGGTGGGCGAGGTGCATGCCGCCTCGGTGAACATCCAGCAGGCCAGTGCCGAGGTGGCCAGCGGCAATGGCGATCTCAGCCAGCGCACCGAGAACGCCGCCGGCTCGCTGCAGCAGACAGCCAGCAGCATGGAAGAGCTCACCGCCACCGTGCGCCAGAGCGCCGAAGCCGCGCGCCAGGCCAGCGAGCTGGCACGGTCGGCCACGCAGGTGGCCGCGCAGGGCGGGCATGTGGTGGCCGACGTCGTGGCGACCATGGAGCAGATCAACGGCAGCAGCCGCCGCATCGCCGACATCATCGGCACCATCGACGGCATCGCCTTCCAGACCAACATCCTGGCGC
>LJHT01000124.1 GCA_001295905.1 beta proteobacterium AAP51 | reverse complement strand
CACCCCCGCCACCACCACCGCCCCCCGCAGGCCAGATTGGCGCCGTGGCTTGGCTGCAGCCGGCACTGCGCCTGCAGCGCGATGTCTTCGACCGAACCGGCGCCGTCGAGCTCACCGCGTCGCTGTCCGTGCAGGCACCGGGCGTGACCTACTGGTACCGGTACGCGTACAACCCCGATTTCGCCTACGTCTTGCACAGCTCGCGCGCCGCCGACGATGGTCTGGACTTCCGCGTCAGCTTCCGCGTGTTTCCGGAGCGCGCACCGGGCCGCTACAACGACACGCTCAGCGTCACTCTCTGCCACGACCAGCAGTGCACGCGCCAAGTGGCCGGCAGCCCCTTCATCCTGCCGCTGCACTTCGACCTGGGCTACCACGCCGTGGCCGAGCCCGGCCTCGAACTGCTGCAGCCGACGCAAACCACCGTGCTGAACCATGACGTGGTGGGCGCGGCCTACAGCGCGGCCCTGGATGCCGTGGTCACCGCATCGGCACGGCCTTTGCCGATGCTGCGGGTGCATGACCTGCGCAGCGGCAGCACGCGCAGCGTTGCGCTGTTGACCGCGCCGACCTCCCTGTCACTTGCGCAGGATGGCCTGAGCGCGGCGCTGGGCCACGATGCAGCGGTGTCACTGGTCGACCTGCGCGCCGATGCAGCAGCGCCGGTGCGGCGGTTCGAAGTGCCACTGCCCGTGGGTGCGGTGGTGCTGGCCGGCACCCGGATCGTGGCGTTCTCGGCGCAGCGGGGCACCTCGAATGTGGTGCATTGGCTGGATACGGTCACCGGTTCGAGCAGCGCCGCCATTACGGACGGCTTCAGGAGCGTGACCGGCGACGTCGAGCCCGTGCTCCATCCCGATGGCAGGCGCATCTATGCCGCCAACCGGGGTGTCACCCCTGATGACGTGGCGCGGATGGACCTCGACGTCGCGCCGGCAGCGGCCCTCTTCGTCGACACCCGCTACCACGGTGAGTACCCCTTCTGCGGTGCCGTGGCAGCGTCGCCCGACGGGCGGCGCCTGTACACCGGCTGCGGCGTCGTGCTGACCACCTCGCCCAACGTGGCCGACGACATGGTCTATGCCGGGCGCATGAGCCTGTCCAGAACCCGGCCCAACACCTGGGCCGAGTACGCTGCGTGGTCGCTCAGCGTGTCGCCCTTGAACGACCGCGTGGCGCTGCTGGAGGAAAAGATCGGCGAGTGCCGTACCCCCTGGGTGGGCTTCGACAACTGCCACATGCGTCTGGCCGTGTACGACAGCACCACCCTCGCGCGGCTGAGCTTCCACGGCCTGCCCGTGCATGAGCGTGGTGAAGACCGTCTGCGCCAATGGGGCCGGCGATTGATGCACCGCAGCGATGGCAGCCTGCTGCTGGTGACGGAACTGCGCACCCGCGACGAAGCCACGCCCACCTGGCTGCTGCACCGACTGAGCCCGTAACCGCGACGAAACCGCAGTACCGGGGACCAGACCGATAATGAAACGAACGCTTGCCGCCAGAACAGAAGCCGGAGACCTGCCCCCATGACGCGTGCCACCAAGATCGTCGCCACCCTCGGCCCGGCCTCCAGCGACCCCGACGTGCTGGAACGCCTGCTGCGCGCCGGCGTCGACGTGGTGCGGCTGAACTTCAGCCACGGCAAGGCGCAGGACCACATCGACCGCGCCCGGCTCGTGCGCGAGGTGGCCGCGAAAGTGGGCAAGCCGGTGGCGCTGATGGCCGACCTGCAGGGCCCGAAGATCCGCGTCGGCAAGTTCGCCGAAGGCAAGGTGATGCTGGAGCCCGGCGCCGCTTTCGTGCTGGACGCGCAGCGCACCGAGCCCGGCGACATCCACGCCGTGGGGCTGGACTACAAGGAACTGCCGCGCGACGTGCGCCCTGGCGACACGCTGCTGCTGAACGACGGCCTCATCAAGCTGACGGTGCAGGCGGTACGCGGCGAACAGGTGCACACCGTGGTGGTGCTGGGCGGCGAACTCAGCAACAACAAGGGCATCAACAAGGCCGGCGGCGGCCTGACCGCGCCCGCGCTCACGGCCAAGGACATGGAGGACATCAAGACCGCCGTGTCCTTCCAGTGCGAGTACCTCGCCGTGAGCTTCCCGAAGAACGCCACCGACATGGAGATGGCGCGCCAGCTGGCCAACGTGGCCGGGGAGGCCACGCGCCACAAGCCGGCGATGATTGCGAAGATCGAGCGCAGCGAGGCCATCCCGCACCTGGAAGCCATCCTGAAGGCCAGCGACGGCATCATGGTGGCGCGCGGCGACCTGGCGGTGGAGGTGGGCAACGCGGCCGTGCCGGCCCTGCAGAAGCGCATGATCCGCATGGCGCGGCAGCTCGACAAGGTGACCATCACCGCCACGCAGATGATGGAAAGCATGATCCTGGCGCCGGTGCCCACGCGCGCCGAGGTCAGCGACGTGGCCAACGCCGTGCTCGACGGCACCGACGCCGTGATGCTGAGTGCCGAGACCGCCGCCGGCAAATACCCCGTGGAAACGGTGGAGCAGATGGCCGCCATCGCGCTGGAGGCCGAGCGTGCCGAAGAGGTCAACTTCAAGGACGACTTCGTGCAACGGCACTTCGGCCGCATCGACCAGAGCATCGCGATGGGCGCGCTGTTCACGGCGCACCACCTGGGCTGCAAGGCCATCATCGCGCTCACGGAAAGCGGCAGCACCGCGCTGTGGATGAGCCGGCACAACATCCAGGTGCCCATCTACGGCCTGACGCACAAGCACAACGCCGAGCGTCGCATGGCGCTGTTCCGCAACGTGCAGCCGATCCTGATGCCCACCCACAACGACCGCGACGAAGCGCTGGCCGAGGCCGAGCAGATGCTGGTGGCGCGTGGCGTGCTGAAGCCGGGCGACACCTACGCCATCACCTGCGGCGAGCCCATGGGCCACCCGGGCGGCACCAACATGCTGAAGATCTGCCAGGTGAAGTGAGCGCTAGGGGTTTCCACCCCCGCACTGAAGCCTGCGCATGGCAGTGAAGTGAAAGATGCCCCCCGGGTTTGCGGGGGTGTTGGCCGTGAAACCGCTCACGGCGCCTTTTGGCGGCTTGTGCCCCTGCCATTGACTCGTTAGTGTCACGTCAAGCACCGGGAGCGGGCTGCGCGAGTGCGTTGCTGCTCTCGCGCCACGTCGAAACACATCTGTCTACAGCCAGGAGAGAACCTTGAAGAAACTGATTGTTTTGGGTCTCATGGCCGCCTTCGGGTCGGCACACGCGGCAGAACTCTTCAACAACGGGGCTGCCGTCGCGGGCACGCCGCCGCTGTCCATCATTCGCGTGGGTGGCACGCTGTTCGGCGCGGGCGCGCAGGGCAACATCCCGAACCTCGTGGCCGACAACTTCACCGTTGGCGCCACGCCCTGGAACGTGGAGAGCCTGAGCTTCTTCTCGTACCAGTCTTTCGCGGCCAGCCAGTTCACCTTCACGGGCGTGACCTGGAGCATCGTGTCGGGTGATGTCAACGCCGGCACCGTGGTGGCTTCGGGCACCACCACGGCCACCAACGGCGGGCTCGCGGGCTACCGCGTCACCCCCACCACGCTGACCAACACCGACCGCGCCATCTTCCAGGTGAACGTCGACATCCCCGACGTGACGCTGAATTCCGGCAACTATTGGCTGCGCTGGGGCCTGACGGGCACGGCCGCTTCCGGCCCCTGGCAGCCGCCCACGGCCGACGGTGCCATCGGCAACGCCACGCAAAGCCTGGCGAACGGCTCGTTCTTGAGCGTCGTCGACGCGGGCGACCAACTGGGCGTGGAGTTCCCCTTCATCATCCAGGGCAGCCTGGTGCCCGAGCCCGGCACCTGGGCGCTGATGCTGGCCGGTGGCCTGGCCGTGGCTGGTGCCGCGCGCCGGCGCCAACAGAAGGGCTGATCGGCCCCTACACGGTTCGGTTGACGAACCCTGCAACGGCCCGCAGGCGGCAAGCCTGGCGGGCCGTTTTTGCGTTCAGTCGTAGCGCAGTGAAAGCCCCGTCACCAGGGTGAGGTCGGTGGCGCGCTTGCCCGGCGCCGGGCGTGTGGTGTGGCGCAGGCTCAGGCCGGTGCTGAGGCTCACGCGTTCGCTCACCGCCACCGACACCTGGCCGTCGAACTCGGTGCGCACCAGGCTGCTTTCGCGCAGGCTGGGCAGCAGTACCAGCTTCTGCCGCAGGGTGGTGCTGGGGCTCAGCCGCAGGTTGGCTTCCTGGGCCAGCACGAGGCCCGTGTCGGTGAGGCTCTTGCGGAAGGTGCCGTCGAAGTCGACCGGGCGCACATAGCTTTCGCTGGCCACCGACACACCGGCCCACACATCCCAGAACTCACCCGGCCGGCGCAGCAGGTGCGCCCCCAGGCCGGTGCTGAGGCTGACGCGGTTGCGCGTGTTGGCGGGGCGGTCGGTCAGGCCCGCGGCCTGCACGAAGGCGAAGGTGGTGCGCCAGGGCTCGAAGTCACCGTTGTATTGCGAGCTGACCAGGGCGCGCTCGCCGGTGGTCTGGCCGGCGCTGTCGGTGTAGAGCAACTGGCCCAGGGCCGACCACCGGCTGCTTTCAGTGACGCGCACGGTGTCCAGCGCCACGTTCAGCGCCGTGCTTCGCGTGTTGCCGCTGTTGACCGTGAGGCCCGCGGTGGTGAGCGAACGCCACTGGCCGTCGGGCTTGACGGTCACCTGGGCCTGGGCTGGCGCGGCCAGGCCCAGCACCAGCGTGAACGCAGCCGAGAGGGCCGCCGAGAGGGCCACCGCTGGGGCCACCGCAAGGGCCCGCACGGGCGGTGCCGAGGTGAAGAAGGCGGGGTGACGGGGTCGGGTGCGGGGTGTCTTCAGCGTCATGCCATCAGAGGGGGGCGGCGGCCAAGGTCGGGCCGACGCTGGCCACCATGGCCTGCACCCCCCGGTTCATGCCCACCGGCACCAGCATCAAGGCCGGATTGTCACGCTGAAAAACCCGGAACAGCTCGTCGGCGAAGCCGTGGCCGATGTCCTGCACGCCCTCGAAGTTCAGCTCGGCGCGGCGGAAGCCGTTCAGGCGTGCCGCCACACGGCGCGCATCGGCGCGGCTGGCCAGCGCCTGCGTGCTGCCGCCCAGCAGGTGCAGCGGCACTTCGGTGCGGTCGAAGGCGTAGCCGCCTTCCAGGCTGTGGGCGCGCAGCACGGCGTCCAGCGTGCGCGTCGTGTCCAGCTGGATGGCCAGGTAGATGCTGGTGCCCTGCCTTGTGACGGGCCGGCCGCTGCGCCAGGGTCGGTTCTCCCAGGCGCGGCACTGGAAGGCAGCGGTGTTGGCGTGGATGTCGAACACGTCGGCCAGCCGCGCGCTGAAGTACAGGCCGTGGCCGCTGTGGCGGTCGGGCGCGCTGGTGAGCTTGCCCTTGCTGAGTTCCAGCATCGCCAGCTGGGGATCGGTGATGTCGAAGCTTTGCGCGATGCGCTCGAACAGGCCGCAGCCGTCGTCGCTGACGAGCAGCTGCAGCTGCAGCGGGGTCTGCCGCATCGACACGGTGACTTGCGTGCCGCCGCTGTGGTCGATGGCGTTGTTCAGCAGTTCGGTGAAGGCGTGCTGGGCCATGCGCTGCACCGCCGGCGGCAGTGCGAAGCACGGGGCGAAGTCGCGGCGCCAGGGCAGGTCTTCCTGCAGGCCGGCCAGTGCATAGCGCTGCACCACCTGCCGCAAGGCGCCGGGGCTGTAGCGCGGGCGGCGCGGCGTGCCGTGGCTGCACAGCCATTGCGCGGCCACCAGCTTGCGCAGCAGGCCGCTGGCACGGCGGCGGCTGATGCCCAGGCGCTGCATCAGGTGGGCAGGCAGGCTGTCGCCGTGCTGCAGCGCGGCGGCGGTGATCCATGGCGTGAGCGGGGCCAGTTCGATGCGCGGCATGTGCGGCTCTCCAGGTGCCAGCAACGAAAGGGCCGGCCAGGGCGCCAGTGTCGACGCGCGCTGTAACGTCTTGAGCCCGATGAGCGCCGGCTTTGTCCCCCAATTCCGGCACGCTGTGCGGCCCTGGGTGGGCCCGCGCTGGCGCGATGAGCCATTTCCGCAGCAGGGGTGCGGCCTAGAATCGGGGCAGTTTCAGCGCGGTTACAGCTTGGTGGCGGCGGCCCTGGTTGAGGTCCTCCGTGAGGTCCCTCGACGCCCCCGTGACGCCCGCGCCGCGCGCCAGGTTTTCATCACTTCGGAAAGACCACCATGCCTCTCGTTTCGATGCGCCAGTTGCTCGACCATGCCGCTGAAAACGGCTATGGCATCCCGGCCTTCAACGTCAACAACCTCGAACAGGTGCAGGCCGTGATGACCGCGGCGCACGAGGTGGGCGCGCCGGTCATCCTGCAGGCCAGCGCTGGGGCGCGCAAGTACGCCGGCGAAGCCTTCATCAAGCACCTGATCCAGGCGGCGGTCGAGGCCTACCCGCACATCCCGCTGGTGATGCACCAGGACCACGGCACCAGCCCCAAGGTGTGCCAGGGCGCCATCGACCTCGGCTTCGGCTCGGTGATGATGGACGGCTCGCTGATGGAAGACGGCAAGTCGCCGGCCAGCTTCGACTACAACGTGCAGGTCACGCGCAAGGTGGTGGACATGGCCCACGCCGTGGGCGTGACGGTGGAAGGTGAACTGGGCTGCCTGGGCAACCTGGAAACCGGCGAGGCCGGCGAGGAAGACGGCATCGGCGCCGAAGGCAAGCTTGACCATAGCCAGATGCTGACCGACCCCGAAGAAGCCGCCGTCTTCGTGAAGGCGACGCAGCTCGATGCGCTGGCCATCGCCATCGGCACCAGCCACGGCGCCTACAAGTTCAGCCGCAAGCCCACGGGCGACATCCTGGCCATCGGCCGCGTGAAGGAAATCCACAAGCGCATTCCGAACACGCACCTGGTGATGCACGGTTCATCCAGCGTGCCGCCCGAGCTGCTGGCCATCATCAACCAGTACGGCGGCAAGATGAAAGAGACCTTCGGCGTGCCGGTGGAAGAGATCCAGGAAGCCATCAAGCACGGCGTGCGCAAGATCAACATCGACACCGACATCCGCCTGGCGATGACCGGCGCCGTGCGCAAGTTCATGGCCGAGAACCCCGACAAGTTCGACGCGCGTGAATGGCTGAAGCCCGCGCGCGAGGCCGCCTACAAGGTGTGCAAGCAGCGCTACCAGGAGTTCGGCTGCGAAGGCCAGGCGGCGAAGATCAAGCCCATGGCCCTGAGCGAAGTGGCCCGCCGCTACGCCAGCGGCGAGCTGGCGCAGCTGGTGCAGTAAGCCTTAAACCGACCCTATGAGCATGGGGTCGATGGCGTGGTTCTGCGGGCCACGCTCGGCGATCTTCAGTGCGCCCAGGCGGTTGCCCAGCTTGGCGCAGCGCTCCAGGGCCCAGCCGCGCTCCAGGCCGTAGAGCAGCGCGGCGCGGAAGGCGTCGCCGCAGCCGGTGGGGTCGACCACGCGGCGGGCTTCCACCGGCGGCACGTGCACGCGTTCGCCCTTCATCCACAGTTCGCAGCCCTGTTCGCCCAGCGTCACCACCACGCCCTGGATGTTGGCGCGGCGGCTGATGGCGGCCGCGTTTTCGCCGGTGCGCTCTTCCAGCATGCGCGCTTCGTAGTCGTTCACCGCCACCCAGCGCGCCAGGCCCAGGATCTCGCGGTGCTCGTCGCCGTTGAACTGCGGCAGCTGCTGGCCCGGGTCGAAGATGAAGGGAATCTGCTGCTCGGCCATCTGGTGCGCGTGCTGCCACATGGCGTCGCGCCCGTCGGGCGCGATGATGCCGATGGCCAGGTCGCCGCGCACGCTCTTGGGCGGCACCGGCATCTCGTGGGCACGGCTCATGGCGCCGGGGTGGAAGGCGGCGATCTGGTTGTTGTCGCGGTCGGTGGTGATGTGGCACTGCGCGGTGTGCAGGTGGCCGTCGCGGTGGATCAGCGAGACATCGGCGCCCCAGTCCTTCACGCGGGCCAGGTACTCGCCGCCGTCCACGCCCAGGGCACCCAGGATGACGGGCTGGCCGCCCAGGGCCTGCAGGTTGTAGGCGATGTTGCCGGCGCAGCCGCCGAACTCGCGCCGCAGCGTGGGCACCAGGAAGCTGACGTTCAGGATGTGCACCTGGTCGGCCATGATCTGGTCGGCAAAGCGCCCCGGGAAGGTGGTGATGGTGTCGAAGGCGAGGGAACCGCAGATCAAGGCGGGCATGGGAACTCCAGAAGGAACGTCGAGGGGAAGGTTGCTCTGGCGGGCGGGCGCCCGTCAGGGGGAGGTCATGGGTAGAAGAGTTCGATGGTGTAGCCGGCCACGGGCGCGGTGGCGGCCTGCAGTGTGGCCTGCAACTGCAGTTCGCGTCCTGCGCCCAGCGTGGCCTGGTTCACGCCCAGTTCCTTGGCGCTGAGCACGCGCCGCGCCACCAGCTGGCCCTGGCCGTCGGTCAGCGAAAGCTCCAGCGCCGGCAGCGCCACGGCGAGCGCAGCGCGGTTGCGCAGGGCCACGCTCAGGCGGTAGACGCTGGATTTCTCCACGCGCACCAGCCCGCTGCTTTCCACCACCAGGCTTTCGATGACATGGGCCGGGCCCACGGTGCAGCCCAGCGGCTCGCAGGCCGCCTGCAGCACCGGCTGCAGCGCCGGGAAGCGGGCGGCCACCAGGTCGCGGTAGCTCAGGCCCACCTGGGCCACCAGGCCCGCCAGGCCCAGCACCACCGTGACCGCCAGCGCAGCACGCACCCGCGGCTGCCGCCAGCGTGCCGCTTGTTCGGCCTGGCGCAGGAAGCTGGGCGTGGGAGCGGTTTTCGAGGAGGACTTGCGTTTGCCTTCGCGCCCGGCCTCGCCCTTGGTCTTGCCGGTTTCGCGCGGCTCGGCCTTGATGTCGGGCAGCGGCAGGCCGAGTTCGGCCGCGGTCTCTGCAGTACCGGGGCCGTCGGCCGCGTCGGCAGCGAAGCGCGAGACGGCCTCGTCCATGGTGGGCATGGGCTCGTCATCCCGCTCGGGGGCACGCTCGGTGCGGCGCTCTGTGGTGCGCTCGATGCTGCGTTCAGCCGCGCGCTCGGGTTCGGCAGGTCGCGAAGGGGTGGGCGCGGGCGCGGCGCTGTCGCGGCGCGGGCGCAGGCCGAAGTCGGCCAGGGCTGGCGGTGGCGAGGCCGGGCCGGCCGCAGCCCCGGCCGCGCCGCGCGAGGCGCCGAACTTCACCGGCGAACGCGGCGTGTCGGCCAGGCCGGCGCGGGGCGCGCCGGTGTCCAGGTCGAGCAGCGCTTCGGCGGCGTTGAACACCTCCGAACAGCGGCCGCAGCGTACCCAGCCCTCAGACACGCGCAGCTGGTCGGGCACCACCCGGAACACGGTGCCGCACGCAGTGCAGCGGGTGGCCATGCCTGAAGCCATCTGCGTGGTCCGGCTTCAGGGCTGGGAAGTGCGGGCGCTGTCGGCCGGGCGCTGGGCGCACATCAGCACCCAGCCTTCTTCTTCATCGGCCACCTGCACCTGCAGCCAAGGCGCGTAGGCGGCGCTCACCTCGTCGGCCTGGCGGGCCAGGATGCCGGCCATCACCAGCCAGCCACCCGGGGCCACGTGGGCGGCCAGCAGCGGTGCCAGCAGCTTCAGCGGCGTGGCCAGGATGTTGGCCAGCACCACGCCATAAGTGCCCTGGGCTTGCGAAGGCAGGCCGGCGCGCAGCCGGCTTTCGGGCACGCCGTTGCGGCGTGCGTTCTCGACGCTGCTCTGCACGGCGGCGGGGTCGATGTCCACCGCGTCGATGGAGTCCGCGCCCACCAGGGCCGCGCCGATGGCCAGGATGCCGCTGCCGCAGCCGTAGTCCAGCACGCGCGACAGATCGGCCGGGCTGGCTTGTGTGTGCTGCCGCGCCAGCCAGCGCAGGCACATGCGCGTGGTGGGGTGGGTGCCGGTGCCGAAGGCCAGGCCGGGGTCGAGCCGCATCACCTGCCTGGCCCCCGGCGGCACCTCGTGCCAGCTGGGCACCACCCAGAACTCGGGCGTGATCTCCACCGGTGCGAACTGGCTCTGCGTCAGGCGCACCCAGTCTTGTTCCTCGACGCGGTGCAGGGCCTGCACGTGCGCGCCTTGCTCGCCGAAGTTCGCCAGCGCCAGCGCGGCGGCTTGTTCCGCCGCGGCTTCGCTGTCGAACAGGGCCTTCAGCGTGCTGCGGTCCCAGCCTGGCGCGGGCGCGGGCATGCCGGGCTCGCCGAAGAGCGCACGCTCGGCCTCGGTGTCGGCATCGGCGTCTTCCACGCTGACCGACAGCGCTTCCAGCTCGTCCATCAGCAGATCGGACAGCGGCTCGACCACGGCCGCGGGCGCGCGCAGTACCAGTTCAAACATCGTGCGGCTACCTTGTGTGCTGGCCCAGCCAGCCTTCGAGGTAGTGAATGCTGGTCCCACCTTCGATGAACTTGGCGTCGGCCATCAGCTCGCGGTGCAGCGGAATGTTGGTCTGTATGCCTTCCACCAGCGTCTCGCTCAGCGCCGTGCGCATGCGCGCCAGGGCCTGGTCGCGCGTGTCGCCGTGGCAGATGACCTTGCCCACCATGCTGTCGTAGTTGGGCGGCACGAAGTAGTTGGTGTACAGGTGTGAATCAACGCGCACGCCAGGCCCGCCGGGCGGGTGCCACAGCGTCACGCGGCCGGGCGAGGGCGTGAACTTGTACGGATCTTCGGCGTTGATGCGGCACTCGATGGCGTGGCCGCGCATCTCTATGTTGCGCTGCGCGAAGGGCAGTTTCTCGCCGGCCGCCACGCGGATCTGCATCTGCACGATGTCGATGCCCGTGACCATCTCCGTGACCGGGTGTTCCACCTGCACGCGCGTGTTCATCTCGATGAAATAGAACTCGCCGTCCTCGAACAGGAACTCGAAGGTGCCGGCGCCGCGGTAGCCGATCTTCTTGCACGCGGCGGCGCAGCGGTCGCCGATGCGTTCGATGATGCGGCGCGGAATGCCTGGCGCCGGCGCTTCCTCGATGATCTTCTGGTGGCGGCGCTGCATGCTGCAGTCGCGCTCGCCCAGCCACACGGCATTGCGGTGCTGGTCGGCCATCACCTGGATCTCGATGTGGCGCGGCCGCTCGAGGAACTTCTCCATGTAGACCTGCGGGTTGCCGAAGGCCGCCCCGGCCTCGGCCCGCGTGGTCTGCACCGCGTGGATGAGCGCGGCCTCGGTGTGCACCACGCGCATGCCGCGCCCGCCACCGCCACCGGCGGCCTTGATGATGACCGGGTAGCCGATGGCGCGCGCCGTGCGGATGATTTCCTTCGGGTCTTCCGGCAGCGCGCCTTCGCTGCCCGGCACGCAGGGCACGCCGCTCTTGATCATGGCCTGCTTGGCGCTGACCTTGTCGCCCATCAGCCGGATGCTCTCGGGCGTGGGGCCGATGAAGACGAAGCCGCTCTTTTCCACCCGTTCGGCGAAGTTCGCGTTCTCGCTGAGGAAGCCATAGCCGGGGTGGATGGCCTCGGCATCGGTCACCTCGGCCGTGCTGATGATGGCCGGCATGTTCAGGTAGCTCAGCGTCGAAGACGCCGGGCCGATGCACACCGCTTCATCGGCCAGCTTCACGTACTTGGCTTCGCGGTCGGCCTCTGAATAGACGACCACCGCCTTGATGCCCATCTCCTTGCAGGCACGCTGGATGCGCAGGGCGATTTCGCCGCGGTTGGCGATAAGTATTTTCTTGAACACGAGTCAGGCCCGCTTCATTCCACGATGAAGAGGGGCTGTCCGAATTCGACCGCCTGGCCGTTTTCGCACAGGATGCGCAGCACCTTGCCTTCGCAGTCTGCCTCGATCTCGTTCATGATCTTCATGGCTTCGATGATGCAGACCGGCTGCCCCACCTTCACGTGGTCGCCCAGTTCGGCGAAGGCCTTGGCGCCCGGGCTGGCCGCGCGGTAGAAGGTGCCCACCATCGGCGACTTGATGACCTTGCCCTCGGGGGCCGCTGGCGCGGCCGGTGCGGGCGCGGCGGCCGGCGCGGCCGGGCCGGCGGGGGCTGCAG
>LJHT01000123.1 GCA_001295905.1 beta proteobacterium AAP51 | reverse complement strand
GGGCGGCGGCGCAGGCGGGCTGGGTGCTGCAGGCGGTGGCGGCGGGGCCGGTGCCGGCACGGCAGAGGCGTCGGCGGCCACCACCATCGACACCGGGGGCAGGTGCGCGCCATCGCTGCGCCACTGCAGCAGTGCCTGCTGTTGCCCGCTGGCCGGTGCCGTGGCGGTGATGCGCACCGTGCAGCGGGCCCCTGGCTGCAGGTTCAGCGCCGTGCTGCACGCGCTGCCTGTGGTGCCGAAGGCCGCCGCGCCCGGGCCGGTGAGCGCGGGTACGCCCAGGCTCAGGGCCGCTACGCCGGCATTCACCAGCGAAAACTCGGCCACCACGCGCTGGCCCGGTGCCGCCTGCAGCGTCAGCGTGGTGCCCGGCAGGTCGGCCACCAGCACGCCAGCGGCTGCCACTTCCACACTGGCCGACACGCCCACCCATTGCGGCAGGCCGTCGGCATTGCCTTGCCAGCGCAGCGCCGCAGCCCGGCGGCCGGTCTCGCCGCTGAGCAGGCCCACGTGCGCGGTGCACGCCGCGCCCGGCGCCAGCTGGGCTGGGCAGTCGTGGCGCAGGCTCAGGCCCGTGCCCGACTCCAGCACGGGCTGGCCGGCGGCCGCCTGCGTGCCCTTGTTCAGCAGCCGCAGCGCCTGCTCGGGCACGGCAGCACCTTGGGCCACGCGCCCGAACTCCAGCACGCGCGGCCAGATCTCGACGCGGGCGCTTTCCAGTTCGTTCACGCGCGCCAGGTAGGCCGAGAGATCGGCGCGTTCGCGGGCCCCGAGCAGGCTGTCGAGGTAGCCCATCGCTGCGGCCTTGTTGATGGCCTCGCTGATGAAGAGCGGGCCGCCGGCGGCGTTGAGCAGCCGGTTGCGGTTGCCCAGCGGGTCGGGGCCGTGGCACTCCACGCAGCTGGGCTGGCCGCCGGGCAGTTGCAGGTAGAGCGCCGCACCGCGGCCGGCGTCAGGGGCTGGGGTCTGGGCGCTGGCACCGAGGGCCGCGCCGGTCAACAAGCCGGCTGCGGCCAGCCGCCGTGGCAGG
>LJHT01000122.1 GCA_001295905.1 beta proteobacterium AAP51 | reverse complement strand
CCCGCCGCGCGGGTGCCCGGCGTCCGGCGACCGCAGCCGCACCGCCCGCCCCGGCACCTGCAGCCGCAGCAGCCGCAGCAGCCGCCAGTGCGCCGGCCGTGGCCACGGCCCCGCCGGCGCCCGCCGACGTGGCCCCGCCGCTGCAGCGCCTGGTGTTCTTCGATTTCGACAGCTTCGACATCCACCCCGACTTCCAGGCCATGCTGGAAGGCCATGCGCTGGCGCTGAAGGCCGACCCTTCGCGCCAGCTGATCGTGGAAGGCCATGCCGACGACCGCGGCGGCGCCGAATACAACCTGGCGCTGGGCCAGAAGCGCGCCGAGGCCGTGGTGAAGGCGCTGCGCCTGATGGGCGCGCGCGAGAACCAGCTGGAAGCCGTGAGCTTCGGCGACACCCGGCCGGTGGACCCCGCACGCACCTTCGAGGCCTGGGCGAAAAACCGGCGCGCCGAGTTGCGCGAACGCTAGCCTGCGGCCCGCGCTGCTTCAGGCGGCAGGCGCGGTGATGAACTCGCGCAGCAGCGCCAGCGCTTCTTGCGGGCAGTCGCGCCAGGCGCCGTGGCCGGCCTGCGGAAAGGTCACCAGCCGGCCCCAGGGCGCGGGCAGGGCGGCGGCGATCTCCTGCGCATCGGCCAGCGGCGTCACAGGGTCCAGCTCACCGGCCATCACCAGCACCGGGCACTGCACGCGGGCCAGGCCGGGCAGCAGCTGCATGGTCTGCTGCTCGCCACTGGCACTGGTGAAGAGGATGTCCTCGTTCATCAGCGTGCGCGCACGGGCCACCGGGTCGCCGGGGGTGGGGTTGTAGAGGTCGCGGCAGTGATCGTTGTAGGGGCCCCAGGTGGCGGGGCAGGGGTCGGTCCAGAAGGCGCGGGCCGCCGCGCCTGCGGCCTCGCCGCCCAGCCTTGTGAAGGCCGCCACCTTGCGCTCCAGGCCCAGGTGGTGGCTGGTGCTGCTGAGCACCACCTTGGCCGGGTGCGCCGGGTGGCGCGCCAGGTAGCGCTGCGCGACGAAGCCGCCGAAGCTCTGGCCCAGCACGATGGGGCGCACCACGCCGAGGGCTTCGCAGAGCTTCACCACGTCGTCGGCGAAGGTGTCCAGCGTCCACTCGGCGGCCGGGCGGCGGTCGCTGCGGCCGTGGCCGCGGTGGTCCAAATAGACGATCTGCGCCACATCGGCCAGCGCGCTGAACAGCGGCTTGAAGCTGCTGTGGTCGTAGCCCGGCCCCCCGTGCAGCAGGATGAGCGTGGGCTTTTCGCGCAGCCGCGGGCCGTCGGGCACGAAGCCGGGGCCTTCGATGTCGACAAAAAGGCGGACGCCCGGTTCGATGGTGATGCGCATGGCGGCAACTCTAAGCGCTGCCCAGCGGCCGGTTGCCGTGCACGGCCCGGTCAGCGCCGGTACAGCCCGGGTTCAGAGTCCATCCATCGCCCGTTCAGCGCGCCCCCAGCTGCCGCACCAGCCAGGCGGCGCACAGGCCCCCGGCCAGCGCCAGCGCGCCCGTGGCCCAGCCGGTGAACTGCCAGCCCCCGGCCGCTGCAGCCACCGCAGCCACCAGTGGCGGCCCGGCGAACTGGCCCAGCGCCGACCACTGCTGCATCCAGCCCACGGTGGTGGCCACGGTCTGCGGCACGGGGGCGGCGCGCAGCGCCAGCGCAAACAGCGTGGCCGGAATCAGGCCGCCCAGGCCAGAGAACACCAGCAGCGCGGCAAAGGGCAGCGCG
This sequence comes from beta proteobacterium AAP51, assembly GCA_001295905.1. Taxonomy (GTDB): domain Bacteria; phylum Pseudomonadota; class Gammaproteobacteria; order Burkholderiales; family Burkholderiaceae_C; genus Rubrivivax. Next base: position 27,071 of record LJHT01000122.1, on the reverse strand, counting down.
ACAGACGGCCCGGCCGGCACAAGGCCCGCGGAAGCACCCATGCCCAGGCCCGGCCCAGCGCCCAGGCCGCTGCCGGCACCGAAGGCCACCAGCGCCGCCAGCGCCATGGCCGCAAAGCCCAGGCCCAGCAGCCAGCCCGCACCCACGCCGCGCTGCAGCGCACGCCCGGCGGCCAGGTTGCCGGCGATGTTGGCCGCGGCCACCAGCGCCGTGAGCAGCCCCGTCAGCGCCGCGCCCACGCCGGCCTGCAGGAAGAGCGTGGGCAGAAAACCGATGACGGCCAGCCACTGCGCCGAATACATGGCAAAACACAGCGCCACGCCCCAGGGCCCGGGCGCGGCCAGCGTCAGGCGCACGCGGCGCAGGAAGGGCAGTGCCGCCGCCGGGGGCGGCGCGTGCGGCAGGCGCCGCGGCACGGCCCGCCACAGCAGGGCTGCCATCAGCAGGCTCAGCAGGCCCAGGGCCCACCACCAGGCCCGCCAGCCCACCGCGGCCAGGGCCAGCGGCCCCAGCAGCAGCGCCAGCGCCGTGGCCAGCGGCATGTAGGCGCCCCACACGCCCAGCATGGTGGCTGTGCGGGCCGGGGGCACCAGCGCACGCACGAGGCCGGGCGCGGGCAGCACCACGAGCAGGAAGCCGAAACCTTCGGCCACACGGCTGACCATCAGCCCGGGCAGGGCGGCTGCCGCCGGCAGGCTGCCGCCGGCCAGGCTGGCCAGGCCCACCACCCCCAGGCCCAGCACCATGCTGCGGCGCGCGCCCAGGCCATCGGCCAGGGCCCCGAAGCCCAGGCCCAGCGCCATGCCCGCGCCCTGCACCAGCGCCAGCAGCCAGCCGGCCTGCAGCAGCGTGAGGCCCAGCTCGGCCTGCAGCGTGGCGATGGCCGGTGCCAGCTTGCCCACGTGCAGCGCGGCGCACACGCCGCCGGCCATCACCATCCAGGCGGGCGCCAGGGACGGCGGCGATGGGCCCGCGCCAGAGCGCGGGGGAGCAGGTGCAGGAGGGGGAGGCGGCATGGCGCGGCATCATCACACCATGGCCCTCTACCTGAACACCGACACCTGGGCGCGGCGCGAAGCCTACGCCTACTTCCGCAGCTTCGAGCAGCCCTGCTTCAACGTCTGCGTGCGCGTGGACGCCGCGCCGCTGAAGACCGCCGTGGCCGCGCGCGGGCAGAGCTTCTCGCTGGCCTGCGTGTTCCTGGCGCTGCGGCTGGCCAACCTGCACGAAGCCTTTCGCTACCGGCTGGAGGGCGAGCGCGTGCGCGTGCACGACGAGGTGCATGGCAGCAGCACCGTGCTGCGCGATGACGAAAGCTTCGGCTTCAGCTACCTCGACCACAGCCCCGACTGGGCGCTGTTCCACACCCGGGGCCGCGCCGCGCTGCAGGCCGCCCGCACGCGGGCGCACATGGCCGAGCCGCGCGAGGCCAGCGACAACCTGCTCTACTTCACCACGCTGCCCTGGCTGCACTTCACCAGCTTCGCGCACGCACGCACCTCGGGCCGCGAGGTGGGCATCCCGAAGATCGCCTTCGGCCGTGCGCTGGCCGATGGGGCGCGGCTGTGGCTGCCGGTGTCGGTGGAGGTGCACCACGCGCTGATGGATGGCCTGCACGTGGGCCGTTATGTGCAGGCCCTGGAAGCCGCGATGGCGCAACCCCAGGCCTGGCTGGAGGGCGCTGGCGGCGCCGGCAACGGGCCGACGGCCTGAGCTCAGGCCGAACCCCCGCGCGCAACGCAACCGCCAATCCCGGCGCCAAGGCCGGCGCCAAGGCCGGCACATGGGGTGCCCCTACGTTTAGCATGGCCTGCAGCCGCCTTGCCGCCACCCCTGGCCGGCAGGGCCGGGCAACCCCTGCAGAGAGCCTTTCATGACGACAAGATGGCGCACCGCCCTGGCGGTGCTGGGCGCGGCCACGCTGCCGCTGGCGGCCTGGGCCCAGCAGCCCAGCGAATGGACCACCGAGCCGCGCGAGAACACCCCGCGCTGGCATGCACTGACCGGCGTGACGCTGGTGGCCGCGCCCGGCCGCGTGGTGCCGCAGGCCACCGTGGTGCTGCGCGATGGGCAGATCGTCGCCGCCGGTGCGGGCGTGGCGGTGCCGGCCGGTGCGCGTGTGTGGGCGCTGCCCGGTCGGCGCGTGTATGCCGGCTTCATTGAGCTGGCCGCCAGCGTGGGCATGCCGGCCCCGCTGCGCGCCGGGGCCCCGGCCCGGCCGCGCTTCGGGCCCGGCGCCGACCTGCCCCCGCCGCCCAACGCGCCGCGCACCGAGGTGCGACCGCTGGTGGCGCGGGGCCTGGCCGCGCGCAATGGCCAGCTGCGGGCCGAACAGGACGTGGCCGCGCAGCTGGAGTGGCGCGCCGAAGAGGCGCGTGCGCTGCGTGAACTGGGCTTCACGCTGGCGCTGGCCACGCCCACCGCCGGCGTGTGGAGCGGCCAGGGCGCGCTGCTGGCCCTGGGCCAGGCCGAGGCCGCCGAGGCGCGCGCCCAGGTGGTGCTGCCCCGCGCCAGCCAGCACCTGGGCATGCACGCGCCCGCGCGCAGCGACATGGCCTACCCCACCTCCACCATGGGCGCGGTGGCGCTGGCGCGGCAGTCGCTGTACGACGCGCGCTGGTACCGCAACGCGGTGGCCGCCGCCGCGGCGGGCCGCGGCGAACGCGTGGAGCCCAACGACAGCCTGGCCGCGCTGGCCTCCGTGCTGGAAGGGCGGCAAGGCCTGTTCGCGCGCGCCGAGGACGAACAGGACTACGGCCGCATCGCGCGTCTGCGCGACGAGTTCCAACTGCCGCGCGTGGTGGTGCAGGGCAACGGGCACGAGTACCGCCGCGCCGCACAGCTGAAGGCCAGCGGCCTGCCGGTGCTGGTGCCGCTGAACTTCCCGCCGCCGCCCGAAGTGCAAGACCCCGACAGCGCGCTGGACGTGCCGCTGTCCACGCTGCAGCACTGGGAGCAGGCGCCTTCCAACGCCGCGCTGCTGCACCGGGCCGGCGTGCCGCTGGCCCTGACCACCGCCGCCCTGCCCGACGCCGCGCGCGAGTTCTGGCCGCGCCTGCGCCTGGCGGTGCAGCGCGGCTGGCCGGCCGAAGCCGCGCTGGCCGCGCTGACCACGCAACCTGCCGCGATGCTGGGCGAAAGCGCCCGCCTGGGCACGGTGGAAGCGGGGCGTGCGGCGCATCTGGTGGTGACGCGCGGCGACCCTTTCGTGGACGCCGATGCCGCCATCGAGATGGTGTTCATCGACGGCCGCCCGCTGCGCAGCGAACGCGCCGAGGCGCTGGAACGTGGCGACCCGCGCGGCAACTGGCAGGCCAGCGACGGCAGCAGCTTCCGCATCAGCGGCACGCGCGCCGCCCCGCGGCTGGAAGGCGCCACGCCGGCGCAGCGCTGCCCGCTGCAGGGCCAGGGGCGCGACTGGGTGCTGCGCCTGCCGTGCACGGCGACGCCTGCGGCGGCCAGCATGGCCGGGGACAGCGGCGCAAACCGCGCGCCCGATGCCGGCGCCACCACCACCGTCATCGTCGCGCAGCTCACGCCTGACGCGCGGCTGGTGGGCACGCGCCAGCAGGGCAGCGCCGCCTGGCAGCCCTTCAGCGCCACGCGCCAGGCCGCGCCCGAAAGCGCTGCGGCTGCGGCGGCAGCCGCCAGCGCCCCGCCGGTGCCTGCGCCGCCAGCCGCCACCTACCCGGCCGGCATCTACGGCATCACCAGGCCGCCGCAGCCGGCCGTGCTGCTGGTGCGCAACGCCACCGTGTGGACACAAGGGCCGGCCGGCGTGCTGGAGAAGGCCGACGTGCTGGTGCGCGCCGGCCGCATTGCCGCCGTGGGCGCGCAGCTGCCGGTGCCCGCCGGCGCGCAGGTGCTGGACGCGAGCGGCAAGCACCTCACGCCGGGGCTCATCGACGCGCACTCGCACGTCGCCGCCAGTGGCGGCATCAACGAGTTCGCCAACTCCATCACCGCCGAAGTGCGCGTGGCCGATGTGCTGGACCCCACCGACATCACGCTCTACCGCCAGCTGGCCGGCGGGCTGACGGTGGCCAACGTGCTGCACGGCTCGGCCAACACCATTGGCGGGCAGTCGCAGCTGATCAAGCTGCGATGGGGCGGCGACGGCGCCGACCTCGTCTTTGCCGGCGCCCGGCCTTCCATCAAGTTCGCCCTGGGCGAAAACCCGCGCGGCGTGAACTTCGCCGGCGGCCGCGCGCGCTACCCGGCCACGCGCATGGGGGTGGAACAGGTGCTGCGCGACGCCTTCGCCGCCGCGCGCGAGTACAGCGCCGACTGGAAGGCCTGGCGTGCCGCGCCGCGCGGCCGCCCCGAGCCGCGGCGCGACCTGCGGCTGGAGGCCATTGCCGAGCTCATCGAGCGCCAGCGTGTGATCCACGTTCACAGCTACCGCGCCGACGAGATCCTGATGTTCGTGCGCTTCGCGCGGGAATGGGGCCTGGAAGTGGCGGCCTTCCAGCACGTGCTGGAGGGCTACAAGGTGGCCGGTGCCATCGCGTCCATCGGCGCGGGCGCTTCGAGCTTTTCCGACTGGTGGGGCTTCAAGATGGAAGTCATCGATGCCGTGCCCGACAACGGCGCGCTGATGCAGCGCGCGGGCGTGCTGGTCAGCTTCAACAGCGACGACGCCGAACTCGGCCGGCGCATGAACACCGAAGCCGCCAAGGCGCTGCGCTTCGGCAAGCTGAGCGAGGTGCAGGCGCTGGCGCTGGTGACGAACAACGCCGCACGGCAGCTGGGCGTGGCCGAACGCGTGGGCAGCATCGAGGTGGGCAAGGACGCCGACTTCGTGCTCTGGAGCGGCCCGCCGCTGTCCACCGCCAGCCGCGCCGAGCAGACGTGGATCGACGGCCGGCGCTACTTCGATGTGGACACCGACCGCCAGCTGCGCGCCCAGGCCCAGGCCGAGCGCCAGCGCCTGGTGGCTGCGGCTTTGAAGGCGCCCCGCCCTACCCCGGGCGGCAGAGCAGGCCCGGGCCCCGGCGACGAAGGCCCAGCCGGCACGCCGCGCCCGCCGGCCACGCTGGCGGCCGAGATCGGCCTGCTGGGCTGGATGCAGGCCGCACGCGCGCTGCGCGGGCAGTACGCCGTGCACGACGCCTGGCACGAGTGCACCGAAGACGGGGCCTATGTGGGGCACTTCGGTGGCCACTTTCTGGACAGAAGCGCCACGCAGCAAGGCGCCGGAGCCGCGCCATGAACCGCCCTCTGCTCTTTATCAGCCGCTCGCTGATCGCAGCGGCCACCGCCACCCTCTGGAACAGCGCGACGGCCGCGCCGGTGGAACCAGTGCCACCGCCGCAGACGCAGCCCCTCGTCATCCGCAACGCCACCCTGCACACGATGGCCGGCGCGCCGCTCGTGGGCGGCAGCCTGCTGGTGGAGCGCGGGCGCATCGTGGCCGTGGCCGCAGCCGGGCAGGCGCTGCCGGCGCCGAGCGCAAATGCCAACGTGCTCACGCTCGACCTCACGGGCAAGCACATCTACCCCGGTTTCATCGGCGCCCACACCACGCTGGGCCTGAGCGAGATCACGGCCGTGCCGGCCACGGTGGACACCACCGAAACCGGCGCCATCAACCCCAACGCACGCGCGGTGTCGGCCATCAATGCCGACAGCGACCTCATCGGCGTTACCCGCGCCGGGGGCGTGCTGGCCGCGCTGGTGGTGCCGCAGGTGCGCGGCGGCGGCATCGCCGGCACCTCGGCCTTCGTGCAGCTGGACGGGTGGGACTGGGAACAGATGGCCCTGGTGCCCGAGGCTGGCCTGCACGTGGCGCTGCCCAGCCTGCGCCTGAACCCCGCCATGCTGGTGGGCCCGCTGGCGCCACTGGCCGAAGAGCTGAAGCGCTTCTCGGCGCAGCGGCTGCGGCAGATCGAGGAAGCCTTCGAGGCCGCCGCCGCCTACGCCCGCGCGCGCGCGGCCGACCCCGCGCTGCCGGCCGACCAGCGCTGGGAAGCCATGCGCCCGGTGTTTGCCGCCCCCGCCGCGGGTGGCGCCAGTGCCAGCGCCACGCCGCAGCGCCCGGTGTTCGTGCACGCCAACGAGATTGCGCAGATCCGCCATGCGCTGGGCCTGGCCGAGCGGCACGGGCTGAAGCTGGTGATCGTGGGCGGCGCCGATGCCTGGCGTGTGGCCGAGCTGCTGAAGGCGCGCGCCGTGCCCGTGGTCATCACCAGCGTGCACCGCCTGCCGCTGCGGCGCGACGACGACATCGACGCGCCTTTCCGCCTGGCCGCGCAGCTGGCCGAGGCCGGCGTGCGCTTTGCCATCGCACGCGGCCCCACCTCCACCAACGAGCGGCTGCTGCCGCTGGAAGCCGCCACCGCCGCCGCGCACGGCCTGCCGCGGGAAGAAGCGCTGAAGGCCATCACGCTGTACCCGGCGCAGATCCTGGGCGTGGCCGACCGCCTGGGCACGCTGGAAGTGGGCAAGCTGGCCAGCTTCATCGTCACCGACGGCGACCCGCTGGAGACGAAGACGAACATCGAGCGCCTGTTCGTGCAGGGCCGCGAGGTGAGCCCCGCGAACCGGCAGACGAGGCTGGTGGAGCGCTACCGCGAAAGGCCGGTGCAGCGCTAGCTGGCTGGGCTGCTCAGAAAGCCCACTTCAGCCCCAGCGTCATCACACGCTCGCGCTCGCCCTTGAGCTGGCGGCCCCAGGAAGCATCGAGCCACAGCCGCTCGGGCACGGCCGCCAGGCGCAGGCCCAGGTTGAAGGCGGCGCCGCCGCGGTCGTCGCCCACCAGCTCGGCCATGGGCGCCCAGGCCAGGCCGGCCAGGGCTTGTTCTTCGGCCTCGTAGGCCAGGCCCCACGAGGTGGTGGTCAGGGCGGCCAGGCGGTCGCGGCCGTGGTCCAGCGCCAGGTGCACGGTGCCGGGGCCGGCCGGCAGGCTGGCCACCACGCCCAGGCCCAGGCCCGCGCGGCGCCAGCCGGCGCCGGGTTCGCGCTGCCAGTCCAGGCCGGCCGTCAGCGCGAACTGCGGGCCGCCGTCTTCCGCACCGGCCAGCCGCCACTTGCCGCCCAGGCCCAGCGCGCGGCTGCGCTGCCCTTCGGCCTCGGCGGTGGCCAGCGCCAGCCCGGCCTGCAGCCCGGGCCAGAGGCCGCAGCCCACGCCCAGGCCCCGGCCGCGCACGCGGGCGGCGCCGGCGCCGGCCTGCTCCAGCACGGCTTCGAGCTCGCAGTCGCCGCGCGCCAGCACGCCGGCATCTTCCGTTTGCAAGGGGCGGCCGGCCAGGGCAGCCGAGGCGCTGGCGGCCAGCACGGCCCCCAGCAGCAGGCGGGGCAGGCCAGGCAGGCTGCCGGGCGCAAAGGCCCAGCCTGGGCGTGGGGCGGGGGGGCAGGAGCGGTGCATGGCGCGTCCGATCAGCAAATGGCTCGTCCTGGGGCTTTCGGCCCGCAAGCGCTGCCCGCACAGGGCGCCAGACGCGCCGCTGAACGAGTCCGCGTGAACTTCGCGTCATTTCTGCGCCGCAGCTGCCATTGAATCGCCGCAGGCGCCCGGTTCTTCTCAATCGCGGCGGCCGCGGGCCGAAAATGCAACCATGCGTACGGGCATGCAAGGGTTTTTCGTCAGACAGCCGCTGTGGGTCACGATCCCCTTGATCGTGGCCATCAGCGTGGGCGCTTCCGTGGGCGCGCTGTTCCTGCTCACCGAGCTGATGGACATGCCCTACGGCCCCAGCTTCGGCCGCAGCCTCACCATCGCCATCACGGCGCCGGTGCTGGTGTCTGCGCCCATCGGCGGCTGGATCGTGCACCTGCTGCGCGAGGTGGAGCTGGCGCGCCAGCAGGCGCAGGCCCTGGCCTGGAACGACGAGCTCACGGCGCTGATGAACCGGCGCCGCTTCGCCGAGGTCGGCCGGCGCGAGTTGGCCCTGGCCCAGCGCAGCGGGCGCCGCCTGGTGGCCGCGCTGCTCGACATCGACGACTTCAAGCGCATCAACGACCAGCATGGCCACAGCGGCGGCGACGCCGTGCTGCAGGCGCTGGGCCGCGCACTACCCCTCGAGCTCCGCGGCACCGACCTGGTGGCGCGCTGGGGCGGCGAAGAGTTCGCGCTGCTGTTGCCCGACACCACCGGGGCCGACGCCGCTGGTCTGGCCGAGCGCGTGCGCGCGGCCATCGCCCAGATGCCCGTGCCGCTGGGTGGCGGCCTGACGCTGCGCTGCACCTTGTCCATCGGCCTCAGCGAAGCCAGCGCGCAAGACAGCTTCGACACCCTCATCGACCGCGCCGACAAGGCCATGTACCAGGCCAAGGCAGGCGGCAAGAACCGCGTGGTGATGCAGCCGGGCTGAAGGCCGCGGGCGCGCCGCTCAGGCGGCGCCGGGGCCGGCCGACGGCTCGCGCAGCAGCGCCAGCAGCTTGGTGTACAGCGCCCCGGTCTCGATGGGTTTGGCCAGGTGGTCGTCCATGCCGGCGGCCAGGCAACGCTGGCGGTCGTCGTCGAAGGCGTTGGCCGTCAGTGCCAGCACCGGGGTGGCGCGGCTGGCGCCATGGGCGCGGATGCGGCGCGTCGCGTCCAGGCCGTTCAGGCGGGGCATCTGCATGTCCATCAGGATGAGCGCGTAAGGCCGGGCCGCGGCCAGCGCCACCGCTTGCTCGCCATCGGCCGCCAGGGTGACCGCCAGCCCCGCCTGGTGCACCAGCTCGCCGGCAATCTCGCGGCTGACGGGGTCGTCGTCCACCACCAGCACCGGCTGCCCGCCGTGGCGTCGCGCCAGCGCTTCGCGCAGCGGCCCGGGCTGCATCGTCGCTGTCTCGGCCTCGCCGGCCCGCGCCTGCCGCAGCACCACCTGCACGTCGAAAGTGCTGCCCTGGCCAGGCTGGCTGTGCACGGTGAGCTCGCCGCCCATCATGCGCACCAGTTGACGGCTGATGGCCAGGCCCAGCCCGGTGCCGCCATAGCGGCGCGTGGTGGCGTTGTCGGCCTGCTCGAAAGGCGCGAACAGGCGCGCCGAGGTGGCCGCGTCGATGCCGATGCCGGTGTCCTGCACCGCCACGCGCAAGGGCAGCGGGTCGGCCTCCACCTGCGGCGCGGAGACACGCACCGAGACCTGGCCTTCGTCGGTGAACTTGAGAGCGTTGTCCACCAGGTTCAGCAGCACCTGCTTCAGGCGCAGCGCATCCCCGAGCAGCGTGCGTGCCTTCAGCGCCGGGTCGATCTCGATGTGGAAGGCCAGCCCCTTCTGCTGCGCGCGCTGCGCGGCCAGCTGGGCCAGCCCGTCGAGCAGCGCGTCCAGGCGGAAGGGCGACGCCTCCAGCACCATGCGCTCGGCCTCGATCTTCGAGAGGTCGAGGATGTCGTTGATGAGGTTCAGCAGGTGGTGCGAAGCCAGTTCCACCTTGCCCAGGCGCTCGCGCTGCTGCGGCTCGCTCGTGTGCTCGCGCACCAGGCCCGTCATGCCGATGATGGCGCCCAGCGGCGTGCGCAGCTCGTGGCTCATGTGGGCCAGGAAGCGGCTCTTGGCGCGGCTGGCGGCCTCGGCCGTGGCCTTGGCCTCGGTCAGCGCGGCGGTGCGCTCGACCACCAGCTCTTCGAGGTGGTGCCGGTGGCGTGCTAGCTCGGCCTCGGCCCGCTGGCGTTCGGTGATGTCGCGGCACACGGCCAGCACGGTGTCGACCGGCGGCGCGGCAGCCGGCCCGGCAGCGGCCGGCGCCTCGGCGCCCCCCACCGGCACCAGGCGGCAGCTGATGCAGCGCCGGCCCGTGGGGGTGTCGAACTCGAACGCCGACTCGTGCGCCTGCCCGGTGGCGAACACCTGCGCGATGGCGGTTTCCCAGGCCGCGCACAAGGGCGGCGGCAGCCCGAGCTCGCGGTGGGTGCGGCCGACGATCTGCTCGGGCGCGAAGTCCATCAAGTCGCGCACGTTGTCGGAGACATAGGTGTGCCGGCCCTGGCGGTCGAGCTGCAGCACCACATCGGGCAGGGCGGCGATCAGCGTGCGCAGCTCGGCGCTGGAGCGTGCCAGGGCGTCGCGCGCCTCGCGCGGGGCGGTGACGTCCTGCACCATGCCCACCACCCGCAAGGCCCGGCCCGCGGCATCGCGCTCGCAGACGCGGCCGCGGTCGTGCACCCAGAGCCAGTTGCCGTTGCGCGTGCGCAGCCGGTACTCGGCTTCGTAACGCGCCAGGCGTCCCTGCAGGTGCTCGTGCAGCACCGCGCCCACGCGCGCGGCGTCTTCGGGGTGGATGTTGCGGCTCCAGGTGTCGATCTGCGGCTGCATCTCGTTCGGGCCGTAGCCCAGCATGCGCTGCAGCTGCGGGCTGAAGAAGACCTCGTTGCTGACGGTGTCCCAGTCCCAAAGGCCGTCCAGCGCTTCGTTCAGGGCGAACCAGTGCTGGTTCTCGCGCTTCTTCAGGCCGGCCTCGAGCGCGGTGCGCAGGGAGATGTCGCGCGCCACCGAGAGGAAATACTCACGGCCCGCATCGTGGAAACACGAGGTGTTCACTTCCACCGGAACCTCGTGCCCCGCGGCGTGGCGGTGGCGGCCCACGAAGGTGTAGCAAGGCCGGCTGCGGATGACGGCGGCGATGTCGCCCCACTGCGGCAGGCCCAGCACGTCCATCTGGAGGCTGAGCACGCTGTGGTTCAGCACCGCCTCGCGCGTGAGGCCCAGGCTTTCCCAGCCATGGCGGTTGGCCCAGACGATGTTCGAGGATTGCGGGTCGACCAGGTACACCGCATCGGGCAGCTGCTCGAGCAGCAGGGCTGCCGCGGGTGCCGGCGCTTCGACAGGGGTGGTGTGCAAGCTTGCCCTCGCGCGGTTGGCGCTGTGGCCGGGCACCGGTGCGGGCGCACCGGTGCTGGCATCACATCGTACCGGCTCGGGCGGGGAGCGCGGCCCCGCTGGCGCGCTTACGGGCGGCGCGTGTCCTTCACCACGGCCTGCAGGTCGCCCACGGCCTTCTGCGCCTGGCCGACGACCTGCTTCTTCAGGCCCTTGGCCTGCTGCTCGGTGCTGCCCACGGCCTTGCCGGCGGCTTCCTGCACCTTGCCGGCGGCGTCCTTGATCGTGCCTTTGACCTGGTTCTTGTTCATGGTGTCGCTTTCAATGAAGGGGGAGGGGCGAACCATAGAAGCGCGGCGGCACGCCGTCTGTGTGATGGCGAACGCCCCAGCAGGCCCTGGAGCCCGGGCCGGCCAGGCCGGCGGCCCTTGCGTGCGCTGGCGCACAGCGGCGGCGCGGGCACCGGCGCGATGCTTGCCGCATGAACCTGTTGCAGACAACCGAAGCGAGGGCCCGCGGGCCCACAGACGGGGTGGCGAGCGGCGTCACGGGTGGGGCGGCCAGCGTGGGTGCGAGCGAAACCACCCCCGGCCCCACGAGCGGGCTGCGCCTGCTGCTGGTGGACGACTGCCGCATCAACCGCATGCTGGTGGCGGCGGTGCTGGCGCGCTGGGGCATCGTGCCCACCATCGCCTGCAACGGCGAGCAGGCCGTGCGCATCACGCAGCGGCAAGGTTTCGACCTCGTGCTGATGGACGTGCTGATGCCGGTGATGGACGGCATCGTGGCCACCGCGCGCATCCGCCAGGTCGAGCGCGAAGACCCGCAGCGCACGCCCATGCCCATCATCGCCTACACCTCGCTGGACCTCGGCACGCACCCCGAGCGCCTGGCCCGCGTGGGCCTGAGCGCGGTGCTGGCCAAGCCCTGCAGCGCCACCACGCTGGGCCAGTGCCTGGCGCAGTGGTGCGGCAGCAAGTTCGCGGGGCCTTGAAACACTGAGGCCTGCGGGCCTGCGGGCCTGCCGGCCCACGAGCCGGCAATACCTCAGCGGGGCACGCCGTCCAGCAGGTCGGCCAGCTCGTCGGCGTGTTCTTCTTCCACCGCCAGGATGTGCTCGAGCAGCTGGCGCGTGGTGGGGTCGTGCGCGCCGAGGTAGAGCACCATGTCGCGGTAGCTGTCGATGGCAATGCGCTCGGCGATCAGGTTCTCTTTGATCATCTCGCCCAGGCTGCCGCAGGCCACGTACTCGGCATGGCTGCGTTCATGAAGCTGTTGCGGCGAGAAGTCGGGTTCGCCGCCCAGCTGCACGATGCGGGCGGCCAGCAGGTCGGCGTGGGCCTGCTCTTCATGGGCATGCGCCAGGAATTCGGCACCCACGCTCTGGCCGTGTATGCCGCGCGCCATGAAGTGGTGGCGCCGGTAGCGCAGCATGCAGACGATTTCCGTGGCCAGCGCCTCGTTCAGCATCTTCAGCACCTGCGGGCGGTCGGCGTCGTAGCCGGCCGTGACGGCACCGGCCTCGATGTGCAGCCGCGCCTGGCGGCGCAGCGTGGGCACATCGGTGAGCGCGTGGCGCGCGCTCACTGGACAACCCTCCGTGCTGTGCACGCCGGGATGAGCGCTTGGGAACGGCCCGGCGCGCTCATGGCTTGATCTTCAGTTCGTTCTTGACGCTGGTGGCGCCGTCGGCCGCGCGGGCCAGCTGCACGGCCTGGTCGATCTGCGTCTGGTTGTCGACCATGCCGGTGAGTTCGACGATGCCGTTGCGCGTTTCCACGCCGACATCGAAGCCCTTGACGGTGTCGTCGGCCAACAGCGCCGACTTCACGCGCGAGGTGATCACGGTGTCGTCGACCTGCGCACCCACGGTGGCCGAAGGCGGCGGGCTGGGCTCTGCCGGGGTGGGGGTCTTGCTGCAAGCTGCCAGCAGCGCGAAAGCCAGGGTGCTGAGGGCGGCGCCGGCCAGCAGGCGGGGGTAGGGGGTGTTCATGCGGTGGGCTCCAGTGATGGAAAGGGTCGTGAGGGCGGGAACAACGGGCCCGGCAAGCGCACCTTAGCGGCGGCGGCGCGGCGCTTCTGTGCGCTGCCCGACCGAGGGCGCCAGGCTTCAGGCCGGCGCCGGATGCGGTGCTGGGTGCGGGTGCGGGTTCGAGTGCGCCATGAAAAAGCGCAGCATCGCGGCCGAGGCGTCGGGGCCCTGGGCGTCAGTGAAGCTGCCGCTGGCATGGCCACCGGCCCAGGCATGGCCCGCGCCGTGCAGCACCCAGCTTTCCACGTGGGCCTGGCCTGCGGGCGTGGTGTGCACGGTGCGCGTGTAGCGCCGGCCTGCCGGCGTGGCACCGGTCTCGGTGCGGGCCTGCAGCCCGGGCTGCGCGGCCAGCGCCTGCTGCACGATCTGCGCGCCATTGCGGGCCTGCACGGTGTGGTCGCGGTCGCCGTGGAACACGATCACGGGCACGGGCGCTTGGGCCTGATGCCCAGGGTGTGCCGGGTGCGGCGGGCTCGCAGGGCCGCCGCCGGCCGCCTGCAGGCCGGGCAGGTGGCTGCGCCCGCCCTTCATCGCCGACAGGGCCGAAGGTATGTCGTGTGCGCTGCCGTAGGGCAGCCCGGAGTGCGCGCCCACGGCGGCAAAGGTCTCGGGGTAGGTGGCACCGAGCACCACGGCCATGGCCGCACCGGCCGACAGACCGGCCACGAAGACACGCTGCGGGTCGACCCCATGCGCCTGGGCCACCTGGGCCACGATGCCGGCCATCAGCGAAGGCTCGCCGGCGCCGCGCTGCTGGTCTTGCGGCTTGAACCAGTTCCAGCACTTCGAAGGGTTGGCCTGTGCTGTCTGTTCGGGGTAGACGACGAGCAGGCCGTGCGCCTCGGCCAGCCGGTTCATCTGCGTGCCGGCGGCGAAGTCGTCGGCCGATTGGGTGCAGCCGTGCAGCATCACCAGCAAGGGGCGCGCGCCGCGGGGCGGGGCGGCCGGCACATAGAGCTTGTAGGCGCGGCTGCCGGCGGGCCCGCTGTGCTGGTGGGTGTGGAAGGTGCCGGGCGGCTGGGCTGCGCGCAGGCTGGCCTTGTGTGGCCGAGTCGGGCGGTCTTCAGCGCGGCCGCGCTGCAGGTTCTCGGCCATGCGGCGCAGCGGGTGGCTGGCGCCGGCCAGGCCCGCCGCGGCAAAGGCCTGGCGCAGTGTCGCGCTGATGAGCTTGGCCACCGAAGGCGGGGTGCGGGTACGGAAAGGATTCTTCATGGGGGGCCTGCAGGATCGTTGGGCTTGCGCGCCTTCAAGACGCGCCTGGGCTTCACTGTGCGGCGCGCCGGCAGCCCTGTCTGTGCGTTGCTGGACCCTGCACGCCGTGGCACAGCCCACCTTCGTTTCGCGGCTTCGCGCCTGGGGCCCTTTCGGCGAACTCGACTGCGCCCATGAATGCGCCCGCTCGTCATGCGGAGCCCATCGGGAACAAGGCCACGCACAACCCGTGCAGAGAACGAATACGGCACTTTCGAATTACCGGTTGTGGAGGACCCCCCTCGTATCAGGACCTCGGCCCGATGCGCAGCGTGTACGGTGCCGTACATACTGCGCCGCCCGGCGGTGCGAAGCTGCAGGCGGTTCTTTAAAGGAGCGGCCCGCCATGCAAACCACGATCACGCCCACCCCCATCCAGCGCACGGTCCACGCCGCTGGGCCGCCCAGGCCGACGGGATGCAGCCTTTGAGCGGCCTGAAGTGCAAGGCGCCCCACCCGGGGCCGTGCGCAGCCAGGTCGTCCGCCCAGGGCGCGGGTGGCAACACCGCCACCACGGCCGAGCCCGGCGCCCACGCCTCCTGCCGCAACCGACTGCTGGCGGCACTGCCGCTGGAAGACATGGCGCGCTGGCAAAGGCAATTGCAGCCGGTGGAGCTGAAGCTGGGCCAGGTGATTTACGAATCGGGCAGCCGGCAAAGCCATGTGGTGTTTCCCACCACGGCCATCATTTCACTGCTCTACGTGACGGAGAACGGCCAGTCGGCCGAAATCGCCGTGGTGGGCAATGAAGGCGTGGTGGGCATTGCCCTCTTCATGGGCGGCGACACCACGCCCACGCGGGCCGTGGTGCAAAGCGCCGGGCTGGGCTTTCGGCTCACGGCGCAGACCATCAAGGCCGAATTCCACCAGTCGCCAGCGGTGATGCACTTGCTGCTGCGCTACACGCAGGCGCTCATCACGCAGATGGCGCAGACCGCGGTGTGCAACCGCCACCACTCCATCGACCAGCAGCTGTGCCGCTGGCTGCTGCTGAGCATGGACCGCCTGCAAGGCGATGAGCTGCAGATGACGCAGGAACTCATTGCCAACATGCTGGGCGTGCGCCGCGAAGGCGTGACCGAGGCGGCCCTGAAGCTGCAGGGCGCCGGCCTCATTCGTTACGCCCGCGGGCGCGTGCAGGTGCTCGACCGCGCCGGGCTGGAGCGCCGCGCTTGCGAGTGTTATGCCGTGGTGAAGGCCGAATACGACCGGCTGGTACCGCGCCGCGTGAAGGAATAGCGGCCCCCGCCGCCACCGCCACCGCCACCACCGCCGCGTGGCCGCCCTTCAGGCCACGACGGTATCGGCCAGGCACACCAGGTAGCGGGCCCCGGCGGGGTCGGCCGCCACGCTGGCCAACACCGGCCTTTCACGGCCGCCGTGGGTGCGCAGCACCAGCAGGCAGGCGCCGCAGGGCGCGCCCTCGGCCACCGCGGCCATCGCGCCTTTGAACTGGCGCAGGCCTTCCTCGAGGAAAAACGCCGCCAGCACGAGGCCGGGCGCTTCGCCGCGGCCCACGCCCAGCATGGCGGCGCCGGTGGCATTGGCCTCGCACACGCGTGTGTGGGCATCTACCGTGAAGCAGCCCACCGGCTGGTGTTCATAGAGCTCGGCCTGGCGGTGCAGCGCGCGTTCGAGCTCGGCGCGTGAATCGCGCAGCTCCTGGGCCTGCAGTTCCAGTTCCACCTGGTGCACCTGCAGTTCGTGCAGCAGGGTCAGCGCGTCGGCGGCGGTTTCGGGCACGGCCGCCAGCTCGTGCAGCACGGCCAGGGCGTTCACGGCCTGGGCGCTGGCGCCCTGCGCCGAGCTCAGGCCGCTGAGCTGCGCTGCCGCGCGCCAGCGCAGGTTGGCCAAACGTTGGGCCTCGGCGTCGGGCACCTGGGTTTCAGTCATGGACCACGCCTCCTTCGAGCGGTGCGCTCGGCCCCACTCTACGCCTTGCGCAGACGGTGTTCGAGCTCTTTCGCCACGGTGATGTCGACGAAGGTGATCACCACGCCCTGGATCACGTTGGCCAGCGTGCGGTAGGGCATCACGCGCACGGTGAACCAGAGGCCGTCGCTGGTGGCGATCTGCTTCTCGCTGAAGGCCAGCGTGCGCAGGGTGTGCTGCACGTCGGCGTGCAGGTCGGGGTAGATCAGCGTGCTGGCCAGTTCGCTCAGCGGGCGGCCGATGTCGCCTTCGCGCAGGTGGATGATGCGCGCCATCTGCTCGGTGTAGCGGCGCACGTTCAGCTGGCTGTCGAGGAAGAGCGTGGCGATGTCAGTGCTGTTCAACAGGTTCTGCATGTCGCTCTGCGCCAGGGCCAGGTCGTCCAGCTTGGCCTGCAGTTCGCCGTTGATGGTCTGCAGCTCTTCGTTCATGGACTGCGCTTCTTCCTTGGAGGTGGTGAGTTCCTCGTTGGCCGACTGCAGCTCTTCGTTGGTGGACTGCAGCTCCTCGTTGGCCGCCTGCAGTTCCTCGCGCGAGGCGCGCATTTCCTGGCGCAGCGCCTGTATCTCTTCGCGGCAGCGCAGCAGCTCCTCGGTGAGCGCGGGGTCGGCGCTGTCGGCCACGCCGCCGGCGGGGGCAGGGCGCGAGTGTTCGGCAGGCACGTCGCGAAAGACGATGAGCCCCATGCCCTGCAGCGCCCGCGGCTGCTGCACGGCCTGTACGGTGATGTCCACCGCGGCCGGGCCTTCGTCGTCCAGGCGCAGCGCGCGCAGCTCGATGGTCTTCTTGTCTTGCAGCGCCGTGCGCAGCGCCACCGCCAGCTGCGCGCGGATGGCGGGCCGGGCCATGACGTGGATGTTCCAGTTCGCCTTGCCGGCGGCGGGCTCGATGTAGCGGCCGGTGCGGCCGCTGAGGTAGACGATGTCGCCCCCTTCGTTCACCAGCACGGCCGCGGGGGCGTGCGATTGCAGCAGCAGCTGGTCGGCCAGCGCCTGCAGGTTCGGCGGCGGGGTTTCGGCAGCGGGCAAGGCGGTCTCCTGCAAGGCGGTGCGCGCTGCGAGCCGCCGGTGGGTGGGAAAGACGAGGGCGCCGCCGCTTTCGGCCTGGTCGCTGCGCCAGTACAGCCTGGACTTGGCATTCAAGGGCCGGAACAGCGCCTGCGCCCGCCCCACGGTTTCACTGCCGCCCAGCCAGAGCACGCCGCCCGGCCGCAGGCTGTAGTGGAACAGCGGCACCAGGCGCTTTTGCAGCGCGCTGCCGAAATAGATCATCAGGTTACGGCAGCACACGAGGTCCAGCCGCGTGAAGGGCGGGTCGATGATGACGTCGTGCTGCGCGAACAGCACCATGTCGCGCACCTGCTTGTGCACCTGGTAGCCGTCGGGGCGTTCGACGAAGAAGCGCGCCAGGCGCTCGGGCGGCAGGGTCTGCGCCAGCGCCAGCGGAAAGCGGCCGTTGCGCGCCGCGGCGATGGCGTCGGCGTTGAGGTCGGTGGCGAAGATCTGCAGTTCGTGCCCTTCAGACCCCGGCAGCGCCTGCTGCGCCTCGATGAAGGCCATGGCCAGCGAATAGGCCTCTTCGCCCGTGGAGCAGGCCACCACCCAGGCGCGCAGCGGGCCGGTGGCGGGATCGTGCCGCTCCAGCAGGGCCGGCAGCACCTCTTGCTGCAGCTCGCGCCAGGCTTCGGGGTCGCGGAAGAAGGCGGTCACGCCGATCAGCATCTCCTTGAACAGCAGCTTCAGCTCCTGCGGGTTGGCGCGCAGGAAATCGGCATAGGCCGGCATCGATGCCAGGTCGTGCACGGCCATGCGGCGCGCGATGCGGCGCAGCAGCGTGCTGGGCTTGTATAGCGCGAGGTCGTGGCGCGTGTGCGCGTGCACCAGGGCCAGGATGGCCTGCAGCGCTTCGGTGCTGCTGGCATCGGTGGGGTCGGTGGGGTCGGCCTGCACCAGAGGCGCCGGCGAAGGCGGGTGCACCAGCGGGCCCCGCGAAACCGGCAGCGCCAGCCTCAACAGCCGCTGCGGCATGTCTTGCGGCAGCGCGACGATGTCCACGCAGCCGTCGGCTATGGCGCTTTGCGGCATGGACGGGAACTGCGCCGAGGCCGGGGTCTGCGCCAGCGTCAGCCCGCCTTGCGCCTGGATGGCCTGCAGGCCCAGCGTGCCGTCGGCCCCCATGCCCGAGAAGACGATGCCGATGGCGCGTTCACCGAACTCGCGCGCGAGCGAGACGAACAGCGCGTCGATGGGCAGGCGCTGGCCGCGCGGTTCGGCCGGCCGGGCCAGGTGCAACAGGCCGGCCCGCACGGTGAGTTCACGGCCGGGCGGAATGACGTACACCGTGTCGGGCGCCGGCGGCGTGGCCGCTATCGCCTCGTGCACCGGCATGGCGGTGGCGCGCTGCAGCAGTTCGCCCAGCAGCGTGGGCTGCGTGGGGTCGAGGTGCTGCACCACCACGTAGGCCAGGCCCGAGGCGGCCGGCACCTGCGAGAGAAACTGCTCCAGGGGTTCGAGCCCGCCCGCGGAAGCACCCAGCCCCACCACGCCTACGCGGGCTTCCAAGCTGGCCAGGGCCGGGGCGGGCGGGGTGGTGGCGGTCATGGCGGGGCCTCAGGGAGCCGGGCGGGACGCTGCTGCGCCGGCGTGGCCGGCACGGGCGGGCACGGACAGCGGCGCCGGCCCCGCAGCACCCCGCAGCGGCGCGGGCACCAGCAGGCGCTGCAGCAGGGCCAGCATCCCCTGCACGGCGAGCGCCAGCAAGGCCGCGGGGATGGCCCCGGCCAGCATGCGCTGCGTGTCGTTGACGGCCAGCCCGGCCACGATGCGGTCGCCCAGGCCGCCGGCACCCACGAAGGCCGCCACCGTGGCCGTGCCCACGTTGATGACGGCCGCGGTGCTGATGCCCGCCAGCAGCGTGGGCAGGGCCTGCGGCAGCTCCACGCAGCGCCAGGCTGTCCAGGGGCGCAGCCCCAGCGCGCGCGCCGCGGCACGCTGGCCCTCGGGCACGCCGGCCAGCCCGGCCACGGTGTTGCGCACGATGGGCAGCAGGGCATAGAGAAACAGCGCCAGCAGTGCCGGCAGGAAGCCGATGCGGCCCAGCCAGGCGATCAGGAAGGCCAGCAGCGCCAGCGATGGCAGCGTCTGCAGCAGGCCCACCGCGGCCATCACCCAGGCGCCCACACGCGCGCGCCGGTGGGCCAGCACGCCCAGCGGCACGCCCAGGCCCACCGCCATCAGCACCGAACCCGCCACCAGGGCCAGGTGCTGCAGCAAGAGGCGGCCGAGGTCGGGCGCGAACACCAGCGCCAGCAGGCCGGGGGCCGCGGCGGCCGGTGGCGCTGCAGCCCCCGGCGCGGCGGTGCGCAGGAAAGCGGCCGCCACCTCGGCAAAGGGCCGGCCGTCGATCTCCACCGCCGCGTTCATGGCGATCATCGCGGCCTCGTCGATGCGGCCCTGCAGCGGCGCCAGCGCGGCCAGCGCCGGGGCTGGCAGGTTGGCGCGCATCAGCAGCACGGCGTCGTAACGCGGAAAGAAGCCCAGGTCGTCCTGCAGCACGCGCAGGCCCAGGCGGCCGATCTGGGCGTCGGTGCTGTAGACGTCGATGAGGTCCACCTGCCCCTGCGCCAGCGCCTGGTAGGCCAGGCCGTGGTCGAGTGCGCGCGGCGCGGCGGGGCGCAGCCCGTAGCGCTGCTGCAGGCCGGGCCAGCCGTCGGCACGCACCAGGAATTCATGCGACAGGCCCGGCCGCAGCGCCGCGGCCGTGGCCGGCGGCAGCGCGGCCAGCGCCGACAGCGTGTTCACGCCCAGGCGCTGCGCGTCGGCCTCGCGCAGCGCCAGCGCATAGGTGTTGTTGAAGCCCAGCGGCAGCGCGGCCTGCAGGCCCAGCGGGGCGAGCCAGGTGTTCAGCTCCGCCAGCGTGGGCGGCGGTGCGCCGGGGGGAGCTTCTCGTTTGAGCAGCTCGCGCACGATGGTGCCGGTGTATTCGGGGTAGAGGTCGATCTGCCCGCTGCGCAGCGCCTGCGCCAGGATGGCCGTGTTGCCCAGCCCCTGGCGGTGCACGGCCGCCACGCCGCCTTGCTGCAAGGCCTGGCGCGCCAGTTCGCCGAGCACATAACTCTCGGTGAAACGCTTCGAGCCCACTTGCAGCGGCTCGGCCGCGGCCGCCAGGGCTGCCCACACCAGGCCCAAGCCCACGAGGACACGACAACAAGCGCGCAGGAACAATGGCATGGGGCATTGTGGCGCGCGATGTTCAGGGGCTGCGCGCCCTGCCCGTTCCTGTGCGCCTGCGCTGTGCCTCAGCCCCGCAGGGCCAGCTCGTCGAAGCGCACCGGCGCTGCCGTCGGGTCGCGGCTGTCGAAGCACCAGCTGGTCACCACCGCAGTGCCGGTGTCCAGCACGCTGAAGGTGCACAGGTTGTTGCTGGCCACGAAGGGCAGGTCCTGCTCGGTCCAGGCGGCGGTGCGGCGGTCCAGTGTGCGCATGGGGTTCACCAGCGTGGGCTGGGCCATGGTGCGGCCGTGCACCTCGCCGGCCACGGGGTAGTCGGCCGCGTTCCACACCAGCCCGGTGCGCGGCTGGTTGCCCAGCGCCGCCTGCGGGGCCGTGGTCTGCACCACCCAGGCCGCACTGCCCGGCACGTTGCCGCCGTTGCGCGGCCCCTGGCCGGCCGAGACGCCGGCCTGCGCGGTGGCAAAGAACATCGCGCCGAAGGAATTGCCGAAGTTCGAGGCCTCCAGGTAGTGCAGGCGGTGGCCATCGGCGCCGGTGACGCTGGTGCGGTTCCACAGGTGCGAGTGGCCGGTGTGCACCAGGTGCACGCGCGCGGCCAGCAGCAGCGGCTCGATGTCGGTCTGCCACTGGTCGGCGGCACGCGGGTAGTCGTGCTTCACGTAGCGCACGCGGCCCTCGGCCACCAGCGCGCGCACGGCCGGCCAGCGCGTGGGCCATTCACTGGCGGGGAAAGGGCCGACGGTGCTGCCATCCGTCAACTCGATCGTGGTGCGGATCTCGGCCTGCACCGGCACCGCGTTGTCGCCCAGGCCGGCCATGGTCTGGTGCGAGAGCACGATGCGCAGCCGCGCCGTGCGGCAGGCCTCGCTGGCCAGCACCTGCTGCAGCCAGTCGTGCTGGCGCGAGCCGCGGCCGAAGGGGCGGAAGTTGATGTCGCCGAAGCCCCATTCGTCGGTGTTGGTGGTGACGCGCCGCTGGCCGTCGATGAAACGTTCGGTGAACTTGCCGCGCTGGTTCGCGCCCCAGGTGCGCCACACGCGGTTGGCGTCCAGCGCGACGATGAACACGTCGCCGAAGCGCTGCGCGTAGTAGGCCTTGCCCTCGGGCCCCTCGGGCAGCGACCACATCTCGCGGTAGGTCGTCCACTCGTACGAGTTGTCCTCGATCCAGCGTTCACGCAGCGCCGGGTCGTTGCCCGGGTTCACGGTGGCGGCCAGCTCGGCGTAGCGGGCCTCGGCGTACCAGCGCGGCTGCGGGTCGTTATCCATCTCGTTGATGGTGATGGGCGCGGGGTTGTTGGTGTTGTTCGTGGCCGGGTCCATGCGCCAGCGGCCGGGGTATTCGTGGTTGCCCAGGCAGCCGTAGAGCGGCGCGTGCTGCAGCACCGGCGCGCCGGTGTAGGGCGAGCCCGGCGTCCAGCGCCGCGCCGTGCCCTGCAGGCTTTGGAAGAAGCTGGGGTTGCCCACCAGGTTGGCGTTGCCGCCGCCGCCGGCGCGGTCGAACCACTCGCTGGCGCGGTTGGGCTGGCTGACGAAGTCACCCGGGAAGAGCACCGCATCCACCACGCCCACGGTCTCGGCCATCTTCTGCATGTTGGCCGAGCACATGGGGTTGTTCTGGTGGTCCGAGGTCAGCAGCAGCCGCACGGCCTGGCCGGCGCGCGGCAGGCTCTGCAGCGTGTAGCGGGCCGAGCGCCAGGCCTGGCCCTGGGCTTCGGTGATGGCGACATAAGGCACACGCTCGCCGGCCGGCAGGCCCGTGACCAGCGCCTCGTGGCGGAAGACGCGCCGCTCGCGCGGCACCGTCCAGGTGCCGGTGACCTGCTGGTACACCTGCGAGCCGGCGTCTTCCAGCATGTGCGACAGGCGCGTGGTGGTGGCCAGCACCTCGCGCTGCAGCGTGTCACCCACGCGCACGGCGTGGCGGCCGGCTTCGAACTCGGTGAACCACACCACGCGCACGCTGTCGGCGCCGGGGTTCTGCAGCATGGGTTCAGACAGGATGCGGCGCTCCTGCGCGAAGTTGGCGGTGGGCAGCGGGGCCGGGCTTTGCGGCTGCACTTCGTCGCCATCGCCACCGCCGCACGCGGCCAGCGGCAGCGTGGCGGTGGTGACGGTGGCGGCGCTGGCAGCGCCGAGTTGCAGGAAGCGGCGGCGGCTCGGCGCCGGGCTGGGCGTGGGCTTGTCGGTGGGGTGGCGCATGGGGGCGCTCCGGTGGTTGGCAATGCCGGCACGCTAGGCAGCGCCACCACACGCCGATGTGACAAGCCCTGCCGCCGGGCAGCCCTTCGCCCGGGCTGGAGAAGAGCGGGAACAGGGGTGGCCTGTACGAGCCCGTAGCGGCACGCAGCCCAGCGCCTGCTCGGGATTGACACCCAGCCTCGCGGAAGAGCTCAATGCCTGCCACTGTCAGCACCCACCCCTTCGCCCCATGAACCCCCGAGGCTCCCCGCTGCGGCCCCGCCGCCTGGAACAGCAGGCGCTCCACGTCCTTCAGGGGCGGGTGGCCGAGCTCGAGCGTGCCGCCGCCAAGCCCGCGCCTGAGCGCGGGGCCTGGGCGCGCTTTCTGGCCTACATGGGTTCGGCGCTGCCCCAGCTGTTCACGGGCCTGGTGGTGCTGCTGGTGGGTTATGGCCTGAAGGATTCGGTCGACCTGGCGCTGCGCCAGCAGCAACTGCAGCTGTCCTTCGTCACGGCCATGAAGGCCGGGCTGGAAGAGATGGCGCGCGAGCAGGCGCCGCTGTCGGCGGTGCAGCAGGCCGCCACGGTATTGGCGGCCTTCGGGCGGCCGGCCATCCTGCCGCTCATCAACGAGCTGCGCGGCGGCGGCAACCGCACGGTGGGTGCCGAGGCCGGCCTCGCGGCGCTGGCGCTCACCGAGCCGGCCGAGGTGTGCCGGCTGTTGCAGCGTACGCTGCACCGGTCGGCCCAGCTCTTCAACAACCAGGGCTATGGCGCGGCCGTGCGCAGCCTCGGTGCCGCAGGCTGCGCCGAGGCGCGCGAGCTGCTGCGCGCGCACCTGCGGCGCGCCGAGCAAACCCTGGCGGCCCAGCAGCAGGCCCTGAACGAAGAACGCGCGCCGCCCGAAGTGCCCTGGCTCAATGCCCGGCCCACGGTGGCCAACGTCAAAGACCTGGTTCGCGACCTGAAGACCAGCCTGTCGATCGTGGAGGCCCCCGCACCATGAACCTGAGCCGCCTGTGCTTGCCCCTGGCCTGCGCACTGGCCACGCTGCCCTGGCTGCCGCCCGCCGCGGCCGCCTTGCCCGACTGCCGGGCGCCCAGCAGCAGCCCTTACGTGGTGTTCCTCAACGAGCCGAGCTTCACGCCGCAGGCGTTCGCCTCGCGCGAGAAGCTGCTGCAGTTCTACAACCGCCTGTGGGAATACCTGGACCAGCAGCGCGACCTTGAAATGGCCGAGATCACGCGCGCCAGCAGCCATGTGAGGTTCCGCGTAGCGCGCTGCGAAGGCCGCGTGCCCGCACCCGACGGTGGCGACTTCTCGCGCGCCGTGGTGCGCAGCCTGTACGACCGCAACGTCGTCATCGAGATCTGGGGCCAGCTCGACGCGCAGCCGCAACCCGGCGGCCGGGTGGCACGCAGCGCGCGCATGAGCTACCTGATCACACCCCTGCGCCGCGCCGCCGACGAGGGCGAAACCGCGGTGCCCGCACTGCACCACTTCCGCTACCCCGACGGGGACATCGTCGCCACCGACTTCCTCGACCTCGTCTCCAACGGCGACCTGCACGCCTACGTGGCCACGGCCATCGGCGCCATGGCCTTCGACGGCAGCGACTACCGCGTGGCCCACCCGCTGCTGTGCGCCGCGGCCGCGCGGCTGGAACGTGTGGAACGCCGGCTGGCGGCGCGCGGTGAGTCGCAGGCGCAAAGCCAGGAGGTGCGCAGCCTGCGCCTGCACCTGCTGGGCTTGGCGGGCAAGGCCGTGGGGCAGCTGCAGGCCTCTGGCAACGGCGGCCTGGCGGGCTTGCAGTCGGCCGCGCAGCCCTGCGGCGCGGGGGTGCGGCCATGAAGCGCTTCGCACCCCTGGCAGCGGCGCGGGGCCTGGTGGCGCTGCTGCTGGCCGGCTGGCTGTGGGCCGGCACGGCCCAGGCCGGCGGCCGGCTGCCCTGCGAAGCGCCGCAGATCTTCAGCGCTGCTGCCGTCAACGTGCTCGTGCTGCCTTACCGCGATGCGCGCACCAACCTGCAGGCCCGCGGTTCCGCCGGGTGGCGCCTGGCCACGCTGGTGCAGCAGGAAACCTTGCTGGCGCTGCTGAAGTACCAGAGCATCGGCGTCACCGAACTCACCGCCGAAAGCGGCCTGTGCGACGTGCGCCAGGTGCTGCAGCAAGTGACCCGCGGCCAAGGCAACGGGCAGCTGGCCCCGGGGCGCGCCCTCGTGGTGATCTGGGGCCGCGTCTACCAGGAAGGTGAAGACATCTACGTGCAGAGCTACCTGCGCTTCCTGCGCAAGGGGCAGGCGGAATCCGTGCAGGCCACGGTCGGGCCGCTGCGCTTGAGCGCCGAGCTGCAGACCACGGCGCTGGCCATGGCGCCGCGGCGCCTGGCCCAGCGCGACCTGGAAGCGCTGGAAGCGCGCGCGCGGCAAAGCCTGATGCTGCACCGCAGCCCGGGCGGCGCCGTCCAGGGGCCGCTGGCGGACGCCAACGAACCCGTGGCCTATGCCGTGCTGGCGGCCGAAGGCGAATGGATGCGCGTGCGCTCCACCGTCACCGGGCGCGAAGGCTGGATGCGTGCGCGCGCCGACGCCGACGGCTGGGCCTTGCGGCGCCTGCTGCCCGAGCTGGGCTACCTGGATGCGGTGGTGGGCTATCTGCGCTTGCGCGGCCTGCAGCAGCAACCCGCGGGCGGCGACCCCCGCGTCTTGTATGGCTGGATGCGCACGCAGCTCGAGGCCCATGAACGGGCCGTGGGCAGCGACACCGCGCCCGCAGCGCTGGCTTTGGGCCGGGTGATGCTCGGGCTGGCGCAATGGCATGTCGAGGCACTGGGGCCCGAGGCCGAACGGCGCCGCCGGGCCAGCGCCCTGTTCGACGAAGCGTCGCGTCTGGCGCCCGAGGTGGCCGACTACCGCAACCTCAGCGCCGTGGCCTCGCCCTTTGCTGCCCCGTTCTCAGGCGCAGGGGCTCCAGACCTGAGCCCCGAGCTGGCCGCGCAGCTGGACGGCACCCTGCTCGGTGCGCTGGCCCTGGATGCAGAGCACCGCGGTGCGCTGGGCAACCTGGAACGGCTGTACGCGGCCCTGGAGGCCCAGGCCCCTGCACCGGGCGCCAAGGCCCTGTACGAGAACCCGGTGCTGACGCAGCGCCTGGACGTGGTGCGCAAGAGCCTGCAAGGCACGCGCTGAACGTTCCAGCGCTCAGTGCGCGTGCCGTTTGTTCACGGCTTCGCCGCGCCGAGCCGCGGGTAATCGGTGTACCCCGCCGCCCCGTGCCCGTAGTAGGTCTTGGGCTCGGGCTCGTTGAGCGCGGCGCCCAGGCGCAGGCGCTCCACCAGGTCGGGGTTGGCGATGTAGGCACGGCCGAAGACGATGGCGTCGGCGCTGCCTTCGTCCAGCGCCGCCTGCGCGGTGGCGCCGGTGAAGCCGCCGTTGCGCAGCAGCGGCCCCTTGAAGTGCTGGCGCGCCACGGCGGCGATGCGGCGCTCGCTGTCCAGGGCCGGGTCCATGTGGCGCAGTTCCAGGTAGGCGATGCCGCGCTGGCTCAGCTGCGCGGCCAGGTAGGCCAGCAGGGCCTCGGGGTCGCTGTCGCGCAAGTCGTTGCTGCCGGCCAGCGGCGACAGGCGCAGGCCCACGCGGCCCGCGCCGGCTTCGGCAATGGCCGCGTCCACACACTCCAGCAGCAGGCGGGCGCGGTTCTCGATGCTGCCGCCGTAACGCTCATAACCCGGGCCGCTGCGGTCGTTCACGCCGTCGCGCAGGAACTGGTCGAGCAGGTAACCGTGGGCGCCATGCAGCTGCACGCCGTCGAAGCCGGCCTGCAGCGCGCGGCGCGTGGCGCCGCGGAAGAGCTCGACGATGCCGGGCAGTTCGTCGTCGCGCAGGCGGCGCGGTGTTTCGTAGGGCTGCTTGCCATCGGGCGTGTTGATGAAGCCCTGGATGGCCCGTTCGCCGCTGCTGATGGGCTGCACGCCGCCGTTCAGGCTGGAATGGGCCGAGCGGCCGGGGTGCCAGATCTGCAGCTGCATGCGCCCGCCGGCGGCGTGCACGGCCGCCGTCACCTGGCGCCAGCCGGCCACGCAGGCTTCGTCGTAGATGCCGGGCTCGCCGGTGAAGGCGCAGCCATCGGCGGCCACCATGGTGGCTTCGGCGATCAGCAGCCCGGCACTGGCGCGCTGCGCGTAGTGCTCGGCCATCAGCGCGTTGGCGATGTGGCTGCGCCCGGCGCGCGCACGCGTCAGCGGCGCCATCAGGATGCGGTTGGGCAGCGTCAGCGCGCCCAGGGTCAGGGGGTCGAAGAGGGAAGGCATGCGGGGATTGTCGCCAGCCCGGCGGGCGCATCATCGGTGGCATGAAAGCCCCGCCCGAAAGCCCGGAAGTCCCGCCACCCCGGGCGCGCAAGAACCCGCTCAGCCCGAAGAAGCTGCTGCTCACGAAGTGGACCGCCGTGGCCCCCACGCGGCGCGAGAAGCACTTCGTGGTGGTGCGCGTCATCGAGCCCGAGCCCCCGGCCGTGCGCATCGAGCAGGTGGAACTGGAAGCCGTGCACTCCCGGCGCGTGATGCTGATCTATTGGCGCGAGCTCACCGATGCGAGCCAGTGGCGCCAGGGCTGGGTGTGAATGCGCGGCCCCGGCGGGCCTAGCCCTCACGCGTGAAATCGCGTTCGGGCCTTCGCCAGCCGCGCAAGGCCTTCCGGCC
>LJHT01000121.1 GCA_001295905.1 beta proteobacterium AAP51 | reverse complement strand
CCGGCCTTACACCGCCTGCCTCCGCGGCCCGGGTTAGCTTCAACGTTAGGCGTCACACAGAAGGGCCTGTGCGGCCGAACCACTCTGCATCGGCGAGTGGGAGTAGGATGCGAACTGGTTTTATACATGTGCGTTCTTTGTTCGTCACCCATTCGCCAGATTGCCACAAATGCGAACGATGAGTCGTTCTCGGGCTGCAGTAGTAGCAGTTGGAGTCTTGCTGCCATACGCGGCAAGATTGCCAGGCATACCAACGAGAGGCCCTGACTGGTTGTGGTCATACTTTGGCAACGGACTGGGAGCCACTCTCTTTATCTCGGGACTCAATGCAATCTGTTGGGGCGCGGTGCTCACGGCATCGTTCAGCTATCGGAACCCCCATTCGATATGGTTCCCATCCGTTCTGGGGTTCTCCCTCCCGCTGTACTATCATTCATTCCTTGATTTGAGCTCTGACCCTCAGGCTGCGATCGCATTCCTTTTCATTCCTATATATTCGCTGCCACTGGTCTTTGTTGGTTGGCTATTAGGTCGCTGGTTCGATCTAAAGAGTCCGGCACGTTGAGAGCGGCCATCCTCGGTGACGCCTAACCCCTCGTTGCACCCCGGACCCGCTACGGCAGGCGCTGTAAGCCTGGTCCGTGCCAGCGGTAGCATCGTCACGCACCAGGCTTACACCGCCCGCCTCCGCGGCCCGGGTGAACTCGAACGTTAGGCCTCACCAGCGTCCTCTCGTCAGTGCCCGGCCTGTCGTGGTGGCGCTACCTCTCTCCAGGATCTCGCGCGTGAGCTTGGTCATTCGCATACTCGCCCGGCTTCAGTTCGCAACGCTTCGGCTTACCGCATGCCGCTGTTGCCGCAACCACATGGCATCTCAGCACTCGCCGGGCTCTTCTCGTGCGGCCTAACCACAGCGCTCAACCCGGACCCGCTACGGCAAGCGCTGTAAGGCCGGGCTTCGCCAGTAGTAGCATCGTCGCAGCCCGGCCTTGCACCGCTCGCCTCCGCGGCCCGGGTTAGCTTCAACGTTAGGCCTCTTATGAACACCGTGTCTCGTGGCAACCAGTTTGAAGACAGAGTCTTCAGCGCGCTGCAGACGGAAGTGAATGCTGAACGGCTTGGCCTCTTGCCTCGCCAATGCGCGCTCTTCCAGAAGAAGGGCTACTTTTCGAGAGATCGAAACTCAGACGTCATCGTAGACATTTCGATCGAAGTAACCATTCCAGGAGCAACAACGTGGTCCCTTCTCTGGGTATGTGAGTGCAAAGACTACTCGGGTTCAATTCCAGTCGACACCGTTGAAGAGTTCAAAGCGAAACTTGATCAGATCGCTGGTAAGAACGTCAAAGGCCTCATGGCGATCACGGGCGCGCTCCAGTCCGGCGCCTCGTCGTACGCTCGTGCCCAGGGCATTGGTGTCGTGCGGCTTCTTCCTTCCGATCAAGTTGACTGGGTAATGCATCTTGAAACAATGCACTCATCCGGAAGAAGCCTTGACGCAAGTGAGTTCAATCGAGCACTCACAACGCCTGGCTACCGCAGCAAGAATGAAGACTTCTTTGGTCGCTCTGATGGGTACATCTTCGACAGCTGGCGAGGTCTCCTGCGGAAGGCACTTTCTACCCCGAAAGAGGCCTAACCCCTCGTTGCACCCCGGACCCGCTACGGCAGGCGTTGTAAGCCCGGC
>LJHT01000120.1 GCA_001295905.1 beta proteobacterium AAP51 | reverse complement strand
CCGGGCTTACAACGCCTGCCGTAGCGGGTCCGGGGTGCAACGAGGGGTTAGGCGTCGCCGCAGGAAGCGGAGATGCACTATTCAATACAGCAGTGACTGTGGGTTCTGTTCAAGCATCGAAACGAAAGCTTCAGTTGTGCCCGAGGGAACCGAGGGCGGATTGACGGTCGGTGTGAACTGGATTCGACGCCTAAGCTGAGAGGAAAAGCAAGCTTCATAGCGTTCCTGCATAGCGTCTCGCCGTTCGCTCGAAGAGAAGAGTACCGGGTCGAAAACCACTATCCGATCAAGATCTAAATTGGGGCCAACCGCAGCCTTTAGGAAATATTGCATGTATATGTCCGTCTGAGGAAGGCTGTATCCAACAATCACTATACTGCGCGCCTTCCTCAAACGATCCAGTGCAAGGCGCCAAGTCTGCGCTAGGCCGTCACCAGTAATTTTGTTGAAGACCGGGGGAAGAATGTATGGGTCGGCTACTGGCGCCCACCAATCTGATTGAGTGAGATTATCCCGCTGAGGTTTTTGGGGGAAGTTTAGAGAGCCATGTAGCTTGAGCAACTCGATGCGCTCGATGCTTCCGATGTCATTTGTTGGCTCGT
Organism: beta proteobacterium AAP51; assembly: GCA_001295905.1. Taxonomy (GTDB): domain Bacteria; phylum Pseudomonadota; class Gammaproteobacteria; order Burkholderiales; family Burkholderiaceae_C; genus Rubrivivax. Next base: position 781 of record LJHT01000120.1, on the reverse strand, counting down.
GCTCAAGAACTGAGCCTTCATCGTACATTCGACCGCGACTGCCGTGCGAGTTATAGTTTGTGTAAACGATTTTGTACTGCCTGTCGGGGGCGTGCGCTGTTCCGTACGTCAGGCGAAATCTATCGAACGGTAAACGACTCGAAAACCCAAACGAAGTGCCGCTAACGACTTGGAGCAGCGATCGCTCTAAGACAAGGTCATAGTTGAAGGTCAAAATGGTTGGCAGCTTCGTGCCACTGTTTTTGGCCTTGAAAAGCGCCTTCCAGAATCTGCGGTATAGATCCGGGCCGTCTTCGATCACTTGGCCACGGCCGGGCTGGAGCCCAGGATGTCGCACTTGGCAGGTCACTTCGATCGTTTCTGCGATAGCCTTGGCCATCAATGTTAGCTTCGCCTTATCCCGCTTACCTCCGCCAAGAACATTGAAGGTCAGTATAGAGAGCAGGTCTTCGATATCTCGATCATCAAAGTTTGCTCTTCCATGATATCCGTCAAGTTCATTTCGGATATTCATTGCTTCGCGTACTATAGGCAAATCCTGGAAGGAGTTGTCTTTCCTTTTCGCTCCGCGAGCGGAAAGCTGGAGCATGTAGTCAACGAATTCTCCAAGTAACGGAATTCCTGCGGGTTTGGAAAAACCTGCGCCTAGCAGAAATACAGTGTCAGTCATGATTGAAGGTATGCGAGCTGAACTAGTGAGAGCAGCGTGCAGGTGGTATTTGCGACGCCTAACGTGTTTTAGCCAGCAGCGTTACAAAGCTGACATGACTGAATGGTACTG
>LJHT01000012.1 GCA_001295905.1 beta proteobacterium AAP51 | reverse complement strand
GGGGTGCGGCGCCCCGCCGTGCGGCCCGCGGCGCTGGCCCTGGCGGCGCCGCTGGGCCTGCTGCTGGCCGCCGTGGCGGCGCCCGCTGACTTCACCCGCCCGGCCGGCACGCTGCAGGTGGCGCTGCTGCAAAGCAACGTGGCCCAGGACGAGAAGTTCGCCGCCGAGCACATGCCGGGGGCGCTGGCCTGGGTGGCGCGCGAGCTGCTGCAGACCGAGGCCGATCTCGTGGTGGCGCCTGAAACCGCCGTGCCCCTGCTGCCCGACCAACTGGCCGAGTTCATGCCCGGCTACTGGCAGCTGCTGCACGACCGTTTCCGCGAGCGCGGCGCGGCCCTGGTGGGCGTGCCGCTGGGCGACTACGAGCGCGGCTACACCAACAGCGTGGCGGGCCTGTCGGCCGCGCCCGAGTACCGCTACGACAAGCACCACCTCGTGCCCTTCGGCGAATTCATCCCCACCGGCTTTCGCTGGTTCACGCGCATGATGAACATCCCGCTGGGCGACTTCAACCGCGGCAGCCTGAACCAGCCTTCCTTCGCGGTGGGCAGCCAGCGCGTGGCGCCCAACATCTGCTACGAAGACCTGTTCGGCGAAGAGCTGGCGCAGCGCTTCCGCGACGGCGCCACCGCGCCCACGGTGATGGCCAACGTCAGCAACCTCGGCTGGTTCGGTGACACCGTGGCCCTGCCGCAGCACCTGAACATCTCGCGCTTGCGCACGCTGGAGTTGCAGCGGCCCATGCTGCGCGCCACCAACACCGGGGCCACGGCCGTCATCGACCACCGCGGGGTGGTCACGGCGCAGCTGCCCACGCACACACGCGGCGTGCTGCAGGCCAGCGCGCAGGGGCGCGAGGGCCTCACGCCGTTTGCGTGGTGGGCTTCGCGCTGGGGCCTGTGGCCGCTGTGGGCCCTGGGCTTGCTGCCGCTGCTGTGGGCGCTGCGGCCGCGGCGCCCGTCGTAGCGGTAGCGCCCGCCGCGCGCCTGACGGCAGGCGCGGCCCTGCCTCCAGGCCCGCCCGTAAACTCGGCGGCTCACGCCTGCCACTGAAAAGACGCCACGCGCCATGCTCACCTTCCAGCAGATCATCCTCAAGCTGCAGAGCTACTGGGACGCCCAGGGCTGCGCCCTGCTGCAGCCCTACGACATGGAAGTGGGCGCCGGCACCAGCCACACCGCCACCTTCCTGCGCGCCCTGGGCCCCGAACCCTGGAAGGCTGCCTACGTGCAGCCCAGCCGCCGGCCCAAGGACGGCCGCTACGGCGACAACCCCAACCGCCTGCAGCACTACTACCAGTACCAGGTGGTGCTGAAGCCGGCGCCGGCGAACATCCTGGAGCTCTACCTCGGCAGCCTGGAAGCGCTGGGCTTCGACCTGAAGAGCAACGACGTGCGCTTCGTCGAAGACGACTGGGAGAACCCCACGCTCGGCGCATGGGGCCTGGGCTGGGAGGTCTGGCTCAACGGCATGGAAGTGACGCAGTTCACCTACTTCCAGCAGGTGGGCGGCATCGACTGCAAGCCCATCACCGGCGAGATCACCTATGGCCTGGAGCGCCTGGCGATGTACCTGCAGGGCGTGGACAACGTCTACGACCTGCGGTGGACGCAGGCCCCAGACGGCACCGTGCTGAGCTACCGCGACGTGTACCACCAGAACGAGGTCGAGCAGAGCACCTACAACTTCGAGCACAGCGACGTGGCCTTCCTGCTGCAGGCCTTCAGTGCCCATGAAAAGCAGGCGCAGCACCTGATGGCACAGAACCTGGCGCTGCCGGCCTATGAGCAGGTGCTGAAGTCGGCGCACAGCTTCAACCTGCTGGACGCGCGCGGCGCCATCAGCGTCACCGAGCGCGCCGCCTACATCGGCCGCATCCGCAACCTGGCGCGCAGCGTGGCGCAAAGCTACCTCGACAGCCGGGCGCGCCTGGGCTTTCCCCTGGCGCCCCGCGCCTGGGCCGATGAAGTGCTGGCGGCCATCGCCAAGAAGGCGGCTTGAGCGTGGGCATGAACATGAGCGAAAAGAACCTGCTCGTCGAGCTGTTCGTCGAGGAACTGCCGCCGAAGGCGCTGAAGAAGCTGGGCGAAGCCTTCGCGCAAGCGCTGGCCGACAGCCTGAAGGCCCAGGGCCTGGCGCCCGCCGAAGCCTTGGTGGCCGGCTTTGCCACCCCGCGCCGGCTGGCCGTGCGCATCAGCCATCTGGCCGCCAGGGCGGCCGACAAACCCCAGCAGACCAAGCTGATGCCGGTGGCCGTGGCCCTCACGCCCGAAGGCCAGCCCACGCCGGCACTGCTGAAGAAGCTGGGCGCCCTGGGCCTGGACGCCGCCGTGCTGCCGCAGCTCAAGCGGGCGCCCGATGGCAAGGCCGAGGCCCTGTTCCTCGACAGCCTGGTGCCCGGCGCCACGCTCGCCGAAGGCCTGCAGAAGGCGCTGAACGAAGCGCTGGCCAGGCTGCCCATCCCGAAGGTGATGCAGTACCAGCTGCACGAGGGCGCAGGCCAGGGCGGCGCCGAAGGCTTCCAGCCCGGCTGGACCAGCGTGAACTTCGTGCGCCCGGCGCACGGCCTGGTGGCTCTGCACGGGGCCGAGGTGGTGCCCGTCTCGGCCCTGGGCCTGCAGGCCGGGCGCAGCACGCGCGGCCACCGCTTCGAGGCGCCGCTGCCCCTCATCACGCTGAAGGACGCCGACAGCTACGCCGCGCAGCTGCTGGAAGAAGGCGCGGTCATCGCCAGCTTCGAGGCCCGGCGTGCCGAGATCGTGCGCCAGCTCTCCGAGGCTGCCGCCCGCGTGGGCCTGCGCCCCATCGAAGACGAAGCGCTGCTCGACGAGGTGACCGGCCTGGTGGAGCGCCCGAACGTGCTGCTGTGCCAGTTCGAGGAAGAGTTCCTGGGCGTGCCGCAGGAATGCCTGATCCTCACGATGAAGGCCAACCAGAAGTACTTCCCGCTGCTGGGCGCCGACGGGCGGCTGAGCCACCGCTTCCTGGTGGTGAGCAACATCAGCCCGGCCGACCCCTCGCGCGTGGTGCAGGGCAATGAACGTGTGGTGCGCCCGCGCCTGGCCGACGCCAAGTTCTTCTTCGACCAGGACCGCAAGCGCACGCTGGAAAGCCGCGTACCGCAGCTGGCCCAGGTGGTTTACCACGCCAAGCTGGGCACCCAGGCCGAGCGCGCCGAGCGCGTGCGCGCCATCGCGCACGCCATCGTCAACCAGCTGCGCATGGCCACGCTGCCCTACACGGTGGAAGCGCAGGACGAATTCGCCGTGCTCGACAGCAAGGCGCAGCAGGCCGCGCGCCTGGCCAAGACCGATTTGCTCACCGACATGGTGGGCGAATTCCCCGAGCTGCAGGGCATCATGGGCGGCTACTACGCGCGCCATGAAGGCCTGCGCGACGGCGTGGCCATCGCCATCGAAGACCACTACAAGCCGCGCTTCGCCGGCGATGCGCTGCCGCGCAACCACACCGGCACCGTGCTGGCGCTGGCCGACAAGCTGGAAACGCTGGTGGGCCTGTTTGGCGTCGGCCAGCTGCCCACGGGCGACAAGGACCCCTTTGCGCTGCGCCGCCACGCGCTCGGCGTGCTGCGCATCCTGGTGGAGAAGAACCTGCCGCTCGACCTGCCCGAGCTGGTGCGCAGCGCGGTGCCGGCTTTCGGTGAGCTGATCACCGACCCCAGCGCGGCCTTGCTGGGCTTCTTCGAAGACCGGCTGGGCTTCAGCCTGCGTGAACAGGGCTACACCGCGCAGGAGGTGGACGCCGTGCTGGCGTTGCACCCCTCGCGGCTGGGCCAGGTGCCGCGCCGGCTGGCTGCGGTGCGCGCCTTCGCCGGCCTGCCCGAAGCCCCGGCCCTGGCCGCCGCGAACAAGCGCGTGGGCAACATCCTGAAGAAGAGCGATGAAGCCCTGGCCGAGACGGCGGACGCCACCCTGCTGCACGAAGCCGCCGAGGCGGCGCTGGCGCAAGCGCTGCAAGCCGCCGCACCGTTGGCCGAAGCGGCCTTCGAGCGTGGCGACTACACCGCCAGCCTGCAGGCCCTGGCCGTGCTGAAGGCGCCGGTGGACCGTTTCTTCGAAGACGTGATGGTCAATGCCGAAGACCCCGCGCTGCGCCGCAACCGCCTGGCTTTGCTGGGCCAGCTGCACCGCGCGATGAACCGCGTGGCCGACCTGTCCAGGCTGGCCAGCTGACATGCACACCGTGCCCCTGGTCATCCTGGGCCGCGACGGCGTGCTCAACGAGTTCCGCGAAGGCCATGTCACCGTGCCCGAAGAGTGGGTGCCGGTGCCGGGCGCGCTGGAGGCCGTGGCGCGCATCAACCATGCCGGCTGGCACACCGTGGTGGCCACGAACCAGAGCGGCATAGGCCGCGGCATGATCGATATGAGCGCCGTCAACGCCGTGCACGCGCGCATGCACCAGATGCTGCAGGCCCAGGGCGGGCGCATCGACGCCGTGTTCTTCTGCCCGCACACCCCCGAAGACGGCTGCGACTGCCGCAAGCCCAAGCCCGGCCTGCTGCACGACATCGGCCGCCGCTACGGCATGCAGCTGCAGGGCGTGCCCGTGGTGGGCGACACCCTGCGCGACCTGCAGGCCGCCCAGGCCGCCGGCTGCGAGCCGCACCTGGTGCTGAGCGGCCGCGCACGCGGCCTGGCCGGCGCCGCCTTGCAGGAGCTGCTGGACCAGGTGCCCGGCGCCCAGGTGCATGCCAGCCTGGACGCCTTTGCCGATTTCCTGCTGCAGCGAGCGGGCAGCAACGACAGCGTGGCCGGAGGCCTGGCGCGATGAAGCTGTGGTGGGCCTTGCGCTCGGCGCTGTTCATCCTGTGGATGACGGTGACGGTGGTGCCCTGGGGCGTGCTGATGCTGCTGCTGTCCATCTTCGTGCGCGGCACGCGGCTGTACTGGCCCACGATGCGCTGGCTGCGCATGGCCATCTGGGGCGCGCGCGTCATCTGCGGTGTGCAGCACCGCGTGCACGGCCTGCACCACCTGCCCACGGCGGCCGATGCGCTGGGCGCCGTGGTGCTGGCGGCCAAGCACCAGAGCACCTGGGAGACCTTCGCCTTCCCCACGCTGATGCCGCACCCGCTGGCCTATGTGTTCAAGCGCGAGCTGCTCTACATCCCGTTCTTCGGCTGGGCCATGGGCCGGCTGGACATGATCCACATCGACCGCAGCAAGCGTGCCGAGGCCTGGAACAAGGTGGCCGCCCAGGGCAAGCGCCTGGCCGACGAAGGCATCTGGGTCATCATGTTTCCCGAAGGCACGCGCACGCCGCGCGGCAGCCAGGGTGTCTACAAGAGCGGCGCGGCGCGGCTGGCCATCGCCAGCGGCGTGCCCATCGTGCCCATCGCCGCCAGCAGCGCCAAGTGCTGGCCGCGCAAGAGCTTCCTGCTGCGCCCGGGCGTGGTGGACGTGAGCATCGGCCCGCCGATCAGCAGCGCCGGCCGCCAACCGGAAGAGCTGATGAAGGAAGTGGAAACCTGGATCGAGACCGAGATGCGCCGCCTCGACCCCGAGGCCTATCCCCAGGGCGCCCAGGCCACCCCCGCCGCCCCGGGCCCAGGGGCCGTGGCCGGGCAGGACGCGTAGAGCGCTTCTAGAATCGCGGCCCATGCCGCAGCGCCCCGACGCTTCCACTTCGATGCAGCTTTCGCTGTTCGATGAAGCGCCGACGCTGGCCGGGCTGACACCGGCCTCGGCGCATCTGCCGTCCGTGCCGGCCCCGCCCGCGTTGCGGCCGTCCCTGCCGCCTGTGCTTCCTTCCCCGCCCATGAACCCCGCCGCCGTGGCGCCGCCTGCGCCCGCCCTGAACCACCCGCAAGCCCAGCGCGACATCGTGCTGAACGGCCACCGCGTGGTCTACGCGCTGCGCCGCGCGCGCCGGCGCAGCATCGGCTTCGTGGTGGGCGCCGAGGGCCTGGCCGTGAGCGCGCCGCGCTGGGTGGGGCAGGGCGAGATCGAAGCGGCGCTGCGCGAGAAGGCGGCGTGGATCCTGCGCAAGCTGCAGGAGCAGCGTGAACGCAGCCGCCGGCTGGAAGCGGCGCGCGTGGAGTGGCGCGACGGCACCACGCTGCCCTTCCTGGGTGAAACCGTCATCGTCGTGCTCGACAGCCGCACCACCGGCGCCGTGCTGCAGCGCGCCGAGGCCACGCTGCCTGGCGTGCCGCAGCTCACGCTGCACCTGGGCCTGCCGCACACGGCCGAGCCGGCGCAGATACGCGACACCGTGCAAAGCTGGCTGCAGCGCCAGGCGCGCCGCATCTTCGAGGAGCGCTGTGCCCTGCTCAGCCCGCGCCTGGGCGTGCGCATGAAGCGCCTGAGCCTGAGCTCGGCCACCACGCGCTGGGGCAGCGCCAGCGCCGACGGCAGCATCCGCCTGAACTGGCGCCTGGTGCACTTCGCGCTGCCGGTGGTGGACTATGTGGTGGCCCACGAACTGGCCCACCTGCGCGAGATGAACCACAGCCCCGCCTTCTGGGACGTGGTGCGCCAGGCCGTGCCGGATTTCGAGCGCGCGCGCGGCTCGCTGCGCCACGAGGTGCTGCCGGTCTTCGACTGAGCCCGCGCGTGCAAGGCCGGAAGGCCCTGCACGGCTGGCGAAGGCCCGAACGCGATTTCACGCGTGAGGGCTGAGCTCCCCCCTCATCCCCACCTTTGGGTGGATGCTGCCGGCAGCCCCTAGCCCAGATACTGCGGCCACAGGTTGTCATCACTCTGGCAGTACACAAGCGATGAATCCCGGGCTGGGAGGCCCGGCGCAGCGGCAGGCGGGTTCACACCCGGCCTGCCGTTGTCGTTTCAGGCCCCGGCCGCATCGGCGGCTGCGTAGCGCAGCACGCCGTCGGCGCCGTTCACCGGCCGCAGCCGGCCTTCTTCGGCCAGCAGGTGCAGGTGGGCGATGGCCTCGCCCATGGCGAAGGTGGTCTGGTGCAGGTCGAGCGGGCGCTTGAACATCAAGGGCAGCAGTTCGGCCGCGCTGTGCGGCGCCTCGGCACAGGCCTGCATCACCTCGGCCAGCCGGTCGGCATGGTGCTGCTGCAACTGCGTGATGCGCGTGCGCAGGCCGGTGAAGGGCTTGCCGTGGGAAGGCAGCACCAGCGTGGCGGCCGGCAGGGGCTGCATCTCGGCCAGGCTGCGCAGGTACAGCGCCAGCGGGTTGGCCTCGGGCTCGAGGTCGATGACGCTGACGTTGGTGGAGATGCGCGGCAGCACCATGTCGCCCGAGATCAGCACGCCGCCTTCGCCCAGCCCGGGCGCATGCAGCGCGATGTGTTCCGGCGCGTGGCCATACCCGGCGATGCAATGCCAGGCCTGCCCGCCGATGCGCAGCTCGTCGCCATGCATCAGGCGCCGGTAGCGCCCCGGCACCTGCGGCACCAGGCTGGCGTAGTAGCCGCTGCGCGCCCGCACCTTCTGCAGCGAGGCTTCGTCGACGAGCCCGTGGCGGGCGAAGAAGCGCGCGGCGTTTTCGCCGCCGAAGCCCGTGGTGGCCTGGCTGGCGGTGCGCGCGGCGTTCCAGTCGGTGGCGCTGATCCACAAGCGGCAGTCGGCTTCGGCCCCCAGGCTGGCGGCGGCGCGGGCCGGGCCGCTGAAGCGTTCACACAGCCAGTGCGCCAGGCCGATGTGGTCGGGGTGCATGTGCGTCACCACCACGCGCAGGAGGGGCAGGCCCTGCAGTTCGTGCGTGAAGATCTCTTCCCACAGCGCGCGCGTGGCGGCGTTGTCGATGCCGCAGTCCACGGCCGTCCAGCCGGGCACGCCGTTCACTTCATCGCGCAGCAGCCACAGGTTGATGTGGTCCAGCGCGAAGGGCAGGCCCATGCGCAGCCAGCGCACGCCCGGCGCCACTTCCAGCGTGCGGCCGGGTGCGGGCAGCGCGTCGCCCCACGGATAGTGCAGGGCGCTTTCTTGCGGGTTGGCCATGGTTTGTATATTCGCAGCTTGCTTTACGTTGACGTCAACGTCAGTCTACTTATGCCGGCCTCTCGACCGTCTCGACCGCCCAGCGACACCGCGCCCCGCCGCTACACCATCACCGAGCTGGCGGCCGAGTTCGACATCACCGCGCGCGCCATCCGCTTCTACGAAGACATGGGCCTGCTCGCGCCGCAGCGCCAGGGCCGCAACCGCGTCTACACGCAGCGCGACCGCACGCGGCTGAAGCTCACGCTGCGCGGCAAGCGACTGGGTCTGAGCCTGCAAGAGATCAAGCAGCTGGTGGACATGTACGACAGCCCCTCCGACACCGCGCAGCAGCTGGCCGCCTTCATGGCCGTGCTGGCCGAGCACCGGCGCCAGCTGGAGCAGCAGCGCGAAGACATCGACGTCACGCTGGCCGAGATTGCCCAGCACGAGGCGCGCTGCCGCAGCCTGCTGGCCGCGCCGGCCGCCGGTGCCCCGCCGGCCCCGGCGGCGCGCCGCAAGCCGGCTGTCGTGTGAAGCCTTGAACGCACCGCAGCCACTGGCGGAAACGCAGGCGGAGCCGCGGACACGCCGCCTGGCCGATGAGCTGGAAGACGGCCCGCTGCGCCGCGAGCTGGGCGTGGCGCCGCCTGCGCCCAGGCCCGAGCGCGCGCCCAGCGAACACGACCGCCGCCTGCGCTTCACGGGCACGGGCAGCGAGTACTTCCGCATCTGGGTGGTGCAGCTGCTGCTCACGCTGCTGAGTCTGGGCGTCTACTCGGCCTGGGCCAAGGTGCGCAAGGCGCGCTGGTTCGCGCAGCACACGCAGCTGGACGGCGACAGCTTCGATTTCCATGGCCAGCCCTGGCGCATCCTGGCCGGGCGCGTGGTGGCGCTGGCGCTGCTGGCGGCCTGGACCTGGTCTTTCGACATCGCCCCGTGGCTGGGCCTGGCGGTGCTGGGTCTCTTCTGTGTGCTGGGCCCGCTGCTCTTCGCCAGCGCGCAGCGTTTCAAGCTGGCCAACACCAGCTGGCGCGGCCTGCGCTTCGGCTTTGCCGTGCCTCGAAGCCAGCTGTACGCCGTGTGCGTGCCGCTGCTGCTGCTGTGGACGGCCGGCAGCGTGGCCCAGGCCTTGGGTGCCGACGATGGCTGGCTGCTGGCGGCCGGCACGCTGCCGTTGCTGGGCCTGCCCTGGGCCCATGCGCGCTTGAAGCACCTGCAGCACAGCCATGCCGAATTCGGCGGCCAGCGCTTTCGCTACGAGCCCAGCACGCCCGAGTTCTACGGCCTCTATGCCAAGGGTTTCGTGCTCATCCTGGTGGGAGGCATCTTTGCCGGCCTGCTGGCCGTGCTGTGGACCCAGCTGCAGACCGCCGGTGTCGATGCTGCAGACCCCGGCGCACAGGTGCACTTGGAGCAGCGCAGCGCGATGCTGGGGCTGCTGGGCGGTGTGGCGGCCATCGTGCTGGTGTGGCTGATGGCCTGGCCCTGGTTCGCCGCGCGGCTGCAGCAGGTGGTGTGGGGCCACACGCACTTCGGTGCGCTGCGTTTCCGTGGCGAAATGCGGGGCGGCGTGCTTTGGCGCCTGGTTTTCAGGCACATGCTGGGCGTGCTGCTCACCTGTGGCCTGTGGTGGCCTTTTGCGGCCGTGGCCGTGGCGCGCTACCGGGTGCAGAGCCTGGTGGTGCTGAGCGACGCACCGCTGCCGACCTTGAGCGCACCCATGCCCCAGCCGCTGGCTGGCGAGCGCCGCGCCGCGGGCGACGGCGCGGCAGACTTCTTCGGGCTGGACATCGGATGGTGAACGACGCCACCGCGCTGCCAGCGCCCGCCCTGCCACCGGCTTCACCGGACCTCGGCGTGCCTGCCCGCGTTTTCGATGGCCGCAGCACCCAGCCTCAGGCCGTGGTGCTGCATCTGGCCGGCAGCACCTTGCACGTGCAGGCCGGGCCTGGCCAGAGCCGGCCCTATGCCGTGGCGCAGCTGCAGGTGGGCGAGGCCTATGCCGGCAGCGCCTGCCCGGTGCGCCTGCCCGATGGCGGCACGCTGTGGCTGGAGCCCACGCCCGGCGCGCTGGCGCTGGCCCGCGCGCTGCGCCAGGCCACCGGCGGCCCGGGCCGGGTGGCACAGGCCATGGCGCGCTGGCCGCTGGTGGCGCTGGCCCTGGTGTTGCTGGTGGCGCTGCTCGCCTGGTTCAACCACACCGGCGCCGGCCTGGCGGCGCGGGCCGCCTTGCCCTTGGTGCCGCTTCGCATCGACCGCGAGATCGGCGATCGCGCCTGGGCCACCATCGACCGCCAGTGGCTGCGCCCCACGCGCCATGCCGAACGCTGCGAGGCCCTGGCGCAGCGTTTTGCGGCCGCCGTGCAGGCCTTCGACCCCGCTGCCCGCCTGCCGCCGCTGCAATGCCGCCGCACCGAAAGCGCGGCCGGCTTCAATGCCTTTGCGCTGCCCAACGGGCAGATCGTGCTGCTGGACGGCCTGGTGGAGGCCCTGAACGACGACCAGCTGATGGCCGTGCTGGGCCACGAACTCGCCCACGTGCGCGAGCGCCACGGCATGCAGGGCCTGATGCGGCAGATGGGTCTGCTGGCGGTGGCCGGTGCCGCGCTGGGCGACTTTTCCACCCTGGCTGCCACCACGCTGGCCGGGGTGCAGGGCCTGGCCTACACCCGCAGTGCCGAGCGCGAGGCCGACGCGCAGGCGCTGCAGTTCCTGGCCAGCGCCGGCCTGCCGGCCGAGCTGTGGACGCAGGTGTGGCAGCGTTTCGCCGAAGAAGAGGCGCGCAGCGGCGGCGGCCTGCCAGGCTGGCTGTCCACCCACCCGCCCACCGAGGAGAGGCTGCGCCTGGGTGCGCCCTCGGCCCCCGATGCCGGCGCGAACCCGGCCCTGCCTGCCCAGCCGGCGCCGTCCGGTCGGCCTTGAGCCGGCCCCGATACTTCGTTTTCAAAGGAGACCAACGCCATGAACCTGCCCGGCCTGAACTTCCAGCTTGGAGAAGACATCGACGCGCTGCGCGACGCCGTGCGTGAATTTGCGCAGGCCGAGATCGCGCCGCTGGCCGCCGACACCGACCGCAGCGACCAGTTCCCCATGCACCTGTGGCAGAAGATGGGTGAACTCGGCGTGCTGGGCATCACCGTGCCCGAGGCAGACGGCGGCGCCGGCATGGGCTACCTGGCCCACATGATCGCGATGGAAGAGATCAGCCGCGCCAGCGCCAGCATCGGCCTGAGCTATGGCGCGCACAGCAACCTGTGCGTCAACCAGATCAAGCGCAACGGCAACGCGGCGCAGAAGGCCAAATACCTGCCCAAGTTGATCAGCGGCGAGCACGTGGGCGCGCTGGCCATGAGCGAGCCCGGCGCTGGCAGCGACGTCATCGGCATGAAGCTGCGCGCGGTGGACAAAGGCGGCTACCACGTGCTGAACGGCACCAAGATGTGGATCACCAACGGCCCCGACGCCGACACCATGGTGGTCTACGCCAAGACCGAACCCGAGCTGGGCGCCCGCGGCGTGACGGCCTTCATCGTCGAGAAGGGCATGAAGGGTTTCAGCACGGCGCAGAAGCTCGACAAGCTGGGCATGCGCGGCAGCCACACCGGCGAGATGGTGTTCAACGACGTGGAGGTGCCCCACGAGAACATCCTGGGCGTGCTGAACGGCGGCGCCAAGGTGCTGATGAGCGGGCTGGACTACGAACGCGCCGTGCTGGCCGCCGGGCCCATCGGCATCATGCAGGCGGTGATGGACAACGTGGTGCCTTACGTTCATGACCGCAAGCAGTTCGGTCAATCCATCGGCGAGTTCCAGCTCATCCAGGGCAAGCTGGCCGACATGTACACGGTGCTGCAGGCCGGCCGCGCCTTCTGCTACACCATCGGCAAGAACCTCGACATGCTCGGCACCGAGCACGTGCGCCAGGTGCGCAAGGACTGCGCCAGCGTCATCTTGTGGTGTGCCGAGAAGGCCACGTGGATGGCGGGCGAGGGCATCCAGATCTTCGGCGGCAACGGCTACATCAACGACTACCCGCTGGGCCGGCTGTGGCGCGATGCCAAGCTCTACGAGATCGGGGCCGGCACGAGCGAGATACGCCGCATGCTGATCGGCCGCGAGCTGTTTGCCGAGACGATGTAGGGGCTGCCTTCGCTGGGCAGGCCTGGGCCTGCCCATCACGGCAGTTCCAGCGGCGGTGTTGCAGGCGCGGCGGCACGGGTGCGCATCGCCAGCGGTGCGGATGTATCGGCCAGCCACCTCGGTGCTCTGTGCAGGCAAGCGGGTCCCTCTGGGGGCCCGGCCTCATCCAAGCACCGAAGGAACCTGACCATGTCTTCCACCGCCCGCCCCATCGCCGTCTGGTCCCGCCGTGCCGGCACGGCCACCCTGGTCGTGCTGGCCCTGGGCCTCACGGCCTGCGCCACCACGCAGCCGGTCATCTACTCGAAGAAGACCGATTCCATCGAACTCAACGAGCGCACGCGCCAGGACCTGGGCGAGTGCAGCCGCCTGGCCGATGTGCGCGTGGGCCGCAACGTCATGAAGGGCCCGCAGGGCGCGCCGGGCAAGGCCGGCACGCAGAAGGTGGCGCAGAAGGTGGGCTCCACCAGCGCCATCGCCTTCGTCGCCACGGCCGCCGGCTCGGTGGTGAGCAACAGCAAGAACGCCTGGGAGCGCGCCCGTGGCGCCGCCGCAGGGGGCGCCGCCGGCATGGCCACCAAGCTGCTGCTGGAGTGGAACGAGGGCGACAAGGTCTACCAGAACTACGTCGAGAACTGCCTCGAAGACCGCGGGCACGAGGTGCTGGGCTGGCGCTGAATTGCACTGAGGCCGGCCTGCTTCCATGCCCCTTCTTCTTCGTTGGCTGGCCGCCTTGGCCCTGCTGGCCGCTGCGGCGGCCGGCGTCTTCTGGGGCCTGCCCGCGGTGCCGCCCGCCGCGCGCTGGGCCTTGCTGGTGTTCGCCGCTGCCATCGTCGCGTGGACGGTGCTCGACCTGGATGAAACGCCCGTGGCCCTGGCCGGCGCCCTGGCGCTGCTGGCAGCCGGCGCCACCACGCTGCAGAGCTTCTACGCCGGCCTGGGTGATGACTTCATCTGGCTGCTGATCGGTGCCTTCACCCTGGCGGCCGTGCTGCAGGCCAGCGGCGTGGCGCAGCGCTGGGCCCTGGCCGTGGTGGCCGGCGCGGCCACGCCAGCGGCACTGCTGCGCCGGTTGACGTGGTTCATCACCGCCACCGCGCTGGTGCTGCCCTCCACCTCGGGCCGCGCGGCCTTGCTGCTGCCGGTGTTCCTGGTGCTGGCGCAGGCGCTCTCGCAGCCCGCGCCGCAGCCGCGCCTGGTGCGGGCGCTGGCGTTGCTGTTTCCCAGCGTCATCCTGCTGTCGGCCTGCGTCTCGTTGCTGGGCGCCGGGGCGCACCTGGTGGCGCTCGACTTCATGCACCGGCTGGGCGCCCCGGTGCCCGGTTTCCTGGGCTGGCTGTGGCTGGCCGGGCCTTTCGGGCTGCTGTCCAGCCTGCTGGCCTGTGAAGCCATCATCGCGCTGTGCCTGCGGCGCGAAGAGCGGGTGCAGCCCATCACGCTGCCACCGCCTGAGGCGGGCCCGCTCAGCCGCGCGCAGCGGGCCATCGTGGCCATCACCGGGGCCACGCTGCTGGCCTGGGCCACGGCGGGCTGGCATGGCGTGCCCGCACCCCTGGTGGCCTTGTGCGGCGCCTTGCTGGCCACCGTGAAGCCGCTGACCGGCTGCGACCTGAAGACGGCGCTGAAGAAGGTGGAGTGGAACCTGGTCATCTTCATGGCGGCCACGCTCGTCATGGGTGAAGCCTTGGTGGAAAGCGGTGCCGCGCAGGCCTTGGCCCAGGCGCTGGTGGCGGCCGTGCCGCTGGCCAGCCTGCACCCGGTGGCCGGGTTCGGCATCGCGGCGGCGCTGGCGCTGCTGGCGCACCTGGTGGTGACCTCGCGCACCGCGCGCGCCACGGTGCTGATACCGGCCGTGGCCCTGCCCTTCGCGGCGGCCGGCTACTCGCCGGGGCTGCTGGTGTTCATGCTGGCCGTGGGCAGCGGCTTCTGCCAGACCATGATGGTGAGCGCCAAGCCCGTGGCCATGTTCGCGGGTGAAGACCGCCAGCACTACGGCCCGCGTGAACTGGCCCGCCTGAGCGTGGCGCTGCTGCCGGGGCTGTGGCTGCTGCTGGTGCTGTTTGCCGTGGTGGTGTGGCCGCGGCAAGGGTTGGGCTGAGCCGCCTGCAGCTGTAACGGCCGTTGCAACTGAATGGTCCGAAAGAGCTGGGTGCGCGTATTCCCGGGGGGGTTCACAGCTCTGTCACACAACGGCCACGTGGCCGCAGCACCCCAGGAAACCACGATGAAGACCTCTGCCCCGCAACCCAAGGCCTTGACCGTGCTGATCGCGCCCTCGGGCTTCAAGGAAAGCCTCAGCGCCGAGGAAGCTGCCGACCGCATTGCCGAAGGCGTGGCCGACACCATGCCCGGCGCGCGCGTCATCAAGCTGCCCATGGCCGATGGCGGCGAAGGCTTCACGCAGGCGCTGGTGAATGCCACCGGTGGCCGCCTCTGCCCCGTGCGCGTGACAGGCCCGGTGGGCCAGCCCGTGGAGGCCTTCTTTGGGCTGCTGGGGGGCCGCGCGCACCGCACCGCGGTGGTGGAAATGGCAGCCGCCGCCGGCCTGCGCCTGGTGCCGCGCGACCAGCGCAACCCCATGCGCACCACCAGCTTCGGTGTGGGCCAGCTCATCCGCGCCGCGCTCGATGCCGGTGCCACCCGCGTGCTGCTGGGTTGCGGCGACTCGGGCATCAACGATGGCGGCGCCGGCATGGTGCAGGCCCTGGGCGCGAAGCTGCTGGACGCGCAAGGCCGCGAACTCGGGCCCGGCGGTGGCGAGCTGCTGCGCCTGCACCGCATCGACCTCAGCGGCCTCGACCCCCGCCTGGCGCGCGTGCAGCTGGATGCCGCCGTGAACTGGCACAACGTGCTGCTGGGCGCGCGCGGCGTGGCGCGCATCTTCGGCCCGCAGAAAGGCGCCACGCCCGAACAGGTGCTGCTGCTGGAACAGGCGCTGGAGAACTGGGCCGCGTGCATCCAGCGCGCCACCGGCAGCGCCTGGGGCACGCAGCCCGGCACCGGCGCTTCGGGCGGCCTGGGCACCGGTTTCGCGGCGCTGCTCGGCGGCCGGCTGCACCCGCGCTTCGACATCGTCATGCAGTACCTGGAACTCGACCGCCTGATCGCCGAGGCTGACCTCGTCATCACCGCCGAAGGCAGCCTGGACGACCAGACGCCCTTCGGCAAGGTGCCGGCCGAGGTGGCCAGCCGCGCGAAGAAGCGCGGCCTGCCGGTGATTGCGCTCACCGGCACCATCGGCCGCGGCGTGGAGATCAACCTCAAGCACGGCATCGACGCCTTCGCCAGCATGCTCAGCCGCCCCTGCACGCTGGACCAGGCCATCGCCGACGCCGGCAAGCTGCTGCGCCGCTCGGCGGCCGACATGCTGCGCATGGTGTCGGTGGGCATGAGCCTGGGCCGCGCCACGCGCCGGGCGGCGCTGGCGCGCTGAGCCGCTGACCCGCCAGCCGCCCGCCGGGCTCAAGTGGCGCCTTGCGCGGCCGAAAACACCCCATGTGCCGTTTGGCGCTCAATGGGGGGGCCAGTGCGGGTTGAATCGCTGAGTTATCGCGCCGAGGGTGTCGAGGGCGCATGGAGCCGGGCTCTGCCGGTTCACCTGGACAGCCCGCAGACCCTGGTGCTGGCCTTCGGCGCGCGGCGCTACGGCCCCGAAGGCCCGGCGAACGAACCGCTGCAGGCGCCCCTGCGCGAACTCGTGGCCGGCTTTCCGCAGTCGGCCGTGGTGGGTTGCTCGACCTCGGGCGAAATCGAAGGCTCCCGCGTCGATGACGGCACCGTCAGCGTGGCGGTGTGCCGTTTCGAGCACAGCCTAGTGGTGACGGCGGTCACGCCCATCGCCGGCGCCGACGATTCCGGCGCGGCCGGCGCACGCCTGGCTGCAGGCCTGCCGGCCGAAGGGCTGCGCGCGGTGTTCGTGTTGTCTGACGGCCTGGGCGTGAACGGCACGCCGCTGGTGGCGGCGCTGTCGCGCGGGCTGCCGGCCGGGGTGCGCATCGCGGGCGGCCTGGCCGGTGACGGCAGCCGCTTCGAAAGCACCTGGGTGCTGGCCGGTGGCACCGTGCGGCCGGGCCAGGTGTGCGCCGTGGGCCTGTATGGCGAACGCCTGCAGGTGGGCGGCGGGCACCAGGGCGGATGGTCGGACTTCGGTCCCTTGCGCCGCATCACACGCGCTGAAGGCAACGTGCTGTTCGAACTGGACGGCAAGCCGGCACTCGACCTGTACAAGGAATACCTGGGCCGGCTGGCCGACGGCCTGCCGGGCGCGGCGCTGCTGTTCCCGCTGTCCATACGCTGCCCGCGTGGCGGCACCGAACCGCTGGTGCGCACCATCCTCGGCATCGACGAAGTGCGCCGTTCGATGACCTTCGCCGGCGACGTGCCGCAAGGTTTCGAAGCGCGCCTGATGCGCACCACCGGCGACGGCCTCGTCAACAGCGCCGGGCAGGCCATGGCGGGGGCCGTGAGCGGCTTTGCCGGGCCGCCAGGCGAGGAAGGCGAGGGCGGTGCGGGCAGCCAAGCCCCGGCAGCGCAAAGCCTGGTGGTCTCGGTCAGCTGTGTCGGCCGCCGCCTGGTGCTGGGCGAGCGCACCGAGGAGGAAGTCGAATCCTTGATGGAAGGCGCACCCCCGGGCGCGGTGCACGTGGGCTTCTACTCGTATGGCGAGATTGCCGCTGGCTTTGGCGGCAGCGCCAGCCAGCTGCACAACCAGACCATGACCGTCACCGTGCTGCGGGAGGTATAGCCCGATGGCACCCGCGGCCTGGCACCCCACCTTGCAGCGCCAGCTGCAGCGTGTGGGGCTGGACGTCGCGGCGCTGGCGCAGGCCCCGGGCACGGCGGGGCTGCCAGCCTTGCTGGAACGTGTGAGCCGCGCCTACACCGATGCCGAGCAGGACCGCTACCTGCTCGAACGTTCGCAGGAAGTGGCGTCGCGCGAGATGGGCGAGCTGCATGCGCAGCTGGCGGCGAGCCAGGCGCGGCTGGCGAGCCTGCTGTCGCTGTCGTCCGACTGGGTGTGGGAACAAGATGCCGCGCTGCGCTTCAACTATGTGTCTGCGCACACCACCGATGTCGGCGACGATCTCGCCGCGCTGCTGAGCGGCAAGCACGCGCTGCTCGACCTCGAAGCGCAGGGCGAGGGCGGGCCGGCCGCGTTCGCAGCCCTGGTGGCCGCGCGCAGCGCCTTTCGCAACATCGTCTGCGGCGTGCGTGCGCCGGGCCACGCGCGCTACTACGTGCGCATCAGCGGAGAGCCGGTGTTCGTGGACGGCGAATTCCGCGGCTACCGCGGCGTGGGCTCCGACGTCACCCAGGTCACCCTGGCCGAACAGCGAGTGCAGCAACTGGCCCGCTACGACGTGCTGACGGGCGTGGCCAACCGCAGCATGTTCGTGCAGCAGCTGGAGCATGCGCTGGAGCGGGCGCGGCGCGCCGGTGCCAGCCTGTCGGTGTTCTTCATCGATCTCGACCGTTTCAAGGCCGTCAACGACACCTTGGGCCACGATGCCGGCGACGAACTGCTGAAGACCGTGGCCCAGCGTCTGACGGGCCTGCTGCGCGGGGCCGACATCGTGGGTCGGCTGGGCGGCGACGAGTTCGTGGTGCTGCTCGACGGCAACCCCGATGCCACCACGCTGACGAAGATCGCCGGCCGTGCGCTCACCGAGCTGGCCGAGCCGCTGCACCTGGCAGGTCAGCCGATTCAGGTGAGCGCCAGCGTGGGCATCAGCCGGTTTCCCGACGACGCCGACGACGCCGCCACGCTGCTGAAGTGCGCCGACACCGCCATGTACCTGGCGAAGGCGCGCGGCAAGAACAACTTCCAGTTCTTCACGCCGCAGCTGGCCGAACGCGCGGCGGCCCATCTGTCCTTGGAAGGCGAGCTGCGGCAAGCGATCCAGAACCACGAACTCCGGCTGCACTACCAGCCGAAGTTCGGTGTGCGCAGCGGCGCGCTGCTGGGCATGGAGGCGCTGGTGCGCTGGCAGCACCCGCGGCGCGGCCTGCTCGCACCGGGCGAGTTCATCGCGCTGGCCGAAGAAAGCGGCCTCATCGTGCCCATGGGCCGCTGGGTGCTGGAAGCCGCCTGCCGGCAGATGCACGCATGGCAGCAAGCCGCCATGGCACCGCCGCGCTGTTCGGTGAACGTCTCGGCGCGCCAGTTCTCGCATCCCACGCTGGTGGACGAAGTCAGCCACGCGCTGGAGGCCGCCGGCTTGCCGGCCAGCCTGCTGGAGATCGAGGTCACCGAAAGCGTGCTGATGGCCGACGCCGAGCGCGCGCAGCAATCGCTCAAGCGCCTGCATGCGCTGGGTGTGCAGATCGCCATCGACGACTTCGGCACCGGCTATTCGTCGCTGGCCTACCTGAAACGCTTTCCGGCGCAGACGCTGAAGATCGACCGCTCTTTCGTCGACGGTCTGCCGACGGACCGTGACGATGCCGCCATCACCCGTGCCGTCATCTCGCTGGCGCACAGCCTGGACATGCGCGTGGTGGCCGAGGGCGTGGAAACCGAGAGCCAGCTTCAGTTCCTGGCTGAGGCCGGGTGCGACGAAGCGCAAGGCTTCCTGCTCGGCCGGCCCTTGCTGCCCGAACGCATGGCCGAGCTGATGGCCGAACTGGTGGCCGGCGGCGCGGCCTTTCGGCCCGCTGGCCCAGGCCCTAGCATGGCGGCATGCACAGTGCCGAGCCGAACGTCCCCCTGACCAGCACCGCAAGCCCAGGAGCCGATGGGCTGCAAGATTTGCTCGACAGCAACCGCCGCTGGGCCGAGGCCACCAAGGCCCGCGAACCCGGCTTCTTCACCCGCCTGGCGCGGCAGCAGAGCCCGCGCTACATGTGGATAGGCTGCGCCGACAGCCGCGTGCCGGCCAACGAGATCACGGGCCTGGACCCCGGCGAGGTCTTCGTGCACCGCAACGTGGCCAACCTGGTGGTGCACAGCGACCTCAACGCGCTGAGCACCATCCAGTTCGCGGTGGAGCATCTCAAGGTCAGGCACATCATGGTGGTGGGCCATTACGGCTGCGCCGGCGTGCGCGCGGCCCTGCGCGGCCTGCGCATCGGCCTGGCCGACAACTGGCTGCGCCACGTGCAGGACGTGCGGCTGCGCCATCGCGGGCGGCTGGACCACCTGCCGCCCGAGCAGCAGGAAGACGTGCTGTGCGAGATGAACGTCATCGAGCAGGTGGGCAACGTGGCGCTGTCCACCGTGATCCAGGACGCCTGGGCGCGCGGCCAGCCCGTGGCCGTGCACGGCTGGGTCTACGGCCTGAAGGACGGCCTGCTGAAGGACCTGGGCGTCACCATGCAGGCGCACACCGAGGTGGTGGATGTTTTCGCACGCGCCCTGAAGCGCTACCCGCGCGGCGACAGCGCCGCGGCCGGCGGCGAAGGCTAGAAGAGCTCGACCTCGCTCGTGCGCGAGGCGTCCTGCAGCGCGCCCTGCGCCACCAGCACGGCGTGGTGGCAGGCCTGGTCGCGTCCGTGCTGCTTGGCGTAGTAGACGGCCTGGTCGGCGCGCTCGAAAGCCGCCTGCGGTGTGTCGCCCGCGCGCAGCTGCGTGTAGCCGATGCTGATGGTGATGCGCCCCACCTGCGGGAAGTGGTGGCCGCGCACGTTCAAGCGCAGGCGTTCCAGCGCTGCGGCGGCGCCGGCCTGGTTCGGGCAGCGCATCAGCACCACGAATTCCTCGCCGCCGAAGCGGAACAGGTGGTCGTGGAAGCGGAAGCTGCTGCGCATCAGGCGTGACAGCAGCAGCAGCACCTCGTCGCCCATCAGGTGGCCGAAGCTGTCGTTGACGCGCTTGAAGTGGTCGATGTCGATGACGGCCAGCCACGCCGACTGTGGCGTGCCATGGCGCCGCGCGTCGGCGGGGTCGGGAGGCGCCGACAGGGCCGCGGCCGGCGCCGTGGGCAGCGCGGTGGCGCGCCAGAAGCAGTCGTCGAAGGTCTTGCGGTTGAGCAGCCGCGTGAGCATGTCGCGCTCGTTGTCGTCCAGCAGCGCCTGGAAGTTGCAGTAAACGCGCAGCACGCCCAGCACCAGGCGCTGGGCTTCCAGGTCCAGCGGCGTGGTGCTGTGCACCTCCACCACGCCCTCGGCGTCGCGCGCGCAGGCCAGCGGAAAAAAGGTGACGTGCTGCCCCGGCGCCGCCGTCGTGCCTGCCAGCACCTGCTGGCTGCGAAGGCAGGCCAGCCGCTCGGGCTGGCTGTGCACCGAAGGCAGCTGGTCGACATCGGTCCACAGCGTGTCGGCATTGGCCACGAGGTCGCCGCGGCACAGGCGGGCGCGCAGCAGCCAGCGCTGCGCCTCGCCTTCGCCCACGCAGCGGTACAAGGCCAGCATCTCGGGTGCCAGCAGGTCCTTCAGCGCACCGGCCAGTGTGGTGTCCAGCAGGTCGCGGTCGCGAAATGCCGTGAGCTCGGCGAGATGGTCCAGGGCAACGGGCATGGCGCAACAGGAAGGGTGGAAACCTTAGAACCGTGAAGACGTGCAGGCGGGCTGGAACGAGCCCGTGCACCGCATCTTCGGCAGGCGGGGGGCTGAGGTGATGACGGGCTGGATGACAAATTGCCTCAGGGCGGTGTTTTTGCTCACCTGGGCGCGAACACGCCCGGGCTGCCTACACTTCGGGGCACGATGTTTCCGCACCAGCTCACCGACAGCCACGCCTTCGCCATCGCCCAGGCCCTGATGGAGGGCTTCAACCGCCATTACCGCCTGTTCCGCGAAACCACGCGCCTGGCCAAGCAGCGCTTCGAGCAGGCCGACTGGCATGGCCAGCAGCGCGCCCAGGCCCAGCGCATCGAGTTCTACGACCAGCGCGTGAACGAGGCCGTGGACCGGCTGCGGGCCGATTTCGCCATCGAGACGCTGAGCATGGACACCTGGCAGCAGGCCAAGCTGCACTTCATCGGCCTGCTGGTCGACCACCACCAGCCCGAGCTGGCCGAGACCTTCTTCAACTCCGTGACGTCCAAGCTGCTGCACCGCAGCTACTTCCGCAACGACTTCATCTTCGTGCGCCCAGCGGTCAGCACCGAGTACATCGAAGACGACGAGCCGGGCTCCATTCCCACCTACAGGGCCTACTACCCCACGCGCGAGAAGCTGCAGGAAACCTGGAAGCGCATCGTCACCAACTTCCAGCTCGAACGCGAATTCGAAGACCTCGACCGCGACGCCCACCACGTGGTGCAGGCCATGCTGGCCGAGCTGGGCGGCTTCAGGCCGCGTGCGAACTTCCAGATCCAGGTGTTGGCCAGCCTGTTCTACCGCAACAAGGGCGCCTACCTGGTGGGCAAGATCATCAACGGCTTCACCGAAACGCCGCTGGCCCTGCCCATCCTGCACGGCGCGAACGGCAAGCTGCGCATCGACGCCGCCCTCTTCGGCGAAGACGAGCTGCTGATGATCTTCAGCTATGCCCGCGCCTACTTCATGGTGGACATGGAGATACCCAGCGCCTACGTGCACTTCCTGCGCGGGCTGATGCCACGCAAGCCGCGCGCCGAGCTCTACAACTGCCTGGGCCTGCAGAAGCACGGCAAGAACCTGTTCTACCGCGACTTCATGGCGCACCAGCGCCATTCGTCGGACAAGTTCCGCATTGCGCCCGGCATCAAGGGCATGGTGATGCTGGTCTTCGACCTGCCTTCCTTCCCGTACGTGTTCAAGGTCATCAAGGACTACTACCCGCCGCAGAAGGACACCACGCGCGAGCTCATCAAGAGCAAGTACCTGCTGGTGAAGCAGCACGACCGCGTGGGCCGCATGGCCGACACCCTGGAGTACAGCAACGTGGCCTTCCCGCGCCACCGCTTCGAGCAGGAGCTCATCGACGAGCTGCAGCGCTACTGCCCCAGCCTGCTGGAGGAAGACAGCCAGAACGGCGGCGACAGCCTGGTCATCAAGCACCTCTACATCGAGCGCCGCATGATCCCGCTGAACATCTACCTGCAGGAGGCCGAGCCCGAGGCCGTGGCCCACGCGGTGGTGGAGTACGGCAACGCCATCAAGGACCTGGTGGCGGCCAACATCTTCCCTGGCGACATGCTGTGGAAGAACTTCGGCGTCACGCGCCACGGCAAGGTGGTGTTCTACGACTACGACGAGATCGAATACCTCACCGACTGCAACTTCCGCCGCGTGCCCGCGCCGCGCAACGAGGAAGAAGAGATGAGTGGCGAGGTCTGGTACACCGTGGGTCCGAAAGACGTGTTCCCCGAGACCTTCGCGCCCTTCCTGCTGGGCAACGCGGCCGTGCGCGAGGTCTTCATGGCCCACCACGCCGACCTGCTGGACGCCGCCTTCTGGCAAGGCTGCAAGGAACGCATCCAGCAAGGGCACGTGCACGACGTGTTTCCCTACGAGCCCGCCAAACGTTTCACCGCCGGCCCCGCGCACGCCGCGGCCGGTTCATCGCCAGGAGCTGCCCATGTCTGATCCCGCCCGTGACCCCATCGTCATCGTGTCCGCCGCCCGCACGCCCATCGGCGGCCTGCTGGGTGACTTCGCCGGCCTCGCCGCCTGGGAACTGGGCGCCGTGGCCGTGAAGGCCGCCGTCGAACGGGCCGGCGTGCCCGGTGACGCGGTGGACGAAGTGCTGCTGGGTAACTGCCTGATGGCCGGCCAGGGCCAGGCCCCGGCGCGCCAAGCGGCGCTGAAGGCCGGGCTGCCGCAGAGCGCAGGCGCGGTGACGCTGTCCAAGATGTGCGGCAGCGGCATGCGCGCGCTGATGTTCGGCCACGACATGCTGGCCGCCGGCAGCGCGCAGGTGGTGGTGGCCGGCGGCATGGAAAGCATGACCAACGCGCCGCACCTGATGTTCGCGCGCAAGGGCGTGAAGTACGGCGCCACGCAGATGTTCGACCACATGGCCATGGACGGTCTGGAAGACGCCTACGAGCGTGGCAAGGCCATGGGCGTCTTCGCCGAACAGTGCGTGGCCAAGTACGGCTTCACACGCGAGGCGCAGGACGCCTACGCCATCGCCTCCACGCAGCGCGCCAAGCTGGCCAACGAAGACGGCAGCTTCGACTGGGAGATCGCGCCCGTCACTTTGAGCGGCCGCAGCGGCGACACCGTCATCAAGGCCGACGAACAACCGGCCAAGGCCAAGCTCGACAAGATCCCGGGCCTGAAGCCTGCGTTCAAGAAGGACGGCACCATCACCGCTGCGAACGCCAGCAGCATCAGCGACGGCGCGGCCGCGCTGGTGCTGATGCGCGAAAGCACCGCGCGCCAGCGCGGCCTGCAGCCGCTGGCGCGCATCGTCGGCCATGCGGTGCACGCACAGGCGCCCGAGTGGTTCAGCACCGCGCCGGCCGGCGCCATCCAGAAGGCCTTGCGGAAGGCCGGCTGGGACGCCAAGAGCGTGAACCTCTGGGAAGTGAACGAGGCCTTCGCCGCCGTCACCATGGCCGCGATGCATGACTTCCAGCTGCCGCATGAGATCGTCAACGTGCACGGCGGCGCCTGCGCCCTGGGCCACCCCATCGGCGCCAGCGGCGCGCGCATCGTCGTCACGCTGCTCGGGGCGCTGAAGAAGCGCGGCCTGAAGCGTGGTGTGGCGGCGCTGTGCATCGGCGGGGGCGAGGCCACGGCCATGGCGGTCGAACTGCTGTGAAGCCGGGCCTGCGCCTTCGAGCACGGATGCTTGTGACCGCTGGCTGTCAGGGCCTGTCTTCGGCTGGACGTCCGGCTTGACACCCGTCCTGCTGCCCGGCCCGGCCGAACTGGCCGTGTTCGCCACCGCCGTGTTCGTGCTCAACGCCACGCCGGGCGTGGACTTCTTGCTCACGGTCAGCCGCACCTTGCAGGGTGGCGTGCGGGCCGGGGTGGCAGCGGCCTGCGGCATTGCGGCGGGCTGCGTGGTGCACGCCCTGGCGGCGGCTTTCGGCCTGGCGGCGCTGCTGGCCTTGCACCCGCAGGCCTTCCAGCTCATTCAATGGGCGGGCGCGGCTTATCTGGTTTGGCTGGGGCTGAAGATGCTGCGCCAGGCCTGGCGGGGCGGCGCTGCCGACGCGGCCGCCGCAGGCACGACCGGTACGCCACGGCTGCAGCCCTGGGGGGCCGATTTCCGCAGCGGCCTGCTCACCAACGTGCTGAACCCCAAGGTGGCGCTGTTTTTCCTGGCCTTCCTGCCGCAGTTCGTGCCGGCCACCAGCCCTTCGGCCACGTCGTCCTTCCTGCTGCTGGGGGCCTGGTTCGTGGCCCAGGGGCTGGTGTTCCTGCTCTTGCTGGTGGCGCTGGCCGCGCGCCTGCGCCGGCTGCAGGCACGGCCGGCGGTGGCGCGCGCGCTGCAGGCTTTCGGCGGGCTGCTGTTCGTGGCGCTGGCGCTGCGGCTGCTGCGTGAACGGCCGCTGGCCGCCTGAAAGACCCCTGGCCTGTTTCTCTGCCACCCTTCAACCTTCACCAAGCCCCACGCATGCCTCCAGCTCTTTCCCGCCTGCTGCTGTCGAGCCTGGCCCTGTTCAGCGCGGCGGCTGTGCAAGCCCAACCGGCAACCCCGGCATCGCCCGCCACCGCCGAAGCCGCCGAACCCGCCCGCGAAGGTTTCTATCGTTTCCCCGCACTGCGCGGCGGCACCATCGTCTTCACCGCCGAAGGCGACCTCTGGCGCGTGGGCCTGGCCGGCGGCCGCGCCGAACGCCTGACCACCCACCCCGATCTGGAATTCCGCGCCGCACTCTCCCCCGATGGCCGCTTCGTGGCCTTCAGCGGTGCGTATGAACGCGCTGGCGAGGCCTACCAGATGCCGCTGGCTGGCGGCGTGCCGCAGCGCCTGAGCTGGCTGGGCCAGAACCCGCGCGTCTGGGGCTATACGCCCGCCGGCGAGGTGCTGGTGACGGCGCCTTCGGTGCGCGGTGAACCCGTGACGCAGCTCTACGCCCTCGACCCGCGCACGCAGGCGCAGCGCGTGCTGCCGGTGGGCCAGGCCAGCGATGGCGCCCTCAGCGCCGACGGCCACACCCTCTACTTCACGCGCCACGGCCTCGGCGGCGACAACGTGCGCGCCTACCGCGGCGGCGCCATGGCGCGCCTGTGGCGGATGGACTTGCGCGGCAACGCCGAGGCCGAGCCGCTGCTGCCGCCTGGCGCCGCCAACGACCAGCGCCCCATGCCCTATGCCGCCAGCAGCGGCCCGCGCGTGGCCTTCCTCAGCGACCGTGACGGCCAGTTCAACCTCTACAGCGTCGATGTGCGCGGCGGCAACCTGCAGCAGCACACGCGCCACCGCGGCTGGGACATCCGCCACGCCGCCATCGACGGCACGCGCGTGGTCTATGCACTCGGCGCCGACCTCTACCTCATCGACCTGGAAACCGGGCCAGAAATCGGGCAAGGGCAGCGCCTGGCCATCACGCTGGGTGGTGACGCCGATGCGCAGCGTGAACGCTGGGTGGCGCGGCCGCAGACCTTCTTCGAAAGCGCCCGCATCTCGCCCGACGGCCAGCGCGTGGTGCTCAGCGTGCGCGGCCGCCTCGCCACGCAGGGCGCGGGCCTGCTGCGCCGCGCCGAGCTGCCGGTGCCGTCCGATGCACGCTGCCGCGAAGGTGTCTACAGCCACGACAACCAGCATGTGTTTGCGCTGTGCGACATCCGCACCGGCGCGCCCGTGAACGCCGCCGGCGGGCCGCCCGCCGAGCTGGAAGTCTGGCGCTTCAACGCCGA
Source organism: beta proteobacterium AAP51 (assembly GCA_001295905.1). Taxonomy (GTDB): domain Bacteria; phylum Pseudomonadota; class Gammaproteobacteria; order Burkholderiales; family Burkholderiaceae_C; genus Rubrivivax. The sequence goes on along the minus strand of LJHT01000012.1, from coordinate 116,874 downwards.
CGGCAGCGGCACGCCGCTGCAGATCACGCGCGGGGCCACCATCCGCCGCCTGGCGATGTTTCCCTCGCCCGACGGCCGCTGGCTGGCCCACACCGACAAGGCCGGCCGCCTGGTGCTGACCGCGCTGGCCGCCACCGGCCCCGGTGCCAGTCGCGAAGTGGCCGTGCCTGGCCCGGCACGCGCGGCGCCACAGACCCTGGTGTGGTCGCCCGACAGCCAGGCCTTTGCCTTCGCACGCGGCGGCGACGACGGCTACCGCCAGCGCCTCTTCCTGCACCACCTGGCCAGCAACAGCACGCTGCCGCTGACCAGCAACCGCTACAGCAGCACCCAGCCCGCCTTCACGCCCGACGGACGCTGGCTGTACTTCCTGTCGGAACGCAACTTCGTTTCCCTGAACTCCAGCCCCTGGGGCGACCGCAACCTCGGCCCCTTTTTCGACCGGCGCGCCAAGGTCTACGCGCTGGCGCTGCAGGCCAGTGGGCCGGTCTTCCCCTTCAAGCCGCGCGACGAGACCCAGCCCGAGCCCGCCGCCGCGCCGCCCGTGGCCTCGGCGGCACCTGCAGCACCTGCGGCCAGCGCGGCACGGCCGGCGGCAGGCCGCCCCGCCATCGAGCTGCGCGGCCTGCCCGAGCGCCTGTTCGAAGTGCCGCTGCCTGCCGGCAACTACACGCGCCTGCGCACCGACGGCCGGCGCCTGTACCTGCTGGAAGCCGACAGCACGCCCGAGCGCCGCACCACGCTGCGCACGCTGGCCATCGACAACACCGGCGCGCCGCCCGAGGTGTTTGCGGCCGAGGTGAACGACTTCGATCTCACGACCGACGGCAAGCGCCTGATGCTGCTGCGTCGTGCAGCGACAGGCCCGCAGCCCGGCGACATCCAGCTGATGGACGCCGCCGCCAAGGCCCCCACCGAGGCCGCCGTGCTGGCGCGCAGCCAGGTGCGCTGGACGGAATGGCAGCTGAGCACCGACCCCGTGGCCGAGTGGCGGCAGATGTTCGACGACGCCTGGCGCCTGCAGCGCGACCATTTCTACGACGCCAACATGCACGGGGTCGACTGGCCCGCGCTGCGCCGCAAGTACGGCGCGCTGCTGCCGCGCGTGCGTGAACGGCGCGAGCTTTCCGAACTGATGGCCCAGATGGTGGCCGAGCTGGGCGCGCTGCACAGCCAGGTGGGCGCGGACGACGTGCGCCGAGGGCCCGACGACATCGCCCCCGCCGGCCTGGGCGCGCGCCTGGCCAAGGTGGCCGGCGGCTTCCGCATCGAACACATCTACCGCAGCGACCCCGAACTGCCCAGCGAAGCCTCGCCGCTGGCGCTGGTGCAGGCCCGGGCGGGCGAAGTCATCACCAGCGTCAACGGGCGCAGCCTGGCGGGTGCTGGCCCGGGGGCCATCACCGACCTGGGTGCCCTGCTGCGCGGCCAGGCGGGCCGCCAGGTGCTGCTGACGCTGAAGCCCGAAGGTGCCGGCCCCGAGCGCCGCGTGGTGGTGCTGCCGGTGAGCGCGCAGCGCGAGGCTGCGCTGCGCGAAGGTGATTGGGAGCAGGGCCGCGCCGAGCGGGCCAGCGCGCGCAGCAACGGCCGCGTGGGTTACCTGCGCCTGCGCGCGATGGGCCGCGACGACATGGCCACCTTCGCGCGCGAGTTCTACGCGCAGCTCGACCGCGAGGCGCTCATCATCGACGTGCGCAACAACAACGGCGGCAACATCGACAGCTGGGTGCTCACGCAGCTGCTGCGCCGCGCCTGGGCCTGGTGGCAGCCGCGCTCGCCCGAAGGGGCCGAGAGCTACCCGAACATGCAGCAGTCGTGGCGCGGGCCGATTGCGGTGCTGATCGACGCCGACACCTATTCCGACGGCGAAACCTTCGCCGAAGGCATCAAGCGCCTGCAACTGGGCACGCTGGTGGGCCGGCGCACTTCGGGTGCGGGCATCTGGCTGGGCGACGGCAACCGCCTGCTCGACCGCGGCATCATGCGCGCGGCCGAGACCGGCCAGTACGCGCTGGACGGCGGCTGGCTCATCGAAGGCCGTGGCGTCACCCCCGACATCGATATCGACAACCCCCCGCGCGACACCCACCTGGGCGGCGACGCCCAGCTCGACGCGGCCGTGAACCACCTGCTGCGCCAGCTGGCCGACCGGCCGCTGCCCAAGGCGGTGCCGCCGCCCTACGCCCGGCCCTGAACCCGGCGCCGTCCCGCTCCATCCCACCCACCTTTCCGACGCCGAAGACCCCACCATGCTGTTGAGCGAAGACCACCTGGCCGTGCAAGACGCGGTGCGCCAGTACGTGCAGGCCGAAGTGGCCCCGCACGCCGCTGCCTGGGACAAGAGCCACACCTTCCCCGCTGCAGCGCTGAAGGGCCTGGCTGCCCTGGGCTGCTATGGCGTGGCCGTGCCCGCCGAATGGGACGGCGCGGGCCTGGACTACCTGGCGCTGGCGCTCATCCTGGAAGAGATTGCCGCCGGCGACGGTGCCACCAGCACCGTGGTCAGCGTCAACAACTGCCCCGTGTGCAGCATCCTGCTGGCCTATGGCAATGCCGACCAGAAAGAGCGTTTCCTGAAGCCGCTGGCGCGCGGCGACATGCTGGGCGCCTTCTGCTTGACCGAGCCCCATGTGGGCAGCGAGGCCGGCGGGCTGAAGACCACGGCGGTGAAGGACGGCAACGGTTACGTCATCAACGGCGTGAAGCAGTTCATCACCAGCGGCAAGAACGGCGACGTGGCCATCGTCATGGCGGTGACTGACAAGGCCGCGGGCAAGAAGGGGATCAGCGCCTTCCTCGTGCCCACGAAGACGCCCGGCTACACCGTGGCGCGTGTGGAAGACAAGCTGGGCCAGCACGCCAGCGACACGGCGCAGATCAGCTTCGAGAACTGCCGCGTGCCGGCCGAGAACCTGCTGGGCGAAGAGGGCATGGGCCTGAAGATCGCCCTCAGCGGCCTGGAGGGCGGGCGCATCGGCATAGCCAGCCAGGCCGTGGGCATGGCGCGTGCCGCCTTCGAGGCGGCGCTGCGCTACAGCAAGGAACGCAGCAGCTTCGGCCAGCCCATATTCCAGCACCAGGCGGTGCAGTTCAAGCTGGCCGACATGGCCACGCAGATCGAGGCCGCGCGGCAGCTCATCTGGCACGCCGCCAGCCTGAAGGACGCCGGCCGTCCCTGCCTGAAGGAGGCCGCGATGGCCAAGCTCTACGCCAGCGAGATGGCCGAGCGCGTGTGCAGCGACGCCATCCAGGTCTTCGGCGGCTACGGCTACGTGAGCGACTTCCCGGTGGAGCGCATCTACCGCGACGTGCGCGTGTGCCAGATCTACGAGGGCACTTCAGAGGTGCAGAAGATTCTCATCGGAAGGGCGCTGGCCTAGCCAGCGAGCCCGCTCAAGCCGTCTTCAGGATCTGCCGCACCAGCGCCTCGAGCTCTTCCACCGTGCGTTCCTTGTGCAGCAGCGCGCGCACGCCGGCAGCCTGGGCGCGCTCGGCCATGCCCTCGGGCACGTAGCCCGAGCTCACGATCACCGGCAGCCCCGGGCGCAGTGCCGCCAGCTCGCGCGCCACATCCAGGCCCGAGAAGCCGGGCATGTTGAAGTCGGTCACCACGAGGTCGGCCGCCAGCGGCCGGGCCCGCAGCACGGCCAGGGCCTCGCGCGGGTCCTGGAAAGTCTGCACCTGGTGGCCGGCGCGTTGCAGCAGGCGCTGCACCATCGTCACCATCACCTCGTCGTCGTCGATGTAGAACACCGTGTGCCCGCTGCCGGCCGCATCGTCGGCCGTGGTCGGCGCAGGGTGTGCCGCACCGTCGGGTGCGGCCGGCGCCTCCACCGCGGGCAGGTAGACGTGGAAGCAGCTGCCCCGCCCCGGCAGGCTTTCGGCATGGATGTGGCCGCCGTGCGCGGTGACGATGCCGTGCACCACCGACAAGCCCAGCCCCGTGCCCTGGCCTACGGGCTTGGTGGTGAAGAAGGGGTCGAAGACGCGGGCGAGCGTGGCCGCGTCGATGCCGCAGCCGTCGTCGCGCACCCACAGGTGCGCCCAGCGTCCGGGGGGCAAGCCGTCCTTGCGGGGGTCGCTCGTGGCCACGGTCACCTCGTCCAGCCCCACCTCGATGTGCCCCGGCTGGTCGCCCAGCGCATGCCAGGCGTTGGTGCACAGGTTCATCAGCACCTGTTGCACCTGGGTGGCGTCGGCCAGTGCATGCAGCGGGCCCGGGCTCAGCCGGGCCCGCAGCTGCGCCAGCGCCGGCAGCGTGGCGCGCAGCATCGACAGCGCTTCCTCCACCAGCGGCTGCAGGGGGTGGCGCAGCAACTGCTGCGGCTGGTGGCGGCTGAAGGCCAGGATCTGCTGCACGAGGTGGCGCGCGCGCAGGCTGGCCTTCTCGATCTGGTCGAGGCTGAACTGCAGCGCCGCGGGGTCGGTGGCATCGTGCCGCGCCAGCGACACATTGCCCAGGATGGACGCCAGCACGTTGTTGAAGTCGTGCGCCACGCCACCGGCCAGCGTGCCGATGGCCTCCATCTTCTGCCCTTCGCGCAGCTGCGCTTCCAGCAGCAGGCGCTGGGCCTCGGCCTGCTTGCGCTCGCTCAGGTCGGTGTGCGTGCCCACCATGCGCAGCGGCTTGCCGTCGGCGTCGCGGCTGACCACCAGGCCGCGCGCCAGGATCCACTTCCACGCACCGTCCTTGCACCGCATGCGCAGTTCCACCGCATAGGTGGGGGCGCGACCTTCGAAGTGCGCCTGCAGCGCCTGCTCGGCCCGTGGCAGGTCTTCCGGGTGCACGCGCTGCTGCCAGCCCTGCACGTGCGACGCCACCTCTCCTTCGTCGTAACCCAGCATCGACACCCAGCGGGAAGAGAAGTGAGCCTGGCCGCCGCGCACGTCCCAGTCCCACACGCCGTCGCCGGCCCCTTCCAGCGCGAACTTCCAGCGCTCCTCGCTTTCGCGCAGCGCGGTCTGGGCCAGCACCTGCTCGGTGATGTCGCGGTTCATGCCCACCAGGCGCTGCGGGCTGCCGTGGCCGTCGCGCTGCAGGTAGCCGGTGGCGCCGATGTGGCGCAGCGCGCCGTCGCTGGCGCGCACGATGCGGAAGCTGAGGTGATCGACGGTTTGGCCCCGCACCAGGCCCTGGAAGTTGGCGTCGACTTCGGCGCGGTCGTCAGGGTGGATGCAGCCCTGCCAGGTGGCCGGCGCGCCGTCGAAGGTGCCGGGCGCGTAGCCGTAGAGCTGGTGCATCTGCTCGTCCCAGACCAGTTGCTGGTCGGCGAGATTCAGCTCCCACACCCCGTAGCCAGCCCCTCGCACGGCCATGGCCAGGCGCTGCTGCAGGTGCTGGATGCGCTGCTCGGCCTGCATGGGCAGGGTGACGTCTTCGTGCGCCACCGTCAGCCGCAGGGGCCGTTGCGACGACGCGCGGGTGGCGTGCATCGTGAACCAGCGCGGCCCCTGCTGCGTGTTGCAGGGGTAGATCATCTGGAAGTGCGCGTGTTCGCCCGCCAGCAGGCGGCGCAGCCCGGCGGCCACCTGGGCGGCGTCGGTGGAGCCGTCGGCAGCGGCGCGGTCGCACACGGCCAGGTAGTTCACACCTTCGGCCACGGCGGTGGCGGTCATGCCTTGGCTGGCGGCGAAGGCACGCCAGGCCGCGTTGCAGGCCACCAGCGTGCCGTGTTCGTCAAGCACGCAGACATGGGCCGTCAGGCCGTCCAGCATGGCCTGCGACAGCTGGCGCTCGCGTTCCAGGGCTTCTTCGGCCCGCTTGCGCTCGCTGATGTCGCGCACGATGCCGAGCACCGCCGGCCGGCCGCCGTAAGGCATGCGGTTGGCGCGCAGCTCCACCCAGCGACGCTGGCCGTCACGGGCCAGGAACTGCACGTCGTAGTGGCGCGGCGGCTCGGGCCCGTCACCCACGCGCGCATCGAAGCGCTGCACCCACAGCGGCAGGAAGTCGGGGGCCACCACGGCTTCGAAGGGCAGGCCCGTGAAGCTCTCGGGCGTGTAGCCCAGCAGGGCGGGCAGGGCCGGGTTCGTGAACACGAACCGGTGGTCCTGGGCGATGAAGACGCCGTCGCCCATGGCCTGGAGCAGCGTGTGCTGGAAGGTGAGTGAGTCCTCAGGCAAGTGGCGGTCCCTGCAAGGTGGCGGGCGCGGTCGCTCCGCGCCCCGTTGACGCGCATGGTAGTGCGGCCCGAGCCCCCCGGCGCCAGCAGGGCCCCCCTGCGCGGGCGGATACCTTGGTGTCATTCACCGGAAGGAGCCGCTGCGGCCCAATGCCTCCATCGACAACAGGAGGCTTCCATGCAGTTCACCCCCACCGCGTCTTCTTCCGCCGCCCCCGCCCCCCGCTCGCAGCGTCTGGCCGCCCTGGGCCAGTGCCTGATGCAGCGCCTGGAAACCCCGCTGATCGTGGCCGATGCCGAAGGCGTCGTGCTCGAGGCCAACCCCGCGGCCACGCGCCGCATCGAACGCCGCGAGGGCCTGTGGCTCGACGCCGGCGGCCGGCTGGCGCTGCGCCAGGCGGGCCGCTGGGTGCCGCTGTCGCGCTGGCACGGCCAGGCGTGCGCCAGTGGCGAGATGGTGCTGCCGCTGGAAGGCGACGGCAGCGCGCCCACGCAGGTGACGCTGCGGTCCATGCCTGCGGGCGAGGGCGCGCTGGCCGCGGGCCTGATGCTGGTGACGCTGGAGCGCGTGCAGCAGACCCGCACCGACGCCATGCGCCGCCGCTTCCGCTTCACCCGCACCCAGGCCCGCCTGGCCGAGATGCTGTGCGAAGGCATGCGCCCCACGCACGCGGCGGAGAAGCTGGGCGTGAAGATCAGCACCGTGCGCACCCATGTGGGCCAGATGTACGAGAAGACCGGCACCAACAGCCAGGCCCAGCTGGTGGCGCTGCTGCACGCGGTGTAGGCGGCGCGCCCCGGCGCGGGCGCTCTTCCGTACCCCCTTCCGCGCCCCCTGCGGCGCCCGCCCTGGCCGCGCCGGCTGCCCGCCTTGCCGGGCGGCTACATTCGGCCCCGATGACCGAAGAAGAAGCCCGCCAGGTGCTGCTGCTGCAGGCCGTGGAAACTGCGCCGGCGGCACCGCCACCGCCGGGGAAGATGCCTGCCGTGCCGTGGTCGGCGGAAGACGCGCGCTGGGCCACGCAGCAGGCCGCGGCCACGGTGGGCGAAGACGCCGGCGCGCAGCGCTTCGTGGTGGCGCGCGCCGCCCTGGCGCTGCAGCGCCTGCTGCCGCGCAACGCCGCGGCCCAGCGCTGGCTGGCGCGCCGCGGCTGGCACCCGGCCTGGTTGCTGCTGGCCCTGCTGCTGGGCGGCATGGCGGGCGTGCTGGCCGACCAGCTGGGCCCGCCGCAGCGCGTGAACCTGCTGGCCCCGGCGGTGTGGGCCGTGGTGGCCTGGAACCTGGCCGTCTACCTGGTGATGCTGCTGCCGCTGCCCAGCGCCGGGCCGGCTGGCCTGCGCGGCTGGCTGGCCGGGCTGGGCCTGCGCGGGCCGGGCGGCAGCGGGGCCACGGCCACCGCCGGGACCTTGTGGTCGCACCACGCTGCGGGCCTGATGGCCCACCGCGCGGCACTGGTGCTGCACGGCGCCGCGGCGGCGCTGGCGCTGGGCCTGGTGGCCGGGCTGTACCTGCGCGGTCTGGTGCTGGACTACCGCGCCGGCTGGCAAAGCACCTTCCTCGATGCCGCCACCGTGCAGCAGGCCCTGGGCTGGCTGCTGGCCCCGGCGGCGTGGTTCACGGGCGTCGCCGTGCCCGAGGTGGCGCCCTTGCGCCTGGCGCCCGGCACCGACGCCACCGCCAGCGCCGCGCCCTGGATCCACCTCTACGCCACCACGCTGGTGCTGGCCGTGGTGCTGCCGCGCGGCCTGCTGGCGCTGTGGGCGGGGCGGCGCGCGGCGGCGCTGTCGCAGCGGTTTCCGCTGCCGCTGGACACACCCTATTTCGAGGCCCTGCATCCCTTGATGCGCCCGGGCCGGCCGCGCGTGCTGCGCCTGCTGTGGGTGCCGGCCGCCGGGCAGCCGCCGGCCGCGCTTTTCGACACCCCGCTGGCCCCCTGGCCTGCCGACGGCGGCCCGCTCACCTTGCTGCGCAGCGAGCAGGACGACGAACTGCAACTGCTGCCCGCCCCCGCCACGCTGGCCGCCGTGCCCGAGCCTCCGCCGCCCTGGTGGGCATGGAAGTGGCCGCCTTGGCGCCGCAGCCCCGCCGACCCCCTGCCGGCCTTGCGCGAGCAGGTGGCCGCGGCCTTGCTGCTCACCGCCCCCGGCGCGCCGCGCCCGCCCTGGCTGGCCCGGCTGGAGCGGCCCGTGGTGGTGCTGCTGGACCGTGAAGCTGCGGCCGAGGCCGGCACCGCCGAAGCCGGCATCCCGCTGCACCAGCGCGCCGACGGCTGGCTGCCCGAAGGCCGGCTGCTGCAGGCGCTGGGCGCGGCACTGGAAGACGACGCCCGCCTGCACCGCCTGGCCGATGCCTGGAAGGCGCGTCAGGCCGCGCGCTTCGACGCCCTGGTGGCCGAGCTGGCGCACACGCTGGCGGAACTGGCCTGCTCGCGCGAGGCCGTGGCTGAAGACACGGGGCTCTTCGCCCGCCGCGGCGAGGCCGCCGCCGCGGAAGCCGCGCGCGAGCAACTGGTGCAGGCGCTGGAAGCGGCGGCGCTCTATCATGGCGAGCGCTTGCAAGCCTTGCTGCACCCGTCGCCCGACGCGCTGGCTGCACCCCAGACGGACGCAAGCGCAGCGGTGCCTGCGCAGATCGGCGACGGTGCTGCCCTTCGCGCGCCGGCCAGCGAAGGCGGCAAGCTGCGCGCGCAGACCGGCGAAGGCTCCGCGCTGCGCGCGCAGGTGAGCGAAGGCTTCACGCTTCGCGCTCGCGTGGGCGAAGGTCGCGCCGCGCTGATGGGCGGCGTGCTCAGCGGCGCGCTGGCCGGCCTGAAGGCCGACGTGCTGAGCGGCGGCCTCACGATGGGCGCGGGCGCGGTGGCCGGTGCCGTGGTGGGCGGCCTGGCTTCGGCCGGCGCGGCGCGCGGCCTGAACCTGGTGCGCGGCGCCGACCGCAGCTTCGTGGCCTGGGACGAAGCCGCGCTGGCCCGCATCACCGAAACCCTGCTGCAGCGCACGCTGGTGGCCGCCTACGGCCTGGCCCCCGATGCCGCCGCTGCGGCCCTGGCGCCGGCCCTGGCCGCGCGCCAGCCCGCGCTGGCCACGCTGTGGCGCGCACGGCAGCGCCAGTTCCACAACCCCGGCGAAGCGCAGGCCCTGGCGCAGACGCTGCAGTCGCCCCTGGCCGACACCCTGGTGCAGGCCCTGGGTGGCCCGGGCCGGGCCTAGACTCCGGGCCATGAAGATACTGATCCTGGGTGCCGGCCGCGTGGGCGAGAGCGTGGCCGAAAGCCTGGTGAGCGAGCGCAACGACATCACCGTCATCGACACCGACCCGGTGCGCCTGCGCGCGCTGCAAGACCGGCTCGACTTGCGCGGCGTGGTGGGCAACGCCATCCAGCCCAGCGTGCTGCAGGAAGCGGGCGTCGAAGACACCGACATGCTGATTGCCTGCGCGCCACAGGACGAGACCAACCTCGTGGCCTGCAAGGTGGCCAAGGACCTGTTCAACGTGCCCACCACCATCGCGCGGGTGCGCAGCCCCGAGTTCCAGGACGACAGCCCCATGCTGGGCAAGACCGGCTTCGCGGTGGACAAGGTCATCTGCCCCGAGCAGAGCGTCACCGCCTACATCCGCAAGCTGATCGAGTACCCCGAGGCGCTGCAGGTGCTGGAATTCGCGCAGGGCCTGGTGAGCCTGATCGCCGTGCGCGCGGTGTCCGGCGGGCCGCTGGTGCGGCACCGCCTGTCGGAGATTCCGCAGCTGGTGCCCGGCATCGAGATGCGCATCATGGCCATCTACCGGCAAGACACCGTGCTGCCGCAACTCGACGGCACGACGCAGATCGACCCCGGCGACGAAGTCTTCGTGCTCGCGGCCACCGAGCACATCCGCACCGTGCTGGGCGCGCTCCGCAACCGCGACCAGCCCGTCAAGCGCCTGATGGTGGCCGGCGGCGGCAAGGTGGGCCTGCGGCTGGCGCGCGAGATCCACGCCGACTACCAGATCAAGATCATCGAGCCGCTGAAGCAGCGCTGCGACTACCTGGCCACCGAACTGCCCAACAAGGTGCTGGTGCTGCACGGCGACAGCACCGACGAAGAGCTGCTCGGTGACGAGAACGTCGACCAGATGGACCTCTTCATCGCGCTGACCAGCGACGACGAGGACAACATCATGAGCTGCCTGCTCGCCAAGCGCCTGGGCGCGCGGCGCGTGCTGGCCGTCATCAACCGCCGCGCCTATGCCGACCTGGTGCAGGGCACGGCCATCGACATCGCCATCTCGCCCAGCCACACGGTGCTGGGCGAACTGCTGGCCTATGTGCGGCGCGGCGACGTGGAAGCGGTGCACAGCCTGCGCCGCGGCGCGGCCGAGGCGCTGGAGGCCATCGTGCGCGGCGACCGCAAGACCTGCCGCTTCGCCGGCCGCCGCATCGAGGAGGTGGGCCTGCCCAAGGGCGCCACGGTGGGCGCCATCGTGCGCGGCCTGCACCGGCCCGACGGCAGCGAGGCGGGCGATGACGCCAAGCCCGAGGTCATCATCGCCCACCACGACACCGTGGTGCAGCCCAACGACCACGTCATCATCTTCGTGCCGCGCAAGCGCATGGTGCGCGAGGTGGAAAAGCTCTTCCAGGTCAGCGCGACCTTCCTGTTCTAGCCGCGCCACCACGCATCGAGACAAAAGAGCATGGGTCTGCTTGCCGTTGCCGCGCTGGTGGGGCGCATGGTGCTGCTGTTTGCGCTGCTGCTGCTGGTGCCGCTGGCCTTCGCCGTCTGGCAGCACGACAACGCCGAGCGCGCCTTCATCACCGCCACCGCCGTCACCGGCGCCTGCGGGCTGGGCCTTAGCCTGCTGACGCGCCGCTTCCGCCGCGAACTGCAGCCGCGCGACGGTTTCCTGCTCGTGGGCATGACCTGGGTGGTGCTGCCGCTCTTCGGCGCGCTGCCGCTGTGGCTGGCGCTGCCGGGCTTGAGCGTCACCGACGCCTACTTCGAGGCCACCTCGGCCTTCACCGCCACCGGGGCCACCGTGCTGGTGGGGCTGGAGCACCTGCCGCTGTCGGTGAACGTGTGGCGCTGTTTCATGATGTGGGTGGGCGGCCTGGGCATCATTGTGCTGGCGGTGGCCATCCTGCCGCTGCTGGGCGTGGGCGGCAGCCAGCTCTTCAAGGCCGAGGTGGCCGGCCCCATGAAAGACCAGAAGCTCACGCCGCGCATTGCCGACACCGCGCGCGTGATCTGGGTGGCCTACCTGGCCATCAGCGTGGCCTGCTTCCTGAGCTACCGCGCCGCCGGCATGGGCTGGGCCGATGCCTTCATGCACATGTGCAGCACCGTCAGCCTGGGCGGGTTCTCCTCCTACGACGCGAGCCTGGGCCACTTCGACTCGGCCGTCATCGAGGCCGTGGCCATCGTCTTCATGCTGATGTCGGGCGTGCCGCTGCTGCTGTACTTCGTGATGTGGCGTTCACGCTCGGCCGCCGTGCTGTGGCGCAACCTGGAGGTGCGTGCCTTCTTCCTGCTGCTGCTGGGTTGCACGCTGCTGATCACCGCCTACCTGGTGGCCAACCACGCCTACAGCAGCCCCTGGCAAGCGCTGCGCCACGCCGCCTTCCACGTGGTGAGCATCGCCACCACCACCGGCTACGCCACCTACGACTACGCGCAATGGCCGCTGTTCGCGCCGCTGCTGATGATCCTGCTCGGCTGCTTCGCCACCTGCGCCGGCAGCACCGGCGGCGGTATCAAGATGGTTCGGCTGCTGCTGATGCTGAAGCAGGCCAAGCGCGAGCTGGTGCGCATCCTGCACCCCAACGTGGTGAACCCCGTGGTGCTGGGCGGCCAGGCCGTGAGCGACCGCGTGATGCAGAGCGTCATCGCTTACATGATGATGTACGGCGGCTCGCTGGTGGCGCTGACCATGGTGCTGCTGTTCAGCGGCCTGGACGTGGTGACGGCCTTCACCGCCGTGATCGCCTGCGTGAACAACATCGGCCCCGGCCTGGGCGAGGTGGGCCCGGCGGTGAACTACAGCGGCCTCACCGGTTTCCAGACCTGGGTGTGCACCTTCGCCATGCTGCTGGGCCGGCTGGAACTGCTGAGCGTGCTGGTGCTGTTCACGCCGGCGTTCTGGCGGCGCTGAGCCTCAGGCCTTGGGCAGGTAGATGCGGTCGGCGTAGGTGGCCAGCCACGCGGGCCGGTAGGCGACGAAGATGGCCACCAGCATGCCGGTGATGAAGGCGTCGCCCGATGCGGCCAGCACGCGTGCCAGCAGCACGTCTTCGGGGGCCAGGCCGTGCGGCACGCCGTTCAGCAGCACCGACAGCGCGCCGGCCAGGCTCACGGCCACACCGGTGGCGAAGAAGCCGCGGCCCAGGATATAGACGAAGAGGTGGTTCGGCAGCCAGCGGCGCAGGCCCGCGCCCAGCCCCAGGGCCAGGCTGATGGGCACCAGGCCCAGCCACACCAGGCGGTGCAGGGCGTCGGCCAGCGAGGCATCGGCCATCAGCAGCACCAACGCGGCCACGGGCAGCAGCATCAGCACCGCCAGCGGCCAGCCCAGCATCAGCATCAGCAGGCAGCTGCCGGCCAGGGGTTGCAGCACGGGTTGGCCGGAGAGCAGGTCCACGCTCCACAGCAGCGGCAGGGCCGCCCACCAGGCCAGGGCCGGCCAGGGCAGGCTGCGCACCGCGCGCCAGGGCTGCAGCCAGGCCGCCACCGCCACCGCCACGCCGGCCAGAAGCAGGTTCAGCCATTGCATGCGGGCATCGTAGCGGGCCGGCCCCGATGCCCTGGCGCGAAGGGGTGGCGCAAACGGGTGGCGCAACATCGCCGGCCTAGAATGAAATGCGATTGACGTTAACGTCAACCAGAAGCTTGCCGCCGGGCTGAGTGCCGTGAAGACCGCCGGGCCGGCCACCAGGAGACCCGATGCCCGTTCTCACGTCCAAGCTGAACCCACGCTCCGAGGCCTTCAAGGCCAGCGCCGGGCTGATGCAGCAACTGCTGGATGACCTGGGCGCCCAGCTCGCGCGCATCGCCCTGGGCGGTGGCGAGGCGGCACGCGCCAAGCACACCGCGCGCGGCAAGCTGCTGCCGCGCGACCGCGTGGAGATGCTGCTCGACCCCGACACGCCTTTCCTCGAACTGGCGCCGCTGGCCGCGCTGAACGTGTACGACAACGCCGCGCCGGGGGCTGGGCTCATCACCGGCATCGGCCGCGTGAGCGGGGTGGAGTGCCTCGTCGTCTGCAACGACGCCACCGTCAAGGGCGGCACCTACTACCCGCTCACGGTGAAGAAGCACCTGCGCGCCCAGGAAGTGGCGCAGCAGAACCGCCTGCCCTGCCTTTACCTGGTGGACAGCGGCGGCGCCAACCTGCCCAACCAGGACGAGGTCTTCCCCGACCGCGACCACTTCGGCCGCATCTTCTACAACCAGGCGCAGATGAGCGCTTTGGGCATTCCGCAGATCGCCGTGGTGATGGGCAGCTGCACCGCCGGCGGCGCCTATGTGCCGGCGATGAGCGACGAAGCCATCATCGTGAAGAACCAGGGCACCATCTTCCTGGGCGGCCCGCCGCTGGTGAAGGCCGCCACCGGCGAGGTGGTGAGCGCCGAAGACCTGGGCGGCGGCGACGTGCACACACGCCTGAGCGGCGTGGCCGACCACCTGGCCGACAACGACCTGCACGCGCTGGCCATCGCGCGCGCCAGCGTAGCCAACCTGAACTGGCGCAAGCCCGAGCAGCTGGCCCTGCGAGCGCCACGCGCGCCGGCCTTCGACGTGAGCGAGCTGCGCGGCGTGATGCCCGCCGACGAAAGCGGCTTCACCAGCCGCAAGCCCTTCGACGTGCGCGAGATCATCGCCCGCATCGTCGACGGCAGCGAGTTCGATGAATTCAAGGCGCGCTACGGCGCCACGCTGGTGACGGGCTTCGCGCACATCGAGGGCATGCCGGTGGGCATCGTCGCCAACAACGGCATCCTCTTCGGTGAAAGCGCGCAGAAGGGCGCGCACTTCATCGAGCTGTGTTGCCAGCGCAGGATTCCGCTCGTGTTCCTGCAGAACATCACCGGCTTCATGGTCGGCCGCAAGGCCGAGAACGAAGGCATCGCCAAGCACGGCGCGAAGATGGTCACGGCCGTGGCCACGGCCACGGTGCCGAAGTTCACGGTCATCATCGGCGGCAGCTTCGGCGCCGGCAACTACGGCATGTGCGGCCGCGCCTACAGCCCGCGCTTCCTGTGGATGTGGCCCAACGCGCGCATCAGCGTGATGGGCGGCGAGCAGGCCGCCAGCGTGCTGGCCACGGTGCGGCGTGATGGCATCGAAGCCAAGGGCGGGCAGTGGGCGGCCGAAGACGAAGCCGCCTTCAAGGCGCCCATCCTGCAGCAGTTCGAAGAGCAGGCGCACCCGTACTACGCCAGCGCCCGGCTCTGGGACGACGGGCTCATCGACCCCGCCGACACGCGCCGTGTACTGGCGCTGGGCTTGAGCGCGAGCCTGAATGCGCCCATCCCCGAAGCGCCGCGCTTCGGCGTTTTCCGCATGTGACATGAAGCCCCCAAGCGCGCTATCGCTCGCTACCCCCCGAGGGGGCCGTCCGCCTGCGGCCCGGCGGAGCCGGTTCCGCGGCGGGAAGCTTGATCGCTGGTGCACACCATGAGTGGCACGCTCGACATCCGCCGCCCTTCGGCCCACGTGGCCGAGGTCTGGCTGAACCGGCCCGAAGTGCGCAACGCCTTCAACGACGGCGTCATTGCCGAGTTGACGGCAGCCTTCCGCACCCTGGGCGCGGATGCCGAACTGCGCGCCATCGTGCTGGGCGGCCACGGCAAGGCCTTCTGCGCGGGGGCCGACCTCTCGTGGATGCGCGCCATGGCCGACTACAGCTGGGCGCAGAACCATGCCGACGCCAGCGCGCTGGCCGAGATGCTGTGGACGATCTACCGCTGCCCGGTGCCCGTGGTGGGCCGCATCCACGGCGACTGCTACGCCGGGGGCGTGGGCCTGGCGGCGGTGTGCGACGTGCTGCTGGCTGCGGAAGGCGTGCACTTCTGCCTCAGCGAAGCGAAGCTCGGCCTGCTGCCGGCCACCATCGGCCCCTATGTGGTGAAGGCGCTGGGAGAGCAGGCCTCGCGGCGCTACTTCACCACCGCCGAACGCTTCAGCGCGCAGCGTGCGCTGGCGCTGGGCTTTGTGCACGAGGTGCTGCCGGCCGAGGCGCTGGACGGCGCCGTGGCCGAGACCGTGGCCGCGCTGGTGGCCAACGGCCCGGCGGCCGTGCGCGCCTGCAAGCAGCTGGTGAAGGACGTGGCCGGCCGGCCCATCGATGCCGCGCTGCGCGACGACACCGCGCGCCGCATTGCCGACATCCGCGCCAGCGCGGAAGGGCGCGAGGGCGTGCAGGCCTTCCTGCACAAGCGTGACCCTGCCTGGCGCTGAGCCGCCCCGACTGCCCCATGAACACCGCAGCCCTCGACCTCACGCACCTGCTGGCGCTGGCCGCGGCCCTGGGCTGGGCCAGCGGCATGCGCCTCTATGCCGTGGTCTTTCTCACCGGGGCGGCCGGCTTCATGGGCTGGGTGCCCTTGCCGCCGGGCCTGCAGCTGCTGCAGCACCCGCTGGTGCTGGGTGCCAGCGCGCTGATGGTGACGGTGGAGTTCGTGGCCGACAAGGTGCCGGGCGTGGACACGCTGTGGGACGCGCTGCACACCTTCATCCGCATTCCCGCCGGCGCGGCGCTGGCCGCCGGTGTCTTCGCGGGCCTGGGCCCCGAGTGGAACCAGGCCTGGGCCCTGGTGGCCGCGCTGGCCGGCGGCACGCTGGCGGCCACCGCGCACGCGGCCAAGGCCACCACACGCGCGGCGGCCAACACCAGCCCCGAACCGTTTTCCAACCTGGGCCTGTCACTCGCGGGTGACGCTGCCGTGCCGGCCCTGCTGTGGCTGGCCTGGACGCACCCGCTGTGGGCGCTGGCGGCGCTGGCCCTGTCCGCCGCGCTGGCGGTGGTGCTGATCGCCGTGCTGTTCAAGTTCCTGCGTGCCCTGTTGCGGCGCTTCCTGCCTGCCCGGCCCGCTGCGGCCTGAGTTCACTCCGCCCGGAAAGCCTCTCGATGTTCAAGAAGATATTGATTGCCAACCGCGGCGAGATCGCCTGCCGCGTGGCGGCCACCGCGCAGCGCCTGGGCGTGCGCACCGTGGCCGTGTACAGCGACGCCGACGCGAACGCGCGCCATGTGCAGGCCTGCGACGAAGCCGTGCACGTGGGCGGCAATGCCCCGCGCGACAGCTACCTGCAGTGGCAGCGCATCATCGACGCCGCGCTGGCCACCGGCGCGCAAGCCATCCACCCCGGCTACGGTTTCCTCAGCGAGAACGAAGACTTCGCGCAGGCCTGCGCGGCGGCGGGCCTGGTCTTCATCGGCCCGCCGGCCAGCGCCATTGCCGCCATGGGCAGCAAGAGCGCGGCCAAGGCGCTGATGGAAAAGGCCGGCGTGCCGCTGGTGCCCGGCTACCACGGCAGCAACAACGAGCCCGCCTTCCTGGCCGAGCAGGCCGCGCGCATCGGCTACCCGGTGCTCATCAAGGCCAGCGCGGGCGGCGGCGGCAAGGGCATGCGGCGCGTCGACCGGCCCGAAGACTTCGAAGCGGCTCTCGCCAGCTGCCAGCGCGAGGCCCAGGCCAGCTTCGGCAACGCGCACGTGCTGGTCGAGCGTTACGTGCTGCGGCCGCGGCACATCGAGATCCAGGTCTTCGGCGACATGCAGGGCCACGTCATCCACCTCGGCGAGCGTGATTGTTCGGTGCAGCGCCGCCACCAGAAGGTGCTGGAAGAAAGCCCGGCGCCGGGCCTGAGCGCCGCACGCCGCGCCGAGATGGGCGCCGCCGCCGTGGCCGCCGCGAAGGCGGTGGGTTACGTGGGCGCGGGCACGGTGGAATTCGTGGCCGAAGAGCTGGACGACGGCGACATCCGCGCCTATTTCATGGAGATGAACACGCGGCTGCAGGTCGAGCACCCCGTCACCGAAGCCGTGACGGGCCTGGACCTCGTGGAGTGGCAGCTGCGCGTGGCCAGCGGCGAGCCGCTGCCCTTGACGCAAGACCAGGTGCAACTGCGCGGGCACGCCATCGAGGCGCGCATCTGCGCCGAGAACCCCGACGCCGATTTCCTGCCCGCCACCGGCACGCTGCAGGTGCTGCGCTGGCCGCCGCACGTGGCCTTCATGCGCAGCCCGGGGCAGGGCGCGGAAGAAGGTGCGCTGGCGCGCGTGGACAGCGGCATCCGCGAAGGCGACGCCATCAGCCCCCACTACGACAGCATGATCGCCAAGCTCATCGTCTGGGGCCAGACGCGGGCCCAGGCGCTGGCGCGGCTGGACGCGGCGCTGCAGCACACCCACCTGCTGGGCCCGACCACCAACGTGGCCTTCCTGCGCCGCGTGGTGGGCAGCCATGCCTTCGCCACGGCCGACCTCGACACCGCGCTCATCCAGCGCGAGCGTGCGGCCTTGTTCGAAGCGCCGGCCCTGCCGGCCGAGGTGGCGGCCGCGGCCGTGGCCGCGCAGGTGCTGGCCGAAGAAGCGGCGCTGGAAGGGGCCGACCCCTGGTCGCGCCGCGACGGCTGGCGCTTGCACGGCGGCGCCGTGCGCGTGCTGCACCTCGAGCTGGCCGGCGCCGCCGTGCCGCTGCGCATCGAGCGCCGCCACGACGGCGCCGTGCAACTGCGTGTGGGCACGGCCGCAAGCCTGCCCTTCCAGGCCCGCACGCTGGGCCCGCACCACTTCGAGCTGCTGTTGGGCGGCCAGCGCCACACGGCCCACGTCTACCGCCACGGCGAGCGCTACGCCGTCTTCACGCCCCAGGGCAGCGCGCTGGTGGCCGACCACGACCCGCTGGCCCATGCCGGTGATGGCGCGGCCGCCGAAGGCCGCCTGACGGCGCCCATGCCCGGCAAGGTGGTGAGCTATCTGGCGCGCCCCGGCGACACCGTGCAGCGCGGCCAGGCCCTGGCGGTGATGGAAGCCATGAAGATGGAGCACACCATCGCGGCTCCGCACGAAGGCGTGGTGGAAGAACTGCTCTATGCCGTGGGCGACCAGGTGGCCGAAGGTGGCGAGCTGCTGCGCCTGCTCCGGCCGGCAGCCGGCGCGGCATGAAGCCCGTGATGCCGCTACTTGCCGCTGTCGCGCAGGCGCGCCAGCCAGCCGGGCCGTTTTGTCGTTTCGGTGGTTTCGGTCGTCTCGGCCGTTTCGGCCGTTCGAAGGGCCGGGCCAGGCCCGTCCAGCGTGCTGGCGGGGCTGCTGGTGCTGGGCCCGAAGATCGAGTTCAGGAAGCGCGAGGGGCTGAAGCCCGAGGGCGGGCCCTGGCGCTCTTCATGCCCGGTTTCGGCCGCTGCCTGGGCCTGGCGGAACAGGCGCGCCAGCTCGGGCAGGTCGGTGCCGTGCAGGGCGTCGCAGACCAGCAGCACGTCGCGGGCGTAGAGCGGCTCGTTCAGCATGCGGGCGGGGTCGATGCCCTGGCCCAGCGCCTGCACCAGCAGGGCGTTCATGCGGGCGGCGATTTTCGTGCAACGACGGGTGTTCATGGTTTGCGCGCAGTGTGCGCTGCCGAACGTGGTCTTGCCATCCCCACTTGGGCCGAATCTGCCGGGCGCGGTCAAACTGGGTTTACCGAGGAAACCTGTCCATGATCCCCACCACCGTCACGCTCGTTGAAGTGGGCCCTCGCGACGGGCTGCAGAACGAGGCCGCGCCTGTATCTGCCGCGCAGAAGGTCGAGCTCGTGCACCGCCTGCAGGCGGCAGGCTGCCGCGAGATCGAGGTGACCAGCTTCGTCAGCCCGAGGTGGGTGCCGCAGATGGCCGACAACACCGAGGTGATGGCCGGCCTGCAGCGCCAGCCGGGCGTGCGTTATTCGGTGCTCACGCCCAACATGAGGGGCCTGGAAGCCGCGCTGCCCACCCGCCCGCACGAGGTGGTGGTGTTCGGCGCCGCCAGCGAAGCCTTCAGCCAGAAGAACATCAACTGCAGCATCGAGGAAAGCATCGAGCGCTTCCGCCCCGTGGTGGCGGCTGCGCAGGCCGCCGGGCTGAAGGTGCGCGCAGCCATTTCCTGCGCCCTGGGCTGCCCCTACCAGGGCGAGGTCTCGCCCGATGAGGTGGAACGCGTGGTGCGGCTGATGAAGGCCATCGGCGTGGACCATTGCGGCGTGGCCGACACCATCGGCGTGGGCACGCCCCGGCGTGTGCAGGCGGCGCTGGAGCGGGCGCTGAAACACTACCCCTTGCACGAGGTGAGCGGGCACTTCCACGACACCTACGGCCAGGCCCTGGCCAACATCGGGGCCAGCCTGCAGCTGGGCGTGCATGTCTTCGACACCAGCATCGCCGGCCTGGGCGGCTGCCCGTACGCCCGTGGCGCCACCGGCAACGTGGCCACCGAAGACGTGGTGTTCATGCTGCAGGGCATGGGCATCGCCACCGGGCACGATCTTGAAGCGCTGGTGGATGCAGGCGCCTACATCAGCAGCGTGCTCGGCCGGCCGTCGGCCTCGCGCGCGGGCCGCGCGCTGCTGAGCCGGCGCGGCCACGCCGCCGCCCTGTCATGAGCGCGCCGCTGCCTCCCGTGGCCTCTGGCGGCATCGGCCCCTGGCTGGCCGTTTCAGCCGAACGCCCCGAAGGTTTCCAGCGCGTCAGCGCCGCACTGGCTGCTGCCGGCCACCCGCACGCGCCGCGCTGGCTGGAGGTGGCCGCGCGCACCTCGCAAGAGGCCGCCGATGCGCTGGGTGTCACGCTGGGGCAGATTGCCAAGAGCGTGATCTTCCGCCGCAAGAGCGACGACGTGGCCGTGCTGGTGGTGGCCTCGGGCGACCGCCGTGTCGATGAAAAGCGCGTGGCGGCGCACACCGGCGCGCTGGCCCGCGCCGATGCCGAGTTCGTCAAGGCGCGCACGGGTTTTTCCATCGGTGGCGTGGCACCGCTGGCGCACAGCCAGACGCCGGTGACCCTGATCGACCGCGAGCTCTTCCGCTTCGACGAGATCTGGGCCGCCGCAGGCCACCCCAACGGCGTCTTCCGGCTTTCGCCCGACGAACTGCAGCGCCTGACCGGCGCGCCCGTGGCCGACGTGGTGCAGGCATGACGAACCCAGCCTCGAACCCCGAGCTCGGCCCCGCGGCCTCGCCCTGCATCAACATCTGCCAGATGGATGCCGCCACCGGCCTGTGCCTGGGCTGCCTGCGCACGCTGGACGAGATTGCACGCTGGTCCTCGCTGGACAACCCCCGCCGCCATGCCGTGCTGGCGCAGCTGCCGCAGCGGCGCGAGCAATGGCTGGCCGCAGGCCGCACCCTGCCCACACCCCGGCCACCACGCGGCCGCACGCCATGAAACACCTCATCTTCCATTTCGACGTGATCTCGCCTTTCGCCTGGCTGGCCTTCCAGCGCCTGCCGCAGGTGCTGGAAGGCATCAGCCACGAGGTGAGCTACCGCCCCCTGCTGCTGGGCGGCCTGCTCGCCCACCATGGGCAGAAGGGCCCGGCCGAGATCGAGCCCAAGCGCCAGTGGACCTTCCGCCAGGTGCACTGGCTGGCGGCGCAGCACGGCATCACGCTGCAGACCCCGGCGCAGCACCCCTTCAACCCGCTGGCGCTGCAGCGCCTGGCCTTGGCCTGCGGGCCCAACCGGCGCGTGGTGGAGGCGCTGTTCCGCCATGTCTGGGTGGGCGACGGGGCCGATGCCAACGAACCCGCGCGCCTGGCCGCGCTGACCGATCAGCTCGCGCCCGCGCGCGACCCCGCCAGCGCCGAGGTGAAGGCCGAGCTGCGCCACAACACCGAGGCCGCGGCGGCGGCCGGCATCTTCGGCGTGCCCACCATCGAGCACGAAGGCCGCTTGTTCTGGGGCCTGGACGCGCTGCCCATGCTGCGCGATGCACTGACCGGGGGGCCGTGGTTCGATGGCCCCGGCTGGGCCGACGCGGGCGCGCCCCGGCCTGGCCTGCGGCGAAGCTGAACGCGCCGCACCCCCCGCCCGCACGATGGCGGGCCGGGGTGATGCACTCCTAGCATCGGCCTCCCCTTGAAGGAGCGCCCCATGCCCATCGCCGATGCCAACCCCGTCTATCCCGCCAACCTCACCGTGACGGTGGGAGCCAACCAGCTCGTGGCCATCGGGGGCGACAGCAGCAGCGCAGTGCAGCGCAACGCCAGCAGCACCGTGCAATCGAACCAGGTGCTGCAGGTGGGCAAGGACCTCCAGGTGACTGTGGGCAAGAACGTCGTGCTGCGCGCCGGCGACAGCATCAGCATCGTGTGCGGTGCCGCCAGCCTCACCTTGAAGAAGGACGGCAGCATCGTCATCAAGGGCAAGGACATCACGCTGGATGCGAGCGGCAAGCTCAACGCCAAGGCCAGCGGCGACACCACCATCAAGGGCGGCAAGATCCTGAATAACTGAGCCCGCGCGTAGAGGGCCGGAAGGCCCTGTACGGCTGGCGAGGGCCCGAACGCGATTTCACGCGTGAGGGCTGAGCCCGCGCGTACAGGGCCGGAAGGCCTGGCACCGCCCCGCACATCGGTCCTTGTGTCAACCCCGCTTGCCAGCGGCGGTTGTCAGCTTGCGTTGGTTTCGCGTCAGAGCATGGTCAGAAGCCCCGCGCAAAGTGAGGCCAAGCCTGCCAGCTCTGGTACGGCCGCCAAAACGCAAGGAGACACCGATGGACCCCAAACTGGCCGCGCGCATCACCGCGCACCCGTCCTACCAGCAGCTGAGGGCCGACCGCACGCGTTTCGGCTGGTGGCTCACCGCCGCGATGATGGTCGTGTACTACGGCTTCATCCTGCTCGTGGCCTTCAACAAGCCGCTGCTGGCCACGCCGCTGGGCGGCGGTGTCACCACGCTGGGCATGCCGCTGGGCCTGGGCGTCATCGTCTTCACCATCGTCATCACCGGCCTGTACGTGCGCCGGGCCAACAGCCAGTACGACCGCCTCGCGGCCGAAGTCAGCGCGGCGGTGACGAAATGAGGCCCCCGAGCTCGCTGTCGCTCGCTACCCCCCGAGGGGGCCGTCCGCCGGCGGCCCGGCAGAGCCGGTTCCGCGGCGGGAAGCTTGATGCCCTGCGCCAGCTTCTGGCGCTGTTGGCGCTGTGCGGCGTTTCTGCCGCCGCCGTGGCCGCTGGCGCCGACCTCGGCCAAGCCGCCAAGCAAGCCACCAACTGGACCGCCATCGGCATGTTCGGTGCCTTCGTCGCCTTCACGCTGTGGGTCACGAAGTGGGCCGCCGCGAAGACACGCAGTACGTCCGACTTCTACACCGCTGGCGGCGGCATCACCGGCTTCCAGAACGGCCTGGCGATTGCCGGCGACTACATGAGCGCGGCCTCCTTCCTGGGCATCAGCGCGGCGGTGATGGTGAGCGGCTTCGACGGGCTCATCTACAGCATCGGCTTCCTGGTGGGCTGGCCGGTGGTCACCTTCCTCCTGGCCGAACGGCTGCGCAACCTGGGCAAGTTCACCTTCGCCGACGTGGCGGCCTTCCGCTTCGAGCAGACGCCGGTGCGCGTGTTCGCGGCCAGCGGCACGCTGGTGGTGGTGGCCTTCTACCTGATCGCGCAGATGGTCGGCGCGGGCCAGCTCATCAAGCTGCTGTTCGGGCTGGAGTACTGGGTGGCGGTGGTCATCGTCGGCGCGCTGATGATGGTCTACGTGCTTTTCGGCGGCATGACGGCCACCACCTGGGTGCAGATCATCAAGGCCGTGCTGCTGCTGGCCGGCGCCAGCTTCATGGCCGGCGCGGTGCTGTGGCACTTCGGCTTCAGCCCCGAGGCCATGTTCGCCAGCGCGGTGAAGATCAAGACCGACCTCGCCAGCAACGGCGGCAAGACGGCCGAGGAAGCCAGCAAGATCGGTCTGGCCATCATGGGCCCGGGCGGTTTCGTGAAGGACCCCATCAGCGCCATCAGCTTCGGCATGGCGTTGATGTTCGGCACCGCCGGGCTGCCGCACATCCTGATGCGCTTCTTCACCGTGCCCAACGCGAAGGAAGCGCGCAAGAGCGTGCTGTGGGCCACCACGTGGATCGGCTACTTCTACATCCTCACCTTCATCATCGGCTTCGGCGCCATCACCTTCGTGCTGACGAACCCGAGCTTCCTGGATGCCAAGGGCGGCCTCATCGGCGGCAACAACATGGCCGCCGTGCACCTGGCCAATGCGGTGGGTGGCAACGTGTTCCTGGGTTTCATCTCGGCGGTGGCCTTCGCCACCATCCTGGCGGTGGTGGCGGGCCTCACGCTCAGCGGCGCCAGCGCCGTGAGCCACGACCTCTACGCCACCGTCATCAAGAAGGGCAAGGCCAACGGCCGCGACGAGCTGCGCATCTCGAAGTTCACCACCGTGGGCCTGGGCATCGTGGCCGTGGTGCTGGGCATCGCCTTCGAGAAGCAGAACATCGCCTTCATGGTGAGCCTGGCCTTCGCCATCGCCGCCAGTGCCAACTTCCCCGTGCTCTTGATGAGCGTGCTGTGGAAGGGCTGCACCACGCGTGGTGCGGTGGCGGGCGGTTTCCTGGGGCTGATCTCCAGCGTCGGCCTGACGGTGGTTTCGCCCGCGGTGTGGGAAGCCACGCTGGGCTACCCGAAAGGCAGCGCGCTCTTCCCCTACACCAGCCCGGCGCTGTTCAGCATGACCATCGCCTTCGTCGCCATCTGGCTGGTGAGCGTGCTCGACAAGAGTGCACGCGCCCGCACCGACCGCGCCGGCTTCGCGGCTCAGCAGCTGCGTTCAGAGACCGGCATCGGGGCAGCAGGGGCCAGCGGTCACTGAGCCGGCCCCCGATCTGGCGGTGCGGACGCCGAGGGCGCAGGCGCTGCTGGCGGCACCACCAGCAGCGCTGCCAGCTCCAGGTAGAGCGGCTTGCTCAGCAGGCGCGCCACGCCGCTGGCAAGCAGGGCGGCGGCCATCAGGCTCAGCACCATGGCGTGGCCCGACACCATCTCCATCACGATGATGAAGGCCGTCAGCGGGCCTTGCGTGGTGGCCGCCAGGAAGCCCACCATGCCCAAGGCGATGAGCGGGATGGCGGCCTCGGGGCCCAGGTTGGTGAGCAGCGCCACGTCGCGCCCGATCCCCGCGCCGATGGTGAGCGAGGGCGCGAAAACGCCGGCAGGCACGCCGGTCCAGGCTGACAGCCAGGTGGCGCAGAACTTCAGCAGCGTGAACACGCCGGGCAACTCGGCCTCGCCCTCCAGCATGGCGCGCGTGGGCGCGTAGCCGGCGCCCGACGTGGCCCCGCCGGTGACGATGCCGATCACGGCCACCCCCACCGCGCAGCCCGCCGCGAAGCGCAAGGGGTAGGCCGCCCGCCAGCGGCTGAAGCGGTCGGGCAGTCCGCGCGCCGAAGCCACCAGCAGCCGCGTGAACAACCCGCCGGCCAGGCCCGCCGCCAGGGCCACCAGCAGGCCCGGGCCGAGCAGGCCCCAGTGCAGCTCCTGCACGCGCAGGCGGCCGAAGTAGTTCTGGTTGCCAAACACCGCCACGGCCACCAGGCCGGCCAGCACGATGCTGCTGATGACCAGCGCGCTCTGCGACATGCTGCGCCGGCGCGAGAGCTGCTCCATCGCGAAGATCACGCCACCCAGCGGCGTGTTGAAGGCCGCCGCGATGCCCGCGGCGGCGCCCGCCACCATGAGGTCGTGCGCGTCGATGCCGGCGCGCGGCGACAGCCAGCGCTGTGCATGCGCCATCACGCCCGCGCCGACCTGCACGGTGGGGCCTTCACGGCCGATGGACAGGCCCGCCAGCAGGCCCCCGGTCACCAGCCCCACCTTGTGGAGGGCCAGCTTCAAGGACACCAGCGCGCTCCGTTGCGCCGGTGGCAGGGTGTCGTCGAGCGCACGCACCACCGCCGGGATGCCCGAGCCCAGCGCACCTGGCACGAAGCGGCGCGTCCACCACAGCACGGCCACGGTGAGCACCGGTGTCCACAGCAGGGCGCCGTAGGGGGCCCAGGGGTGCAGGCCGCGGAGTTGATCGAAGGCATGGCTGGCCCCTTCGGCCAGCAGCGTGAAGCCGACCACCACGAGGCCCGTGATGACGGCGTAGGCCAGTACCACGGCGCGGTCGCGCCACTGTTCGCCTGCGGCCACTTCATCGCGCAGGTTGCGCCAGAAATCGGGGTCGTCGCCGCGCTCGGTGTCGGGGCTGTGCCACCAGGCCACTGCGCGCTGGCGCAGGCGGTTCCACAGAGGCAAGGGGCTGCGCATCGCCTGCAGTGTGCCCGCAAACCGGCGGGCCGCGAGGTCGCAAAAGAAAAGGGGCCCCGCTGTCGCGGGGCCCCGGTCCGTGCCGAACGCCTGAAGGAACGCGCGGGCTCAGCCGTGCGGCGTGAAATCGCCGCTCGGCCTTCGCCAGCCGTGCAAGGCCTTCCCGCCCTGCACGCGCAGGCTCAGACCTTCGGCGAAGAGGCCGGGGCGCTGACGACGAGCTGGCCCTGCTGGGCCAGCAGGCTGTCTTGCACCGGGCTTGAGGCCATCATCTCGATGCTGGTCAGGATGGACAGCGTCATCACGGCGGCCAGGCCGAGGGAAGTGAAACGTTGGCTCTTCTCGCGGCGCGAGAGGGTGTTCAGGGCGGGCTTGGTCGAGGTGTTCATGCGCAGGCTCCTTCGGGGGTGGCGGTGATGCGATGGAGTGCACTCTAGGCAGCTGCCTGGCGCGGCGCGAGGGCCTTGCGACAGAGGGCCGCGATGGCTGCGTGAGTGGCAGCCTGCCGCGATGGAACGCAGCCGGCGAGAGCCGCGCGGACGTTCGGGCACACAGCCCTGCGGGCTGCGGGCCCCGAGGGAAGAAAGGCGGCGCCGGGGCCTTCAGCGCTTGCGCCAGGCCTCGCGCAGCGCCGCTTCCCGCGCCGGCGCCAGGCCCACCGCGGGCCGGGGCGGCGCGCCTGCCGACTGCACCGGGCCGCCGCCCTCGGCTGCGGCCCAGGCTGCGGTGTCGGCCAGCGTCTGCGCCAGCGGGCGGCACTGCAGGCCGGTGGCCAGCGCGCGGCCGATGTCGGCGCGATGCACGCCGCTGCTGGCCGCGGGCAGCCACACCGGCAGCTCGCTCCAGGGGGCCACGCCCTGGGCGAGCAGGAAGTCTTCGTCCACCCAGCACAGGCGCGAGGCTGGCGCCAGCGTGCGCTGCGCCGTGGCCATGAACTCGGCCATCGACAGCGGCTCCTCGGGCCCGGTGAGGTTGCAGGCGCCGCTGGTGCAGGCCTCGGCCTGGTGCAGCAGCCAGGCGGCAGCGTCGCGCGCGTCGATGCACTGCACCGGGCCTTGCGGGTGGCCAGGCGCAAGCACCTCGGCTTGTTCTTCGTCAGCGGCCGCGCGGGCGAAACGTTCGGCCCACCAGGTGAAGCGCCCGGTGGGGTCCCAGGGGCCCACCAGCAGGCCCGGGCGCACCACCAGCGCGCGTTCGCCGAAGCCCTCTTCGGCCGCGTCTTCGCAAGCCGCCTTCAGGCCGCCATAGGTGGCGCCGGTCACGGCGGTGGCCTGGGCTTCGTCCACCGTCAGGCGCGGCGTGCTTTCGTCGATGGCGAGGCCCTCGAAGCTGGCGTACACGCTGATGCTGGAGATGAGCTGGTACTGGCCCACGCGGTCGCCCAGCAGTTCGGCCGCCAGGCGCACCTGGCGGGGGAAGTAGGCGCTGGTGTCGATGGCGGCGTCCCAGCCGCTGCTGCTGGCGCCTTGCAGTGCGCTGGCCAGCGCGCCGGATTGGTCGCGGTCGGCGATGAGGTGCTCGGCTTCGGGGAAAAGGCCCGGGTTGCTGTGCCCGCGGTGCAGCAGCGTCACCTGATGGCCGGCCGCCAGGGCTTGGTCAGCAAGGTGGCGGCCCAGGAAGCGGGTGCCGCCGAGGATGAGCAGGTGCATGGGGCCGGTGTGCTTGGGGTTCAGCGCAAGAACAGCGCCTTGTGCTGCTCGCGCAGCAGGTTTTTCTGCACCTTGCCCATGGTGTTGCGCGGCAGTTCGTCCACCACGTAGACCTGCTTGGGCACCTTGAAGTTGGCGATCTGCTGCTTCAGCGCGGCGCTGATGGCGCTGCCGTCCAGCGTGGCCGCTGGCTTGGGCACCACCACGGCCACCACGGCTTCGCCGAAATCAGGGTGGGGCACGCCGATCACCGCGCTTTCGGCCACGCCCGGCATGTCGTTGACATAGCCCTCGATCTCGGCCGGGTAGACGTTGTAGCCGCCGCTGATGATGAGGTCCTTGCTGCGGCCTACGATGGTGAGATAGCCCTGGGCGTCGAGCTTGCCCACGTCGCCGGTCTTGAACCAGCCGTCCGCCGTGAACTCTTCTTTCGTCTTCTCGGGCATGCGCCAGTAGCCCTTGAAGACATTCGGCCCGCGCACCTCGACGCCGCCGATGTCGCCAGGCGGCAAGGGCTGGCCTTGGTCGCCGTGCACGCGCACGCCCACACCGGGCAGTGCCGGGCCCACGGTGCCGCCGCGGCGGGCCGCCTCGGGGCGGTAGGGGTTGCTGGTGAGCATGACGGTTTCGCTCATGCCGTAGCGCTCGAGAATGGTGTGGCCGGTGCGGACCTGCCACGCTTTGAAGGTCTCCAGCAGCAGCGGCGCCGAGCCGCTGACGAAAAGCCGCATGCCGCTGCAGGCGGCCGGCGTGAGTGCGGCCTCGCCCAGCAGGCGCACGTAGAGCGTGGGCACGCCCATGAACACCGTGGCCTCGGGCAGGCGCGCGGCCACGGCGCGTGGCTCGAAGCGGCTGAACCACAGCATCTTCGCGCCCGCCAGCAGCGCGCCGTGGCTGGCCACGAAGAGGCCGTGCACGTGGAAGATGGGCAGCGCGTGGATGAGCATGTCGCTGCGCTGCCAGCCCCAGGCCTGGTGCAGCACCTGGGCGTTGGAGAGCAGGTTGCCGTGCGTGAGCATCGCTCCCTTGCTGCGCCCGGTGGTGCCGCTGGTGTAGAGGATTGCGGCCAGGTCGTCGGCGCCGCGCTGCGCCGGCGTGTGCGTGTCGCCCTGGAAGGCCGCGCGGTCGAGCAAGGTGCCCGTGCGGTCTTCGTTCAAGGTGTACACGTGCTTCGTGCCGGCCAGAAAGGCCAGCTTGCTGACCCAGCCGAAGTTCTTGCCCGCACACACCACCACCGCCGGCTCGGCATTGCCGATGAAGTACTCGATCTCGCTGGCCTGGTAGGCCGTGTTCAGTGGCAGGAACACGTGCCCGGCGCGCAGCACGGCCAGGTAGAGCATCAGCGCCTCGACGCTCTTCTCCGTCTGCACGGCAATGCGCGAGGCCGGCGGCAGCGCCAGGCTGTCGATGAGGTTGGCCAGCATGGCCGTGCCGCGCTCGAGGTCGCGCCAGCTGTAGAACAGCGGCGTGGCGGTGTCGGCCGTCTCGATGGCGGTGGCCTCGAGATCGGCCGGAAACGCGGCGCGCAGCGCCGCGTAGAGGTTGTGGTTGTCTGCGTGCATGAACGAAGGGTGTTGGCGCTTCAGTCGAGCTTGGCTCCGGAGCTCTTGACGACGGCGGCCCAGCGCTTCACCTCGGCGCTGACGAAGCGGCCGAAGTCGGCGTTCCAGTTGTCGGGGGTTTCGGCGCCCATGCCGTTCCACATCGTGCGCAGCTCGGGGCCGGTGAGGGCCTTGCGCATCTCGGCCACCATGGCCGTGGTGGCTGCGGCCGGCGTGCCCTTGGGCGCCCAGATGCCGTACCAGGTGCTGACCTTGTAGTCCTTCTCGCCGGCCTCGGCCGCCGTCACCAGGTCGGGGAAGCCCGGCGCGCGCTTGTCGGAGGCCACGGCGATGGCGCGCAGGCGCCCGCCCTTGATGTGGCCCGAGCTGCTGCCCAGGCCGTCGAACATCATGTCCACCTGGCCGGCGATCAGGTCTTGCAGGGCCGGGCCCGCGCCGCGGTAGGGAATGTGGGTGATGAAGGTCTTGGTCTGCAGCTTGAACAGCTCGCCGGCCAGGTGGTGGCTGGTGCCGTTGCCGGCGCTGCCGTAGTTCAGCCGGCCCGGATTGCTGCGGATGAAGGCCAGCAGCTCCTTCAGGTTCGTGGCCTGCACCTTCTGCGGGTTCACCACGATGACCTGCGGCACGCTGGCCACCAGCCCCACGGGGATGAAGTCGGTCTCGATGTTGTAGTCAAGCTTCGGGTACATGCTCGGCGCGATGGTGTGGTGCACGGCGCCCATGAAGAAGTTGTAGCCGTCGGGCGCGGCCTTGGCGGCCAGGCTGGCGCCCAGCGTGCCGCCGGCACCGCCCTTGTTGTCGATGACGAACTGGCGGCCGGTGTTCTTGCTCATCTGCGCGAACAGCGGCCGCGCGAAGGCGTCGGTGCCGCCGCCGGGCGGGAAGGGCACGATGACGTTCACGGGCTTGGTGGGCCAGCCGCTGGCCCCGCTTTGGGCGTGCACCCAGGGGGCGGCCAGGGCGGCAGCGCCGGTGATCAGGGCCTTGCGACGGTTCAGTGCGTTCATCGGTGTTTGTCTCCGGGTTCGTGGGATGGAAAGTGAGGCTGCGCGATCGTCGCCGCGCTGGGTTCAGGCCTCCGAGGGAAGGGTCTTGGTGCGTGGTCAGCCGGGCGTGGTGATGGCCCGCGAACGGGCCACCTCCCCCTGGCGGAACTTGGCGTGGCTGGCTTCAACCTTGTTCAGGTCGTAGAGGTAGTTCACCATCATGCCGAAACTCTGGCGCAGGCCCTTGGCCGAGACATTGCCGCGCGGGTTCAGGCGTTCCAGCCGTGCGCCGTTGTCGAGGTGGAAACGCGCCACCGCGTCGCCGCCGGGCAGCGGCGACAGGCAGGTCAGGTAGGCGCCGCACAGCAGCTGCAGCGCAGCGTCGTGCTCGGGGCCCATCTGCTCGTGCGCGGCAGCGCCTTGCAGCCGTGCCAGGTCGCCCTTGCACAGCGTCATCAGCAGCTTGCGGGCGGCATCCAGTTCGGCCACGGCACTCTTCTTCAGGCCGGGCAGCTGGCTGAACTCGGGCTCGGCCAGCAGCCAGGCCGCGAAGCCCGGTATGGGCGACAAGGTGCAGAAGGTGCGCAGGCGCGGCAGTTCGCGCTGCAGCTTCGTGGCCACGGTCTTGATGAGGAAGTTGCCCAGGCTCACGCCGCGCAGCCCCGGTTCGCAGTTGCTGATGCTGTAGAAGGCGGCCACGCGGAAGCGGTCGGGCGGCAGCGGCGTGCTGGCCTTGTCGATCAGCGGCGCTATCGAGCCCGGCATCTCGGGCAGCAGGGCCACCTCCACGAAGATCAGCGGCTCGTCGGGCAGCTGCGGGTGGAAGAAGGCGAAGCAGCGGCGGTCGGGCTGCAGGCGGCGCCGCAGGTCGTCCCAGCCGTCGATGGCATGCACGGCCTCGTGCAGGATGATCTTTTCCAGCAGCTGCGCGGGCGAGTTCCAGTCCACGCGCTTCATGCGCAGGAAGCCGGGGTTGAACCAGCTCGTCAGCAGGTGCAAAAGGTCGGCTTCGATGACGGCCAGGTCGGGCCGCTCGCGCAGCATGCGCATGAGCGCGCGGCGCAGGCGCAGCACGGCCGAGGTGCCGCCGGGCATGCGGTTCAGGCGGCGGAAGAGTTCCTGGCGCGGCGGCTCGGCCACCTGGGTCAGCAGCTGCAGCGTGTCCACGCCCGGCTTGGCGGCATAGGCTTGCGCCGCCTGCAGCACGGCCTGGGGGTCGGGGCTGAGCTCATGGGCCAGGTAGTCGAAGAACTCGCCCAGGTCTTCGTCTTCCAGCGTTTCCAGGCGGTCGATGAGTTCCACCGCCAGCGCCATGCCGCCCAGCTCCCCCTTTTCGCCCAGCAGGCGCTTGCAGGCCAGCTTCATGCGGCGCAGCGTGCGCGCCTTGCGTTGGCGTGCGGCGGCGTGGCGGATGTCGTCGAGCATGGCGCGTTCCCGAGGGTGGGTGGGCAGGGGGGTCAGGCTGCGGAGCCCGCCGGCAACGGCGTGGCCGGCGCCAGCCGCCGCAGCTTCTTCAGCGCCACCAGCTGCGCCATCAGGTGGTCGTGCATGGCGCGTTCGGCACGCGCGGCGTCGTGCTGCAGGAAGGCGTCCATCAGCACACGGTGTTCGTTGATCGAGGCCTCGATGCGCCCGGGCAGGGCCAGCTGGCGCCCGCGCATCAGGCGCATGAAGCGGCGCAGGTCGCTGGTGACGCGGTCGAGCCAGCGGTTGCTGGCCAGGGCCTGCACGAAGCTGTGGAAGGCGTGGTTGGCCTGGTAGTAGCCGGCGAGGTCTTGCACGGCGGCGTGGCGTTCCAGGTCGTCGTGCAGGTGTTGCAGGGTGCGCAGGGCCTGCTCGTCGGCCTTGCTGGCGGCCTCGAAGGCGCAGCGGCCTTCCAGCAGCGCCATCACCGGGAACAGCGCGTCGGCATCGGCCTCGGTGAGCTCGATGACGCGGCAGCCGCGGTGCGGCACCAGTTCCACCAGGCCTTCGGCGGCCAGCACCTTCAGCGCTTCGCGCAGCGGGGTGCGGCTCACTTGCCAGGCGGCAGCCAGGGCCTTTTCGTCGATGTAGGCGCCAGGGGCGAGTTCGCCGTCGAACACCAGCGTGCGCAGCCGGGCGGCCACGCCGTCGTGCAGCGAGGTGCCGCGCAAGGGCGGGGCTGCGGGCACGGCTGCCAGCAACGGCAAGGGGATGGGTTGCACCATGCGGATCAGCATAAGGCTGTAATTACGGCATCACAAGCGCGGGCATACCCCAGCCGCGGGCCAAGCGGAGCTTCCCCAAAACGGGCCATGCGCCGGGGCCGCGCCGGCCGAGCGGGACGCAGAATGCGCGGCTGATTCCGCCACCACCAGGAGCCCAGACCGCCATGCACACGACCCGTCTGCCTTCGTCTCGTTCGCTCTTCAGCGCCCTGACCCTGGGCCTGGCCCTGGCGCTGGCCGCCTGCCAGCAGGCCCCCAGCGCGCCCGGCGCGGCACCGCCGCCCGGCAACCCGAAGCTGGGCGGCATGCGCCCCGGGGAAACCTACACCGTGGTCGACTGCCCCGTGATGAACGGCATTCAGACCACCTGCACCATCCCGCTGGAGGTCATTCCGCCTGCATCGGGCATCGGCAGCCAGTGCACGGTGAACCTGGCCAACGCGGTCTCGCTGCCCAAGTCGCTGACGCAGTTGCAGTGGAAGGCCGCGCCCCCGACGGGTTCCACCTTCGAGGTGCGCTTCCGTCACGCCTTGCCCAACGGGCAGGGGCCTTTTGGCGTGGACCTGACCGACGACCTGGTCTATGCGCCGGCGTCGACCCCCACCAACCCCATGGCGGACATCTGGGTGCCCGTGCCCCCGGGCACCGACCGCACGCTGGTGCAGTTCAACCGCAATGCCAACGTTCGCATGTGGCCGCCGCGCATCTCGGCCTACGACATCTTCCTGGAGTACCGCGCCATCGGCGCGCGCGACTGGACGTCTTGCGACACCTGGGACCCGATCGTCATCAATCGCGATTGAGTTGCACAGGGCCTGTCTGGACTTCGGTCTCGGGGGGCAGAGCGTCCAGGGCCGTCTGGCACTCTGCCACCAGGCTGGGGTCGGGCGTGGCGCTGGCCAAGGCCTGTGCTTCCAGCAAGACGCTGCGCGCTTCATGCACCTTGCCCGCAGCGGCCAGCACATGGCCCAGGTTGCACAGGGCCGGCGGCACCAACCGGGCATGGCCGATGTGGCGAGACAGCTCCAGTGATTCACGCAAGGCCTGCTCGGCAGGGCCGGTCTTCTTCTGGCCCAGGTACACCAGGCCCAGGTTGCAGCGGGCATTGGCTTCCCAGCGGCGGTCGCCGGTGTCCTGCGCCAGCTGCAGCGCCTGTTCGTAGGCCGCGCTGGCCTCGGCCAGCTGCCCCAGGGTGTAATGCAGCGCCCCCAGATTGCCGAGCAGGCCCCCCTGCCAGCGGTGGTCGCCGGCTTCGCTGGCGCGGCGCAGCGCGTCGGTGAAATGCACCTGCGCCTGTGCGTGCTGTCCATTGCCGTGGGCCAGCGCGCCCAGCGCGTTCAAGGCCAGGCATTGCAGGCCGCTGTCGTTCAGCAGCAGGCCCGTCTGCAAGGCGGCTTGCAGATGGTGCGTGGCGCCCGTGGTGTCGCCGCTCAAGGCGAGCAGGTCGCCCACCGCAGCGTTGAGCCTGCCGCCGATGGGGTCGTCTTCAGGAGAAGGGTGCAGGCCCAGTGCTGCCAGGAGCACCGCGCGGCCTTCGGCAGCGCGGCCCGTGCCCACCAGCGCACTGCCCTCCACCCAGCCCACGGCGGCGGCTTCCAGGGGCCCCAGCTTCATGGCCTGCCGTACCTCTTCGGCCAGCGTCAGGGCCGCACGCATGGGGCCGGTGAGGCAGGTCGCGGCCCAAGCCAGCCTCAGGCAGGCCGTGGCAGCTGCCGGGTTCCCGCAGGCTGCGCCGTGGCGGCAGGCCTGCGTGAGGTTGTCGAGATCCATACCGCCGTGCGCGCAGGCCGCCCGTTCGTCCAGGCCCGCGTAGTAGCGGCCATGGCGGGCGCGTGCAGCCGCCAGTTCGTCGGCCGGCAGGTGCGCCAGCGCGAATGCCTGCACCGCGCGCAGCAGACCGAAGCGCGAATGTGGCAGGCGCCGCAGCAGTGACTTATCGCCCAGGGACTGCAGCAGGTCGACGAGCCAGGGCGCTTCGGTGTCGGCGGGCAGGCCTTCCAGGCTGACCACGGCCTCGGCGGCCGGGTAGTCGAAACTGCCCGCAAAGACGGCCAGCTGGGCCAGCGTCTTGCGCTCGGCCTCGGACATCAGCTCCCACGACCACTGCAGCGCGTTCTGCAGCGTGGCCTGGCGGTCGTTGCGGCCGGGGCCGGCGTTCTGGCCGCCCTGCACCGCCAGCAGGCGGAAGCGGTCGCCCATGCGGGCCACCAGCTGGGCCGGGGCCATCACGCGCACGCGGGGCGCGGCCAGCTCGATGGCCAGCGGCAGGCCGTCCAGCAGTTGCACCAGTTCGGCCACGGCGCGGTCGGTCTCGGCGTTGCGCTGGTAGCTGGCCAGTGCGGCCCGCGCGCGTTCGTGGAAGAGTTCGGCGCCTTCGGCCGGGCTCAGAGCGTCGAGCGCCAGCGTGTGTTCGCCGCGCAGGCCCAGCACTTCGCGCGAGGTGACGACGAAGTGCGCCTGCGGCGCCAGATCGAGCCAGCGGCCGACGGTCTCGTCGGCATGCCGCGTGAGCTGCTCGAAGTTGTCGAGGATGACGAGGCAGCGCTCGCGCCCGGCGATGGCGCGGCCCAGCTGCGCCACGGGGTCGGCGCCCAGCGGCACGCCCAGCGCCACGCCCACGGCCTGCAGCAGGCTGTCGAGGCCGCGCGCCTGCGCCAGTTCGCAGAACCACACGCCGCCAGGGAAGCTGCCGCGCCAGGCCCAGGCGTGCCGCAGCGACAGCCGCGTCTTTCCCATGCCGCCGGTGCCGTGCAGCGTGACCAGCCGCGCCGGCCCGTCCAGCAGGCCGGCCAGCGCCAGCAGGTCGGTGCGGCGGCCCACGAAGAGGTCGCGTTCGGCCGGCAGGTTGTGCGGCACCTGGTCGCCGCCCATCCACTGGCCGCGGTGCCACACCACGCGCTGCGACTTCTCGGCGTCGGGCGGCGGCATCCACGGCGAGGTGTCGTCGCCCACCTCGTGCACTTCCACGGGTTCGGGCAGGCCCTTCATGCGCCAGTGGCCGTGGCGCAGGCAGCGCCACCCACTGGCCTGCAACTGGGCGGCGGCTTCGGCGCTGAGCAGCGTCTGCCCGCCGCGCGCCAGCGCCATCAGCCGTGCGCCAATGGCCTTGCCGATGCCGAAGGCCTCCACCGGCTTGGCGCCCAGGGCCACGTCTTCCGGCGGGTTGTGGCGCACGTCCAGCGGGCCGGTATGCAGGCCGGCGCGCGCCAGCAGCGGCTCGGGCAGGGTGGCCAGCAGGCGGTGGTAGGCGGCGGCGAAGCCGGCGGCGTCCTGCGGGGTCTCGAAGAGGGCCACCAGGCCGTCGCTGCGGTCGACTTCGCGGCCGCGCCAGGCTTGCAGCAGGTCGCGCGAGCCGCGGTCGTGCAGCGCCCACAAGGCCGCCATGGCGGCGTCGCCCAGGCGCGCATTGACGGCGGTGCTGCCTTCGATGTCGGTGAACAGCAGGGTCGGGTGGGGGGACATCGCGCGGCACTTTAGCGGAGCGCGCCCGCCACCGCGGCCGGCCAGGGGTGATGCTCGCGGGCCTGGGTAAACCCGGGCCTTCCGCGCCGGCCTGCAGCGGCCTTGCTGTCTGGGGCAAAGCGCGGCATCGTCAGTGCCCCCCGCGCGCAACGGCGGCCCACAAGAAGCAACACCGAGGAGACAGACCCATGAAGAACCCCCCAACACCCCTGGCCGCGGCCAGCGCCCTGATGCTGCTGAGCCTGGCTGCAGGCTGCGGCGGCAGCGACAAGACCACGCTGGGCAGCGGCGACTACGAGGTGAACACGCGCCCGGCCTTCGTGGCGGGCACGCCCGTGACGCTGAGCTACGACGGCAGCGGCGACGACCTGCTCACCGCCGGCCTGGGCCGCGCCGGGCTGGCTGCGGCGGTGGGCCCGGCGCTCTCGGCCACGCCCACGGCGGCCGAGCTGCGCCGGCTGGCCATCCACACCAACTACCGCGCCATCGTCGACACCACGGCCGGCGGCGGCTACGGCACGCTGTACGGGCCCAACGTCGGCGTCGACGGCGTGGCCGGCACGGGTGACGGCAAGGTCGCCGGCACCGAGACCATCGCCTACGCGGACGACGGCAGCGGCCGCCAGAACGTCACGATGATGGTGCAGGTGCCGGCCAGCTTCAGCGCCGCGGCGCCCTGCATCGTGACCGCCACGTCTTCGGGTTCACGCGGGGTCTACGGCGCCATCGGCAGCGCCGGCGAATGGGGCCTGAAGCGCGGCTGCGCCGTGGCCTACACCGACAAGGGCACCGGCAGTGGCGTGCACGACCTGCAGGCCGACACCGTGAACCTCATCGACGGCCGGCGCAGCGCTGCGGTTGCCGCTGGCGGCAGCGCCAACTTCCGCGCCCGCCTGAGCGAGGCCGAGCGCAACGCCTTCATCACCGCCACGCCCCACCGCGTGGCCGTGAAGCACGCCCACAGCGAGCAGAACCCCGAGAAGGACTGGGGCGCGCACACGTTGCAGGCGGTGGAATTCGCCTTCTGGGTGCTGAACGAGCGCTTTGGCGCCACGCTGCCCGACGGGCGCCGCACGAAGGTGGTGACGCCGGCCAACACGCTGGTGCTGGCCAGCAGCGTGAGCAATGGCGCCGGTGCCGCACTGGCCGCAGCCGAGCAGGACAGCGTCGGGCTCATCGACGGCGTGGCCGTGAGCGAACCCAATGTGCAGCTGGGCGCGGTGGCCGGCACCATCCAGCGCGGCAGCCTGCCGGCCTACAGCGCCGGCAGCCGGCCGCTGTTCGACTATTTCAGCTATGCCAACCTGCTGCAGCCCTGCGCGGCGCTGGCCACGGCGGCGGCGGGCTCGCCCTTCGGTTACACCGGCGGCACGGCCTTCGCGGCAGGCAACCGCTGTGCCGCCCTGGCCGGCGCCGGCCTGGTGAGCGGGGCCACCACGCAGGCGCGCGCCGACGACGCGCTGGCGCGCCTGCTGGCCTATGGCTGGGAGCCCGATGCCAACGTGCTGCACGCCAGCCACTGGCTGTTTGCCAGCACCGCCATCGCCGTGACCTACGCCAACACCTATGGCCGCTTCCGCGTCAGCGACAACGTCTGCGGCTTCAGCTTCGCCGCGGTGGACGGCACGGCCGCGCCCA
This sequence comes from beta proteobacterium AAP51, assembly GCA_001295905.1. Taxonomy (GTDB): domain Bacteria; phylum Pseudomonadota; class Gammaproteobacteria; order Burkholderiales; family Burkholderiaceae_C; genus Rubrivivax. The sequence continues at coordinate 80,014 of LJHT01000012.1, read as the reverse complement.
CGGCCATCGCGCCGGGCGGCCTGAACGGCATCTTCAGCCTCGGCAACGGCGTGCCGCCCAGCGCGCCCATCCAGGTGGTTTGGAACGACAGCGTGGGCGGCGCCCGCAACCACGCGGCGGCCACCTCGCCTTCCACCAGCACGGCCGACTTCGCCTACGACGGTGCGGCCTGCCTGCGCCAGCTGTGGACGGGCACCGGCGCCAACGCCGCACGCGTGCAGGCCGGCGTGGCCGAAGTGCTGCGCAGTGCCAACCTGCGCGGCAAGCCCGCGCTCATCGTGCATGGCCGCAGCGATACCCTGATTCCGGTGAACTTCAGCTCACGCCCCTATGTGCTGCGCAACCAGCAGGTGGAGGGCGCGGCCAGCCGGCTGCGCTATGTGGAGGTGACGAATGCGCAGCACTTCGACAGCTTCCTGCCCTTCCCCGGCTACGACACGAGGTTCGTGCCCCTGCACCTGTACTACATCCGCGCCATGGACGCGATGTGGGAGCACCTGAGGAACGGCACGCCGCTGCCCGCCAGCCAGGTGGTGCGCACCACGCCGCGCGGCGGCACGCCGGGTGCGGCCAATGCCCTGGCGGCGGCCAACGTGCCGCCCATCGCCGCCGCGCCAGCCGCGGGCGACCGCATCAGCGTGACGAACACGACGCTGAGCATTCCCGACTGAGCCTGCGAAGCGGGCTGCAGCCTGGCCGCGCCCGCTGACAGATGCCGGCCCGGCGCTGCTCAGCGGGCCTTGCGCACTTCCATCAGGCTCTGGGAGTCGTTCAGCCAGACGGCGCGAGCGGCGCCGGTGGTGGTCTTGGGCATGTCGGTGTCGACGGCCGGCGCCTTCATCGGGGCCTTGGAGGCGTCGTCCCAGATCCAGGCGTTGCAGCCGCCGGTCTTGTCCTTGCAGGCGGCCTGCCCGGCAGCCTTCATGGCCGCAGGTGTGGTGCTGGCGGGGCAGACCATCACCACCACGCGCTCGCTGCGGCTCTTCACCGTGCAGGCGGCTTCGGGCGCGGCCAGCGCGGCAGGGTGGTGTGCCATCAGTGCCACAGCGGCCAGGGCCAGAAGCCTGGCCGGCAGCAGCGGCATGTGAACCCGGGGCTTGTTCATCGATGTGTCCTCGGCAAGAAAAAAGACCGGCCCGAGGCCGGTCTTTGCAGCCCGGTGCGCGTGGCGCGCGCCGGGAACCTGAACCTCAGGCCGCGATGGTACGGCGACGGGTCATGCCGAGGCCGACCAGGGCCAGACCGACCAGGGCCAGGGCGCTGGGCTCGGGCACGGTCTGGGTGATGGCCTGCACCTTGGCGACGATGGCGGTCTGGAAGTCGTCGAAGCTGTTCACCGGCAGCACCCAGGGCTGGCTGGTCATGGGGTTGGGAGGCGTGGCGCCGTTGGCCAGCAACACACCACCGCCCACCGTGCCCGCCGTGGTCAGCGGCGAATACACCATGCGGAGCAGACCCGCCGAGTTGAAGCTGCCGATGGCTTCGGCCGTCAGGGCGTCGATACCGGCGTTGCGCGAGGCCAGCGCGGCAGCCTCGGCGGCAGCCTGGCTGTTGGGCACGCCATCGGTGGCCAGGTTGATGATGCTGCGCAGGCCGGCGCTGTAGTTGCTTGAGCCCACCATCGCGGCCGAGATGGCATTGATGCCTGCGGCAGTGTCCGTGCCACCACCGACGTAGGTGAAGTTGTTGATGGCAGTGATCATGGTGGCGCGCGAGGCGGCCGTGAGCACCGTGGGCGCGATGACCGTCGTGTTGACGCTCGCAAAGTTGACCATCGTCACTTCGATGGTGCCGTCGACGGGCAGCGCATTCAGCGCAGCCACATAGCCGGCGCGCATGATGTTGAAGTTGGTCGTGCCGATGCTGCCCGAGGCGTCGACGAGGAAGCCCAGCTGCGTGGTGACGGCGGCATGGCTGCTGAGCGACAGCACGCCCGCGGCCAGGAAGGCGCCCAGGCGGCGCACGAGGGAAGAGAGTTTCATGGGTGGCTCCGAAGTGATGACGCCCAGGCGTCGGGTTGCTGGTTCTGGGCCTGCCTCTTGGCAGTGCTCCAAGGTCCCGGACTTGTCACGCACCGAAATGCAGCGTTCGTGCCATCTCGGACTTTCTCAATGAATTCAAAGGGTTAATCGGCGGACTTAAGAACTAGGGGGTACTTTGTGTTAAGGCTTCCGACACCCCCGCTGGAAGGATGTGAGGCGTGCCGACAGGACCTGCGGCGTTTACCCGTCAACCCGCCTCGCCCAGCGCCGGTCCCTAGAATCTTTCGCCTTCCCCAGCCTGAAGGCTTCCATGTCCTCGTCCGGTGTCATTCGAATCCGCGGTGCGCGCCAGCACAACCTCAAGAACCTCGATCTCGACATCCAGACCGGCGAGCTGACGGTCGTTACCGGCCCCAGCGGCAGCGGCAAGAGCAGCCTGGTCTTCGACACGCTGTACGCCGAGGGGCAGCGCCGCTACGTGGAGACCTTCAGCGCCTACGCGCGCCAGTTTCTCGACCGCATGGACCGCCCGGCGGTCGACCGCGTGGACGGCGTGCCACCGGCCATCGCCATCGACCAGACCAACCCGGTGCGCACCAGCCGCAGCACGGTCGGCACGATGACCGAGCTGAACGACCACCTGAAGCTGCTCTTCGCGCGCGCCGCCCAGCTCTTCGACAAGCAGACCGCGCTACCGGTGCGGCACGACACGCCGGAAACCATCTACGCTGATCTTTGTGCACGCGCCGCTGCACTGGCAGACCCGCGCCTGGTGCTGACCTTCCCGGTGGAGCTGCCTGCGGACACCACGGCCGAACAGCAAGAGCAGTGGCTCGCCGCCAGCGGCTTCACGCGCGTGCAGGAAGAGCGTGTGGAGGGCACCCGCAAGGTCCTGGACGTGGTGGCCGACCGCTTCCGCATCGCCGGCACCGAGAAGGTGAGGGCGATGGACGCCATCGAGCTGGCGCTCAAGCGCGGCGGCGGGCGGCTGAAGGTCTACGTGCAGCCGGCGTCCCCCGAGACTGCGGGCGAACCCCAGGTCTGGCGCTGGAGCACCGGCCTGCACTGCCCCGAGAGCGACATCCGCTATGCCGACCCGCAGCCGGCGATGTTCAGCTTCAACAGCGCCTACGGCGCCTGCGAAACCTGCCGCGGTTTCGGGCGTGTGATCGGCGTGGACATGGGCCTGGTCATCCCCGACCACCGCAAGACGCTGCGCAGCGGCGCCATCAAGCCCATGCAGACGCCGGCCTGGAAGGACTGCCAGGACGACCTGGTGAAGTACGCCGGCGAGGCCGGCATCCCGCGCGACACGCCCTGGAGCCAGCTGACCCCTGCGCAACGCGACTGGGTGGTGGAAGGCACGCCCAACTGGGCGGGCAACTGGAACAAGCAGTGGTATGGCGTGCGCCGCTTCTTCGAATACCTGGAGAGCAAAGCCTACAAGATGCACATCCGCGTGCTCTTGTCGAAGTACCGCAGCTACACGCCCTGCGGCGCCTGCGGCGGCGCGCGCTTGAAGCTGGAACCGCTGCTCTGGCGCATCGGCGACAAGCCTGGCGCCGATGCCGTGCTGCCGGAAGAGAAACGCTACCTGCCGGTGGGCGCGCAGTGGAGCCGCACGCAGCTCGAAGCCTTACCCGGCCTGAGCCTGCACGACCTGATGCAGCTGTCGATAGACCGCCTGCGCCGCTTCTTCGACAGCCTCACCTTGCCCAGCACCTTGCTGGACGACGCGCTAAAGCTGCTACTCGATGAAGTGCGTACGCGCCTGAAGTACCTGTGCGACGTGGGCCTGGGCTACCTCACGCTCGACCGCCAGAGCCGCACGCTCAGCGGCGGCGAGGTGCAGCGCATCAACCTCACCACGGCCCTCGGCACCAGCCTCGTCAACACGATGTTCGTGCTGGACGAGCCCAGCATCGGCCTGCACCCGCGCGACATGAACCGCATCGTGCAGGCCATGCAGCGCCTGCGCGATGCCGGTAACACGCTGGTGGTGGTGGAGCACGACCCGGCCGTGATGCTGGCCGCCGACCGCCTGATCGACATGGGCCCGGGCCCGGGTGAACGCGGCGGGCAGATCGTCTTCGACGGCACGCCCGAGGCCGCGCGCAGCGCGAACACGCTGACGGGCGCCTACCTGGGCGGCCGCAAGCAGGTGAGCACGGGGTTTCGCAAGCTGGTGAACCAGGCCCAGCCCAAGCTGCTGCTGGAAGGCGCGCGCGACCACAACCTGAAGGGCCTGAACGTCGCCTTCCCGCTGCAGCGCCTGGTGTGCGTGACGGGCGTGTCGGGCAGCGGCAAGAGCACGCTCATCCAGGACGTGCTCTACCCCGCGCTGGCGCGCCACTTCGGCAAGGCCACCGAAACCCCGGGCGCGCACGACCGCCTGCTGGGCGCCGAACAGCTGAGCGATGCCGTCTTCGTCGACCAGAGCCCCATCGGCAAGACCGCGCGTTCCAACCCGGCCAGCTACGTGGGCGCGTTCGACGAGCTGCGCAAGACATTCGCCGACGCGCCGCTGGCGCGCGAGCGCAGCTATACCGCCGGCACCTTCAGCTTCAACGCCGGCGACGGCCGCTGCCCCACCTGCGGTGGCAGCGGCTTCGAGCACGTGGAGATGCAGTTCCTGAGTGACGTCTACCTGCGCTGCCCCGATTGCGACGGCCGCCGCTACCGCAGCGAAATCCTCGACGTGAAGGTGCTGCGCGGGCCCATGAGCCTGAGCATCGCCGACGTGCTGGATCTCACCGTGGCCGAGGCCGCGCACTGGTTCCAGAGCGACCGCGAGGTGGTGGCGCGCCTGCAGCCCATCATCGACGTGGGTCTTGATTACGTGCGCCTCGGGCAGCCTGTGCCCACGCTCAGCGGTGGCGAGGCCCAACGCCTGAAGCTGGCCGGCTTTCTGGCCGAAGCGGCGGCCGCGGCCAGCAGCTATGCCAGTTCACGGCTGGCGAAGAAGGGCACGCTCTTCCTCTTCGACGAGCCCACCACCGGCCTGCACTTCGACGACATTGCCAAGCTCATGCGCGCCTTGCGCAAGCTGCAGGACGCGGGGCACTCGCTGCTGGTCATCGAGCACAACCTCGACGTGATTCGCGCGGCCGACTGGGTCATCGACCTCGGCCCCGAAGGCGGCGAGGCCGGCGGCGAGCTGGTGTGCGAAGGCACGCCCGACGACGTGAAGCTGCACCCCACTTCGCACACCGGGCTGGCGCTGCGCGAGTACGAGCAGGCCCTGGGCTTCGGCACGCCGCAGGCCGAGGAAAGCCGCGCGCTGCAGACCGTGCTGCGCGAGGCGCGCAAGGCCAGGCAGGCCAGCGAGCAGAGCATCCGCATCGTCAACGCCAAGGAACACAACCTCAAGAGCCTGAGCGTGGAGATTCCGCGCGGCAAGTTCAACGTCATCACCGGCGTCAGCGGCAGCGGCAAGAGCACGCTGGCCTTCGACATCCTGTTCAACGAAGGGCAGCGGCGTTATCTCGAATCGCTCAACGCCTACGCGCGCAGCATCGTGCAGCCGGCGGGCCGGCCCGAGGTGGATGCCGTCTACGGCATACCGCCCACGGTGGCCATCGAGCAGCGCCTTTCGCGCGGCGGCCGCAAGAGCACGGTGGCCACCACCACCGAGGTGTGGCACTTCCTGCGCCTGCTGTGGGTGAAGCTGGGCCTGCAGCACTGCGTGCACGACGGCGCGCCGGTGAAGGCGCAAAGCGCCGAGAGCATCTGTGCACAGCTGCTGCGCGACAAAGCTCAAGGAGGACACCGGGGCGAACACGTGGGCCTGCTGGCGCCACTGGTGGTGAACCGCAAGGGCGTGTACACCGATCTCGCCAAGTGGGCCAAGGCCCGCGGCCACACCCACCTGCGCGTGGATGGCGTCTTCCTGCCCACCCAGCCCTTTCCGCGCATCGACCGTTTCAAGGAACACACCCTCGAGCTGCCGGTGGGCGACCTCGTCATCACGCCCGAGAACGAAGCCGAACTGCGCGCCCTGCTGAAGACCACGCTGGAGCTGGGCAAGGGTGTGCTGCACCTGCTGTACCCGCTGAACGGCCTGGACGACAGCATGGTGGAAGGCGGCAGCCAGGGCCAGGGCATCGGCCAGGTGAAGGTGTTCAGCACCAAACGCGCCTGCCCGGTGTGCGGCACCAGCTACCCGGAACTCGACCCGCGCATGTTCAGCTACAACAGCAAGCACGGCTGGTGCGGCGGCTGCGTGGGCACGGGCCTGAAGCTCACGCGCGAGCAGCGCAAGGCCTATGACGACAGCGTGCGCGACGAAGACAACAAGGGCCGCGAGCAGAGCTTTCCCAGCGAAGAGGCCGAAGTCGAAGGCGTGGTCGACGAGCCCTGCGGCGATTGCGGCGGCGCGCGGCTGAACCTGGCCTCGCGCGGCGTCACCTTCGAAGCACGCGCCATTAGCGACATCGCCCGTCTTTCGGTGCACGAAGCGCGCGCCTGGATCGAACAGCTGGCGCTCACCGGCCGCGACGCCGACATCGCGCGCGACGTGGTCAGCGAGATCAAGAGCCGCCTCGTCTTCCTGGAAGACGTGGGCCTGGGCTACCTCACGCTGGACCGCGCCGCGCCCACACTTTCTGGCGGCGAGGCGCAGCGCATACGCTTGGCCGCGCAGCTGGGCAGCAACCTGCAAGGCGTGTGCTACGTGCTGGACGAGCCCACCATCGGCCTGCACCCGCGCGACAACGGCATCCTGCTGAATGCGCTGGCCAAGCTGGGCAGCGCCGGCAACACGCTGGTGGTGGTGGAGCACGACGAGGACACCATCCGCCGTGCCGAGCACCTCATCGACATCGGCCCCGGCGCCGGCAAGCGCGGCGGCCGCCTGGTGGCCCAGGGTACGGCGGCCGACCTGTCGGCGCAGCCCGATTCCGTCACCGGCCGCTTGCTGGCCCACCCGCTGCAGCACCCGCTGGTGGCGCGCCGGCCCATCGACTTCGAAGCCCCGGCGCTGATGCTGCGCGGCGCCACGCTGCACAACCTGCAGCGCGTGGACCTGCGCGTGCCGCTGGGCCGGCTGGTGGCCATCACCGGCGTCAGCGGCAGCGGCAAGAGCACGCTGGCGCGTGATGTGTTGTTGGCCAACGTTCAAAGCGCTCTGGGCGGCAACCGGAAATGGGCCGGCTGCGAAAGCCTGGAAGGTTTCCAGCACATCGACCGCGTGCTCGAGGTCGACCAGACGCCCATCGGCAAGACGCCGCGCAGCTGCCCGGCCACCTACATCGGCTTCTGGGACGCCATCCGCAAGCTCTTCACCGAGACGCTGGAAGCCCGCGCCCGCGGCTATGGCACGGCTCGCTTCTCCTTCAACACCGGCCCGGGCCGCTGCCCGGGCTGCGAAGGGCAGGGCATGAAGACCATCGAGATGAGCTTCCTGCCCGACGTGAAGGTGCCTTGCGACATCTGCCATGGCGCACGCTTCAACCCCGAGACCCTGGCCGTCACCTGGCGCGGCAAGAGCATCGGCGACGTGCTGAAGATGGAGGTGGACGAGGCGGTGGAATTCTTCGCCAGCATGCCCGCCATCGCGCACCCGCTGCAGCTGCTGAAGGACGTGGGGCTGGGCTACCTCACGCTGGGCCAGCCCTCGCCCACGCTGAGCGGCGGCGAGGCGCAGCGCATCAAGCTCGTCACCGAACTCACCAAGGTGCGTGACGAAGTGGGCCGCCGCGGGCAGAAGCCGCTGAAGACACTGTACGTGCTGGACGAACCCACCGTGGGCCTGCACATGGCCGACGTGGAGCGGCTCATCCGCGTGCTGCACCGCCTGGTGGATGGTGGCCACAGCGTGGTGGTGATCGAGCACGATCTCGACGTCATTGCCGAAGCCGACTGGGTGGTGGACCTGGGGCCCGATGGCGGCAGCGCCGGTGGGCGCGTGGTGGTGGCGGGCGCGCCCGAGGCCGTGGTGGCCAGCGGCTCGCACACCGGGCGGGCGCTGAAGCCGGTGCTCAGCCGCGTTTGAGGTCGGCCGGTGCCGGGCGTGCCGGGCGGCCCCAGCGCCACCACAGGCGCCAGCCCAGCAGCGCGGCCATCACGGCGGCGTAAATCATCACTTCCGCGTAGTCGTTCTTGCCGCTGCGCATCCAGAAGAAGTGCAGCACCGCCAGCAGGCCTACGGCGTAGACCGCACGGTGCAGCGCCTGCCAGCGGGCCGCGCCCAGCGCCCGGATGGCGCCGTTGAACGAGGTGGCCGCCAGCGGCAGCATCAACAGCAGTGCGGCCGTGCCCACCAGGATGAAAGGGCGCTTCGGGATGTCGGCCACGATGGCCGCCACGTCCAGCCCCATGTCGAGCCAGGCGAAGGCCAGGAAGTGCAGCGCGCCGTAGAAGAAGGTGAACAGACCCAGCATGCGCCGGTGGCGCAGCAGCGCATGCCAGCCGCTGAGCTGGCGCAGCGGCGTGATGGCCAGCGTCAGGCACAGCAGGCGCAGTGCCCAGTCGCCGGTGCTGCGTATCAGCGTTTCGGCCGGGTTCGCGCCCAGGCTGTCGTTCACGGCCCCAGCCACCAGCCAGCCCAGCGGCGCCAGTGCCAGCAGGAAGAACAGCGGCGGCGCAGCCCGGTGCGCCAGCAGGCGGTTCATGGCCAGCGGCTGCAGCACCTTCAGTAGAACTTCTTCAGGTCCATGCCGGCATAGAGCTGGCCCACCTGGGCTTCGTAGCCGTTGAACATCAGCGTGGGGCGCTTCTTCGCAAAGAGGCCGTCTTCGCCCAGGCGGCGCTCGGTGGCCTGGCTCCAGCGCGGGTGGTCCACCTTCGGGTTCACGTTGGAATAGAAGCCGTACTCCTCAGGGATGGCGGCTTCCCAGCTGGTCTTGGGTTGCTTTTCGACGAAGCGGATCTTCACCAGGCTCTTGCCGCTCTTGAAGCCGTACTTCCAGGGCACCACCAGGCGCAGCGGCGCGCCGTTCTGCTTGGGCATCACCTCGCCATAGAGGCCGAAGGCCAGCAGCGTGAGCGGGTGCAAGGCTTCGTCCATGCGCAGGCCCTCGACATAGGGCCAGTCGAGCACGGCCTGGCTCAGGCCGGGCATCTGGGCGCGGTCGGCCAGGGTGATGAACTGGACGAACTTCGCGTTGCCGGTGGGCTCCACTTTTCTGATCAGCTCGGCCAGCGAATAGCCCACCCAAGGCACCACCATCGACCAGCCTTCCACGCAGCGCAGGCGGTAGATGCGCTCTTCCATCGGGCTGAGCTTCAGCAGCGTCTCGATGTCGTAGGTGCCGGGCTTCTTGACCTCGCCCTCGATGGCCACGGTCCAGGGCCGGGTTCTCAGTGAGCCGGCGTACTTCGCGGGGTCGGCCTTGTCGGTGCCGAACTCGTAGAAGTTGTTGTAGGTGGTGATGTCTTTGTAGGGCGTGAGCTTGTCCGTGGCCATCGCGGCGGCCACGGCGCTGCGCACCGCTGGCAGCGCAGCTTGCTGGCCTGGGCGCGCCACCTGGGCCTGTGCTGGCCGCAGCGCGCCCAGGCCGGCCAGGGCCACGCCGCCCGCGGCGCCCTGCAGCAGTCGCCGGCGCTGCAGGTAGACGTGCCGGGGCGTGATTTCCGAGCTGACGAGGTGGGTGTAGCCGCGGTCTTTGAGGTGGTGCATGGGCGCTTCCGTCTTTGCAGACTGTGGGTCGGTGCCGGGTTGGCGTCCTTACGGGCGGCGTCCGGCCGGCGTTCACGCTTCAAGCATGCCTGCGCCACGGCCACTTGGGGGCCCGCGGGTCTTGCAACCCCAAGAAAAACGGGCCGGTGTTCACCGGCCCGTTGGCATCAGAAGCAGGCGTGCTCAGCGCAAGCCGGCCAGGTAGTCGGAGACGGCCTTGATCTCGGCGTCGTTCATCTTCGCGGCGATGGTCATCATCTGCGCGTTGTTGCGGCGCTGGCCCGAGCGGAAGGCCAGCAGCTGCGCTTCCGTGTACTCGGCATGCTGGCCGCCCAGGCGTGGGTACTGGGAAGGGATGCCGGCACCGTTGGGGCTGTGGCAGCCGGCGCAGGAGGGCACGCCCTTGGCCTTGATGCCGCCGCGGTAGATCTGCTCGCCCAGGGCCACCGTCTTGGGGTCGCGCGCGACGCCGGGGATCGGGGCCTTCCGGCTGTAGAAGGCCGCGATGTGCTTCATGTCTTCTTCGGAAAGACCTGAGGCGAACCCCTGCATGATGGCGTTCGCCCGTTTGCCCGATTTGTACTCCGTCAACTGCTTGACGATGTATTCGGGGTGTTGCGCCGCCAGGATGGGGTTGGACGGCAAGCCGCGCGTGCCGTCCTGCATATGGCAGGCCCCGCAAGTCGCCGCCAGGGCCTGGCCCTTGGCGGGATCGGGCTTGAACGCCGGCGTGGGGGTGGCTGCCAGGGCAGCGCCACTGGTCAAGACCGTCAAGGCCAGGGTGGCGGCCGACAGCGTCGACAGAGCCAGCGACTTCATTCGCGACATCATGCAAGTGCCTTCAGATTGAGGAGCGCGGGGACACAAAGCCTGAAATTTTACAATGCCGCATGACAAACAGCTTTCAAGGCCATCGTGGCCGCCCTGCCAGTGTCGAGGATGCCGCTAAAACGGCACTTGCCTGGGCCCACAGTGCGCGCTTTCTCACCACGGCCAGCCAGCTGAACCAGTTGCCGGCCAGCGAAACACCCGAAATCGCCTTCGTCGGGCGCAGCAACGCCGGCAAGTCCACCGCCATCAACCGCCTGGCGCAGCAGAAGCGCCTGGCCTTCGCCTCGCGCACGCCAGGGCGCACCCAGCACATCAACCTGTTCGAGGTGGGCCCCAAAGACGCGCCCGACGCCTTGTTTGCCGACCTGCCCGGCTACGGCTACGCCGCGGTGGAGCGCTCGGCCAAGCTGCGCTGGCAGGAGGTGATGGCCGATTACCTGCAACTGCGCCGCCCGCTGCACGGCGTGGTGCTGATGGTGGATTCCCGCCTGGGCTTCACCGAGCTCGACCAGCGCCTGCTGGCCCTGATGGCTCCGCGGCTGGCCAACGGCGAGGTACGCCTGCTGGCACTGCTGACCAAGGCCGACAAGCTGAACCGCAGCGAAGGCCAGCTCGCCCTGCGCAAGGCGCAGGATGAACTGGGTGCCATCTCCACCGAAAGCAGCGACATCGGCATGACCCTGTTCTCGGCCCTCTCGCGTGAAGGCCTGGGCGATGTGGCCGAGACCCTGTACGCCTGGGTGCACGCGCCGGCCGCTGCGGCTGTTGCCGACAACGCTGCCCCTGAGGATGCAGCCGCTGCCCCTGCGGCCGAGGCCGCGCCTGTCGCCCCTGCGCCTTGAGCCGAAGCTTCGACCTGCCGCTGCCCCACGGCATCACTCTGGCTTGCCGGGCGGCAGCGGTGCCGGCCCGGCCAGGCGCGCCCAAGGTGATGCTGCTGCACGGCTTTCCCGAGGCGGCCTTCGTGTGGGACGAGGTGATGGCGCTGCTGGCGCCGCAGGTCGATGGCCTGGCGCCCAACCTGCGGGGCTACGAAGGATCTTCGGCCCCGGTGGAGATGGCGGCCTACCGGCCGCGCCATCTGGTGGCCGATGTGGTGGCGGCCATCGGCGCCTTCACGGCCGGGCAGGGCCCGCTGGACCTGCTGGTGGCGCACGACTGGGGTGGTGCGCTGGCCTGGAACCTGGCGGCAGCGCACCCGGCCTTGCTGAAGCGGCTGCTCATCGTCAATTCACCGCATCCAGCCACCTTCCTGCGCGAACTGCGCCACAACCCGGCCCAACAGCGCGCCAGCGCTTACATGAACTTCCTGTGCCGGCCGGATGCCGCCGCCTTGCTGAGCGAGCGTGACCATGCCCGCCTCTGGCCGTTTTTCGGTGAAGCCGCCTGGTTGAGCACCGCGCTGCGCGAACGCTACCGCCAGGCTTGGCACAACGGCGGGCGCGGGCTGGACGGCGCCTTGAACTACTACCGCGCCTCACCGCTGCGCCCGGCCGCGGGGCCGGAGGACGCGCTGCACACCCTGGTGCTGCCCGACGAAGCCGTGACGGTGAACCTGCCCACCACGGTGCTATGGGGTGATGGCGATGTGGCCCTGCTGCCTGCCCTGCTGGACGGCCTGGAGCGCTGGGTGCCCCAGCTGCGAGTGCTGCACGAACCAGGCGCCAGCCATTGGGTGGTGCATGAGAAGCCGGCGCATGTGGCCGAGGTGATCCGGGCCCTGCTGGCAGACTGAGGCGGACCGCCCTCCTCGGCAGCTGCCACGGTTGCGGCGGTGGCCGCAGTTCGGGACGCTTCGGCGGCGGAGGCGCCTCAGGCGCTGGCCACTTGTTCCTGCACGCGCGCCGCAGCGCTGCCCACGATGGAGCGCTGTTTCAGCGTTTTCGCCAGGCGCCCGGTGTGCATGGCCAGCAGCGCACCGCGGCGCACGGCCCAGGTGGTGTCGGAGCCGCCGTCGCCGAACAGGAAGACCTCGCCACGCTCGCCCGGCCACAGCAGCCGGGCCTGCACCCAGCGGCCCTGCAGGAACATGCGCACCCAGTCACCGGGGCGCAGGCCGTCCAGCCAGCTGTCGCTGGCCGTTTCGCCGCGCTGCACCGGCGTGCTGCGCTCCATCAGTTCCGCCGGCACGGTGTCGAGCTCTTCGATGTCCAGCGTGCCGTGGAAAGAGGTGGGTGTGCCGCGGCCCGCCAGGATCTTGTCTTCCAGCTTCTGCAGCGCCCCGATCTGGCTGGCGGCGGCCGCCAGCCGGCGCGTCAGGCGCTTGTGCAGGAAGCTCTCGAAGCGGTCCAGCGCCCAGCGGTACAGGCCGTTGTTTTGTTCGGGTTCGGCGGCCAGCTGGTCCACCGTGCCCATCGCGCTCTTCAGCAACTGGTAGCGCTCGGGGTCGCCGGGGTCGGGCGCCATCTCGCATTCGAAACACAGCCGGTTGATGAAGCGCCACAAGGGGTGCTTGTCCTGGTCGAGCATGCCGGCATCACGCAGGGCCAGGCGCATGGCCGGGCCGTGCAGGCGCGAGATGATGGCGCGCACGTCGTCAGGCACGCGCGTGTCGCTCTGCATGGCCTCGAAGAGGCGGCTCACGAGTTCGATGGACTGGCGGTCGCCGCGGTTGGTGGTGTGGCGCGCCACCTCGGTCCAGTGCTCGGGCCGGCCGGTGCCTGCGGCGCCCGTGGCCGCCGCGCGGGGCGACGGCTGTGCGGCGGGCCGTTGCTGGCCTTCGTAGCTGAGCGGCGTTTCCAGTGGCGCGGGCATGCTGTCGCGCATGCGGTGCAGGTCGGGGCTGAACGTGGTTTCGTTGCTGCGCGGGCCCCGGCGCGAGCCCGAGGGCAGGATCAGGGTGCGGTGTGCCGCCGGCTCCACCCCCATGGCCTCCAGCCGCGAGGTCGAGGCCGCGTAGGCAGTGCGCAGCAGCTGGGCCAGCGGCGTGCCGGCATAGCGCATGAAGGCCAGCTGGTGTCCACGCGACAGCGGCAGCGCCTGCGAAGCCGCCCAGGTGGCCCGCGCGAACGCTTCGGGACGGAAAGGGTTGTGGTCGACGCTGACATCCATGTCGCCGACCAGCGCCGAGATGTAGGTCTGCAGCTCGCGCAGCTCGTACTCGGCTGTGCTCTTGATGGCTTCGATGATGTGCGAGAGCTGCACGTCCATGGCCACCACTTCTTCGTCGACCAGGGCCAGCGTGCGGCGCTTGGCGGCGCCTTCGGGCGAGCCTTGAGGTGCAGGGCGTTCCAGCTGGGCGTCGACCTGCTCTTGCAGCGAACGCAGGAAGTAGTCGCCCAGGCGGCTGCGTTGCGACAGCAGCGACTGCATCAGGTCGCCCAGCATCGAGCGCTGCTGCGGCGTCATCGTGGGCAGGCTTTTGCGGGCGTGGTCCAGGATGCCGTCGACCAGCTGGTCGAAAAGCAGGGGCGCGCGCAGCTGTTCGTCTTCCACGAACTGCTGCATGGCTGGCGAAATCGGCCGGGAAACCATGGGGCAATTATCGAGCCGGCTGCGCCGCGCCATCAAAGAAAAAGGCCTGCGGAAACCCCGCAGGCCTGCTCTTGGGCCACTGGCTGTGGCGAGAACCGCAGTTCCGGCACCGGCGGCGCCGGAGCTGCGGTGCCTGGACTTACATGTCCATGCCGCCCATGCCACCCATGCCACCCATGCCGCCGGGCATGCCGCCGCCGGCTGCTTCTTCCTTCGGCGCCTCGGCCACCATGCACTCGGTGGTGAGCATCAGGCCGGCCACCGAAGCGGCGTTCTGCAGCGCAGTACGCGTGACCTTGGTGGGGTCCAGGATGCCCATCTCGATCATGTCGCCATAGGTGTCGTTGGCGGCGTTGAAGCCGTAGTTGCCCTTGCCGGCCAGCACGGCGTTGATCACCACGCTGGGTTCGCCACCGGCGTTGGCCACGATCTCGCGCAGCGGCTGCTCGATGGCGCGCAGCACGATCTTGATGCCGGCTTCCTGGTCGCTGTTGTCACCCTTGATGGCGCCAGCGGCCTGGCGGGCACGCAGCAGGGCCACGCCGCCACCGGCGACGATGCCTTCTTCCACCGCAGCACGCGTGGCGTGCAGGGCGTCTTCGACGCGGGCCTTCTTTTCCTTCATCTCGACTTCGGTGGCAGCACCGACCTTGATGACGGCCACGCCGCCGGCCAGCTTGGCCACGCGCTCTTGCAGCTTCTCGCGGTCGTAGTCGCTGGTGGCTTCCTCGATCTGCACGCGGATCATCTTCACGCGGGCCTCGATGTCGGTGGCCGAGCCAGCGCCGTCGATGACGGTGGTGTTCTCCTTGCCCACTTCCACGCGCTTGGCCTGGCCGAGGTCGGCCAGCGTGACCTTCTCGAGCGTCAGGCCCACTTCTTCAGCGATGACCTTGCCGCCCGTCAGGATGGCGATGTCTTCCAGCATGGCCTTGCGGCGGTCGCCGAAGCCCGGCGCCTTCACAGCCACCACCTTCAGGATGCCGCGGATGGTGTTCACCACCAGCGTGGCCAGGGCCTCGCCTTCCACTTCTTCGGCAATGATCAGCAGCGGACGGCCGCTCTTAGCCACCTGCTCCAGCACCGGCAGCAGGTCGCGGATGTTGCTGATCTTCTTGTCGTAGAGCAGCACGAAGGGGTTGTCGAGGATGGCGCTCTGCTTCTCGGGGTTGTTGATGAAGTAGGGCGACAGGTAGCCGCGGTCGAACTGCATGCCCTCGACGATGTCGAGCTCGTTGTCCAGGCTCTTGCCGTCTTCGACGGTGATGACGCCTTCCTTGCCGACCTTGTCCATGGCCTTGGCGATGATCTCGCCGATGGACTCGTCGGAGTTGGCGGAGATCGAGCCGACCTGGCTGATTTCCTTGCTGGTGGTGGTGGCCTTGGAAGCCTTCTTCAGCTCTTCGACCAGGGCCGTGACGGCCTTGTCGATGCCGCGCTTCAGGTCCATGGGGTTCATGCCGGCGGCGACGAACTTCATGCCTTCGCGAATGATGCTCTGGGCCAGCACGGTAGCGGTGGTGGTGCCGTCACCGGCGTTGTCGCTGGTCTTGGAAGCGACTTCCTTGACCATCTGCGCGCCCATGTTCTGGAGCTTGTCCTTCAGCTCGATTTCCTTGGCCACCGAAACACCGTCCTTGGTGACGGTGGGGGCGCCGAAGCTGCGCTCGAGCACGACGTTGCGGCCCTTGGGGCCCAGCGTGACCTTGACCGCATTGGCCAGGATGTTCACGCCTTCGACCATGCGGTGACGGGCGTCAGCGCCAAAGATGACGTCTTTTGCTGCCATGTTGTGTATCTCCAAAAATTTGATGAATCAGATCAAGGCGAGGCGCAGAACCGGCCTTGCCGGGCTGCCGCCTGAGCCCCCCTCGGGGGTGGCGAGGATCGCGGCACGGCCGCGACCACAGCCTGGGGGCTTAAATCACTTCTCGACGACTGCGAACAGGTCTTCTTCGCGCATCACCAGCAACTCGTCGCCGTCGACCTTGACGGTCTGGCCCGAGTACTTGCCGAACAGGACGCGGTCACCGACCTTGATGTTCAGGGCCACGAAGTCGCCCTTGTCGTTGCGCTTGCCGGGGCCGACAGCCAGCACTTCACCCTGGTCGGGCTTTTCGGCGGCGTTGTCGGGAATGACGATGCCGGAAGCGGTCTTGGTTTCTTGTTCCAGGCGCTTGACGATCACGCGATCGTGCAACGGACGAAGCTTCATATCATCTCCTTCGGGGGTGCAGTTGGCACATGGCTGTGCGCTGGGAAAGTCAGCGCATACTGACATGCTGAGACCGGCGGCAGCGCCAAGCTGCTTCCGATCGTTAGCACTCAGCTTTGGTGAGTGCTAGCAAGAATTATAGGGCCCGAACGTGACACTTCAAGAGGGCAGCCCTTTCGGGCTGGTGCCTCAGTGGGCAGGACGTGCGCTGTCGTCTTCGCCCGGCGGGGTTTCGGCGGGCACGCGGAACCGCTCGCTGGCCCAGGCGCCGAGGTCGGCGCTGCGGCAGCGCTCGCTGCAGAAGGGGCGCCAGCGGTTGCTTTCGGCGTAAGCGGCCGGCCCTCGGCAACTGGGGCAGGGCACGGTGCGCGCGGTGGGCTGGTTCATGGCTGCGAAGCGGCTGGGGAAGCCGGCCTCAGGCGCACAGCGAGAGTTCGAAATCGGTGTCTTCGCCGCAATTGCGCAGCCGGCCGTCGGCGTCGGGGCGCATGAAGCGGATCGACACCATCAGGCGGTGCCCGCTGATCTCGGGCACCAAGCCCGTGTCGGGCGCCAGGCGCACGCGCAGCAGGTGGTAGGACTTGCCCTGGGGCAGGCTCTGCTGGTACTGGCCACCGGGGGCCACCATGCGCTGCGGCGTGCCGCTGTCGCGCAGCAAGCCGAGCAGCACCTGCAGGGCCTCGGCCAGTGGCGTGAGGGTGGCGATCCAGCCGTTGAGGTCGGCGCGGCGCCGTTCCGGGCGGTGTTGCTGCCAGGCGTAGTAGGCCGGCAGGTCGAATTCGCAGGTGCCACCGGGAATGCTGATGCGGCTGCGGATGCTCATCAGCCAGTCGTTGCTGGCCAAGGTCTGCCCGGCCTTGCCCTGCAGCTGGTTCAGGCCGTTGTAGGCGTGGTCGATGCGGGCGATGACTTCCTCAAGCGCAGCCTCGCTGATGCCCGGATGGCCGCGGAAGCCTTGCAGCTGGCTGCGGTGCCGGTCCATTTCCTTGAGCACGTCGCTCTTCAGGTCGGCGCGCGAGGCGACGTCCATGACCTCGAACAGGGTGGCCAGCGCGAAGTGGTGGTCGACGGCGGTGTCGCGGACCACCAGCTGGCCCAGGCGGTCGAACAGATGTTCGAGCCGCAGCATCGTGCGTATGCCTTCGTTGAACGGGTACTCGTACAGGACCAAGGCGGGCTCGCGGGCTGGCGGCATGGAAGGTGGGAGACAACTTCGTGTGGATTGTTCCACACGTGTTGTGTTTCACCCCTGCCGCGGGCCCACCCACGCCTGCCACAGCGCCTGCACTTCAGCGTGCAAGGCGTCCAGGCTGATGCCGCCGTTGTAGATGACGGCATCGGCCAGGGCGCGACGGGCGCTGCGGCTGGCCTGCAGGGCCACCACGCGGCGTGCCGCAGCTTCGTCCCAGCCCGGGCGCTGGGTCACGCGGGCCACCTGGGTGTCTTCCGGGCAGTCCACCACGAGCACCTTGTGCACGCGCGCACGCCAGTGGCTGCGCTCGCCGAGCAAGGGCACGTCGAAGACCACCGGCCGGTTGCCAGCCTGGGCCGCCTGCCGCAGCGCTTCTTCGCCGATCAGCGGATGCAGGATCTCCTCGAGTCGTTGCTTGCTTTGGGCATCCGTGAATGCGCGCTGGCGCATGTGCTCGCGGTTCAAGGCGCCGTCGGGCAGGACCGCCTGGGGCCCGAACGCAGCAAGCAAGGCTGGCATCGCGGCGCCCCCGGGCTGGGTGAGCGCGCGCGCGATCGCGTCGGTATCCACCAGATGCGCACCCAGGCGGACGAGGGCCTGTGCGACGGTGCTCTTGCCGCTGCCGATGCCCCCCGTGAGGCCGAGCGTCAGCGTACGGGCGGGGCTCAGGCCCAGCCTATCCACCCCAGCACCGTGGGCAGGCCCGCGAGCATCACCACCACCCCGCCGCCGGCCAGAAAGGGACCGAAGGGCACGAAGCGCCCCTGCCGCAAGGCACCGCCCGCTTTCATCACCAGGCCGACCACCGCACCCAGGATCGAGGCCATCAGCACGATGGGCAGGATGGCCTGCCAGCCCAGCCAGGCCCCGAGCGCCGCCAGCAGCTTGAAATCTCCAAAGCCCATGCCCTCCTTGCCCGTGACGAGCTTGAAGAACAGGTAGACGAGATAGAGCGACATGTAGCCCGCCACCGCGCCGTACACCGATTGCAGCAGAGGCAACCCGGGCAGCCAGCCGACGGCGGCGGCCAGCAGGCCGGCCCACAGCAGAGGCAGGGTCAGGTTGTCGGGCAGCACCGTGGTGTCCCAGTCGATGAGGGCCAGGGCCAGCAGCACGGCAAGCACGGTGCACCACATCAAGGTGGCTGGTTCCGCACCGAAGCGCCAGGCGGCTGCAGCAAACAACCCGGCCGTACCCATCTCCACCAAGGGGTAGCGCAAAGAAATGCGCGTGCCGCACGCAGAACACTTGCCGCGCAGGAACAGCCAGCTGAGCAGTGGGATGTTCTCGTACCAGCGGATGCGGTGCCCGCAGGCCGGGCAGCGAGAAGCAGGCTTGGCCAGACCCAGCGGCTGCAGGCCTGCGATGGCCTTCTCCAGGCCGCCGGAAGCCAGGACCAGACGTTCGGGCGCGGCACTGCCGAAAACGCGCTGGAAAGACTCGCCGTCGGCCAGCTGTGCTGCCACATCGCCCCACCACTGGCGCTCCAGCATCAGGGGCACGCGATGCACCACCACGTTCAGAAAGCTGCCGACGATGAGCCCCAGCACCGCCATGGCGGCGGGCGAGAGCAGCAGGTCGAGCGGCAGGCCGCTGAGCCAGCCCGTCACGTCAGACCACGGCGCCGAGCTTGAAGATGGGCAGGTACATCGAAACCACGATGCCGCCGATCAGCGTGCCCAGGATCACGATGATGAAGGGCTCCATCAGGCTGGACAGGCCCTTGACCATCTCGTCGACCTCGTCCTCGTAGAACTCGGCGCACTTGCTCAGCATGTGGTCGAGCGAGCCCGATTCCTCGCCGATGGCCGCCATCTGCAGGACCATGGTGGGGAAGACGCCGGTGGTCGTCATCGACGTGGTGAGCGCCGAGCCGGTGGAGACGTCTTTCTGGATCTGCTCGGTGGCCTGCGCGTAGACCGCATTGCCCGAGGCACCGCCCACGGAGTCCAGGGCTTCCACCAGCGGCACGCCAGCGGCGAACATGGTGGACAGCGTGCGCGTCCAGCGCGCGATGACCGACTTCAGGATCAGGTCGCCGAACACGGGTGCGCGCAACAGCAGGCGGTCCATCGTCATCTGCATCTTCTCTGAGCGTTTCCAGCTCTCGAAGAAGAAGTAGAGGCCTCCGCCCAGGAGGCCGAAGATGGCCCACCACCACTTGACGAAGAACTCTGACAGAGCAATCACGAACAGGGTCGGGCCGGGCAGGTCGGCACCAAACGAACTGAACACGTCCTTGAAGGCCGGAATGACGAACAGCATGATCACCGTGAGCACGATGAAGGCGACCACGATGACCGCGACGGGGTACATCAGGGCCGACTTGATCTTGCTCTTGATGGCCATCGTCTTTTCCTGGTAGATGGCCAGGCGGTCGAGCAGCTGTTCCAGGATGCCGCCGGCCTCGCCCGCTTCCACCAGGTTGCAGTAGAGCGCGTCGAAGTGCAGTGGGTGTTTGCGGAAGGCCGAGCTGAGGCTGGTGCCGGTTTCGACATCACCACGGATGTCGTTGAGCAGCTTGGTCATGCGCGGGTTGGTGCTGCCGCGTGCGACGATGTCGAAGCTCTGCAGCAGGGGCACGCCGGCCTTCATCATCGTCGCGAGCTGCCGCGTGAAGATGGCGATGTCCTTCTGCTTGATGCTCTTGCCACCGCTGCTGCGGCGTTGCTTGACCTTGCTGACCAGGATGCCCTGGCGCCGCAGGCTGGCGTTGACCACGGACTGACCCCCGGCGCGCATCTCGCCGCGCACGAACTTGCCGTTCCTGTCCTTGCCTTCCCACTCGAAGATGACTTCCTTGGGCGCCTTGGCGGCTGCTGCTGCTGTGGCCATGTGTGCTGGGCTGGGGCTGGTGTTGCGGGTGGCGGGGCGTCACTCGTTGGTGACGGTGATGACTTCTTCCAGTGTGGTGACGCCCACGCGGACCTTCACCAGGCCCGATTGGCGCAGATCACGCACCCCTTCGGCTTCGGCCTGCTTGGCGATGTCCAGCGCAGTGCCCTCCGACAGGATGATGCGTTGTATCGCCTCCGTTATCGGCATCACCTGGTAGATACCGACCCGGCCTTTGTAACCGTTGTTGCACATCGAACAGCCGACGGCTCGGTAAGGCTTCCAGTTGCCGTCCAGGTCTTCGGGTTTGAAGCCTGCCTTCAGCAGGGATTCACGCGGGTAATCGGCCGGCTTCTTGCAGTTTTCGCAGAGCTTGCGTGCCAGCCGCTGTGCGGTGATGAGCAGTACGCTGGAGGCGATGTTGAAGGGCGCCACACCCATGTTCAACAGCCGTGTCAGCGTGGTGGGCGCATCGTTGGTGTGCAGGGTGCTCATCACCATGTGGCCGGTCTGTGCGGCCTTGATGGCGATGTCGGCCGTCTCCAGGTCGCGGATTTCGCCGACCATGATGATGTCGGGATCCTGCCGCAGGAAGGACTTCAGCGCCGCCGCGAACGTGAGGCCGGCGCGGTCGTTCACGTTCACCTGGTTGATGCCTGGCAGGTTGATTTCCGCCGGGTCTTCCACGGTGGCGATGTTCACGCCGGGCTGGTTCAGGATGTTCAGGCAGGTGTACAGCGACACGGTCTTGCCGCTGCCGGTGGGCCCGGTGACCAGGATCATGCCGTAGGGCCTGCTGATGCAGGCCATCAGGCGGTCTTTCTCGATCTTTTCGTAGCCCAGCGCCTCGATGCCCAGCTTGGCGCTCGACGGGTCGAGGATACGGATCACGACCTTCTCGCCGAACAGTGTGGGCAGTGTGCTGACGCGGAAATCGATCGCCTTGCTGCCGAACTTCAGCTTCATGCGCCCGTCTTGCGGCACGCGCTTCTCGGCGATGTCCATGCGCGAGATCACCTTGATGCGGGAGGCGAGCTTTTCCTTGATGGCCACGGGCGGCTGCGTGATCTCGCGCAACTCGCCGTCGATGCGGAAGCGCACGCGGTAGGTGTACTCGTAGGGCTCGAAGTGCAGGTCAGACGCGCGCATGTTGATGGCGTCGATCAGCATCTTCTGCAGAAAGCGCACGACGGGCGCGTCTTCGACATCGGTCGCGACCTCGGTGGTCTCGGTGGCGGCCGGGTCTTCGTCGGTGACGTCGAAGTCGAAATCGGAGCTGGCCAGCGATTCCAGCTGCTCGTTGGCACTGGCGCCTTGTGTCTCCAACTGCTTGAGCAGCTTGTCGTATTCGACGATCACCCATTCCGGCGTCAGTTGGGTGGCGAACTTGATGCGCTCGGCCGCTTCCTGGTCGGTAGGGTCGGCGGCGCCGATGAAGAGGCGGTTCCCGCGCTTGCCGAGCACCATCAGCTGATACTGGCTGGCGATCTTGGGGTCGACGATGCTGCGCGGCAGCTTCTGGATGTCGATCGCGTTCAGGTCGATCAAGGGCAGCGCCAACGCCGTTGACAACGTGTGCGCAAGATCTTCGGACTTGATCGATCCGCCGCCTATCAGCGCTGAAACGAACGTGGCTTTGCGCTCACGCGCCGACTTCGTGACTTCTTCGGCGGCTTTCGCCGACATCTTGCCCGCATTGACCAGCACTCGGGCCACGCCAGACAGAGAGGACGGCGGGGGTTCAATGGCGGTTTCAGCGGCCATTGCATGCAGGTGGTGGGCTGGACATCCGCTGGATCATCGCCGAACTATCCCCAGGTGTAAACGAAGGGGTCGCCGGTCAGCACACCAAGGTGCGAGGCAACGACAGAAGTTCTGGTCGGGGTGAGAGGATTCGAACCTCCGGCCTCTACGTCCCGAACGTAGCGCTCTACCAGGCTAAGCTACACCCCGATGCGGTTGACGCTACCGACACAGCGCAAGGAGTGCGCTGGCCTTAGGTGGTGCGTCGAAGGGCCATCAAGATGACCTGTGAACCGATCGAACACATAAGTCTAGCAGAGCTTCGCGGGCCGCCGATGCGGGCAGCGCAGCAAGTGCCGCCTGAGCGATCTCGGCTTCGGCACGAGCGCTGTCGCGGGTGGCTTCCAAGGCGCCCGTGCGGCGCACGATGGTCAAGATTTCAGGCAGCTTTTCGAGTTCACCATGTTCGATGGCGTGCCGTATGAGCGCCTTTTCGGCCTCTGTCGAGCGCTCCATCGCGATCAACAGGGGCAGCGTCGGTTTGCCTTCGCGGAGGTCGTCACCGACGTTCTTGCCGAGTTCGTCGCTGTTGCCTTCGTAGTCGAGCAGGTCATCCACCAACTGGAACGCGGTGCCCAGCGAGCGCCCGTAGCTGGCGCAAGCCTCTTCGACGGCAGGGCTGGCGTCCGCCAGAACCGCCCCCAGCCGCGCGCTGGCTTCGAACAGCTTGGCGGTCTTGAAGCGGATGACCTGCAGGTAGTCGCGCACGGCCAGGTCGGGGTCGTGCATGTTCATGAGCTGCAGCACTTCGCCTTCGGCAATGACGTTGGTGGCGTCGGCCAGCACGTCGAGCACGCGCATGCGGTTCACGCCCACCATCATCTGGAAAGCGCGCGAGTACAGGAAGTCACCCACCAGCACGCTGGCGGCGTTGCCGAACATCGCGTTGGCCGTGGCGCGGCCTCGACGCAGAGCAGACTCGTCCACCACGTCGTCATGCAGCAGCGTTGCGGTGTGGATGAATTCCACGATGGCTGCCAATTCATACCGTTCCGGGCCGTCGAATCCGAGCGCTTCGGCGAACAGCAGCACCAGGCGGGGCCGGATGCGCTTTCCGCCCGCGCCGACGATGTAGCCCGCGATCTGGTCGATCAGCGCCACGCGAGAGCGCAGGCGCTCCCGTATCACTTCGTCCACACGCAGCATGGCTGCTGCAGACGGGTCTGCAGCAGCAGGCGGGGGAACGGTGGTTTCGAGCACGGTCGACAATTATAGGAACGGGTCGCTTGGCGCCTGCGACAACAAGGCGTTGACTCCGCCGCATGCTATACTCAAAGGCTCTGCGCAGTGTGCGGGGGTGCGGGTGAGGGTCTTCCTCGGCAATGCGCTTTCGGCCAGAAGCAGGGTTACTTCGAAAGGTCTCCACATGTACGCGGTCATAAAAACCGGTGGCAAGCAATACAAGGTTGCTGCCGGCGAGAAGATCAAGGTAGAACAGATTGCTGCGGACGTGGGCCAGGAAGTTGTGATCGATCAGGTGCTGGCCGTGGGTAGCGGCGCGGACCTGAAGGTTGGAGCTCCCTGGGTCGCGGGTGCCTCTGTCACGGCCACGGTGTTGGCGCAGGGCAAGCACGACAAGGTGCGCATCTTCAAGATGCGCCGCCGCAAGCATTACCAGAAGCACGGCGGTCACCGCCAAACCTTCACCGAGCTGCAGATCAGCTCGATCAACGGCTAAGGGGCAAGCACCATGGCACAGAAAAAGGGCGGCGGCTCAACCCGCAACGGCCGCGACTCCAAGCCGAAGATGCTGGGCGTGAAGGTTTTCGGGGGCCAGCAGGTTCTCGCAGGCTCGATCATCGTGCGCCAGCGTGGCACCAAGTTCCATCCGGGCGTCGGTGTCGGCATCGGCCGCGACCACACGCTGTTCGCACTGGTGGATGGTTCGGTGTCCTTCGAGGTCAAGGGCGCCCAGAACCGCCAGACGGTGTTCGTCACGCCGGCTGCAGCAGCCTGAGGGCGTACGGCCCCACCGCGAAGCCCCGGCCTGCCGGGGCTTTTTCTTTGACGGTTCCCGTCGTCCCTCTCGTTACCATCTGCCCACCATGAAATTCGTCGACGAAGCGGTGATCGACGTGTCCGCCGGCCACGGCGGAGCGGGCTGCGTAAGCTTCCGCCGCGAGAAGTTCATCCCCTTTGGTGGCCCCAATGGCGGGGACGGGGGCCGCGGCGGCAGCGTCTGGGCCATTGCCGACCGCAACATCAACACCCTGATCGATTACCGCTACGCGCGCCGCCACGAAGCCCGCAATGGCGAGCCCGGGCGGGGGTCTGACCAGTATGGCGCTGCCTCGCCCGACATCGAACTGCGCATGCCGGTGGGCACGATGATCAGCGACGCTGAAACCGGTGAATTGCTGGTGGAACTGCTGGAGCACGGCCAGCGCGCCTTGCTGGTGAAGGGCGGCGACGGCGGCTTCGGCAACCTGCATTTCAAGACCAGCACCAACCGCAGCCCGCGCCAGAAGACCCCAGGCTGGCCCGGCGAGGCCAAGAAGCTGCAACTGGAGTTGCGCGTGCTGGCCGACGTGGGCCTGCTGGGCATGCCCAACGCCGGCAAGAGCACCTTCATTGCGGCCGTGTCGAACGCACGGCCCAAGATCGCCGACTACCCCTTCACCACCCTTCACCCCAACCTGGGCGTGGTGCGCGTGGGCCCCGAGCGCAGCTTTGTGGTGGCCGACATTCCCGGCCTCATCGAAGGCGCTTCGGAGGGTGCCGGTCTGGGTCACCAGTTCCTGCGCCACCTGCAGCGCACGCGGCTGCTGCTGCACATCGTGGACGCAGCGCCTTTCGATGAAGGTGTCGACCCGGTGCAGCAGGCCAAGGCCATCGTGGCCGAGCTGAAGAAGTACGACCCCAAGCTGCACGCCAAGCCGCGCTGGCTGGTCTTCAACAAGCTCGACATGGTGCCCGAGGAAGAGCGCGAAAAGCGCGTGAAGGACTATGTGCGCCGCCTGCGCTGGAAGGGCCCGGTGTTCTCGATCTCGGCCCTGGCGCGCGAGGGCGTGCAGCCCTTGCTGGAAGCCATCCACGCTCACGTGGCGGCCGAGCAGCGCGAGAAGCCCTTGCCCGACCTGCGTTTCGTGGCCCCCGAGGGCGAGCCCGCCGCGGCACCCTTCACGCCTGCCAGGGCCGCCGGGCCCGAGCCCAGCGATGCCTAGCGCGCTGGAAGGCGCGCGCCGCATCGTCGTCAAGGTCGGCTCCAGCCTCGTCACCAACGAAGGGCGCGGGGTCGACGCTGCCGCCATCGGCAACTGGTCGCGGCAGCTCGCCGCGCTGGCGGCCGGCGGGCGTGAGGTGGTGATGGTGTCCAGCGGTGCCATCGCCGAGGGCATGAAGCGCCTGGGCTGGAGCCAGCGCCCCAAGGAACTGCACGAACTGCAGGCCGCCGCTGCCGTGGGCCAGATGGGCCTGGTGCAGATGTACGAAAGCCGCCTGTCCGAGCACGGCATGGCCAGCGCCCAGGTGCTGCTGACCCACGCCGACCTCGCTGACCGCGAGCGCTACCTCAACGCCCGTTCCACCCTGCTGACGCTGCTGCAGCTGAAGGTGGTGCCGGTCATCAACGAGAACGACACCGTGGTCACCGACGAGATCCGCTTCGGTGACAACGACACGCTGGGCGCCCTGGTCGCCAACCTGGTGGATGCCGATGCCTACGTCATCCTCACCGACCAGCGCGGCCTGTTCAGCGCCGACCCGCGCAAGGACCCCGGTGCCCGTTTCATCGACCAGGCCACTGCCGGCGACCCCGCGCTGGAAGCCATGGCCGGCGGTGCGGGCAGCAGCATCGGGCGCGGCGGCATGCTGACCAAGATCCTCGCGGCCAAGCGCGCGGCGGGCAGCGGCACCAGCACCGTCATCGCCTGGGGCCGTGAACCCGACGTGCTGCTGCGCCTGGCCGCTGGCGAAGCCATCGGCACCGCGCTGCTGGCCGGTCTGCCCAAGCTGGCCGCGCGCAAGCAATGGATGGTGGACCACCTGCAGTTGCGTGGCGCGGTGGTGGTGGATGACGGTGCGGCTGCCAAGCTGCGCGACGAGGGCAAGAGCCTGCTGCCCATCGGTGTGCACGAAGTGCAGGGCGATTTCGTCCGGGGCGATGTCATCGCCGTGCGCACGCTGAAGGGCCAGGAGGTGGCGCGCGGCCTGGCGAACTACTCTGCCGCCGAGGCGCGGCTGATCGCGCGCAAGCCTTCACACCAGATCGAAGCGCTGCTGGGCTATGCCAACGAGCCCGAGCTGATCCACCGCACCAACCTGGTCCTGGTCTAGCAGCCTGCGTTGAACGGACCAGCGCCCGCGTTAAGCCCGTTTCGGGGCTCAGCTGGCGTCAGCCACCGGCCCGTTGGGGTTCAGGCTGTGCAACTGGCCGAGTTCGCTGGGCTTCTCGGCAACAGGCCCCGCAGGCCCACCCGGGCCGGTTGGTTCGGCTTCGTGACGCGGGCCTCGCAGCCCGGTACGCAGGTAGCGGTTGTGGTGGTTCTGGGCGCGCGGCAGGTAGCGCGCCAGTTCCGTGAGCGCCATTTCGTAGACGCCACGCTTGAACTCGATCACCAGTTCCAGCGGCACCCAGTAGTCGTTCCAGCGCCAGGCGTCGAACTCGGGGTGGTCGGTGGCACGCAGGTTGAGGTCGCTGTCGTGGCCCAGCAGGCGCAGCAGGAACCAGATCTGCTTCTGGCCGCGGTAGTGACCGCGCGCGTCCTTGCGGATGAAGTGCTCGGGCACTTCGTAGCGCAGCCAGTCGCGGGTGCGGGCCAGAATCTGCACGTGCTCAGGCATCAGCCCGACTTCCTCGTGCAGTTCCCTGAACATCGCCTGCTCGGGCGACTCGCCGTACTTGATGCCGCCCTGCGGAAACTGCCACGAGTGCGTGCGCAGCCGCTTGCCCCAGAAAACCTGATTCCTGGGGTTCAGCAGGATGATGCCGACGTTGGGCCTGAAGCCTTCCCGGTCGAGCATAATCAGACCCCGAATTTGTGACTCTTTTTCATTATTGCACCGGCGCTGTGCAGCACGCGAACCCTCGCTAACCCGCATGCGTCAAGTGGGGCCGTTCGGGGGCTGGGCGTCAGCGGCGGCGGTGCCCGAAAAACACCGAACTGCCCAGCTGTACCTGCCCCCATGAAAGCCACCGCCACCTTCATCTCCACGCAGAAAGAAGCACCCGCCGACGCCGAGGTCGTGAGCCACAAGCTGATGATGCGCGCGGGTTTCATCAAGCGCCTGGGCGCCGGCATCTACAACTACATGCCGCTGGGGCTGCGGGTCATCCGCAAGGTGGAAGGCATCATCCGCGAAGAGATGGTGCGCGCCGGTGCCGTGGAACTGCTGATGCCCGTGGTGCAGCCCGCAGAGCTGTGGCAGGAAACCGGCCGCTTCCAGGCCTACGGCCCCGAGCTCATGCGCGTGAAAGACCGCCATGAGCGTGACTTCATCATCCAGCCCACCAGCGAAGAGGTCATCACCGACATCGCGCGGCAAGAGCTGCGCAGCTACAAGCAGCTGCCGCGCAACTTCTTCCATATCCAGACGAAGTTCCGCGACGAGCGCCGCCCGCGCTTCGGCGTGATGCGCGGCCGCGAGTTCACGATGAAGGACGCCTATTCCTTCGACCGCGACAAGGCCGGTGCGCTGAAGAGCTACCAGACCATGTTCGACGCCTACAAGCGCATCTTCGACCGCTTCGGCCTGCAGTACCGCGCCGTGGCCGCCGACACTGGCGCCATCGGCGGCGACGCCTCGCACGAGTTCCAGGTCATCGCCGACACCGGCGAGGACGCCATCGTCTACTGCCTCACCAGCGACTACGCCGCCAACATCGAGCTGGCCGAGGCCCTGCCCCTGCTGGCCGTGCGGGCGGCACCGGCCCAGATCCTGGCCAAGACGCCCACGCCCGGCAAGAGCACCTGCGCCGACGTGGCCACGCTGCTGGGCCTGCCGCTGCAGCGCACCGTGAAGAGCCTGGTGCTGGCCACCGACGAGCTGGCCGAGAACGGCGACATCGCCAAGACCACGGTGTGGCTTTTGCTGGTGCGCGGCGACCACGACCTGAACGAAGTGAAGACCGGCAAGGTGCCAGGCCTGAAGGATGGTTTCCGCTTCGCCACCGTGGCGGAGATCGAAGATCACTTCGGCTGCAAGCCGGGTTACCTGGGCCCCATCTTCACGAAGGAAGGTCTGAAAAAGCCGGTGAAGGTGGTGGCCGACCGCACGGTGGCGAACATGGCCGACTTCGTGTGCGGCGCCAACGAAGCCGACTTCCACTACACCGGCGTGAACTGGGGCCGCGACCTGCCCGAGCCCGAACTCGTGGCTGACATCCGCAACGTCGTGGCCGGCGACCCCAGCCCCGATGGCCAGGGTGTTTTGGCCATCCAGCGCGGCATCGAGGTGGGCCACGTGTTCTACCTCGGCACCAAGAAATACAGCACGCCGATGAAGGCGCAGTTCCTCGACGAAAACGGCAAGGCGCAGCCCTTCGAGATGGGCTGCTACGGCATCGGCGTCACCCGCATCCTGGGCGCCGCCATCGAGCAGAACCATGACGAGCGCGGCATGGTCTGGCCGGCAGCGATTGCGCCGTTCGCCGTGGTGATCTGCCCCATCGGCTACGACCGCAGCCCGGAAGTGCAGGCCGAGGCCGACCGCCTGCATGATGCGCTGGTCGCCCAGGGCATCGACGTGGTGCTGGACGACCGCGGCGAGCGCCCCGGCGCCATGTTCGCAGACTGGGAACTGATCGGCGTGCCCTTGCGCGTGGTCCTGTCCGACCGGGGCCTGAAGGCCGGCACGGTGGAGATGCAGGGCCGGCGTGATGCCGCAGCCGACGTGGTGCCGCTGGCCGAGGTGACCGCGCGCGTGAAGGAGCGTCTGGGCGCATGACGCTCGCGCGGCGTGCGCTGCTCGTCGCAGGCCTGGGCGCGCCCGCGCTCTGGGCCCCTGCGCCCGCCCGGGCCGGTGCCCAGCTGGAAGAGCCGCTGGCCGATTCGGTGCGCACGGCCTTGTCGGCCGCCGTCGCCGAAGCCGCGCCGCCCAAACCCAGCTTCGACACCATGGAAGCACGGCTGGCCTACCTGCGCTGGCTGGGCGCCGCGAGTGAGCGCCTCAAGCGCCGCAAGGCCGAGCACCACACGCGCGTGGAGTTCCTGGAAACGCTGTGGTACGAAAGCCGCCGCGCCGGCCTGGAAACGGCCCTGATCCTGGGCCTGGTGCAGGTGGAAAGCGGCTTTCGCAAGTACGCCATCAGCAGCGCTGGCGCACGCGGCTACATGCAGGTGATGCCTTTCTGGGCGCGGCTGATAGGCGATGGCGACGCGAGCCGCCTCTTCCACCTGCAGACCAACCTGCGCTTCGGCTGCACCATCCTGCGCCACTACCTGCAGCGCGAGAAGGGCGACCTCTTCCTCGCCCTGGGCCGCTACAACGGCAGCCGCGGCCGCGCCGAATATCCGAACCTGGTGTTCGGTGCCCGCCGCCAGTGGCAGGTGGCCACGGCCGTCTGAGCCGGCTGGCGCCGGGGCCTACTTGTTCAGCAGCTGCTGCAGTTCGCCCGACTGGTACATCTCCATCATGATGTCCGAGCCGCCGACGAATTCACCGTCGATGTAGAGCTGCGGGATGGTGGGCCACTGCGCGTAGTCCTTGATGCCCTGGCGCACTTCTTCGTCTTCCAGCACGTTGAAGGTGGTCAGCTCGGGCGCGCCGGCGGCCTTCAGCACCTGGATGGCGCGGCCGGAAAAGCCGCACATCGGGAACTGGGCCGTGCCCTTCATGAAGAGCACCACGCGGTGGCCCTTCACCAGTTGGTCGATACGCTCTTGCACGTTGCTCATGGTCGGGAAGTAGGCAGCTGGAACAGGCCGACACTGTACCCGCGAAAGGGGCCGCCTACCGGGCGCGAGGGCACCCAGCCGCAGCCTGGCCCATGCCCTGCCGCCTTGGCGCTCAGAAGGCGTAAGACACGCCCAGCTGCAGCACCGGGGCCAGGCGCAGCGCGTTGAGCACGTTTTCCACCTGTGCCGCCGTCGGGTTGCTGCGGCCCAGGCGCAGCCGCTCGCCTGGCGCCAGGCCGCCCAGGCCGATGTCGGCGCTGAAACCCCAGCCCTCGCGGGCCGAAAGGCTGGTGTAGCCCAACCCCAGGTAGGGCAGCGCCACGCGGTTGCTTTCCGGGTCGGGGCCCAGCTGCAGGCCGGGTGCGCTGCGCAGCCCTTCGCCCAGGCGCACGGGCGGCAGGCCCTGCGTGGCGCGGCGCGGGCCGATGGCCAGGCCACTGGTCAGGCGCAGGCCACCGGCGATGTCGCCCTGGCCGAAGCCGGGGCCGGTGAGGTAGTAGTCGCCGAACAACTGCGCACGGGGGCTGCTGCCGGGCAAGCTGACCAGCAGGCCCAGCTGGACCGGGCCCAGCTGCAGCTTCTGCTCAGCGGGTGGTGAGGGCTTCAGGCTGAGGCCGTCTTGCGCGGCGGCCACGTTGGCTGCGGCGGCGAAGGCGACCGCCAGGGCGCGCGCAGCAACGCGTGCCAGGGCGGGAGCCAGACGTCGGCGGGTGCTGGGGGCGGGGGCCAAAGGGGTCATCGCTCGCTCCTGCAGGGCCTGCGGTGGGCTTGCCGAAAGGAAGCCCGCCACCGAGGCACGGGGCCCATCCTAGGCCGCGCCCCGCATGCTGCAAAGCGCCGGGCCGTGTGCAAAGTGCCACTTTCGCGGGCGCTTACTTCAGGTTGCGTCTGGCCAGCACCCGCCAGTGCAGCGGCGGTGGCCGCCCAGGTCCCGCTGGTGCTGCACCTGGGCAAAGCCGCGCTGGCGCAGCAGCGCGGCCACGGCATCGGCCTGGTCGTGGCCGTGTTCCAGCAGCAGCCAGCCGCCCGCGGCCAGGTGGGGCGGTGCGCCCTGGATGATCTCTCGCAGCGCGGCCAGACCGTCGCCGCCGGGCGGCACCAGGGCCGACAACGGCTCATGGCGCAGGGCAGGCAGGTGGGGGTCGCCGGCCTCGATGTAGGGCGGGTTCGACAGCGCCAGATGCAGGGCTGGCGGGCCGTAAGGCTGCCACCAGGGGCCCGCCAGCCAATCGACTTCCAGCGCCAGGCGCTGGCCATTGCCTCGCGCCATGGCCAGTGCGGCAGGGCTCAAGTCGCTGGCGCGCACGCTGGCACGCGGGCAGGCCTGCTTGACGGCCAGCGCGATGGCGCCGCTGCCGGTGCCCAGGTCGGCCACCTGCGGGCAGGGCGTCTGGGCCCAGGGGCCGGCCAGCAGCTCGAGGGCCCAATCGACCAGCGTTTCGGTGTCGGGCCGGGGCACCAGCACGGCGGGGTTCACCTGCAGCGGCAGGCCGTGGAATTCGCGCTCGCCGGTCAGGTAGGCCAGCGGTTCGCCTGCCGCGCGGCGGGCCAGCAACGCGTGCCAGGCTGCGGCTTGCGTGGTGCTGAGCGGTTCGTCGTCATGTGCCAGCAGCCAGGCCCGCCCTTGCTGCAGCAGGTGTTGCAGCAGGCGCTGGGCGTCCAGGCGCTCCACGCCCGCGGCGGCGGCCTGGGCCAGGGCTTCGCGCAGCGAAGGCTGGGTGTTCATCGCAGGTCGCTCTGGTGCCGGATCAAGAGGCGGATCAAGAGGCCGATCAAGAGGCAGCTCAACAGGCCGCGCCTCAGCGCGCGCCGCTTTCCAGCTGGGCCAGCTGTTCGGCCGCGCGGGCGGCCTGCAGGGCATCGAGCACGTCGCCCAGGTCGCCGTCCATCACCTGGCCCAGCTTGTACAGCGTGAGGTTGATGCGGTGGTCGGTGAGCCGGCCCTGCGGGAAGTTGTAGGTGCGGATGCGGTCGCTGCGGTCGCCGCTGCCGATGAGCCCCTTGCGCGTGGCCGCTTCCTTGGCAGCGCGCTCGGTGTGTTCCTTGTCGCGCAGCCGTGCCTGCAGCACCGCCAGGGCCTTGGCCTTGTTGCGGTGCTGGCTGCGGTCGTCCTGGCACTCGGCCACCAGGCCGGTGGGCAGGTGGGTGATGCGGATGGCGCTGTCGGTCTTGTTCACGTGCTGGCCGCCGGCACCGCTGGCGCGGAAGGTGTCGATGCGCAGGTCTGCCGGGTTCAGTGTGATCTCTTCGGCTTCGTCGGGCTCGGGCATCACGGCCACGGTGCAGGCGCTGGTGTGGATGCGGCCCTGGCTTTCGGTGGCCGGCACGCGCTGCACGCGGTGGCCGCCACTCTCGAAACGCAGCCGGCCGTAGACACCCTCGCCCTCGACGCGCAGCACCAGTTCCTTGTAGCCGCCGAGTTCGCTGTCGCTCTGGCTCATGACCTCGGTGCGCCAGCCCTGGCGCTCGCAGTGGCGCAGGTACATGCGCGCCAGGTCGCCTGCAAAGAGCGCGCTTTCGTCGCCGCCCGTGCCGGCGCGTATCTCCAGGAAGGCATTGCGCGCGTCGTCGGGGTCCTTGGGGATCAGCGCCGTCTGCAGCTCGGCCTGCAGGCGCTGCAGGTCGGCGCTGGCCGCGGCGATTTCCTCTTGCGCCATCTCGGCCATCTCGGGGTCGGCCTGCATCTCCTGGGCGGTGGCCAGGTCGGCCTCGCGCTGCTGGTACAGGCGGTAGCGCTGCACGATGCTGCTGGCTTCGGCCTGCTCGCGCGAGAGCGCGCGCCAGCGCTTGATGTCGCTGGCCACCGCGGGGTCGGCCAGCGTGGCGTCGAGCTCGGCCAGGCGCAGGGCCAGGCGTTCGAAGGGGTCGCGCAGGGCAGGGTTCATGGGCAGAACGGGTGACGG
Organism: beta proteobacterium AAP51; assembly: GCA_001295905.1. Lineage (GTDB taxonomy): Bacteria > Pseudomonadota > Gammaproteobacteria > Burkholderiales > Burkholderiaceae_C > Rubrivivax. The sequence continues at coordinate 47,326 of LJHT01000012.1, read as the reverse complement.
GGGCAGAAGGGCCTGGATCTGAACGGCTGGGGCCGATGGCGAAAACGGGCGCTGCACCTTGCGCGGTGCAGCGGGGCGGCCGAGCGCCGCTAACGGCCGTGTTCGCCGCCGCCCACCGCCCGCGTGCCCTGGCGCAGGAAGAGCCGCTGCACCGTGCCGGCCAGGCGTTCGCGCTCGTCGCCTTCGGCGGCATGCAGCTCGGCCAGCGTGCCGTGCAGCATCTTGCTGGTGATGCCGCGGGCCAGGGCCTCGAGCACCTGCTCGGCGTTCTCGCCGCGGGCCAGGGCCTTGCGTGCGCGTGCCAGCTCCAGCGCACCCCAGTCGTCGGCCTGGCGGTTCAGCGCCTGGATCAAGGGCACGGCGGCGCGCTGGTCGAGCCAGTGCGCGAAGCTCTGCACGCCGGCATCGATGATGGCTTCGGCCTGCTGCACGGCGGCCTGGCGCTTTTCGCCCGCGGTCTGTACCAGCGCGGAGAGGTCGTCCACGGTGTAGAGATAGACGTCGGAAAGCTGGCCCACCTCGGGCTCGATGTCGCGCGGCACGGCCAGGTCCACCATGAACATCGGCCGGTGCTTGCGCGCCTTCAGCGCCCGTTCCACCGCGCCCAGGCCGATGATGGGCAGGGTGCTGGCCGTGCACGAGATGACGGCGTCGAACTCATGCAGCCGCGCCGGGATGTCCGACAGCCGCAGCGCCTCGCCGCCGAAGCGGCTGGCCAGGCGCTCGCCGCGCTCCAGTGTGCGGTTGGCCAGCGCGATGGCCTTCGGGCCCTTGGCCTCGAAGTGCGTGGCCACCAGCTCGATCATCTCGCCGGCGCCCACGAAGAGCACCTTGATCTTGTTCAGGTCTTCGAACAGCTGCGAAGCCAGGCGGACCGCGGCGGCGGCCATGCTGATGCTGTGCGCGCCGATTTCGGTGGAGGTGCGCACCTCCTTGGCCACCGAGAAGCTGCGCTGGAACAGTTGGTGCAGCGTGGTGCCCAGCGTGCCGGCTTCATCGGCCAGACGCACGGCCTGCTTCATCTGGCCCAGAATCTGCGGCTCGCCCAGCACCATGCTGTCCAGACCCGCGGCCACGCGGAAGGCGTGGCGCGCCGCCAGGCGGTCTTCCATCACGTAGCTGTGGCCCAGCAGCTGCTGGCCGCTGATGCCGCCCTGTTCGGCCAGCCAGTCGATGGCCGGGCGCACCAGGGCCTCTGCCTTCTCGGCCGGGGCCGCCACGTAGAGCTCGGTGCGGTTGCAGGTGCTCACCAGCGCGGCCTCGGGCACCACGCGCGCCAGGCGTTCACGCAGGCCCAGCAGCGCAGGACCCATCTGCTCTGGCGAGAACGCAAGCTTGCCGCGCACGTCCAGCGGCGCGGTGGTGTGGTTCAGCCCGAGTGCCACGACGTTCAAATACGCGCTCACATCAGAATTGTAGGTTTGGGGCCTGTCACACCACGGCCCGCGGCACAAGAACACGCACGGACTTGAGGGAACGCAAGATGGGACCGCTGGACGCCTTGATGCACCTGGGCAATCTTTTCCTGCCCGGGGTGGCCCTGGGCGTGCTGGCCGCCGCGCTGGCCAAGCTGCTGTGGCGGCGCGAACTGGCGCCCGTGGGCTTCAGGCACCTGGCGCTGCCGGCCGCCCTGGCCGGGGCCGCCGTCACCTTGGCGGGCTTGGTGGTCTTCGGCCGCGATGGCCGCATGGCCACGTACGCCGCCATGGTGCTGGCGTGTGCGTTCACGCTGTGGTGGCGGGGCTTCGGGCCGGGGCGTCGCTGAGTTCATCGCGCACCAACACCTCGCCGCGCAGCGAGTGCGGCAGCGCCTCGGTGATGCGCACGCTGAGCATCTGCCCCGCCAGCCGCGCCGCCAGCGGGCCGCCGTCGAAGTTCACGATGCGGTTGCACTCGGTGCGGCCCATGATCTCGGTGCTGCCGCTGCCCGGCTTGCCGGCCTTGCCGCTGTTGCGCGAAGGCCCTTCCACCAGAATGCGCTGCACCGTGCCCACGCGGCTGGCGCTGATGCGGCGCACGTTCTGCTCGATGGTGGCCTGCAGGTGCTGCAGGCGCTTGAGCTTCACGTCTTGCGGCGTTTCGTCGCGCAGCGCGGCGGCGGGCGTTCCCGGGCGCTTGCTGAAGACGAAGCTGAAGCTGCTGTCGTAGCCCACGTCTTCGATGAGCTTCATCATCTTGTCGAAGTCTTCCTGGGTTTCGCCCGGAAAGCCGACGATGAAGTCGCTGCTCATGCTGATGTCGGGCCGCACCGCGCGCAGCTTGCGGATGGTGCTTTTGTATTCGATGGCGGTGTAGCCGCGCTTCATGGCCATGAGGATGCGGTCTGAGCCGTGCTGCACCGGCAGGTGCAGGTGGTTCACGAGCTTGGGCACGCGCGCGTAGACGTCGATCAGGCGCTGCGTGAACTCGTTGGGGTGGCTGGTGGTGTAGCGGATGCGCTCGATGCCGGGAATCTCGGCCACCAACTCGATGAGCAGAGCGAAGTCGCAGATCTCGGCAGTGTTGCCCATCGGGCCCCGGTAGGCGTTGACGTTCTGCCCCAGCAGCGTCACCTCCTTCACGCCCTGGCTGGCCAGGCCGGCCACCTCGGCCAGCACGTCGTCCAGCGGGCGGTGCACCTCTTCGCCGCGCGTGTAGGGCACCACGCAGTAGCTGCAGTACTTGCTGCAGCCTTCCATGATGCTGACGAAGGCGCTGGCGCCTTCCACCTTGGCCGGCGGCAGGTGGTCGAACTTCTCGATCTCGGGGAAGCTGATGTCCACCTGCGGCCGGCGCTGGCTGGCGCGCGCTTCGATCATCTGCGGCAGCCGGTGCAGCGTCTGCGGGCCGAAGACGAGGTCGACAAAAGGCGCGCGCTCGATGATGGCCGCACCTTCCTGGCTGGCCACGCAGCCGCCCACGCCGATGAGCACGCCCTTCCTGGCCAGGTGCTTCACGCGGCCGAGGTCGCTGAACACCTTCTCCTGCGCCTTCTCGCGCACGCTGCAGGTGTTGAAGAGGATGAGGTCGGCGGCCTCGGGGTCTTCCGTCTTCTCGTAGCCCTGGGCGGCGCCCAGCACGTCGGCCATCTTGTCCGAGTCGTACTCGTTCATCTGGCAGCCGAAGGTGCGGATGTAGACCTTCTTGGTGGGGGTGGTGTCGCTCATCAGCGGCTCCAGGTCTGGGTGTCGGGGTTGAAGGACCAGCTCGCTGCCTGCTGCGGGGAAACCGGCCAGGGGTTCATGCGGCGCTCGGCCTCGTTCAGCACCCAGATGTCGAGCAGGTTGCCCTGCGTGTCATAGGTGTAGTGCACCACCGCGCTGCGGCCCACCAGCGCACCCGACAGCACCAGCAGGTTGTCGGCGCCGCGGATGCGCGCACCCGGCGCCAGGCGTGCGGGCTGGCGGTTCAGCAGCACCTCGGGCGGGTTGGTGACGACGAGTTCGCCGCGCAAGGTTTGCGCCGTGAACTTGCGGGGGGCCTGGGCATCGGCAGGCAGGGCGAAGGCGGCCAGGCACAAGGCGGCCGCCACGGCAGCACAGCGGTTCATGGTGTGGATCCAGGGGCTGTGGGACGGCGGCGCCGTCACCGGGAGAGGCCGAATTCTAGGGGCAGTGCTGTCGACCAGGCTCTAAACGATCAAAGCGGCATAAATGCTCTTTCATGCCAGCCAATAAACGATATAAATGATGCAACCGCTGGTTCTGCCGGTGGCCCTGGCGCCTTGTGTGCCGCAGGAAGCCTCATGACCATGCCCCTCTCTTCCGCACCCGACCCCGCGCGCTGCCTCGCCCCCGAGCCGGCGCCTGACCTGGTGACCGACAGCGCGCCCGGCGACCTGGCCGTGCTGCGCGGCCGCCAGCGCGACCCGCTGTGGAACGCGCAAATGCTGGAGCGCACCGAGAGGCTGTGCCGCTCGGGCAGTTTCGAGATCGAGCTGCCCTCCGGGCGCCTGCTGATGTCGGCCGGCCTGCGCGAGCTGGTGGGCCTGGCGCCCAGTGACGCGCTGGAGGGCGGGCTCGACATGCTCTCGTGGGTGTCGCCCGACGAACGCGAGTACGTGGCCGTGATCTGGCGCAACGCCGCCACCGACGAGCCCTTCGAGTTCGAACACCGCCTGCAGTGCGCCGACGGCCGCCGCCTGGTGGTGCTGCACCGCGGCGTGGTGCACGAAGTGGCCGGCAAGCCCGGGCGCCTGCGCGGCGTGGGCATGCTGCAGGACATCACGGCCCAGCGCGAGGCGGAACAGCGCCTGCAGCAGGCCGTCAACCACAACGAAGTGACCGGCCTGCCCAACCGCGCCGCGCTGCTGGACCACCTGGACGCCGCGGCCCACGCCGCACGCTGGAATGGTGGCTGCTTCAGCGTGCTGGCGCTGGAGGTGCCACGCATCGCCGAAGTGAAGGCCAGCATGGGCTTCGGGGCGGGCGACACCCTCACCATGGCCCTGGCCTCGCGTCTTTCCGAGGCGCGCAGCGCCCACGAGTGGGTGGCCCACCTGGGCGACGGCGAGTTCGCGCTGATGCTGGAGCACGCCGAGCGCCCGGAAGCCCCCGCATTGCGCGAACGCGCCGCCGCGCTGTGTGCTGCCCTGGACGCCCCGGTGCGCCTGGGCGCCACCGATGTGTTCCCGAGCACGCGTGTCGGCATTGCCCGCTTCCCTGAAGATGCCGACACGCCCTCTGCCTTGCTGGAGCGCGCGCAGACCGCCCGCCTGGGCACCAACGCGGCCGCGCCGCTGGGCTTCTACGAGCCCGCCTCCAGCGCGCAGGTGGTGCGCGCGCTGCAACTCGAAGCCGGGCTGCGCCGTGCCGTGGAGAACCCGCAAGAGGCCGGCCCGCTGCAGCTGCTGTACCAGCCGCAGGTGGACCTGGCCGACGGCCGCATCCGCGGCGTGGAAGCGCTGCTGCGCTGGGAAGACCCCGAGCTGGGCGAAGTGCCGCCCGCCGAGTTCCTGCCCGCGGCCGAGCGCGCCGGGGTCATCGGCGCCATCGGTGAACTCGTGATGCGCCGCGCCTGCGCGCAGGCGGCAGCCTGGCGGCGTGCCGGCCTGCCGCCGCTGCGCGTGTGCGTGAACCTGTCTTCTTCCCAGCTGCAGCGGCCCGACCTGGCTGCCCACGTGCAGGGCATCCTGCGCGAGACCGGGGCCGACCCCGGCAGCCTGGGCCTGGAGCTGACCGAGGGCCTGGCCATCTCCGACATGGCCCATGCCTCGGCGGTGCTGCGCGCGCTGCGGGCCCTGGGCATCGAGATCGCGCTGGACGACTTCGGCACCGGCTATTCCAGCCTGGGCTCCTTGCGCAACCTGCCCATCGACCTGGTGAAGGTCGACCGCAGCTTCGTGCAGGACGTGACGAGCGCCGCGCACGACGTCTCGGTCACGCGCGCCATCATCACCATGGCGCACGGGCTGCAGCTGCGCGTGCTGGCCGAAGGGGTCGAAACCGAAAGCCAGCTCAGCCTGCTGGGCGCCCACGCCTGCGACCTGATCCAGGGCCGCTGGTTCAGCCCGCCGGTGCCTGCCGACGAGGTGGCCCGCATGCTGCGCGAAGGCCGGCGGCTGCCCGAGCGTTTCGTCACCCGCGTGCGGCGCGGCCATACCGTGCTGCTGGTGGACGACGAGGAGAACATCCTCTCGGCGCTGAAGCGCCTGCTGCGCCGCGACGGCTACCACCTCATCACCGCCAGCAGCGCCGCCGAAGGGCTGCAGCGCCTGGCCGAAAACGAGGTCGACGTCATCGTCTCCGACCAGCGCATGCCCGGCATGAGCGGGGTGGAATTCCTGCGCCGCGCCAAAGAGCTTTACCCGCACACCGTGCGCATGGTGCTGTCGGGCTACACCGAGCTGCAGTCCATCATCGACGCCGTCAACGAAGGCGCGATCTACCGCTTCCTCACCAAACCCTGGGACGACCAGCACCTGCGCGCCCACGTGGCCGAGGCCGTGCGCCACAAGGACATGGTGGACGAGAACCGGCGGCTGGCGCGCCAGGTGGAAAGCGCCAACGCCGACCTGGCCGCCGTGAACGCACGCCTGGCCCAGGCGGCCGCGAACCAACGCGAGCACGCCGACCTCATGGCGCTGATGGCCGGCAGCATGCGCGATGTGCTGGACGAGCTGCCGGCGGCCCTGATCGGCATCGACCCAGAAGGCCTGGTGGCCTTCGTCAACCGCCGCGCCGAACGCAGCTGGCCCGAAGCGGCCGGCCTGCTGGGCCAGCACGCGCACGCGCTGCCCTGGAACGGCTTCACCGAGCTCGGCCCCGGCCCCTGCCACGCCCGAGCCGGCGGCGCCGACCACCTGGTGCGCGTGCGCACGCTGCGCCATGGCGGCGTGGAAGGCGGCCGGCTGGTGATGCTGACACCCCTGACCGAGGAGGCCCCATGAGCACCGCGCTGGCAGGCCCGCCCTGCACCGAAACCCTGATGGCGGCCCTGAGGCCCGGCCCGCTGGCCGCCGCCTTGCAAGAGGCCGCGGGCGACGCGGCCCACGGCCTGGCCTCGGCCGAGTTGCCCCCGCCCGTGACCCCCGCGCAGCTGCACGAACGCGTGGCCCAGCTGCCGCCACTGCCCGAGGCGGTGGTGGCGATGGTCAGCACGCTGGACGAAGGCAAGGCCAGCATCCGCGACGTCGCCGGCCTGCTGCAGCGCGACCAAGCGCTCACCGCCCGTGTGCTGCGTCTGGCCAACTCGGCCTTTTACGGCGTGCCGGGCCGCGTGGCTTCGGCGCACGACGCCGTCAACCTCATCGGCCTGCGTTCGTTGCGCTCGCTGGTGGCCACGGCCGCCCTGGCGCAGAGCTTCGCGCAGCCACGCGCCACGGCGCTGAACCTCGGCGTGTTCTGGCGCCACACCGTGGCCGTGGCCTTCGCGGCGCGCAGCCTGGCCGCCGCGCACGCGCTGGACGAGGAGATGGCCTACACCGCCGGGCTGCTGCACGACGTGGGCCGGCTGGCCCTGGCGGCGCACTTCCCCCAGGCGCACGGCGCGCTGCTGCAGGCAGGTCGCCAGGGGCTGCCCGGGGGCCGGCGGCTGGAACGCCGGCTTCTGGGCACCGACCATGCCGAAGTGGGCGCCATCGTGGCTGAACACTGGCACCTGCCCAACCCGGTGGTGGTGGTCATCGCCCGCCACCACCACCCGCCCGAGGCTGCTGAAAGCGCCACCCTGGTGGACATCGTCCACGTGGCCGACGCGCTGGCGCATGGCCTGGGCTACCGCCACGAAGAGTGCCCGCAAGGCCCGCGCGTGCTGCCCGCCCCGTGGCAGCGCGTGGGGCTGGAGCGCCTGCCCCTCGAAGACATTGCCACGCAGGTGCAGGCCGCCGTGGCCGACACCTGCACCGCCCTGGGACTGTGAGAACCACCATGAGCACGACACTGCAAGAACGCCCCCGCACCGAAGCCGATGCCAGCGACCTGAGCCGCCAGCTCTCGAACGCGCAGCAGCAGCTGGTGCAGTCCGAGCGCCTGGCCAGCATCGGGCAGCTGGCGGCGGGCGTGGCCCACGAGATCAACAACCCCGTGGGCTACATCTTCTCGAACATCGGCACGCTGGAGCGCTACATCGCCGACCTCTTCCGCATGTTGTCCGCCTACGAGGCCGCCGAGGCCCAGCTCGCCGGCACCCCCACCGGGCGCGAGGTGGCCGAGTTGCGCGAGTCCATCGAGCTGAGCTACCTGAAGGAAGACATTCCGAACCTGATGGCCGAGACGCTGGAAGGCGTGCGGCGGGTGCGCAAGATCGTGCAGGACCTGAAGGACTTCTCGCGCGTGGACGCCCGCCAGGACTGGGAGTGGAGCAACCTGCACCAAGGGCTGGATTCCACGCTGAACATCGTCAACAACGAGCTCAAGTACAAGGCCGATGTCGTGCGCGAGTACGGCCAGCTGCCCGAGGTGCAGTGCCTGGCTTCCGAACTGAACCAGGTCTTCATGAACCTGCTGGTGAACGCGGCGCACGCCATCGAAAAGGCGCGCGGCACCATCGTCATCCGCACCGGCACGCAGGACGATGCCGAGCAGGGCCCGCAGGTCTGGGTGGAGATCAGCGACGACGGCTGCGGCATCCCGGCCGAGCAGCTGCAGCGCATCTTCGACCCCTTCTTCACCACCAAGCCGGTGGGCAAGGGCACGGGGCTGGGGTTGTCGCTCAGCTACGGCATCGTGCAGAAGCACCATGGCCGCATCGAGGTGAGCAGCCAGCCCGGGCAGGGCACCCGCTTCCGTGTGACGCTGCCGGTGCGGCAGGCCGGCGAGGCCTTGTCATGAGCAGCGCCGTGCTGGAAGCGCCGCCCTCAGTGGCTGCCCCTGCGGCAGGCGCGCCGGCCACCACCCTGCCCACCGTGCTGTGCGTGGACGACGAGCCCAACATCCTCTCGGCCCTGCAGCGCGTGCTGCGCGGCGCGCAGGTGTCGGTGCTCAGCGCCAGCGGCGGCGAAGAAGCGCTGGCGCTGATGCAGGTGCGGCCGGTCGACCTCGTCATCAGCGACATGCGCATGCCCGGCATGGACGGCGTGCAGCTGCTGGAGCAGCTGCACGCGCGCTGGCCGCAGACCGTGCGCATCCTGCTCACGGGCCACGCCGATCTGCACTCGGCGGTGTCGGCCGTCAACCGCGGCGCCATCTTCCGCTACCTGCAGAAGCCTTGGAACGAACACGAGCTGCAGGGCGCCGTGCGCGAGGGCCTGGAACGCCAGGCGCTGCAGCGCGAAACCCTGCGCCTGCAGGCGCTGACGCAGCGCCAGAACGCCGAGCTGCAGGCCCTGAACGACGAGCTCGAGGCGCGTGTGCAGGCGCGCACGGCCGAGCTGCACGCCAGCAACGACAAGCTCAAGCGCAACTACCTCAACAGCATCCGCGTCTTCTCGAATCTGCTGGAACTGCGCGGCGGCCCGCTGGCCGGCCACGGCCGCCGCGTGGCCGAGACGGCGCGCGACATTGCCACCGCGATGGCGCTGCCGGAAGAGGCACGCCTGCAGGTCTTCGTGGCCGGCCTGGTGCACGACGTGGGCCTGCTCGGGGCGGGCGACCGCCTGCTGCAACGCCCGGTGCCGCGCTACACGCCGGAAGAGGCGGCGCTGTACCGGCTGCACCCGGCGGCTGGCGAGCAGTCCTTGATGGCGCTGGATGACCTGCAGCCCGTGCTGCCGCTGGTGCGCGGCCACCACGAGCGCTGGGACGGCGGCGGTTTCCCCGACCAGCTGGCGGGCGCCGCCATTCCCCTGGGCGCGCGCATCCTGGCCGTGGCCACTGCCTTCGACGAACTGCAGAACGGCCACCTCGTGACCCCGCCGGCCACGCGTGAAGAAGCCCGCACGCTGATGCGCCGGGGCCGCGGCACGCAATTCGACCCCGAGGTGCTGGACGTCTTCCTGCACATCACCGAACCCCAACGCAAGCCGGCCGCCCCGCCGAGCCTGGTCCTGCACACCGATGCGGCCGAAGGCGGCATGGTGCTGGCGCGCGACCTCTTGTCAGGCAAAGGAATGCTCATGCTCACCGCCGGCCACGTGCTGACCCCCTCGCTGATACGCCGCATCCGTGAATTCGAAGAGCGCGAAGGTTCGCGGCTGGAACTGCACATCCAGCCGCCTGCGTTGGCAGCGGCTGTTCCTTCGGCTCCTGCCACGCTGCGGGGTGCTGCATGAAGCGCCTGCTGCTGGTGGATGACGAACCCGCCATCCTGATGGCCTTGCAGCGCCTGCTGCGCGGCAGCCTGGGCGAAGACGTCGTCATCGAGACGCTGAACGACCCGCTGCTGGCGCTGGAGCAGGCACGCCACTGTCGCTACGACGTGGTGGTGTCCGACCTGCGCATGCCCGAGCTGGACGGCGTGGCCTTCCTCACGCTGATGGCCGCGGTGCAGCCTCAGGCGGTGCGCGTGCTGCTGACGGGCTCCGAGGACTTCACCACCGCCCAGGCGGCCATCAACGATGCAGGTGTCTTTCGCTACCTGTGCAAGCCCTGGAATGCCCAGGCCCTGCGCAGCCATTTGCGCGCTGCCTTGAACGAAGCGGCGGCGGGCCAGCCCACAAGCAAGAAACCCGTGCCTGCTTGAGAGCAGGCACGGGTTTCGAAGGTGGTGGCGCTTCAGGGATTTGAACCCCGGACCTGCGGATTATGATTCCGTCGCTCTAACCAGCTGAGCTAAAGCGCCTGAGCCCAACATTATAGCCAAGGCTTCGGCGTCCTTCCACAGGCGGTCTCCCGCGGTCTTCTGGTCCCCACGATGTTCAGTTTCTTCAAGAAGAAGCCGCCTGCTTCACCGCCTGCTGCCCCCGCAGCGCCCCCCGCACCACAGGCTTTGCCGCCTGCCGCGAACGCGGCGGCGGCCGTGGCACCGGCAACCGCGCCAGCGCCAACCGAACCCGCGCCGCGCAGCGGCTGGATGGGGCGCCTGGCCCAGGGCCTGCGCAAGACCGGCAGCAGCATCGCGCAGGTTTTCACTGGCACGCGCATCGACGAGGCGCTGTACGAAGAGCTGGAGTCGGCGCTGCTGATGGCCGATGCCGGCGTGGCCGCCACCGAATTCCTGCTGGCCGACCTGAAGCGCCGCGTGAAGGACAGCAAGGCCACCGAGCCGGCGGCCGTGAAGCAGCTGTTGGCCGCGGCCCTCACCGAGCTGCTGAAGCCGCTGGAGCGCACGCTGGACATCGGCCGCGCCAGCCCCACGGTCATCATGGTCACGGGCGTGAACGGCGCCGGCAAGACCACGAGCATCGGCAAGCTCACGCGGCACCTCGCCGAGGCCGACTGCAAGGTGCTGCTGGCCGCCGCCGACACCTTCCGCGCCGCCGCGCGCGAGCAACTGGCCGTGTGGGCCGACCGCAACCAGGTGGCCATCGTCAGCCAGGAGGGTGGCGACCCGGCCGCGGTGAGTTTCGACGCAGTGACGGCCGGCCGCGCGCGCGGCTGCGACGTGGTGATAGCCGACACCGCCGGCCGCCTGCCCACGCAGACGCACCTGATGGAAGAGCTGAAGAAGATACGCCGCACCATCGCCAAGGCCCAGGAAGGCGCCCCGCACGAGGTGCTGCTGGTCGTCGATGGCAACACCGGCCAAAACGCGCTGACCCAGGTGAAGGCCTTCGATGCCGCGCTGGGGCTGACGGGCCTGGTGGTCACCAAGCTGGACGGCACGGCCAAGGGCGGCGTGCTCGCGGCCATCGCGCGCTGGGGCGCAGAGCGGCCGGGCGGCGTGGTGCCGGTCTACTTCATCGGCATCGGCGAGAAGCTGGAAGACCTGCAGACCTTCGACGCGAAGGAATTCGCCCAGGCCTTGCTGGGCTGAAGCGCGGGGCCGGCGCGGCCCGCCGGCGCCTCAGCGGCAGTTCAGCGGCCGTTCAGCGGCGAGAGGGTTCCGGCTCCAGCTCTTCGAAGAAGGCCGACGGCACGGGCTCCATCGCGGGGTCGAGCTGGGCCTCGAAGGCGGCGCGGTCGCCTTCGGCGAGCACCTCGGAGATATCACCCACCGGAATGAGCGGCATCGGGCGCGAAGAGGTCGCGGCGGCGGCGGCAGCAGCAGCCTTGGCCACCGTGGCGGCACCGCCCGCGATGGCCACCATGGCATGCCGCACCTCGGACGCGCTGGGCAGGTCGTCCTCGTTCCAGGTGAGCACGTGCACGCCGGCCTTGCGCAGCACGCGCGACATGCGTTCGTGGCGGCGGCGTGAGCGATCGCTCTCACCGGAAGAGCGGATGTCCACCACCGCCAGCACGCGCGAGCCGGCATCGCACACCAGCAGGTCGGCGCTGAGCGAACCCACGCGCTGCAGCCAGTCGGTGTACGAATAACGGGCCGGCACGCGGATGAAGCGCGACAGCGGCACCTGTGCCAGCACCAGATAGCCGGGCAGCGAGCGGCGCACCAGCTCGTAGGCCTGGCGCTCGGCAATGGTCAGCACGCGGGCGGCCTCAGGGGGCCAACTGGCCACGGTATCGAGTGCTTCCCGCGCGGTGCTACGCCGGGCGCCCTGCCGGTTGCGCAGCCGCACCACCAACAGAGCCAGCAACAACAGCACCGTGGCTGGCAGCGCGAAGGAGGCGTCGGCAAACAGGAAATCCATGGGCGCGGGGGTGTCGGTCAAAGGGTTCATGGGCCTGCATTCGTGCGAACCCGGAAGATCGGCTGTGCGGGCCCATCAATCAATGGGCTGGCGCACAAAAGGCGTGTCAAGGCGTATCGGGGGCGGGTCTCCGTCGGGTGCCGGCAGGTTCAGCGGGGCATGCCGGGGAAACCGCCGCCCCCGCCCATGCGCTTCATCATCTTCATCAGGCCGCCGCCCTTCATCTTCTTCATCATGCCCTGCATCTGGTCGAACTGGTTCAGAAGCCGGTTGACCTCTTGCACGTGCACGCCGGCCCCGGCGGCAATGCGGCGCTTGCGGCTGGCCTTCAGCAGTTCAGGCTTGCGCCGCTCCAGCGGCGTCATGCTGTTGATGATGCCTTCCATGCGGCGCACGTCGCGCTCGGCCTTGTCCATGTCGGCGCCGGCGGCCTTGGCGGTGAGCTGGCTGGGCAGCTTGTCCATCAGGTTGGACAGGCCGCCCATCTTCTTCATCTGGCTGATCTGCGAGAGAAAGTCGTTGAGGTCGAAGCCGCCGCCCGACTTCATCTTGTCGGCGAACTTCTGCGCCGCCTCGATGTCGACGCCCTTCTGCACCTCTTCCACCAGCGCCACGATGTCGCCCATGCCCAGCACGCGGCCGGCATGGCGTTCGGCGTCGAAGACCTCCAGGCCGTCGATCTTCTCGCTGACGCCTGCGAACTTGATGGGCGCGCCGGTGATCTGGCGCACGCTCAGCGCCGCGCCGCCGCGGCTGTCGCCGTCCAGCTTGGTGAGCACCACGCCGGTGAGCGGCAGCGCGTCCTTGAAGGCCTTGGCGGTGTTCACTGCGTCCTGGCCCTGCATGGCGTCGACGACGAACAGCGTCTCCACCGGGTTCAGCACCGCGTGCAGCTCGCGGATCTCGGCCATCAGCGCTTCGTCGATGCCCAGGCGGCCGGCGGTGTCGACCAGCAGCACGTCGAAGTAGTGGCGCTTGGCGTAGTCCAGCGCGGCCAGGGCGATGTCGCGCGGCTTCTGCCCAGGGTCGGAAGCGAACCACTCGGCGCCTGCCTGCGCCGTGACGGTCTTCAGCTGTTCGATGGCCGCCGGGCGGTAGACGTCGGCCGAGACCGTGAGCACCTTCTTCTTGCGCTTGGAGATGAGGTGCTTGGCCAGCTTGGCCGTGGTGGTGGTCTTGCCCGCACCCTGCAGGCCGGCCATCAGGATGACGGCGGGCGGCTGGGCGGCCAGGTTGATGTCGGACACGCCTTCGCCCATCGTGGCGGCGAGTTCGCGGTTGACGATGCCCACCAGCGCCTGGCCGGGGTTCAGCGAACCGGCCACCTCGGTGCCCAGCGCCTTGGCCTTCACGCGGGCGATGAAGTCGCGCACCACGGGCAGCGCCACGTCGGCTTCCAGCAGCGCCATGCGCACCTCGCGCAGCATGTCCTGCACGTTGTCTTCGGTGATGCGGGCCTGCCCGCGCATGGTCTTGACCAGCTTGGACAGGCGATCGGTCAGGGTTGAGGCCATGGGGCAGGGTGGGGCGGCTGGATGGAAAGATGGGCCGCCGGGGCGGGCCGTGCCGCGACTCGCGCGGTCATTACACTGTGATCATGATTCTATCGAGCGCATCTCCCACACTGGCCCCGGGCGGCGGCCTGTTGCTGGCGGGCGTGGCGCTGCTGTTGTACCTGCTGGCGGCGCTGCCGCTGTCGGCCCTGCAGCGTTTTTCGGCCGCCGCGCTGATGGGCGGCTGGGCCTTGCATGCCGTGCTGCTGGTGATCGACATCGCCGGCATCGGCCTGCCCCAGCCCGGGGCGCGCCTGGGGTTTGCGCCCGTGCTCAGCATCACCGTGTGGCTGGTGATCGCGGTCTACGTGGTGGAGAGCCGCTTTGCTCCCCTGCTGACGGTGCGCCGCGGCCTGGCGGTGGCCGGTGCGCTGGCCGTGGGGGTGATGGCGGCCTTTCCGGGCGAACCCAAGGCCATCACCTCGGCGCTGGCGCCCATCCACTTCGTGCTGGGCGTCAGCGCCTACGGCCTGTTCGGGGCCGCGGTGCTGCATGCGCTGATGCTGGACGCTGCCGAACGCCGCCTGCGCGCCGGTGGCCCGCGCCTGCAGCCCCTGGGGTCCGGCGCGATGGGCATGCCGCTGCTGCAACTGGAGCGCGTGACCTTCCACTTCGTCGAAGCCGGCTTCGCCGTGCTCACGGCCACGCTGGTGCTGGGCGTGGCCAATACCGTGCAGTGGCGCTGGACGGACCACAAGGCGGTGTTCTCGCTGCTGGCGTGGACGGTGTTCGCTGCGCTGCTGCTGGGCCGCCACCTGCGCGGCTGGCGCGGGCGGCGCGCGACGCGCTGGCTGTACGCCGGCGCCCTGCTGCTGCTGCTGGCCTATGCCGGTTCTCGCTTCGTCGTGGAAGTGCTGCTGGCGCGGGGCGCCGGCGCATGATCAAGTACCTGCTGCTGCTGGCGCTGGTGGGCGCGGCGATCTGGTGGTTGCGCCGCAGCCGCCGTGGCGACGAAGCCGCCCGCAAGCCGCCTCAGCCCACCGCGCAGGGTGGCCCGCGCCAGGGCGCGCCAGGCCCTGCCGAGCCCGCTCCCATGCGGGCCTGCGCGCACTGCGGCGTGCACCTGCCCGAGGCCGAGGTCGTGAAGGACGCCGACGGCCGCGCCTACTGCGGCGAGGCGCACCGCCTGGCCGGCCCGCGCTGAAGGTGGGCGCGGAAGCTTGGTGCTGAATTGGTGTTGAAGGCCCGCCCCGCGCGATGAACGCGCCCGAGGCCAACCGCCGCCAGGGCGACAGGCGCCGTGCCGACCGCCGCGCCCGCCCCGGGCGGCGTCGCGACGACATCCTGTTCCCGAGCTTCGGGACCACCGACGGCAACGACACTCTCGACGGCGATTCCCACTTCGACGCCGGTTGGCTGGCCTCGGGCGAAGCCCCTGCCGACAGCCGTTTCCTGCGCCGCCAGGCCCGGCGCATCGTGCACGCGCAGGACGATGCGCTGGCTCGCGTCTACCGCACCTATGCCGCGGCGCGGGCCGTCATCGGCCTGGGCCTCGTGGGGGTGGTGGGTGCAGCCAGCCTGCTGGGCACGCGCCCGCCGGAATGGCTGGCCATCATCTCGCTGCTGTACGGCGTGCAGGCCATCACGCTGTGGCTGCTGCCGCGCTTTGGTCCGCTGGCGCAGCCACAGTCGCAGGCCGGGCAGCGGCGGCGGCAGTGGCTGGCCACCATCGGCGTGGATCTGCTGGCCTTCTCGCTCCTGCACCTGGTGGAGGTGGGCACCACGCTCAATTACGCGGCCTTGCTGGTGCTGCCGGTGCTGATGGCCGGGGTGCTGACCTCGCGCCTGCTGGCGCTGGGCACTGCGGCGGGCGTGGCGCTGGTGCTGCTGCTGGCGGCCTGGCGGGCCGGCCTGGGCGGTGATGCGGCCACGCCGCTGTTGCTGCAGTCGAGTCTGGCCGGGCTGGGCATGTTCGTCATCACGCTGCTTTCGGGTGAACTGGCCGGGCGCCTGGCGCGCGAAGAACTGGCCGCACGCGGCAGCCTGGAACTGGCGCGCCAGCAGGCCCAGCTGAACCGCCTGGTGATCGAGGAGATGGTCGATGGCGTGCTGGTGGTGGACCGCCGCCTGCGCGTGCGGGCCGCCAACCCGGCCGCGCGCGCGCTGCTGGTGGCCCAGGGGCTGCACCCGCCCGCGCCTTTCGTGCTGGACCAGAACCCTGCCTGGGCGGCGTTGATGGCTGCCGTGGCCCAGGCCCTGGTGGAAGGCGAATGGCCCGAAGCCGGCCGCGACGTGATGCTCGGCTTCGGCCAGGGCCACACCCGCACACTGCGGCTGCGCGTGCGCTTCATGCGCGGGCGCGGCCTTGAAAGCGCCGAGGCCGGCCCGGGAGGCGAGGGTGCCGGGCTCGGCGGCGCCGAAGCCAGCGCCGCCGAGCCCTTCGCCGTGCTGCTGCTGGAAGACCTGCGCACGCTGCAGGCGCGCATACGCCAGGAAAAGCTGGCCGCCATGGGGCGGGTGTCGGCCGGCATCGCGCACGAGATACGCAACCCGCTGGCGGCCATCTCGCAGGCCAATGCGCTGTTGCTGGAAGACCCGCTGCCCCCGGCGCAGCAAAGGCTGGCGCAGATGGTGGCCGACAACGTCGAAAGGCTGAAGCGCCTGGTGGACGACGTGATGGAAGTGGCGCCTGGGGCCGAGCCGCCCACGCGCTGCATCGACGCGAGCACGGTGGTGGCTGCCGCGGCGGCCGACTGGGCGCGCACCGCGGGCCTGCCCTTGGCACCCGACAGCCGCCTGCGCGCCGAACTGCCCACGCAGCCGCTGGGCGTGCTGTTCGACCCCGAGCATCTGCGCCGAGTGCTGGTGAACCTGCTGGACAACGCGCACCGCCATGCCGCCCCAGGCCGGGGCGCCATCTTCCTGCGCGTGGCGCCGCGTGACGAAGGCTGGGTGCAGATCTCGGTGCTGAGCGACAGCCCGCCCATTCCGCCGGAAGTGGAGCGCTTTCTCTTCGAGCCCTTCTTCAGCACACGCAGCCGCGGCTCGGGCCTGGGCTTGTATATTTGCCGCGAACTGTGCGAACGCTACGGCGCCAGCATCGAATACCGGCCCCGGCCGGCCGCCGAACGCCTTCGCAACGAGTTCGTTGTCAATCTGCGGCGCGGCGCCCTGCAAGACAGCGCCCACGCCCTGCCCCTGGAACCGGTGTGAACCCCAGCGCTGCCCCTGCTTCCCCTTCTGGCCCCGCGCCCGCCCCCGCGGCGGCCGAACCCGCCAGCAGCCCGCGCCTGCTGGTGGTGGACGACGAACCCGACCTGCGCACGCTGTACGAGCTGACGCTCGTGCGCGAGGGCTACGACGTCGAAAGCGCTGCTTCGGTGGCCGAGGCCTGGAGCCTGCTTCAAAGCCGCGGCCTGGGGGGCTACCAGCTCGTCATCACCGACATGCGACTGCCCGACGGTACCGGGCTCGACCTGCTGCACCGGCTGGAAGAACACGGCCGGCCCGAGAAGGCCATCGTCATCACCGCCTATGGTTCGCCAGAGAACGCGGTCGAGGCGCTGAAGGCCGGAGCCTACGACTACCTCACCAAGCCGGTCGACCTGCGCCAGTTTCGCGCCGCCGTGGCCTCGGCCCTGGGCCGCACGCCGGTGCACGGGGCCGCCGCCGCGCAGCGTGCCGCCGCCGCCGTATCGGCCAGACCGGGCGGCGCGCCACACCCGGCGCTGCGGCGCATCGTGGGCGACGCCGTGTCCATCCGGCAGGTGCGTGCGCTCATCGAACGCGTGGCGCAAAGCATGGCGCCGGTGCTGGTGTGCGGCGAATCGGGCACGGGCAAGGAACTGGTGGCGCGCGCGGTGCACGAGGTGTCGCCCCGGGCCGCGCTGCCCTTCGTGGCCGTGAACTGCGGCGCCATCCCCGAGAACCTGCTCGAGGCTGAATTCTTCGGCTACCGCCGCGGCGCCTTCACCGGTGCCAACGAAGACCGCGAAGGCTTCTTCCAGGCCGCCCACGGCGGCACGCTCTTCCTGGATGAAATCGGCGATCTGCCGCTGGCCATGCAGAGCAAGCTGCTGCGCGTGATTCAGGAGCGCGCGGTGCGGCCCATCGGTGCCACCGCCGAGACCCCGGTGAACGTGCGTGTGGTCAGCGCCACGCACAAAGACCTGGCCAGCGAAGTGCAGGCGGGCCGCTTCCGGCAAGACCTGTTCTACCGGCTGAACGTCATCAGCATCACCGTGCCACCGCTGCGCGAGCGGCTGGGCGACCTCTCGGCACTGTGCCTGAGTGTGCTGCAGCGCATTGCGCGCGATGCCGGCGTGAGCCCGGCGCCCACCTTGTCGGAAGCGGCGCTGCGGCACCTGGCCCGCTACAGCTTTCCTGGCAATGTGCGCGAGCTGGAGAACCTGTTGCACCGCGCGCTGGCGATGTCGAATTCGCCGCGCATCGAGCGTGACGACCTGGGCCTGCCCGAGAGCGTGCTGGGCGACAGCGCCGAGGCCGACACGGTACCGGCGGCGCTGCAGGGCGTGGCTTCGTCCGGCATGGTAGGCGCATCAACCGCCCTGCAGCCCGGGCAGCCCGCCGCACCCACCACCGCGCCCGCGTTGGCGCCACTGCCCAGTGACCTGGCCGCCTATCTGGACGGCGTCGAACGCGAGATGCTCGAGCGCGCCCTGGAACGCCACCGCTACAACCGCACCGCGGCGGGCGCCAGCCTGGGGCTTTCGCTGCGCCAGATGCGCTACCGCATGGCCCGCCTGGGCGTGGGTGCCGCCGACGCCGACAGCGACTGAGCAGCGCGCCCCGCACCCGCGGCCCCTGGATGTGGCTGCGGCGCGACCCCGCGAGAATGGTCTTGACAAGACGGCTGACCGAGGAGCCGCGGTCCGTTCAGCGCCATGCGCAGCTGCGGGCCGCGGCGCAACCTCTGCGGCAGAGCCGCCTACCATGCGCCTTGCCGAGGCATTTGCCCCGTTTTTGCCAGGCTCCGCGCGGCTTGCGCGTGCCACTGGAAAGCGCCGCGCGGCGCATGGGCCGGTGGGCGGAACCAGGCGCGCGCCTGCCAGTGCCGGCGGGGCGATCAAGAGGCCCCTGGCGTGCGACGCGCCATCGGGGAAGCCCCGCAGCAGACACTAGCCGTAGTGCCTTGAAGGACCCTGGTACCCCAGATATAGTGCCTTCTCGTGATAATCTCGTGACCACTCAACGCCGCAAACACTGCTGCAAACACTGCTGCGAAAACCGTTGTCAAGGCCACCACGTGGGGAAA
The DNA here is from genome assembly GCA_001295905.1 of beta proteobacterium AAP51. GTDB lineage: Bacteria > Pseudomonadota > Gammaproteobacteria > Burkholderiales > Burkholderiaceae_C > Rubrivivax. Next base: position 28,512 of record LJHT01000012.1, on the reverse strand, counting down.
GCGTGAACCAGGACCAGGGTGCACCGCCCCGGGCGTGGCGGCAGGCTCCCAGCCAGGCTGGCCAGGGGCAAGCAGCAGGCCTTGCCATCACAAGCCGCCGACACCTGCGATCACCACCGTCCAGGCACAGCCACCCGGCCGTGCTTCGGGCGGGCGCCGCAGTCACTGCGGCCCAGAACGAACCGACGACCGAACGACTCGAAAGACCAAGAGGGGATTGAATGCAAGCTGCCCAGACCACCACCACCGCCGCCACCGCCAACCCGGGGGCCGTGCGCCCCGTTGCCACGGGCGCGGCCGCGCCTGCCAGCGGCGCCTACGCCGGTTACCAGATCATCCGCCGCAACGGTGCCGTGGTCTCGTTCGAGCCCAACAAGATCGCCGTGGCGCTGATGAAGGCCTTCCTGGCCGTGCACGGCACGCAGGGCGCGGCTTCGGCCAGCGTGCGCGAGACGGTGGAACACCTCACCGAAGGCGTGGTGCGGGCACTGCTGCGCAGCCGCCCGGGCGGCGGCACCTTCCATATCGAAGACGTGCAGGACCACGTGGAACTGGCGCTGATGCGCAGCGGCCACCACGAGGTGGCGCGTGCGTATGTGCTGTACCGCGAGCGCCGTGCGCAGGAGCGTGCTCGCCAGGGCGCGCCGGCAGTGACCCAGGCGCCCGAACTCTTCGCCACCGAGGGTGGCCAGCGCGTGCCGCTGGACATGCAGGCCCTGCGTGAGCTGGTGGAAGCCGCCTGCGCCGGCCTGGGTGCCGACGTGAAGGCCGAGCCCATCATGGCCGAGACGCGCCGCAACCTCTACGACGGCGTGCCGCTGGATGAAGTGTTCAAGGCCGCCATCATGGCCGCGCGCACGCTCATCGAGAAAGAGCCCAGCTACACCCGCGCCACAGCGCGCCTGCTGCTGCACACCATCCGCCGCGAGATCCTGGGCGAGAACGTCACGCAGGGCCAGATGGCCACGCGCTACGCCGAGTACTTCCCGCAGTTCATCAAGAAGGGTGTGCAGGCCGAGTTGCTGGACGAGAAGCTGATGCAGTTCGACCTGGCCAAGCTGGGTGCTGCGCTCGACGCCAGCCGCGACCTGCAGTTCGACTACCTCGGCCTGCAGACGCTGTACGACCGCTACTTCCTGCACATCGACGAAGTGCGCATCGAGATGCCGCAGGCCTTCTTCATGCGCGTGGCCATGGGCCTGGCGCTGAACGAGATCGACCGCGAAACGCGCGCCATCGAGTTCTACAACGTGCTGTCGAAGTTCGACTTCATGAGCAGCACGCCGACGCTGTTCAACAGCGGCACGCGCCGCAGCCAGCTCTCCAGCTGCTACCTCACCACCGTGGCCGACGACCTGGACGGCATCTACGAAGCCCTGAAGGAAAACGCGCTGCTCAGCAAGTTCGCCGGCGGCCTGGGCAACGACTGGACCAACGTGCGCGCCCTGGGCAGCTACATCAAGGGCACCAACGGCAAGAGCCAGGGCGTGGTGCCCTTCCTGAAAGTGGTGAACGACACCGCCGTGGCCGTGAACCAGGGCGGCAAGCGCAAGGGCGCCGTCTGCGCCTACCTGGAAACCTGGCACCTCGACCTGGAAGAGTTCCTGGAACTGCGCAAGAACACCGGCGACGACCGCCGCCGCACGCACGACATGAACACGGCGAACTGGATTCCCGACCTGTTCATGCGCCGCGTGATGGAAGGCGGCCCCTGGACGCTGTTCAGCCCCAGCACCTGCCCCGACCTGCACGACAAGTTCGGCAAGGCCTTCGAAGAGGCCTACACCGCCTACGAGGCGAAGGCCGACCGTGGCGAGATCAAGCTTTTCAAGCGCATGGCCGCGAAGGACCTGTGGCGCAAGATGCTCTCGATGCTGTTCGAGACCGGCCACCCCTGGATCACCTTCAAGGACGCCTGCAACGTGCGCAGCCCGCAAAACCATGTGGGCGTGGTGCACAGCTCGAACCTGTGCACCGAGATCACGCTGAACACCTCCGACACCGAGATTGCCGTGTGCAACCTGGGCAGCGTGAACCTGGCGCAGCACCTGAAGTCGGTGGACGGCGTACTCCAGATCGACCAGGAGAAGCTGCAGCGCACCACCGCCACGGCGATGCGCATGCTCGACAACGTCATCGACATCAACTACTACGCGGTGAAGAAGGCGCGCGACAGCAACCTGCGCCACCGCCCGGTGGGCCTGGGCATCATGGGCTTTCAAGACTGCCTGTACCAGCTGCGCCTGCCCTACGCCAGCCCCGAGGCCGTGGAGTTCGCCGACCGCAGCATGGAAGCCGTGTGCTACCACGCCTACCGCGCCAGCAGCGAGTTGGCGGCCGAACGCGGCCGCTACAGCAGCTACCGTGGCAGCCTGTGGGACCGCGGCATCCTGCCGCAGGACAGCCTGGCGCTGCTGCGTGAAGCACGCGGCGGCCACCTCGAGGTGGACAGCAGCGTCACGCTCGACTGGGACAGCCTGCGCGCCCACATCGCCCAGCACGGCATGCGCAACAGCAACTGCGTGGCCATCGCGCCCACGGCCACCATCAGCAACATCATCGGCGTGGACGCCTCCATCGAGCCGAGCTTCGGCAACCTGTCGGTGAAGAGCAACCTCTCGGGCGAGTTCACGGTCATCAACGAGTACCTGGTGCGCGACCTGAAGGCCCTGGGCCTGTGGGACGACGTGATGGTGATGGACCTGAAGCACTTCGACGGTTCGCTGCGTCCCATCGACCGTGTGCCCGAAGAGCTGAAGCGGCTGTATGCCACGGCCTTCGAGGTCGAGCCGCAGTGGCTGGTGGAAGCCGGTTCGCGGCGCCAGAAGTGGATCGACCAGGCGCAGAGCCTGAACATCTACATGGCCGGTGCCTCGGGCCGCAAGCTCGACGAGACCTACAAGCTCGCGTGGCTGCGTGGCCTGAAGACCACCTACTACCTGCGCACCACCAGCGCCACCTACACCGAGAAGAGCACGGTGGCCGCGGGCAAGCTGAATGCCGTGACGATGGGCGATGCCGGCGGCGCTGCGGCGCTGGCTGCAGCACCCACCGCGCTGCAGGCCGCTGAGCCCGCGAGCGACGTGAAGTTCTGTTCCATCGACAACCCCGATTGCGAGGCCTGCCAGTAAGACTTTGCAGCGCGCATGGGCCACGCTTGAGGCCACGCAAGAGCGTGGCTTTGCTCACGTGCCGATGCGCTGCTGCAACAACGAGAGGTGCGCGATGTCAAGCAGTGCTTGGTGTTCGCGCACAACACTCCGATAATTCGTTTTGAGTTGGAAGTACACACACATGCTGGTCTGGGAAGACGACGTTCAAAGCACCCCGAAACAAGCGCACAGCGCGGCTTTGCCGACGCCCGCGTTTGAGCCCCTGCCGGCCCAGCCGGCAGCACCGGCAGCCCCCACCTCCGCAGCCGCTTCCTTGAAGGCTGCTGTCACCGTGAACGCCAGCGCGGCCATCGTTCAGAACGCGCCGGCCATCGGCACCGCCAAACCCATGGCCAGCCAGCGCCGCGTGAACGCCGCCGACAAGCGCATCATCAACGGCCAGACCGACGTCAACCAGCTGGTGCCGTTCAAGTACAAGTGGGCCTGGGAGAAGTACCTCGCCACCTGCGCCAACCACTGGATGCCGCAAGAGGTGAACATGTCGCGCGACATCGCGACCTGGAAAGACCCGAACGGCCTGACCGAGGACGAGCGCCGCATCATCAAGCGCAACCTCGGCTTCTTCGTCACCGCCGATTCGCTGGCTGCCAACAACATCGTGCTGGGCAGCTACCGCCACATCACGGCCCCCGAGTGCCGCCAGTTCCTGCTGCGCCAGGCCTTCGAAGAGGCCATCCACACGCACGCCTACCAGTACATCGTCGAGAGCCTGGGCCTGGATGAGAGCGAGATCTTCAACGCCTACCACGAGGTGGCGTCCATCCGCGACAAGGACGAGTTTCTGATCCCCTTCATCGAGGCGATCATGGACCCGCACTTCCACACCGGCACGCCCGAGAACGACCAGAAGCTGCTGAAGAGCCTGATCGTCTTCGCCTGCCTGATGGAAGGGCTGTTCTTCTACGTCGGCTTCACGCAGATCCTGGCGCTGGGCCGCCAGAACAAGATGACCGGCGCTGCCGAGCAGTACCAGTACATCCTGCGCGACGAGTCGATGCACTGCAACTTCGGCATCGACGTCATCAACCAGATCAAGCTCGAGAACCCGCACCTGTGGACGCCGGCCTTCAAGGCCGAGATCAAGGCGCTGTTCGAGAAGGCCGTGGAACTGGAGTACCGCTACGCGGAAGACACCATGCCCCGCGGCGTGCTGGGCATGAACGCGAACATGTTCAAGGGCTACCTGCGCTACATCGCGAACCGCCGCGCGCAGCAGATCGGCCTGGAAGCCTTGTTCCCGAACGAAGAGAACCCGTTTCCGTGGATGAGCGAGATGATCGACCTGAAGAAGGAGCGCAACTTCTTCGAAACGCGCGTCATCGACTACCAGACCGGCGGTGCGCTGGCGTGGGACTGAACTTCGGTCGCATGACTTCTGCACCCCAGCAACTGCCGACCACCGACCCGCGCAAAGACGCGGGCGCGGCAGGTGCATGAAAGAGATCAAGCATTGCGAGCCCAGGCTGCCAAGACTGGCACCAGCCGGCACCAGGGCCAGGCTCGCTTCCCCGTTCACCGCACTGGGGCAACCGCTGGGGGTGCAAACCTTCCAGCAGACCACCGGGCGGTGGATCTCTGCGCTGCGACCGTAGCAGCGCGGAGCCTTTTGTAACTTGATCAAGGAGATCGTTATGGCAACTGCAAAGAAGGCCGCTCCGGCCAAGAAGGCTCCCGCGAAGAAGGCAGCCCCCGCCAAGAAGGCTGCCGCTCCGGCGAAGAAGGCCGCCCCGGCCAAGAAGGCTGCTGCCAAGAAGGTAGCCCCGGCCAAGAAGGCTGCGCCGGCGAAGAAGGCCGCTGCCGCCAAGAAGGCTGCGCCGGCGAAGAAGGCCGCCCCGGCCAAGAAGGCTGCCGCCAAGAAGGCCGCCCCGGCGAAGAAGGCCGCTGCCCCCAAGGCGGCGCCGGCGAAGAAGGCTGCGCCGGCCAAGAAGGCGGCCGCGGCGAAGAAGCCAACCGCGAAGAAGCCTGCTGCCAAGAAGGCAGCCAAGAAGGCCGCGCCTGCGGCACCGACTGCGCCTGCGCCTGCGCCAGCGCCTGCAGCAGCGCCTGCGAAGACGGCACTGAATCCCGCAGCTGCTTGGCCATTTCCCACTGGCAACAAGCCCTGACTGCGGAGTCAACTCTGAAGAAGGCCTCACGCAGTAATGAGGCCTGAATCGAAAGGGCTCAGCCAACGCTGAGCCCTTTTTTCTTGCAGGTGCTTCTCGGATCCGACCTAAGGGGTTGCAATAAGCGCGCTAACTGCTCTCGAATCTCTTCGAAGGAGGGTCTTTCGATGACGTCGCCGTTGGAACAAAAACTTCTCACTTCGTTGAACGCGGTTCAGGGATCGGAGGCGCGGGCCTTCGTCTTGGCCGAACTCGGGGCCTACTGGGCTCGGGTAGGTGAGCGAGAGCGTGCAGAGCAGGCTAGGAAGATCCTTCGCCAGGAGTTTGGAAGTTATCTTAATCCGCGCGTTTCTATTCTGATTATCGTGCTTGAGGCGCTACAGGCCTATTACGGAGACTTGAGTCCGTTAGCTCGAGATCGAATGCTTCGAGCGAGTCTTCTCAGCAAGGGCTTTCGCGAACAAGGGCTCATTGCTTTGACATCTGCTTGGATGGCTCACATTGAGTTCAATCATTCGCGTTTTGATTCAATGGTCACGGAAATTTCACGGGCCTTTGAAGCGCTTGCTCAATCGGCGGATGACCCGGGATTCACGCCGTGTCGCCTCGCCTTGACTCTCGGCGACGCCAATCTGTTTGCCGGTTTGGCGGCCCAGTCGCAGGCTTGGTACGAAATCGCCAGGCAAGAGGCTAGCCGCCGAGGGGATCACGCTGCTGTAGGAGCGTTGACATACAACCGAGCCGCGTTGAGAGTCGCACGTGCGCGGTTCGATGCCCTCGCTCAAGTCGAGTCTGGCATCGATCGCACACTTCTCCGTTTAGATGTCGAGTCAGCTATCAACTATCAGGCTGCAGCAAGACTGAGTTCCCTCGAGCATCTGCTGGCCAGTTCAAAAGCCAGTCTCTTGGTTCTGCAGGCGCAATACGAGGCCGCGGTCGAACCTTTAATGCAGCTTCTGAGTGGAACTGAAGTGCCTCAGCAGTCAGCTGAACGCCTGTTGCTACGGGCCGATCTTGCTTTGTCGCTGGCGCAATGTGGCCGGCTTGAGGAGGCACGTGTGCATCTTGAAGAATGCTTCAGTTCCTATTCGGATGTCGCGTTTGTGTTGAGTGACGACCAATGCGTGATTGCATCTTCCGTCAGTGAGTCCGCACGACTCTGTGCCATCCCGAATGCGCCAGAGGCGTGGTCGGCGCAGCTAGAGGGAGCGATCGAGCAGCACAGTGAGTTGTGTCAACGGTTGCGCGAGCAGCTTGTGCAGTTTCCTCCTGTACCCTTCCGGACTGCACACTAAGGCAACGCCCCTGCCGTGGATGAAGAGAGTTCCATCTTTTGAAAACCGTTCTGCCTTCCATCGCCCTAGCCATGGGCTCCTCCAGCGACTGGGACACCCTCCAGCACGCTGCCGCCGTCCTCGATGAATTCGGCCTGGCCTACGAAAAGCGCGTGGTCTCTGCGCACCGGATGCCCGACGACATGTTCGCCTTCGCCGAGGGCGCAGCAGCGCGTGGCTTGAAGGTCATCATCGCCGGTGCGGGCGGTGCGGCACACTTGCCCGGCATGCTGGCTGCCAAGACCGTGGTGCCGGTGCTGGGCGTGCCCGTGGCCAGCAAGCACCTGCAAGGGGTCGATTCGCTGTACTCCATCGTGCAGATGCCCAAGGGCATCCCCGTGGCCACCTTCGCCATCGGTGCGGCAGGTGCCGCCAATGCCGCCTTGTTCGCCGTGGCCATGCTGGCCAACGAAGACGAAGACCTGCGCCAGCGACTGCTGGCCTTCCGAGCACGCCAGACCGAAGCGGCACGTGCGATGACGCAGGCCCTGTCGTGAATCCGCCGCAAACCGAGGCCGGTGGGCCGCCCATGCCTCTGCCCCCGTCCACGCCCTCGCGGCCGGCCGAGCCCTGGCTGCCAGGCAGCACGCGCCTGGGTGTGCTGGGCGGCGGCCAGCTCGGCCGCATGTTCGTACACGCGGCGCAGGCGCAGGGTTATGCCGTCACCGTGCTCGAGCCCGACGCCGCCAGCCCGGCCGGTGCCGCGGCCGATGTGCATCTGAAGGCCCCTTATGCCGACGCAGCGGCGCTCGCTCAGCTGGGCGCCAGCTGCGCGGCCGTCACCACCGAGTTCGAGAACGTCCCGGCCCAGGCCTTGCGCGCGCTGGCTGCCCACTGCACCGTGGCGCCGCCGGCTGCCGCGGTAGAGGTATGCCAGCACCGTGCACGCGAGAAGGCCGCCTTCCTGGCGGCCGGCGTGCCCTGCGCGCCGCATGCCGTGATAGACAGCGCCGAAGCGGCGCGCGCCGAGGCGCATGCCGCGCTCTTGCCCGGCATCCTGAAGACGGCCAGCCTGGGCTACGACGGCAAGGGCCAGACCACGGTGCTGTCGCTGGCGGAACTGCCCGCCGCCTGGGCGGCGCTCGGCAGCGTGCCCTGTGTGCTGGAGCAGCGCCTGCCGCTGCGCCTGGAGATCAGCGTCATCGTCGCGCGGGGCGCCGACGGCACGGTGGTGCACCTGCCCGTGCAGCAGAACCTGCACCGTGGCGGTATCCTGGCCGTCACGCAAGTGCCGGCGCCTGATGTGCCCGAAGCCACCGCCTTGCAGGCCGTGGCGCTGGCGCAGCAACTCGCTCGCGCGCTGGGCTACGTGGGTGTGCTGTGCGTTGAGTTTTTCGTGCTCGAAGACGGCCGCCTCGTGGCCAACGAGATGGCGCCGCGCCCGCACAACTCGGGCCACTACAGCCTGGACGCCTGCGATGTGTCGCAGTTCGACCTGCAACTGCGCACGCTGGCAGGCCTGCCGCTGGTGCCGCCACGTCTGCACTCCCCGGCGGTGATGCTGAACCTGCTGGGTGACCTGTGGTTCGATGGTGCGGCTGCGTCGGTGGCAGGTCCTGCGGCGGCATCCGCCTCGGCAGCCAAGGCACCCCCGGGCCCGCGCCCGCCCGACTGGCCGGCCGTGCTGGCCCTGCCCGGCGTGCACCTGCACCTGTACGGCAAGGCCGAAGCCCGCCGCGGGCGCAAGATGGGCCACCTCACGGTGACGGCCGCCACGGCGGCGCAGGCCCGCGCGGTGGCGCTGCAGGCTGCGGCGCTGCTGGGCCTGCCGGGCTTCTAGCGGCCTGCCGGGCCTGCACAGCGATGCCGCTGCTCTCAGGCCGCGACCCCCTGGCCGTGCGCGAAGCCGCCGCACGGCTGGCCGCAGGCGAGCTGGTGGCCTTCGCCACCGAAACCGTCTACGGCCTGGGTGCCCGCGCCGATGACGATGCCGCCGTGGCGCGCATCTACGCCGCCAAAGGCCGCCCTGCAGGCCACCCGCTCATCGTGCACGTGGCCGATGCCGCCGCGGCCTCGGTGTTTGCCGAAAGCCTCAGCCCGGCGGCGCAGCGCCTGATGGCCGCTTTCTGGCCCGGGCCGCTGACGGTCATCGTGCCGCGCCGCCCCGGCGTGGCCGCTGCCGCGGCCGGGGGCCAGGCCAGCATCGGCCTGCGCCTGCCGGCGCACCCCGTGGCGCTGGCGCTGCTGCGCGAAGCGGCAGCGCTGGGCGTGGCCGGCGTGGCCGCGCCCAGCGCCAACCGCTTCGGGCGCGTCAGCCCCACCCAGCCTGCGCACGTGGTGGCCGAGTTCGGCCCCGGCCTCGCGGTGCTGGACGGCGGCGCCTGCGGCGTGGGCATCGAGTCGGCCATCGTCGATTGCACGCGCGAATGGCCCGCCCTGCTGCGCCCCGGCCAGCTGGGCCGGGCACAGCTGGAGGCGGTACTGGGCGAAACCTTGGCGGCCCCCGATGCGGCTTCGCCGCGCGCTTCGGGCACGCTGGCTTCGCACTACGCGCCGCGGGCACCGGTGCGCCTGTTCACCGCACGCCAGCCGCCCTGGGGCACCGGGCCTGGCGTCAGCGGGGCTTGCGCGGGCATCGGGGTATATTCCCGGGTCGCGCCGCCGGCCCACGCCCTCGGTGCGGGCGGGTGGCACCGGCCGATGCCGGCACAGGCAGCCGCCGTGGCCCACGAGTTGTTCGCGGTGCTGCGCGAGTTCGACGATGCTGGCGTGCAGGCCATCTGGGTCGAACGGCCGCCACCCGGCCCGGCATGGGAAGGCGTGCGCGACCGCCTGCAGCGCGCCGCCGCCTGAACGCCGCAGGCCCTTCGGCACCAGCCGGCACCCCGAATTCGGAGCAAAGATGATCTTCAGCAGCATGGCCCTCACAAGGTGGCGCAGTTCGGCCGGCCGGTGGGCGGCAAAGGCAGTCCTACTCTCGCTGGGGCTGCTGGCCGCCTGCGGGGGCGGCAGTTCCCAGTTCGACCCCTTCGTGCCGGGCCGCCTGCTCGTCTTCGGCGACGAAGACAGTTCACTCGACCCCAACGGCCGCAGCTACAGCGTCAACGCGCTGGGCGAGAACGGCCTGCTCAACTGCCAGGGCAACCCCATCTGGGTGCAGCAGCTGGCCGGGGTCTATGGCTTCGTGTTTGCCGAGTGCAACCCCACCTTCGAACCCAACCCGCGGGCCCGCATGCTGGCCGTGCCGGGCGCGAAGGTGGCCGATGTCGCGGCCCAGGTCGAGGCGCAGGTGGCCGCCGGCGGCTTCCGCGACAAGGACCTCGCCACCGTGCTGGCCGGCACGAACGACCTGCTCGAGCTCTATGCCCAGTACCCCGGCCTGAACGAAGCTACGCTGCTGGCCGAGGCGCGCGCCCGCGGGCAGCGGCTGGCCCAGGTGGTGAACCGCCTGGTGGCCCTGGGCGCCAAGGTGGTGGTGTCCGACGTGCCCGACCTCGGCGTGACCCCCTTCGCCCGCGCCGAAACCCGGCTCGACCCCACCGGCGTCAACCGCGCGGCCTTGCTGTCGCGCCTGACCACCGCCTTCAACGAGCAGCTCGGTGTGAGCGTGCTGCTCGACGGCCGTTTCGTCGGCCTGATGCAGAGCCAGCTGCGCTTCCAGGCCATCGACCGCTTTCCGCCTGCCTTCAACCTGGGCAACGTGAGCGACCCCGTCTGCACCGTGCCGCTGCCCACCTGCACCAGCAACACGCTGGTGGTGGACGGCGTGCCCGGTTCCTACCTGTGGTCGAGCGACGTGCGTCTGGCACCCGGCGGCCACGCGCAGCTGGCTTCGCTGGCCGTCGACCGCGCGCAGCGCAACCCCTTCTAGGCGTTGGCGCAGCCGGCCAGGGCCGGTTCAGTACGGTTCAGAAGGGTTCAGAAGGCCGGCGCGTCGCGCAGCGTCCAGCGCAACAGCGCGTCGAGGGCCGGGCGTGCTTCGCGCGCCTGCTCGTGGTTGATGAGCGCCACGAACACATAGCGCCGGCCGCTGTTCGACAGCACGTAGCCGCCCAATGCGGCCACGTCGCGCAGCGAACCCGTCTTCAGGTGGGCGCGCCCGTTCGAGCTGCGCGCACGGCGCAGTGTGCCGTCCACGCCCGCGATGGGCAGCGAAGACATCAGCTCGCTCATCAGCGGTCCGTCCCAGGCCAGCAGCAGCACCTGGGCCAGGCGCTGAGCGCTCAGCCGCGACAGGCGCGACAGGCCCGAGCCGTTGTCGATGATGACTTCATCGCCCAGCGGCCCGGTGCGTTCGAGCAGCCAGCGCAGCAGGGTTTCGCGGGCGCCGTCGGGCGTGGCCGGCACGCCGGGCTGGGCCTGCAGCGCCAGCGTGAGGAAAAGCTGCTGCGCCATCAGGTTGTTGCTGGTCTTGTTGATCTCGCGCACCACCTCGGCCAGCGGCGGCGAGCGCAGCTCGAAGCTCGGGGCCTGTGCCGCCGGGGCCGGCCCTTCGCGCACGCGGCCTTGCAGGCGGCCGCCCAGCTCGCGCCACATGGCTTCCAGCAGGCGCAGCTCGAAGCTGGCGGGTTCGGGGTCGGCCACGGCCCAGGCCAGCTCACCGCAGGCGCTGGCATAGCGGCCGGCAAAGCGCGCGGGCGGGGCTTCGAACTGCGGCTGCAGTGCTGCCCGCCAGTTGTCGCAAGGGCCGGTGGCCAGCGGCACGCTGCGCGTGGCCAGGGCTGAAGTGAGCGGCGGCTCGACCGTGATGCGCGCCACCCCGGCGGCCGCGTCGGGCAGGAAGCTGTAGACCAGCGTGCGCTGGGCCAGCAGCAGGGCCGCGGGCTGCACGTTCTGCGGGCGCAGGGGTTCGCCGTCGAAATCGCCCGCGGCCGTGGGCGGCAGGGCGAAGGCGCTCTGGTCGAGCACGATGTCGCCGCGGACCTCGCGCACGCCCAGCTGCTGCAGGCGGCGCAGCAGGCGGCCGACGCTGGCGGCGTCCAGCGTGGGGTCGCCACGGCCCTGCAGGTGCACCGAGCCTTCCAGCACCCCCTCGCGCAGCGGGCCGGCCAGCCACACCGGTGTGGCCCAGTTCCAGGCAGGGCCCAGGCGCTCCAGCGCGGCGGCGGTGGTCAGCAGCTTCAGCAGCGAAGCCGGGTTCATGGGCTGCGCGGCCTGCCAGGCCAGCACGCGCTGGCCGGTGGTGGCGTCGTGCACCACCGCGGCCAGGGCCTCGGGCGGCACGCCGGCGGCCTTCAGCGCGCGGGCCACCTCGGGCGGTAGGCGGGTCTGGGGCAGGGTGGCGCCAGCGGCGGGCTGCGGCTGGGGCAGGGCGGCCGCGCTGGCGGCCATCAGCACCCACCCCGCGAACCAGGGCCGAACAGCGCGTAAGGGTCGGCAAGACCTCGGCATGGGCTTGATGATGGCACGACATAAACTTGGTTCATGAGTCCGCCAGCCCCCGCCGCCGCGCCGCCCTGCGTGCTGGCCTTCGACACCGCCACCGAGCGCATGGCCGTGGCCCTGCAGGCCCCCACCGGGTCGCTGGTGCTTGACGCACCGGGTGGTGCGGCCGCCTCGGCCACCCTGCTGCCCCAGGTGCAGCGCCTGCTGGCCGAGGCCGGCCTCACGCCCGCGGCGCTGCGTTTCGTTGCCTTCGGCCGCGGCCCCGGCGCCTTCACGGGCCTGCGCACGGCCTGCGCGGTGGCCCAGGGCCTGGGTTATGGGCTGAACTGCCCGCTGCTGCCCATCTGCAGCCTGCTCATCGTGGCCGAAGACGCCCGCGCGCAGGCCGGCGGCGGCGAAGGCTTCAGCGTCGGCGTGGCCGTGGACGCCCGCATGAACGAGACCTATGCCGCCGCCTACCGCTGGCAGGGCGGCCGCTGGCAGGTGCTGCAGGCCCCGGCGCTGTACACCCTGCCGGCGCTGAACGCGGCCTGGCAAGGCCTGGCGCTGCAGGCGCTGGCCGGCAACGCCTGGGCCGCGTTTGCCGGCCAGCTGCAAGCGCCGACGGGCGCCACGCTGTGGCCGCAGGAGACCGGCCGCGCCGCGGCGCTGCTGCGCCTGGCGCTGCAGGCCGCCGCGGCGGGCGAAGGCCTGCCGGCCGACGCTGCGCTGCCGCTCTATTTGCGTGACAAGGTGGCCCTGACCACGGCCGAGCGCGCCGCTACCCACCCTGCAACCGCCACCGCCGCCTCATGAGCGCCGTGCTGCAAGGCCAGCCCCTGCGCCGTGCGATGACGGTGCGCGACCTGGACGCCGTGCTCACCATCGAGCAGCGCGCCTACAGCTTTCCGTGGAGCCGGGGCAACTTCACCGATTCCCTGGCTGCCGGCTACCTGGCCGAGCTGTGGTCGCTGGACGATGCCGTGCTGGGCTACCTGGTGGCCATGCCCGGCGTGGACGAGCTGCACCTGCTGAACATCACCGTCGCGCCCGAGCACCAGGGCTGCGGCCATGGCCGGCTGATGATGGCCGCGCTGCAAGCCCACGCGCGGCGCACCGGCGCAGCGGCCCTGTGGCTGGAAGTGCGCGAAAGCAACCACCGGGCGCGTGCACTGTACCGTGGCCTGGGTTATGCCGAGGTGGGCCTGCGCCGGGGCTACTACCCCGCGGCCGTGCGCCGCGAAGACGCGGTGGTGATGCGGCTCACGCTGGCCGCCCCGCCGCCGGGCGCCTGAGGCATGGCCTGGACCGAACACCAGCGCCAGCTGCTGCAGGGCATGGGCCTGCGCGTGTGGGCGCCCGGGCCGGCGGCAGCGAGCGAGCCGCAGCAGCCACCCGCCGCGGCAACCCCGCGTGCCCTGGCCCCTGGCCTGCACGAGGCTGCGGCCTCGCCCGCCGCCTTGGCCGCGTCGACCGCGCGCGGGCTCGCGGCCCCTGCCGCCCCAGGGACTGCGGTGTCTGCGCCCCCGCCGGCCTTGAACCCCGCCGTGGTGTCCACACGCCCCGAGCTGGCCGCCCTGGGCTGGCCCGAACTGCGCGACAGCGTCGCCGCCTGCCGTGCCTGCGGCCTGTGCGAAAGCCGCACGCAAACCGTCTTCGGCGTGGGCCATCCGCAGGCCCACTGGCTGGTGGTGGGCGAGGCGCCGGGCGAAGACGAAGACCGCCAGGGCGAGCCTTTCGTGGGCGCTTCGGGCCAGCTGCTCGACCGCATGCTGGCCGCGCTGCAGCTTTCGCGCGGCACCGAAGGCCCGCCCGAGCGCAGCGTCTACATCGCCAACACGCTGAAGTGCCGCCCGCCCCGCAACCGCAACCCCAGCGCCGAAGAGCTGGCGCAGTGCGAGCCCTTCCTGGTGCGGCAGATCGAGCTGCTGCGGCCCCGCATCATCCTGGCCCTGGGCCGTTTCGCGGTGCAGGCGCTGCTGCGCAGCGACGCCCCCATCGGCCGGCTGCGCGGCCAGGTGCACCGCTACCAGGGTGTGCCGCTGGTGGTGAGCTACCACCCGGCCTACCTGCTGCGCAGCCTGCCCGAAAAGGCCAAGGCCTGGGAAGACCTGTGTCTGGCCGCCGATGTGCTGCAGGCCGGCGCCTGAAGCACGCCCCCCCAGACGGGGCGCGCGCCGTCAAGCCCCGCTTCAAGGCGCCCTGAAGGCGCCCTGAAGGCGGCCCGGACGGCGCATCATCCGCCCCATGAACGGCGACCGCCTGCCCACCCCCGAGCTGCTGCGCGAACTGCAGAGCCAGATTTCGCAGTTCCGGCGGCTGTGCAACAACGTGCCGGCGGCCATGGCCTACTTCGAGCGCGACGGCAACATCTGCCGCTACGCCAACCGCGGCTATGCCGAGATGTTCGGCCGCACCGAGACGTCCATCCTCGGCCTGAGCGTCACCGAAGTCATTGGCGAGGAAGCCGCCGCGCAGATCCAGCCGCAGGTGGCCCACGTGCTGCGCGAACGGCAAAGCGCGCGCTACGAGCGCGAGCTGGTCGACGCCTCGGGCACGCTGCGTCACCTGGAAGTGCACCTGCTGCCCCACCTGATCGAGGGCGAGGCCGAGCCCGTGGGCGCCTTCGTGCTGGTGAGCGACATCACGCGCCACCGGCAGTCGGAAGCGGCGTTGCGCGACAGCGAAGAGCGCCTGGCCAAGTTCATGCACGCCAGCGCCGAGGGCATCGTCTTCCACCAGGGCGGCTACATCACCGATGCCAACCCGCCGCTGCTGGCGCTGCTGGGCTACCCGCTGTCGGAACTGCTGGGCCGTTCCACGCTGGACTTCGTGGCCCCCGCACAGCGCCAGCGTGTGGCCGAGGTGATGGCTGCGGGCCTGGAGATCAGCTACGACAGCGCGGTGCTGCACCGCCAGGGCCACGAGCTGCCGGTGGAATTCATCGTGCGCACGATGCAGTTCCAGGGCGAGCGCCTGCGCATGACCATCGTGCGCGACCTGCGCGACCGTGAACAGGCGCAGCAGCGCATCCAGCACCTGGCGCTGCACGACGCGCTGACCGGCCTGCCCAACCGCCTGGCCTTCGACACCCGCGCCCAGACCCTGCTGACGCAGGCGCAGCTGCGCGGCGAGGCGCTGGCGATGATGTTCATCGACCTCGACCACTTCAAGCGCATCAACGACTCGCTCGGCCACCCGGTGGGCGACGTGCTGCTGCAGACCGTGGCCGCGCGCATCACGCACACGCTGCGCGCGCAGGGCCTGGGCCAGCCCGAACCCAGCCGCGGCGCCGACCTGGTGGCGCGTTTCGGCGGCGACGAGTTCGTGGTGCTGCTGGCCGGCAACCCCGCGCCGGCCGCGGTGCAGGCGGTGGCGGCCAAGCTGCTGGACGAGATCGGCGCGCCGCTGGCAGTGCAGGGCGCCACGATCTCCGTCACGCCCAGCATCGGCGTGGCGATGTACCCCGAACACGGCAGCACGCCGGCCGAGCTGATCAAGCATGCCGACATCGCGATGTACCGCGCCAAGCAGCACGGCCGCGCCCACTGCAGCTTCTTCCAGCCCGCGATGGCGGCGCAGGCGCGTGCCGAGCTCGCCATGGAAAGCCGCCTGGCCCAGGCCATCGAACAGGGCGAGTTCGTGCTGCACTTCCAGCCGCAGCGCGCGCTCACCGACGGCCGGCTGCTGGGCATCGAGGCCCTGGTGCGCTGGCAGCACCCCGAGCGCGGTCTCGTGGCGCCCGATGAATTCATACCCGTGGCCGAGGCGCGCCGCCTCATCCTGCCCATAGGCACCTGGGTGCTGCACGAGGCCCTGAAGTGCGCCGTGCGCTGGCATGCCAGCGGGCTGGCGCAGGTGCCGGTGGCGGTGAACCTTTCCACGCTGCAGTTCCAGGCGCCGCGTTTCGTCGAGACCGTGGAACAGGCGCTGGCCGCGGCCGGGGCCGTGGGCGCGATGCTGGAGCTGGAGCTCACCGAGCGCATGCTGATGGACGACGTGGCCAGCGTGCGCGCCGCGCTGCAGCGGCTGAAGGCCCTGGGCGTGGGCATCGCCATCGACGACTTCGGCACCGGCTACAGCAGCATGGCGCTGCTGAAGCACCTGCCCATCGACCGGCTGAAGATCGACCGCAGCTTCATCACCGACCTGCCGGCCGATGCCAGCTCGGCGGCCATCGCGCAGGCCATCGTCAGCCTGGGCAAGAGCCTGAAGCTGCAGGTGGTGGCCGAGGGCGTGGAAACGCTGGCCCAGCGCGCCTGGGTGCGTGCGCACGGCTGCGATGCCGAGCAGGGTTTCATCGAAGGCCTGCCCATGCCGCAGACCGAGTTCGAAGACTGGCTGGCGCGCCAGCCCGCGGCGCCGGGCGCCGCTTGTTGACCGTGGGTTTCAGCGCGGCTGCTTGACCGGCCGCGTCCAGCCCGGCAGCGTGGTCTGCTTGGCGCGTGCCACGCTCAGCTGGCCGGCCGGCGCGTCTTTCGCGATGGTGCTGCCGCCGCCGATGGTGGCGCCGTCGCCCAGCGTCACCGGGGCCACCAGCACGCAATTGCTGCCCACGTGCACGTCGTTGCCGATGGTGGTGCGGTGCTTGTTCGCGCCGTCGTAGTTGGCGGTGATGCTGCCTGCGCCGTAGTTCACGCGCTCGCCCACGGTGGCGTCGCCCAGGTAGGCCAGGTGGTTGGCCTTGGCGCCGCGTGCCAGCGTGCTGTTCTTCACTTCGACGAAGTTGCCGATGTGCACCTCGGGGCCCAGCTCGGCACCCGGGCGCAGGCGCGCGTAGGGGCCCACCAGCGCACCTTCGCCCACCACCGCGCCTTCGATGTGCGTGTAGGGGTGGATGACGGCACCCGCGGCAATGCGGGCATCGCGGATGACGCAGTTGGCACCGATCTGCACGCCGTCGCCCAGCTGCACCTGGCCTTCGAAGAGGCAGTTGATGTCGATCTGCACATCCATGCCGCAGACGAGCTGGCCGCGCACGTCCAGCCGCGCGGGGTCGGCCAGGCGCACGCCTTGCGCCATCAGCGCCAGCGCCTGGCGGTGCTGCAGCGCACGTTCCAGCTCGGCCAGTTGCATGGCGTCGTTGATGCCCGCCACCTCGGCTTCGTCGGCCACCACCTGGGCGCTGACGGGCACGCCCTGTGCCACGGCCATGGCCACCACGTCGGTGAGGTAGTACTCCTGCTGCGCGTTGTCGTTCTGCAGCTCGGCCACCCAGCGCTTGAGCATGGCGGTGGGCGCGGCCATGATGCCGCTGTACACCTCGCCGATGGCGCGCTGCTCGGGCGTGGCGTCCTTGTATTCCACGATGGCCAGCACGCCGCCGGCGGCGCTGCGCACGATGCGGCCATAGCGCGCCGGGTCGGCCGGCGTGAAGCTCAGCAGCGCCAGCCGGGTGCCGCCACAGGCCTGCACCAGCGCGGCGGCGGTTTCAGCGCGGATGAGCGGCACGTCGCCGTAGAGGATGAGCGTGACGGGGTTCGCATCGTCCAGCGCCGGCACGGCCTGCTGCACGGCGTGCCCGGTGCCCAGCTGCGGCATCTGGCGCACGAAGACGGCACCGCTGGCAGCCACCGCGGCTTCCACCGCCTCGGCGCCGTGGCCGGTGACCACCACCGTGCGCTGCGCACCCACGCCAGCGGCGGCGTTCAGGACATGCTGCAATAAGCTGGTGCCCGCCAGGCGGTGCAGCACCTTGGGCAAGGCCGACTTCATGCGGGTGCCCTTGCCCGCGGCCATGATCACGACATTGAGGCTCATGCAGATGTCTCACATCAAAACCTCGATTATCGGCCTGCTGCTGCTGGCCGCTTCCCTGCTGGGCGGCTGCAGCAGCGTGCGCCTGGCCTACAACAACGCACCGCAGCTCAGCTGGTGGTGGCTGGACGGGCAGTTCGACTTCAGCCGCGAGCACGCACCGCAGGTGAAGCAGGCGCTGGGCAGCCTGTTCGAATGGCACCGCAGCACGCAGCTGCCCGCCACGGTGGCCTTGCTGGCCGCCGCGCAGCAGCAGGCGGGCGAGCCGCTCACGCCGGCGCTGGCCTGCCGCTGGCAGGCGCAGGCCCGCGAGCTGCTGGAACCGACGCTGCAGCGTGCGCTGGCCCTGGCCGCCGAACAAAGCGCTGCCCTGGGCGAAGCCCAGTTCAAGCACCTGGAGCAGCGCCAGGCCAAGCGCATGGCCGAGATGCGCGAAGACTTCCTGCAGGCCGACCCCGAAGAGCGCCGCGCCAAGACGCTGGAGCGCGCGGTTTCGAACGCCGAGCGCCTGTACGGCCGCCTCTCGCCCGCGCAGATGCAGGTGCTGCGCGAGGGCCTGGCCGCTTCTCCTTTCGACCCCGCGCTCTGGCTGCAGGAACGCCAGCGCCGCCAACGTGAACTGCTGGAAACCCTGCGCAGCCTGGCCGCCAGCAAGGCCGATGGCGACCAGCGCCTGGCCGCGCTGCGCGCCGTGACGGCCCACACCGAGCGTTCGCCCAACCCCGTCTACCGCGCCTACCAACTGAAGCTGACCGAATTCAACTGCGGCCTGGCCGCGCGCATCCACAACGCGGCCACCCCGGCGCAGCAGCAGAAGGCGCGCGAGGCACTCAAGGCCTGGGAGGAAGACTTCCGCGCGCTGGCGGCGCCGCCAGCGTAGAGGCCGCCGGCGGCCCGGCCGCTCAGACGGGGTCGATGCGCAGCGACAGGTCGACCGCCTGCACGTCCTTCGTGAGCTTGCCGATGGAGATGCGGTCCACGCCCGTGGCGGCAATTTCGCGGATGCTGCCGAGGTCGACGCCGCCCGAGACCTCCAGCACCGCCGGCTGCGCGCGCGCGGCGTTCAGCGCATAGGCGGCGTGCATGTCGGCCAGGCTGAAGTCGTCCAGCAGCACGCTGGTGGCGCCGGCGGCCAGCGCTTCTTCCAGCTCGGCCAGGCTTTCCACTTCCACCTGCACCGGCACGCCGCTGTTCAGCGCCGCGGCCGCCTTCAGCGCGGCGGTGATGCCACCGGCCGCGGCGATGTGGTTCTCCTTGATGAGGATGCCGTGCCACAGCGCCAGGCGCTGGTTCTGGCCGCCCCCCGTGCGCACGGCGTACTTCTGCGCCTGGCGCAGGCCGGGCAGGGTCTTGCGCGTGTCCAGCACGGCGCAGCCGCGCGGGTTGGGGCTGAGGCCGGCCATCTCATCGACATAACGGCGCGTGGTGGTGGCCACGGCCGACAGCGTCTGCAGGAAGTTCAGGCCTGGCCGCTCGGCGCTGAGCAGTGCGCGCGCATCGGCCTGGATGCGGCAGACCTCGGTGCCCGCGGCCATGGCGGCGCCTTCGGCCACCTGCCAGACCACGGTGGCGGCGGGGTCCAGCGTGTGCAGGCAGCCCTCGAACCAGGCCTGGCCGCAGAGCACGGCTGCTTCCTTGGCCACGACGCGGCCACTGACGCGCCGTCCTGCCGGCACGAGCTGCGCCGTCCAGTCACCGCGGCCGATGTCTTCCATGAGCGCGTCGCGCACGTTCCGCGCGCGTGCGGCTTCCAGGGTCTCGTTGCTGTCGAAAAGGGTCATGGGCGTGCGGGCCGTGGGTGTTCGGGGTGGGTGGGCGCTGGCGTCAACCCCAGCGGGTCTCGGCCTGTTCGAGGATGCCGTCGATGATGTTCAGGAACTGCGCCACGTCCACCGGCTTGGTGACGTAGTGCGCCGCGCCCGAGGTGAGCGCCTGTTCGGTGGAGGACAGCGTGGCGTCGGCAGACACCACCACCACCGGGATGTCGGCCACGCTTTCGTCCTGCTTCAGGTGGCGCAGCAGTTCCAGGCCGCTGATGTCGGGCAGCTGCATGTCCAGCAGGATGAGGTCGGGCCGCTGCGCGCGGATGGCGGCCAGGCCGTCCAGGCCCAGCTGCGAGGTCTTCAGCACGATCTGCGCACGCTGCGCCAGCACGCCGCGCATCACCTCGATGTTGGTCTCGTTGTCTTCCACGTAGTGCACCAGCCTTTGCTGGTAGGGCGCCGGCGAGGTGTGGCTGTAGGCCGCAGGCGGCAGCTCGGTGGCAGCGGCGGCCGGCAGGCGCAGCGTGAAGATGGAGCCCTGGCCGGCCTCGCTGCTGGCGTGCAGCGTGCCGCTCATCAGCTCGGCCAGGCGGCGGCTGATGACCAGGCCGATGCCCGTGCCCTCGATGGGCGTATTCTCGCGCCCCAGGCGGTTGTAGGGCTGGAAGAGCTGGCTCTGCTGGGCGGGCGTCATGCCCAGGCCGGTGTCGGCCACGGCAATCTCGATCACATCGCCGTCGGGCCCTGCCAGGCGGCGCGTGCGCACCGTGACCGCGCCGCCTTCCACGTTGTACTTCACCGCGTTGGACAGCAGGTTGGTCAGCACCTGGCGCAGCCGCAGGGGGTCGGCCATCACGGCCGTGGCATCGGCGTCGAAGCTTTCCTCGATGCGGATGCCGCGCTGCGCCGCGGGCGTGGCCACCATCGCGCGGCAGGCCGCCACCAGCGGTGGCAGCACCAGGGGCGCGGTTTCCAGCTTCACCGCACCACTTTCGATGCGCGCCAGATCCAGCGTCTCGTTGATCATCTCCAGCAGGTGCCAGCCCGCGCGCTGGATCTGCTGCGCCCAATCGCGCTGCTGCGGCGGCAGCGCGGGCTCGCGGTCCAGGCCCAGCAGCTGGGCGAAGCCGATCATCGCGTTCAGCGGCGTGCGCAGCTCGTGGCTCATGCGCGAGAGGAACTCGCTCTTGGCGCGGTTGGCGGCTTCGGCGCGCTGCAGGGCCTGTTCGCTGTCCACCAGACGCAGGTGCTCGGTGATGTCTTCCACCACGCCCACCATGCGCAGCACGCGGCCCTGCGCGCTGCGCAGCGCGTTGGCGCGCACGCGCACCACGATCTCGCGCCCGTTGGCATGGCGCAGGCGCAGCGGCTCCAGCAGGCAGGTGGTGGCGCCTTCCAGCAACTGGCGGCGCAGGGCCTGGATGCGCGGCAGCTCGTCGGCCTGTACGTACTCGGTGACCGCCACGCCGCGCAGCTGCTCGGGCGTGCGGCCGGCCATGCTGGCGAAGTGTGGGTTGCAGTCGATGAGGTGGCCCTGGGGGTCGAGGAACATCACTCCCAGCGGGGCGTTGTCGAGGATGCTGCGCAGGCGCTCTTCGCTCTCGCGCAGCGCGGCCTCGGCCGCGGCGCGGTCGCGTATCTCGCGCCTCAGTTCGGCGGTGGCGCTGTTCACCGCACGCTCGGTGCGGCGGCTGTGGCCGGTCACGGTGAGCAGCAGCGCGCCCAGCAGCGAAACAGCCGCCAGCCCCACCAGCGACAACATCCACACGCCCTCGGCTTCTTCGGGTGGTGCGCCCGCGACCGTGGCCATGCGCAGCTCCAGCAGGCGACCGCCCAGCGACACCGGGCGCACGGCGCTCAGCCCGGCCTGTGGCGGGCTGCGGGTGTCGCAGCCCGTCGGGCCGGCGAGGCGGCGGCGCTGCGCGCGGCTGTCGGTGTCCACCAGGCACCACTGCAGGTAGGCCTTCGGCCCGCGTGCCAGGCCGGCCAGCGCCCTTTCGGTGGGCACGGTGACGAACACCACGCCGCGAAAGCCGGCCACGCGCTCGGCTTCGGTGGCCGTTGCCAACGTGCCGCCGCGGTAAAGCGCCTGGTAGATGACGACGCCGGTTTCATCATCTTGGGCCTGGGTCAGGCGAAAGCCTTCGCTCACTGCGGGTTGCCCGCTGGCCCGGGTGGCCAGGATGGCGGTGCGCGCAGCGGGAATGGACAGCGCGTTCACGCCCAGGGCACCGCGGTTGGGTTCCAGCGGCGTGATGTGGCGGACGGCCACCACCTCGGCATCGGCGGCCCGTGCGGCGCCTTCATCGCGGTCGAAGACGCGGTAACTCGGCAATCCCTCGGCCTGCGCCGCAGCCTCGAAGGCGGCCAGGCCTTGCAGCGGCACGCGTTCGCTGTAGCCCATGGCCAGCAGGTGCGAAGGCTGCCGGGCCAGCCAGGCCGCCCCGGCCTGCTGCAGCGCGCCGGCGTCCAGCGTCTCGCGCAGCAGGGCGCTGGTGTGCAGGGCCTGCAGGGCGTACAGGGGCACCGCCAGCTGGGCCTCGGCCGCAGCGGCCAGGCGGTTGGCGTCGCGCTCGAAGGCGGCCTGGGCGCGCTGGCGGTCCACCTCAGCCAGCCGCAGCAGGCCCGTGGCCAGCAGGGCCAGGGCAGCGAGCATCGGCACAGCCAGGGTGCGCGCGCGCGGGCGCCAGTCGTCGCGCGGACGGCCGATCAGCGTCAAGGCCAGGGGCGCGCCGATCATCACGCCCAGGGCGTCGCCCGCCCACCAGGTGAGCCAGGTGGAAGCCGCTGCAGCCGGTGGCAGACCACCCAGGGTGAGCAGCGCCAGGGTCGCCACGCTGGCGCTGGGCACGCAGCCCAGCAGGCCGCCCAGCAGGGCGAAGCGCGCGATGTCGCGCGGCGCGTCCAGCACCAGCGGTTGCCCGACATGGCGCCGCACCAGTGCGGCCGCCACCGCTGCCTGCAGCACCGCCCCCAGGGCGCAGGCCAGCGGCAGGGCCAGGCTGACCCAGCCTGCCATGCCACGCACGGCCAGCAGGCTGCCGTTCACGAGCAAGGCGCCCAGCAGCACCCCCAGCAAGGCTGCGCGCCCGAATACCAGCACCGCGGCCAGCGCCACGCCGGCCGCTGGGAACAGCGGTGCCGCATAGGCAGGCGGGCCCGCCAGGAACAGGGCCAGGCCACCGGCCAGCGTGTAGGCCAGCGCGGTGCCCGCCATCACTTGTGCGCGGGCGGTGGCCGGGCTGGGTGCAGCGCTCGCGCCTTCGATCATGGCCGCACTCTAAGGCGGCACGGGCCAGTCCGGGGGCAAGAAGGCTCAGACGTTGAACAGGAAGTTCATCACGTCGCCGTCCTTCACCACGTACTCCTTGCCTTCGGCGCGCATCTTGCCGGCGTCTTTCGCGCCTTGTTCGCCTTTGAAGGCGATGAAGTCGTCGAAGGCGATGGTCTGGGCGCGGATGAAGCCGCGTTCGAAATCGGTGTGGATGACGCCCGCCGCCTGCGGCCCGGTGGCGCCGATGGGCACCGTCCAGGCGCGCACTTCCTTCACGCCGGCGGTGAAGTAGGTCTGCAGGCCCAGCAGCTTGAAGGCGGCGCGTATCAGCCGGTTCAGGCCTGGCTCGTCCTGCCCCATTTCCTGCAGGAACATGGCTTTGTCCTCGTCGCCCATGTCGGCGAGCTCGGCCTCGGTCTTGGCGCAGATGGCCACCACGGGTGCGTTCTGCCTGGCGGCGAACTCACGCAGGCGGTCGAGGAAGGGGTTGTTCTCGAAGCCGGTCTCGCTGACGTTGCCCACGAACATCGCCGGCTTGGCCGTGATGAGGCACAGCGGCTTCAGGATGACGAGTTCTTCCTTGCTGAAGCTGATGCTGCGCACGGGCTGCGCCTGGTCCAGCGCGGTCTGGCACTTCTCCAGCACCTTCACCAGCGCGGCGGCTTCCTTGTCGTTGCCGCTGCGCGCGGCCTTCACGTAGCGGTGCAGGCTCTTTTCCACGGTGGACAGGTCGGCCAGGCACAGTTCGGTCTGGATGACCTCGATGTCGGCGATGGGGTCCACGCGGCCGGCGACGTGGATCACGTTGTCGTCTTCGAAACAGCGCACCACGTTGACGATGGCGTCCGTCTCGCGGATGTGGCTGAGGAACTGGTTGCCCAGGCCCTCACCCTTGCTGGCACCGGCCACGAGGCCGGCGATGTCGACGAACTCGACGATGGCCGGCACGATCTTCTCGGGCTTGACGATGGCGGCCAGCGCGGCCAGGCGCGGGTCGGGCAGTTCCACCACGCCCACGTTGGGTTCGATGGTGCAGAAAGGGTAGTTCTCGGCCGCGATGCCGGCTTTCGTCAACGCGTTGAAGAGGGTCGATTTGCCGACATTGGGCAGGCCGACGATGCCGCACTTGAGGCTCATGGGGGGTGCTTTCGAGGGAGCGGGTAACCCGCGATTTTCCTACACTGCGCCGATGAACCCCACCCGAGAGCTGATCGCGCCGCATGCCAAAGACCTGGGCGGCGGCTTCACCGTGCGGCGCTACCTGCCGGCCGCTGCGCGCCAGGCCGTGGGGCCCTTCGTGTTTTTCGACCACTTCGGCCCGGTGGAAGCCGGCCCGCAGGACCAGCACGACGTGCGCGCGCACCCCCACATCGGCCTGGCCACGGTGACCTACCTCTTCGAAGGCGCCATGCAGCACCGCGACAGCCTGGGCGTGGTGCAGCGCATCGAGCCCGGCGCCGTGAACTGGATGACCGCCGGCCGCGGCATCGTGCACAGCGAGCGCACCCCCGAGGACCTGCGCCAGGTGGCGCGGCGCAGCCACGGCCTGCAGCTGTGGGTGGCCTTGCCCGCGGCCGATGAAGAGATGGCGCCGGCCTTCAGCCACACGCCGGCGGCCGACATCCCTGCGCTGGAGGTGGGCGGCGCGCGCCTGCGCGTGCTGGTGGGCGAGGCCTTCGGCGCCGCCTCGCCCGTGGCGGTACGCTCGCCCACGCTCTACCTCGACATCGCGCTGTCGGCGGGCGATGCCTTTCCGCTGCCGCTGGCCGAGGAGCGCGCGCTCTACGTGGTGGAAGGCCGGGCGCAGCTGGACGGTGAAGACCTGCCGCCCGGCCGCCTGGTGGTGCTGGCCGCCGGTGAAGAGCCCATGCTCAGCGCCGAGGGCGAAGCCCGCGTGGTGCTGGTGGGCGGCGCGCCGCTGGGTCATCGCCACATGTGGTGGAACTTCGTCTCGTCGCGGAAAGAGCGCATCGTGCAGGCCGCCGAAGACTGGGCCGCCGGGCGTTTTGCGCCGGTGCCGGGCGAGACGGAGTCGATCCCGCTGCCTGACAGACGCCCAGCCTTATGAGCCCAACAGCATGAGCCCGACGGTGTGAGCCCGGCCCGCGCCCTTCAGTCGAACTTGTGGCGCACGGCCACCGGCTGGCCCACGCGCAGCGTGTGCTCCACGCCCTGCACGATGACGGCGTTCATGCCGAAGGTGATGGCACCGTTCATGCGCGGGTCGCTGCGGTAGCCGGCCAGCGTGAGGCCGGGCTCGGGGCCGGCTTCGGCGCTGGCGGGGTCGATGTTGGGGATGCTGCAGCGCGTGCAGGGTTTCACCAGGCGCAGGGTGACCACACCTTCGGCCGTGGTGATGTCGATCTCGTCGATGTGGTCCTCGTCCCAGGGCTGCAGGCCCTGCAGCACCAGGTTGGGCCGGAAGCGCTGCATGGGCACTGGCGCCGCGCCCTTGGCGGCGAGGCGGCCGTTCAGTTCGTCCAGCGAAGCCTGGTTGGCCACCAGCAGCGGAAAGCCGTCGGCGAACTGGTTTTCGGCCTGCAGGGTGCCCGTCCACTGCGGGTCGGAGAGGCGCTGCTCTTCGGGGTCGAAACGCGCCAGCCGCACCTTGCGGCCGAGGAAGTCGCTGAACCATTGGGCCGCCAGCGCGCCCATGTCGTAGGCTTTCACCACGTCGTCCCACACGCGCACGCGGGTCGGGGCTTCCACGGTGCCTAGCTCCAGGTGCAGCGCCAGCATGCCGGGGGCGCGCAGCACCAGGTCGCTGTGGCGCAGCGTGGGCTGGATGAGCGCCATGCGCGGCAGTTCGCGCTGGGTGAACATCTCACCGTGCTCGTCCACCACCATCCAGGCGCGGTCGAACTCCAGGCCGGTTTCCGCGAGCAAGGCTTCGCGCAGTTCGATGCCGCCGCAAGACTTGATGGGGTGCAGGGCCAGCGCGGCTACCGTGCTGGGAGTGCCGGGCTGGGTGGGGTCGGGGCGGGCAGGGTTGGGCGCGTTCAAGGCGGGGCTCCAAAGACGGCGGCAGACCGGTTTCGACAAGCTGCTGGGGGCTCGCGGCAGCGCGGCATTGTGCCGCCGGGGCGCTGCCTACAATGAAGCGATGCAAGGTTCAGACACCCCGGGGCACGACGTCCTCGTGCGCGGCACCGGCGCCACCGGCCTGTGCGCAGCGCTGGCGCTCTCGCGCCAGGGCCTGCGCGTGGCCTTGCTGGGCAGCCTGGCCGAACCCGAGCGCGCCGACGTGCGCGCCTACGCGCTGAACGCCGCTTCGGTGCGGCTGCTGCAACAGCTGAAGGTGTGGGACGCCCTGCCGGCCGACGCCCGCACCGCGGTGCACGAGATGCACATCGAAGGCGACGCGCCCGGCGCCGCCCTCGACTTCTCGGCCTGGCAACAGGCCCTGCCCGAGCTGGCCTGGATCGTCGACACCGCCGAGCTCGAGCGCGCGCTGCGTGCCGCGGTGCGCTTCGCGCCGCACATCACTTCCGTGGCGGCCGAGGTGCCTGCTCCCTTGCAGGTGCTGGCCGAAGGCAAGGCCTCGGCCACACGCGCCGGCCTGGGCGTGCAGATGGCCCGCCACCCCTACGGACAGCACGCCGTGGCGGCGCGCCTGGTGAGCGACCGCCCCCACGCCGGGCTGGCGCGGCAATGGTTCCGCTGCCCCGACGTGCTGGCGCTGCTGCCCATGGACCGCCCCGCGCCCGGCCACGGCCTGGCGCTGGTGTGGTCGCTGCCCGAAGCCGAGGCCGCTGCCCACATGGCGATGGACGAAGGCCGCTTCACCACCGCGCTGAACGACGCCACCGCGGGCGCCGCCGGCGCGCTGCGCCTGGCCGGCCCGCGCGCCACCTGGCCCTTGATGCTGGCCCAGGCCGAAAGTTTCAGCGGCCCCGGCTGGGTGCTGGTGGGCGATGCCGCGCACGTGGTGCACCCGCTGGCCGGCCAGGGGCTGAACCTGGGCCTGGCCGATGTGGCCGCCCTGGCCGAGGTGCTGGCCGAGCGCGCCGCCCGCGAGCCCTGGCGCCCGCTGGGCGACCCGCGGCTGCTGGCGCGTTATGCCCGCCAGCGCCTGGGCCCCGTGCGTACCATGGCCCAGGTGACCGATGGGCTGCTGCACCTCTTCGCCAGCGAACAGCCCTGGGTGAAACAAGCCCGCAACCGCGGCCTGAACCTGGCCAACCGGCTGCAGCCGCTGAAGCGGCTGCTCACCGGCCGAGCCCTGGGTGGTTGAGCCGGCCTGGCTGCTGCGCCGTGCCTCGCACCCAGACGTTCGCCCTTCGCATTCATTGCCTTTCGCGTCATTCGTCTTTTGAGTCCATCGCCATGAACCTGACCGCGTCCCCCCGCCTGCTTTCGCGTGTTGCCGCCCCCGCGCTGGCGCTGGCCTTGTTGGCCGTGTTGGCGTCTCCCAGCAGCGCCTGGGCCCAGGAAGCGGCCATCCGCAAGGCGCTGGCCGAGCGCCTGCCCAAGCTGCCCAAGATCGACGAGGTCACCCGCAGCCCCATCCCCGGGCTGTGGGAAGTGCGCTACGGCGGCACCGAGATCATCTACAGCGACGACAAGGGCGACTTCATCATCGCCAACGGCTCCCTCATCGACACCAAGACCCGCACCGACCTCACCCAGGCCCGCGTGGAAAAGCTGATGGCCATCGAGTGGGACCAGCTGCCGCTGAAGGACGCCATCGCCATCAAACAGGGCAACGGCAGCCGCAAGATGGCGGTCTTCGCCGACCCCAATTGCGGCTTCTGCAAGCGCTTCGAGCGCGACCTGATGTCGGTGAAGGACGTCACCATCTACACCTTCCTGCTGCCCATCCTGGGGCCCGACTCCACCGCCAAGTCGCGCGACATCACCTGCGCCAAGGACCCCGGGGCCACCTGGCGCGCGTGGATGGTGGACGGCGTGGTGCCCCCCAAGGCCGGCCGCTGCGATGCCGGCGAACTCGACCGCAACCTGGCCTTCGGGGAAAAGCACCGCATCAACGGCACGCCGGCCGTGCTGTTCATGGACGGCACGCGGCGCCCGGGCGCGATCTCGGCCGACGCCGTCGAGCGCCTGCTGACCGCGGCTGCGAAGAAGTAGCCCGGCGCGGCCCCGCGCACAGCGGGCCGGGGCCGTGCACGCGACAATCGCGCGATGAACACCGCGAGCCTGCAACCCCTGCCTGAGCCCTTGCCTGCCTCTGCGCGCCGCCTGGGCGCCGCGGGCCTGCTGCCCTTCGCCGCCGGTGCCCTGCTGGTGTGGCTGGTGCGTGACGAAGAAGCACATGCCTTCGTGGCGCAGGCCCTGTCGGTGTACGCGGCGCTGATCGTCAGCTTCCTGGGCGGCATCCACTGGGGCCTGGCCTTCCGCCATGCCGAGCCGCCCACGCCGCTGCTGGTGTGGGGCGTGGTGCCTTCGCTGGTGGCCTGGCCGGCGGTGCTGATGCCGCCCTGGTCGGGCCTGGTGCTGCACGGGGTGATGCTGCTGGCCTGCTATGCGGCGGACCGCCGCCTCTACCCCGCCCAGGGCGTGGCGCGCTGGCTGACCCTGCGCTTCCGCCTCAGCGCCGTGGCTGCGCTGTGTTGCTTCGTCGCGGCCGCGGGCACCTGAAGCCGGCGCGCCGGCCGGCCCTGCTGGCGCTGGCGCTGGCGGTGCTGGGGGCCCATCTCTGGCTGGCTGGCCGGGCCCTGCCCACCCGCCTGGGCGAAGGCGCGGCCGACCGTGCCAGCCCCCGCTTCGAGGTGAGCTTCGTGCGCGAACTGGCCCCCACCGCGCCGCCGGCCGCTGCGCCACGCGCCGCGCCGCGGCTGCGCC
>LJHT01000119.1 GCA_001295905.1 beta proteobacterium AAP51 | reverse complement strand
CGGGCCCACAATCGGCTGGGTGCCCTTGGCCCCGCGCGAGGTGTACCGCCCGCCGCACCGCCACACGCCGCGCTATGTGGAACGCGTGAACCCCACACCGCCTTACCGCTGGCGCCACCCGCCGCAGCACGTGCCCACCGGCCCCATCAGCTACGACAACCAGGGCGTGCCGCGCGGCGTGACGGTGGTCAGCAGCGACGTGCTGGTGCGCCGTCAGCCGGTGGCCCGCGGCGTGATCGAACTCCCGCCGGGCGCGCCGCGCCAGCCCCTGACGGTGCTGCCCGCGCCGCCAGCCCCGGCGGGCATGGGCCCCCAGGCCCCGCGCCGCGAGTCGCCGCCGCGCTGGGGCGGCCGCGAAGTGGTGCGTGAGACCGAAGCACCCGTGCAGGTGGTGCCCGGCGGCGCGCAGCCCTGGCCGCGCCCCGAGCCGCGCAATTTCAGCGACGACGGCCGCGAAGGCTTCAGGCCGCAGCCTGAGCGGGGCGAGCGGGAGCGGCCTGAACGGCCACCCGAGCGCATGCCTGAGCGGGCCCCGCGCAGCGGCCCGGTCTACACACCGCCGCCGCCTTCGGTGATGCCCACCCCGCGCCCCGAGATGCCCGACGCCCCGGTGCAGGTGGTGCCGGCGCCGCAGCGCGCACCGCAGAGCGAACGCATCGGGCCGCAGCGCCCGGTGCCGCCCGCGGAACGCACCCAGATGCCTGAACGCGCCCAGGTGCCCGAACGTGCACGCCCGCCCGAGCGGGCGCAGCCGCCCGAGCGCACACAGGCGCCCGAACGGGCCCAGGTGCCCGGCCGAGAACGCCTGAACGACCGCGAGCGCGAGCGGCAATCGCAGCGCTAAGCCAAACTGCTGCGCTGCAGCGACTCCAGTAGCTTCAGCGCAGCAGCGGCCGCAGCACCGGCCACACATTGGCCAGCATGCGCGGCTGCGCGCTGGCGTTCGGGTGTATGCGGTCGGCCTGGAACATGGCCTCGGCGTCGGGCCCGTCGGCCACGCCGGCCAGGAAAAAGGGCACCAGCGCCACGTTCTCGGCCTTGGCCACCGTGGCGAACAGCGCGGTGAAGGCTTCGCCGTACTGCCGGCCGTAGTTGGGCGGTACGGCCATGCCGGCGATCAGCACGCGGGCTCCGGCGGCCTTGGCGGCCTGGGTCATGGCCAGCAGGTTGGCCTGGGTCGAGGCCAGCGGCAGCCCGCGCAGGGCGTCGTTGCCGCCGAGTTCGATCAACACCACGCTGGGCTGGTGCTGGGCCAGCAGGGCGGGCAGGCGGGCGCGGCCGCCCGAGGTGGTGTCGCCGCTGATGCTCGCGTTCACCACGGTGGCGGCGATGCCCTCGCGCGCCAGCCGCGCCTCGAGCAAGGCCACCCAGCCGCTGCCGCGCGGCAGGCCGTATTCGGCCGACAGGCTGTCGCCCACCACCAGCACCTTGCGCGGGCGCGCCCCCACCTGGGCCACGGCTGTGCCGGCGGGCGCCGCCAGCGCCAGGCCCAGCGCGCTACAGTGCAGCAAGAAGGCGCGTCGCGCCCCAACAGAAGCTTCGATGACAGAACCCCTCATAGACGTACGCAGCATCAGCAAGCAAGTGGCGGATGCCACTGGTGTCTTGACCATACTGCACGACATCAAGTTCCAACTGCGGCCGCGCGAATCGGTGGCCATCGTCGGCGCCTCGGGCTCGGGCAAGAGCACCTTGCTCTCCATTCTGGCCGGGCTTGACGTGCCCACTGCCGGCACCGTGATGCTGGCCGGCACCGACCTCTTCAAGCTTGACGAAGACGCCCGTGCTGCATTGCGCGCGCAGCAGATGGGCTTCGTGTTCCAGAGCTTCCAGCTGCTGGGCAACCTCACCGCGCTGGAAAACGTGATGCTGCCGCTGGAGCTGATGGGCCGCAACGACGCGCGCAGCGCCGCCACCGAGATGCTGCAGCGCGTGGGCCTGGGCGAGCGCCTGGGGCACTACCCCAAGGTCTTGTCGGGTGGCGAACAGCAGCGCGTGGCGCTGGCGCGGGCCTTCGTCGTGCGCCCGGCATTGCTGCTGGCCGACGAACCCACCGGCAGCCTGGATTTCGCCACCGGCGAACGCGTGATGGCGCTGGTGTTCGAGCTGAACCGCGAAGCCGGCACGACGCTGGTGCTGGTGACGCACGACCGCGGCATTGCTGCGCGTTGCGACCGGCAACTCGTCATCGAAGCGGGGCGGCTCTTGCCCGAAGCGCCTTTGACGCCGGTAGTGCCGCGCTAGGCGGGGCTGTTCGGCAGCCGGTCGGATGTAGGCACCAGCAGCGAGAGGATGCTCTCGGCCACCTGCGTCACCTTCATCGGGTCGCTGCGCAGATCGTCCAGGATGTCGGGCACGGCGGTGGTGCCGCTCAAGCCCACCCATTGCGCCACCTGCTCGGCCGTGGCGCTGACATAGGCCATCTTCCAGTCGTTGAAGACGGGGGCGGGTATCTCGCCTTGCTTCAACACCGTGACGGTTTCGTGCCGCACGTCGCGGCCGATGGCGGCCATCAGGCTTTGCACCGTCTCGGCTTCGCCTTCCAGGATCTGCAGGAAGACCCCGTCCACGTAGACCAGTGCCCCGGTCACGCCCTTTTGCGCATTGCTGCGGCGCGCGTGCTCGAGAATCTCTTCCAGGTCTTCCATCTGCATGGGCGTGGCAGATTCCGACGAGTAGATGATCTGGTGGGTCATCGGTGCATGCTAGCAGCCCGCCGCACAGCCCGCCGCAACATCGAGCCGTGGAACCGAGACAGTTGTCTTGCCGGCGCCGTGCACGCTGGCTAGCATGGGCCGCAGCACTCCCGCCCGCTCTTCCCGCAACGCTTCCCGCCCCGCAGGCCCGGCCTGCCCCGCATGAACCCGCCGCCCACGCCCCCCTGCATCCTGCTGCTGGAAGACGAACAGGCCATCGCCGACACGCTGATCTACGCTCTGCGCAGCGAAGGCTTCGAGGTGCGGCATGTGCAACTGGCCCGCGAGGCGCTGGCCGCCTTCACGGAGCGCGAACCGGCACTGGCCATCCTGGACGTGGGCGTGCCCGATGGCCATGGCTTCGAGGTCTGCCGCGAGATGCGGCGCACGAGCGAGATGCCCATCCTCTTCCTCACCGCGCGCACGCAGGAGATCGACCGCGTGCTGGGCCTGGAACTGGGCGCCGACGACTACGTGAGCAAGCCCTTCTCACCGCGCGAGGTGTGCGCGCGGGTGCGCGCCATCCTGCGGCGCAGCGCAGGGGCAGGGCGGGTGGCCGCGCCGAATGCGGCTGCGCCCGAGGCTGCCCCGCCCGCAGCCTTGCGCCTGGACGAAGCGGCGCAGCGCATCCACGGCCCGGCCGGGCCCTTGCCCTTGACGCGCTATGAATTCCGCCTGCTCGCCGCGCTGCTGCGCCGGCCGCAGCGCATCTACTCGCGCAGCGAGCTGATGGCGCTGGTGTGGGACGACGCGCCCGACACCGCCGACCGCACGGTGGACGCGCACGTGAAGCTGGTGCGGGCCAAGCTGCGCGAGGCCGGCCTGGCGGGCGAACTGATCCAGACGCACCGGCACATGGGCTATTCGCTGCAGGGCTGAGATCCGGCAGCCCCCATGCGCATCGGTTTTCGTCTGCTGCTGGCCTTTCTGCTGGTGCTGGGCCTGGGCCTGCTGGCGGTGCGGCAGGTGTTCCTTGAAGAGGTGAAGCCCGGCACGCGGCTGGCGATGGAAGACAGCCTGGTCGACACCGCCTACAGCCTGGCGCTGCTGGCCGCGCCCGACCTGAAGGCCGGCGTCATCGCCACCGGGGCTTTCGCGCAGGCCATGCAGCAGCTGTCCGAGGCCCGGCCGCAGGCCACGCTGTGGGGCTTCGCGAAGACCCGCATCGACACCCAGGTCAGCATCACCGACGAGCGCGGCATCGTGGTCTTCGACACGCGCCCGCAGGCCATCGGGCAAGACCACTCGCGCTGGAACGACGTCTACCGCACGCTGCGCGGCAGCTATGGCGCGCGCTCCACCGCGGTGAGCGCGGACGACCCCGACAACACCGTGATGCACGTGGCCGCGCCCGTACTCGACGGGGGCCGCATCATCGGCGTGCTGACGGTCTCGCGCCCCAACCGCACGCTGGAACCCTACATCGCGCGCAGCCGCGAGCGCATCCAGAACGCAGCCTGGGTGCTGCTGGCCTTCACCCTGTGCATCGGCGGTCTGTTCACCTGGTGGATCGCGAGTTCGCTGCAGCGCCTGCAAACCTATGCGCTGGCCGTGGCGCGCGGCGAGCGGGCCCAGCCGCCGCGCATGGGCCGCTTCAGCGGCAACACCGAGTTCAGCGACCTGGCCCGGGCCGTGGAAAGCATGCGGCTGAAGCTGGAAGACAAGGCCTATGTCGAGAACTACGTGCACACGCTCACGCACGAACTGAAAAGCCCGCTGGCCGCCTTGCGTGGCGCGGCCGAGTTGTTGCAAGAGCCGCTGCCAGACGCCGAGCGGCGCCGCTTCGCCGCGAACGTGCAGCGGCAGACCGAGCGCCTGCAGCAGCTCATCGACCAGCTGCTGGGCCTGGCGGCGGTGGAGCAGATGGGGCAGCTGAAAGACGTCGAGGAGATCGACCTCGCCGCGCTCACGCGCGAGCTGCTGCAGGCCCAGGAACCCCGCCTGCGCCGCAAGGCGCTGCGCGTGACCGAAGCCCTGGGCGAGGGCGGCGCAGGCAGCAGCCGGGTGCGCGGCAACCGCTTCCTCATCGGCCAGGCGCTGCACAACCTGCTGGACAACGCCATCGACTTCTCACCCCCGGGCGGCGAACTGGTCCTCAGCCTGCAGCGCGAGGGCGATTGGCTGACCTGGGCCGTGCGCGACCACGGGCCCGGAGTGCCTGGCTACGCGCTGGGCCGCATCTTCGACCGCTTCTACTCCTTGCCAGGCAGCGCCACGCAAGACCGCAGCTCGGGCCTGGGGCTGTGCCTGGTGAAGGAGGTGAGCGCGCTGCATGGCGGTGAGGTCACGGTGGAGAACGTGTGCGCCGAGGCTGGCGGCGCTGGCGAAACCAGAGGCGATACCGCTGCAGACACCGCGCACGAAGCGGTGCTCGGTTGCGTGGCCCGCCTGCGGCTGCCCGCCGCACCCGGCTGACTTCACGCTGGTTTCACACCGCCTGCCCGGGGGCTGCGCGGGCGCGCCGAAGAATGGGCGCGTCACCCCACCCTGCGGAGCCCGCCTTGAACCGTTACCCCTTGCTGAGCAAGCTGTTGATGATCGGCCTGCTGATGCTGCTCTTGGCCATCGCCCTGGCCCTGGTGCGCGACACCGTGGCCGAGCGCAGTGCCTACCGGCAGGCGGCCACCGACGAGGTCTCGGCCGCGCATGCGGGGGCACAGACGCTCACCGGCCCGGTGCTGTGGATGCCCTACACGGAAACCGCGCTGCGCAGCGTGAAGGTGGAAGACGAAGGCGGCACGCGCCTGCGTGAAGAGCTGGTGAGCGAAGAGCGCGTGGCCCTCTTCTTCCCGCAGCAGCAAGAAACACGCAGCCAGCTGGCCACCGAGCAGCGCCGGCGCGGCATCTTCCCCGTGACGGTGTACACCAGCCAGCACCACAGCACGGGCCGCCTGGTGTGGGCGGCACCACAGCCGCGCCTGCCGGGCGGCAAGATCACGCCGGGCCGCGCGCTGCTGCTGATGGGCGTGAGCGATGCGCGCGGCCTGCTCAGCGCGCCGCGCCTCCTGATGGCCGGCCAGGCGCTGGCGCTGGAGCGCGCGCCGGCCGGCGCGCCACTGCCGCTGGCGGCGGCCGTCGACCCGGCCCTGCTGCAGCCGGGTACCACGCTGGAGGTGGACCTGCAGTTCGAACTCGCCGGCACCGGGCGCATGGCCTGGGTGCCGCTGGCCGGTGACACCACCGTCACGCTGAAGTCGCCCTGGCCGCACCCCAGCTTCAGCGGCAACTTCCTGCCGCGCACGCGCAGCGTCGATGCGCAGGGCTTCGAGGCCACCTGGCGCGTGCCGGCCCTGTCGACCCAGGCGCAGGCGCAGTTCATGGCGCAGTCCGTGTCGCCATCTGCCGCGGCGGGCGAACAGCGTGTGGCACCCGAGCAGTTCGCCGTGCTGCTGGCCGACCCTGTGGATGCCTACCGCTTGGCCGAACGTGCCGCCAAGTACGGCCTGCTCTTCATCGTGCTCACTTTCGCGGCCTTCTTCGTGCTGGAGATGGTGCGCCGCTGGCGCGTGCACCCCATGCAGTACCTGATGATCGGCGCGGCGCTGGTGCTGTTCTTCCTGCTCTTGCTGTCCATCGCCGAGCACGTGGCGTTCGCCTGGGCCTACGCGGCGGCCAGCGCCGCC
Source organism: beta proteobacterium AAP51 (assembly GCA_001295905.1). Taxonomy (GTDB): domain Bacteria; phylum Pseudomonadota; class Gammaproteobacteria; order Burkholderiales; family Burkholderiaceae_C; genus Rubrivivax. The sequence goes on along the minus strand of LJHT01000119.1, from coordinate 6,149 downwards.
TGCGTGGCCCTGCTGGCTTTCTACCTGCGGCACGTGCTGGGCGGCTGGCGCCCCAGCCTGGCCATGAGCAGCCTGCTCGCGGCCTTGTACGGGGTGCTCTACAGCATCCTCATGTCGGAAGACAACGCCTTGCTGCTGGGTTCGCTGCTGCTCTTCGGCGTGCTGGCGGCGGCCATGGTGGCCACGCGCAAGCTCGACTGGTACCACGTGATGCCGGCCGAGGGCGAGACCGCGCGGATGGGCGCCGCCATGGCTACCCCGGCGGCGGGCCCTGCTGCGCCCCTGTCTGCGCCACCGCCTGTGCACCCGCCCCAGCGATAACGGCGCCATAACGCCGCGCTGCCAAGAATCGCCGCCAGCCCTGCAGAAAGGCTGCAGGCAGCCGGAAAGAGGTGCCCCCATGACTCACCACCGCAACCGACGTGCGCCGCTGGCCCAGGCGGCTTCCTGTGCGCTCGTGGCGCTTGTCGCCATCGGTGCGCCCTGCGGCAGCGCGCTGGCGCAGGCCCAGCCGCCGCAGAAGGTGCTGCCCCCCGAGGCGCAGGCCTGGATCGACCTGGCCACCTACAGCGGCTTCGGCATGCCCGGCATGGGCGGCGGCGGTGCCGAGGCCCCCAGCGCGATGGCGATGTTGGGGGGGCTGCTCGGCTCGGCCACCGGGATGAACACCAACCGCTTCGGCCATACCCGTTCAGGCCTGGCAGGCCGGTGGATGGACGTGACCGTGGCCTCTCGCAAACAGGCCCTGAACGAGGTGACGCTGACGCTGCCCGCCGGTGCCGGCCTCAGCCCGGCCTTGAGCCTGAAGTCGCCCAAGGCGGCGCCCCCGGCGCCGCACGAAGAAGAACGCGAGGTCGAGCCCGTCGAACATGAAAAGCCCAAGGGCAAGGTGTCGCTCTACTGGGGCTGCGGCGAGACCGTGCGGCCCGGCCAGCCGCGCACGGTGGACTTCGCCAGCGCCTTGCCGCAAGACCTGGCGCAGATCTTCACCGGCCGGCGCGCCACGCAGCGTGGCGCGCACAGCGCTTCCGGGCGGCCGCTGTGGCCGAACGAGGGCGATGCGCGCATGGTGCCGCGCGAGGCCACGCTGGCCGGTGAAATGAACGTGGCTGGCGCCGGGCTGCCCGAGAACTTCCGCTTCACGCTGCCGCCCCAGCAAGACCTGATGCCGCCGCTGGAACTGCAGCAGGCCGACAGCGGCAACGCCACGCAGCTGGCCTGGGGCTCACTGCCCACCGCGCGCGGCTACTTCGCGGCGGCGATGGGCGGGCGCAAGGGTGACGAGGCCCACATGGTGCTGTGGGTCTCCAGCGAGTTGCCCGACAGCGGCCTGGGCCTCGTCGACTACCAGACCAACGCCTCCGTGGACCGCTGGCTGAAAGACAAGGTGCTGATGCCGGCGGGCACCACGCGCTGCGCCATTCCGAAGGAGGTGTTCGGGGGCGAAGGCGCGATGCTGCGCCTCATCGCCTATGGCAGCGAACTGAACCTGGCCTACCCGCCCCGGCCGACCGACCCCCGCGTGACCTGGGCGCCGCAATGGGCGGTGAAGGTGCGCGTGAAGTCGGTGGCCAGCGCGGTGCTGGGCATGGAAGGCGGCGCCCGCCCGGCCGAAGCCAGGCCCGAGGGCGAAAGGCCGCCCAGCGCCATCGACCGGCTGCGCGGGCTTTTCGGGCGCTGAGGGCCGGCCGCGGGGTGACACGGGCCTGTCGCCAAACCGTCACTCCGGCTCCGCACACTGGGTGCTCCTTGTTGTTCGACGGAGCATCTTCATGCGTCGCGTTTCCCTGCCCACTTCCGAGCTGGCTGTTGCCTCGCCGACACCTGCCGAAGCCACCTTGCCCGCCCCTGCGCAGCCGGCTGCTTCACTGAACCGGCGCCGCCTGTTGCAAGGTTCGGGCGCGGTGGTCGCTTCCTCGTTCATCGGTGCCATGGGGGCCCTGCACGCGCGGCAGGCGCAGGCGCAGTCTGGGCAGCGGGCGGGTGGCAAGCAGACGGTTTCCGCGGTGTCGCCCTACGGCCCCATCGCACCCGTGGCCGACCTGAGCACGGGCCTGCCGCTGCTGCAGCTGCCGGCCGGCTTCACCTACCGCAGCTATGGCTGGACCGGCGACCCGCTGCGCGATGGCCGGCCGACGCCCTCCAACCACGATGGCATGGCCGTGGTGCGTGCGGCCCGCGTTTCGCGTGACGGCCGTGGCACCGAACTGGTTCTGGTGCGCAACCACGAACGCGGCCTGGCCAGCGGCACGGCCGATGCCATCCTGGCCCCGCAGGTGTACGCGCCGGGAGCCATCAACGGCATCATCACCATCGGCGGCGCGCTCACCGTCCGCATTGGCGCGAGCGGCGTCGTCACCAACCCGGCTGCGCCCGACCCCACGCCCTTCACCGGCGTGGCCGGGGGCGGCACCACGAACCTGGTTTTCCGCAACGGCCAGTGGGCCGAGAGCTACGCCTCGCTGGGCGGCACGCTGGGCAATTGCGCCGGGGGGCCCACGCCCTGGGGCAGCTGGCTGACCTGCGAAGAGACCATCTTCGACTTCTCGCTCATAGGTGGCCGCAAGCACGGGTATGTGTTCGAGTCGGCGGTGGACGCTGCCGCCTCTTCGGCCGTGCCCATCGTCGGCATGGGCCGCTTCGTGCACGAGGCGGTGGCCGTGGACCCCGCCACCGGCATCGTCTACGAGACCGAGGACAACCGCAACGCCTCGGCGCTGTACCGCTACGTGCCGAACAACAGCAGCGGCCAGATCGGCAGTCTGCAGCAGGGCGGCACGCTGCAGGCGGCGCGCATCCGCGCGGTGGTGCGGCAGGCGCAGGCGCTCTCGCTGGCTGCCAGCAACAACGTGGGGCTGCTGAACCCCGAGGTGGGCGACGAGTACGAACTGGAATGGGTGAACATCGCCGACCCCGATGCCGACCCGCGCACCGTGGCCGGGTTGCCGGGCGGCGTGGCGTTGGCCGCAATGGCGGGGCCCACGCTGCAAGCCCTGGCCGCAGGCTGTGCGCGCATGAGCCGCGGCGAAGGCATCTGGCACGCGGCCGGCAAGATGTTCATCGTCGACACCGGCGCAGGCGTCAATGGCGCCAACCAGCCCGGGCAAGGCGACGGCGCGGTGTGGGAGCTGACGCTCAGCACCATGCGGCTGCGCGCCTTGTTCGTGAGCGGTGCAGCCACGGCGGGCAACAACCCCGACAACGTCACTGTCAGCCCACGCGGCGGCGTGGTGCTGTGCGAAGACGGCGGTGCCTCGCCAGACGCCTTCGGCAATGGCAGCCGGCTTTTGGGCCTGAATGGCAATGGTGAGGCCTACATCCTCTGCAAGAACAACGTGAGCCTCAGCGCGGCACAGGTGGCGGCAGCGGGCAAGACCGTGCCCGCTGGCGACTACCGCGGTTCAGAGTTCTGCGGTGCGTGCTTCGACCCCAGCGGCCGCGTGCTGTTCTGCAGCATTCAAACCCCGGGCATCACGGTGGCCATCACCGGGCCTTGGGGGGCCGGCAATCTGTAGGACCACCCGAGCCTACTTGGCCGCCACGCGAGCCAATGCGGCGGTGGCCTCGTTGGGCAGCCGGATGCCGTCGCAGCTATTGAGCAGCCAGCCGTCGCACCGAGAGGTGGCCGCCAGCGCAAGCCGGTAGTAGGTCTCGGCGGCTTTCGGGCTGCCCAGTTCTTCGGCAGCCCGGCCGAGATAGAAGTAGGCCAGGTCCGAGGTGTAGCCCACGCGGGCCACGCCTATGGCCAGTTCGCCCCACAGCTGGTTGGCGTACAGGCCTTTGAGCGTAGCGCGCCCTAGCCGCCAGGTGGCAGCGCACGAGAGCTCGCAGGTCAGGCGCAACTGGCCGGCCGCCAGTTCCGTGAGCACCTGGTGGCGTTCGAGCGGCTCGTCGGTGCGAGGGCGCTCGGTGGCGCACCCCACCAGCAGTGGCAGCAGCCAGACGGCCCAGATGCTGGCCGGCCATGGGGTTCTGCGCGGGTTGGGGTGGGTCATGGGCAGGAGCTGGGGTCGCCTCGCTCGATTGTGCCTGCGCCCCGGCATGCCACCGGAACCTGCGAAAGACCTATGCGCTGCCGAACCGAAGTGTGAGCAGCCAGGGGGCCTGCCCGCTGCACCGGCACCGCGAAGTGGCTTCTCACCGTGGACGCGTTGCAGGCACCGCGGCTCCGGGCAGGTTCACCGCCATCAGCTTCAGTGTCGTTTCGTCAGGTTCGGCTTCATAGAGGACCGCGTCTTCCGCGCTGCCTGGGCCAAAGCCCAGTTTGCGCAGCAGGCCGAGCGACCTGAAGTTGGCGGTCTTGAGCACGGCCACGAAGGTGTGCACCCCGTAGCTTGTTTTCAGTTCCTCGAGCATCAGCGCCACGGCGGCGCTGCCAATGCCTTGCCGCCAGTGCTTGCTCGCAAACTCATAGCCTACGTAAGCGGCGCCAGAAGGGTAGAGGGTGGCCTGCACGTAACCAGCGAGACCGACCCCCGGCAAGCGAACAACCCAGTTCAGCCACTGCTCGCTGCCATCGGGCGAGACACGGGACTCTCTGCGCCTGAAGCCGGCAGCCAGCTTCTCCACCGAGGGCGGGGGAACGCCTTCGAACTCGTAGATGGCGGGATCGCACAGCACCCCGAACATCTCGGGCGCATGGGCTTCGACCTGCGGTTCGAGGATGCAGCGGGTGCCGGTCAGTGTGTTCACGCGGGCACTGGGCGAAGCGCAGCGGACAGTTCGAGCTTCAAGAGAAGCGGGCCACTGACAGGTCTGAACGGCCCTGCACCACCACGGGCTGGCCCCACAGGCCGCCGCGCGAGGCCGAGCAGACGAGAAACGTGGACCCGGCCTCCAGAATGGCCATCACGGGCTCGTGACCGATGCCGTATGAGGCTGGGAATGGCTTGCCAACGGCAAACTCCACCGCTTCGCCACTTTCCGTCCAGCTGATGCCTTCGATGCGCTGATCAGGCAAATCGACCTGGTTGAATTGGACGATCGCGAGGTAAATGCTCTCGGCCTGTTCCGGTGTTTCTGCGGCAGGAATGAAGAATTTGGCCAAGGGGGATCAACCAGCGTTGAATGATGGGGAATTCTAGATCTTGCGAGAGCAGCACGAAGCGAGCGGGTCGGACTAAAACCGAAAGAAATTGGCGGGGCGCAGCCTATTGTCGAAAGCGCCGACTCTACGAAGTGGAATCGCCAACAACGGCGCATGCATCGCATAGATACGGCATTGCTTGCCGCTGTCGCAGTTCGAGTTCGCGCACGTGCTTGAACGGCCTCGGCAGGCAGTCGCGGGACGCCTCGTATGTGCAGATCCGTCCGATATCGGTTCCGAAGGCGACCGAACCCGGCGGGCTGCCCGCCTGAGGCACCAGCCAGTCCGCTATGCATCATTCAGATGAGTCGGCCGACGTGGAGGCAGCAGGCCTGTTGAACCGTTCTGCCAGACGACTGCGCGCGCCCAGCGCCGGACGTGCCGGCAGATCGTGCACGCCCTGCCGCGCGCTTCAAGCGCTCTTTTGAAAGGGGCAGCCCGCTGAGCTTGACGGGGACTTCAACGATGCCTGCTTCCTGACGAAGGTCGAATCTCGCATTACCTGGCAAATCTGGATTCGATACGTGTCATAGAAATTTTTGCGACCGGCCTTGGCCGCAGCCCGGTGTTCGGCGCTGAGTGACCATGCTCGCTGGTTCTCGGCGGTATCGAATTCAACGAGCGTGAGGCGTTCACCGTCGGGTGCGAAGAACATCTTGTGGCCCAGGAAGCCCCTTGAACTCTCGGCCAATGCCGATGTGCTTCTCACGAACGATTCGTACTCAGCATCGTGGCCCTCATGAAGCCGGGACCGGAAGATCGTAAGGATCATGCTCTTCTCTCCCTGAAAAGTTCTCGAGATGAGCATACCGAAATCGCTGTTCTTGTGTCAGCCGTCAAAGCATTGCCGGCATCGTGTGTGACTTGCAGTTACCTTTGAAGGAACGACAGATGTCGGCTGGACTGCTGATCGCGAATGCAGCCGCGAACCAAGGAAGCGTGTCTGCCGGATCGGCGCCTTGAAGGGCCCTGCGATCCTTTCGGGCCAGACCGAGCCGGGGAAGTCGCAGCAAAACGGCCGTCACGAGAGGATGCACAAGACTTTGAAGGAAGCGGTCACCAA
>LJHT01000118.1 GCA_001295905.1 beta proteobacterium AAP51 | reverse complement strand
TCTCAGTCCGGGCTTACGGCGCTCGCCTCCGCAGGCCGGTTAGCTCGAACGTTAGGCCGCACAAATTCATCTCTTAGCACGCGCGGCACCAGCCGTCTTCACTGCGTCTCGCGTGATCCATTGAGCCTCTCAAATGCGAGAGTCAAGTCTGCGAACACTAGGCACTGTCAGGGTCGTGTCCTTCGTGCTTTCTGCAGGGCCTACGGAACGAAGACCCGAGAATCAGTCTGAGGCAGGTGCTTCGCAGGGGAGCGCTCGCGCAGAGAAGAGCTTGGAGAAAGTCAGTTTGTCGTTCCGCCGCCGTGCCGTCAGTCTGGTCTTCGGCAGGCTTGGTCAACGGAAGCGGGAGAAGACCGTGTACTTTTTCAACACGCCGCGCCTTGCCGTAGTCATGAAAGGTGCCTCATTCCCTGCGTCAGACTTCGCAGTGCGGCCTAACTACATCGTTCAACCCGGACCCGCTACGGCAGGCGTCGCAAGCCCGGTCCGCGCCTGTCGTAACATGGTCGCAAACCGGGCTTGCAACGCCTGCCGCAGCGGCCCGGGTTAACTCCAACGTTAGGCCTCAAGAACCACTTCCGTAGCCCCCGCATGAACACAATGCCAACCCTTGCCGCACTGCTACTTGCATGCACAACAAGCCTAGCCGCAGCCCAACCTGAAGGTGAAGATCTCCTGAAGGCAATACAGGGAAACTGGTGTAGGTCGCCGGATGAAGGCAAGACCTGTGAAGGAGTCGACCGCATCTCCGCGACAACCGTCAGCGCCTGTGGCCGACTTCCAGATGGAACTACATTCACTTCTCAGGCTGAGATCAAGGTTCAAGGCCGCCGTGTATGCCTTAGGGTCACACAGTCAAGCCGGTCCGACATTCCGCAACCAGGCCACACGTTCTGCGTCGACGTCCTTGAAATCAACTCCAAATGGCAGCGGTACCGATCCACAAGAGGAGGACGCGAGCACGTCTTGTACCGCGCAAGCGAGCAGAATGCTAAATGTCCAGCAGCCCAGCGTTGAGGCCTAACCACTCGTTCAACCGGACCCGCTACGGCAAGCGCCGTAAGCCCGGCCTGAGGCACATGGTGCATCATCT
>LJHT01000117.1 GCA_001295905.1 beta proteobacterium AAP51 | reverse complement strand
CCGGCCGCCCGCCCGGCCCAGGGCCAGGTGGCGGGCGCGGGCGCCGGCAGCGGCGTCGGCCTGAGCGCGCTGCGCCGCCGTTTCGAGCTCGACTTCGGCGGCCGCGCGCAGCTGCAGGTGCAGACGGCACCGGGCGCGGGCTTCCGCGTCGACATCCTCATTCCGCACAGTGAACTGACATGAAGCGCACCAAGACCCTGATCGCCGAAGACGAACCGCTGGCCCGCGAAGGCCTGGCCGAGTGGGTGCGCGCCTTGCCGCAGCTGGAGCTGGTGGCCGTCTGCGGCGATGGCGCCGGCGCGCTGGCCGCTATCCGCGAACACCAGCCGGCGCTGGTGCTGATGGACATCCAGATGCCGGGCCTCACGGGCCTGCAGGTGCTGCGTGCGCTGGCCGCCGACAAGCGCCAACCCCTGCCTGCGGTGATCTTCACCACCGCCTACGACGAACACGCGCTGGCCGCCTTCGAGCTGCATGCGGTGGACTACCTGCTCAAGCCCTTCGCCCACGAACGTTTCGTCGAAGCCGTGCAGCACGCCCTGGGCCACGCGGCGCAAGCCGGGACTGGCGTGGACGGCATGGAGGGCGTGGAGGGCGTGGAGGGCGATGAGGCGGCCGCTGCGCTGGAGGCCGCCGCGCAGGCTGCTGCACCCGAGCCTGCGGAGAAGCTGACCCGCGTGCTCGTGCGCGACCAGGGCAAGATCTTCCCGCTGCATGTCGACGCCATCGAGCACCTGCGCTCCGACACCAAGTACACCGCCATCCACAGCAAGGGCCGCAGCTACCTGGTGCGTCTGCCCATCACCGCGTTCGAGAAACGGCTGGACCCCGGGCGCTTCCTGAAGGTGAACCGCTCCTGCATCGTCAACCTGGATTTCGTCGACACCATGACGCCCGACGAGAGCTCGCAGTTCATCGTGCAGCTGCGCGACGGCACGCGCGTGACCGCCAGCCGGGAGGTCAGCAAGCAATTGCGGGCCGACGCCTTATGAGAACCGGCCTTCAACCCTGGGCCCTGCTGCTGTTGCTGCTTGCGCTGCCCCCTCTGGCGGCAGCGCAAGGCGCGCCCGCCGAAGCCCCGGCAGCACCCACCTCGCCGGCTGCACCCGCGGCACCGCCGGCGCCCGCCGCAATGCCGGCCCCGCCGGCCGCCGAGGGCCGCCAGTACACGCTGGGCGACTTCGACACCATCGACATCAGCGGCGCTGCCCACGTGCGCTTCCGCCAGGGCGAGAGCGACAGCGTCTTCGTCGAAGGCGATGAAGACGCCCAGAAGGCGGTGGGCCTGGACGTGCGGCGCGGCCAGCTCAACATCCGCCCCAGCGGCGGCTGGAAGTTCTGGAACACCCGCCGCGTCCAGGTGCACGTGACGGCGCGCGACCTCAAGCGCGTCAGCATCTCGGGCGCCGCCGACCTGCAGGCTGCCGGGCCCGTGCAGCTGGGGCAGCTGCACATCGGCATCTCGGGTGCTGGCCTGGCGCGCTTCGACCAGCTGAAGGCCGAGCAGCTGAGCTTCCACGTCTCAGGCGCGGGTGATGGCCAGGTGGCCGGGCAGGTGGGCGAGCTGAGTGTCAGCGTGTCGGGCCGCAGCGACTTCCGCGCCGAAGAGCTGATGGCGCAGCGCGCCCGCGTGCGCGTCAGCGGCATTGCCGAAGTGAAGGTGTGGGTGGTGCAGGACCTGCAGGTCAGCGTCTCGGGCATCGGCACGGTCGACTACTGGGGCAGCCCGAACGTGCAGCGCAGCTCGTCGGGGGTGGCCCGCATCAACGGGCGCGGCGCGAAGGCGGCGCCGCCCTGAAGGTTGCCGGGGGCCCGGGCGGTCCCCCAGGCCTGCACCCCGGACGGCACTCAGGCCGGCTGCGCCAGCCGGAAGGCCGCCACCGATTGCGCCAGGCGCGCCGACTGCTCGCGCATGCTGGCCGCTGCAGCCGCGCTCTGTTCAACGAGCGCAGCGTTCTGCTGCGTCATGTGGTCGAGTTCGGTCACGGCAGTGTTGACTTCACCTATGCCGTGGCTCTGCTCGTTGGCCGCGCCACTGATCTCGCCGATGACGTCGGTGACGCGTTTGACGCCGCTGACGATCTCGGCCATGGCGCCACCCGCGTCGTGCACCAGGCGCGAACCCGATTCCACCTTTTCGCTGGAAGCGCCGATGAGTGTCTTGATCTCACGCGCCGCCGAGGCACTGCGCTGGGCCAGGCTGCGCACTTCCGCGGCCACCACGGCGAAGCCGCGGCCCTGCTCGCCTGCACGCGCGGCTTCCACGGCGGCGTTCAGCGCCAGGATGTTGGTCTGGAAGGCGATGCCGTCGATGGTGCCGATGATCTCGTTGATGCGCTTCGAGGCCGCATCGATCTCGTTCATGTTCGAGACCACCTGCGAGACGATGTCGCCGCCGCGCCGCGCGGCATCGGCCGCACTGCCTGCCAGCTGGTTGGCCTGCTGGGCGGATTCGGCGCTCAGGCGCACGCTGTCGGTGAGCTGCACCACCGAACTGGCGGTCGATTGCAGGTTCGAGGCCGTCAGCTCGGTACGGCTGCTCAGGTCCTGGCTGCCGGCGGCGATCTCGCTGGCCGAAGTGGCGATCGAGTCGGCCGCCTGACGGATGGTGCCCACGGTCTGGCTCAGGCTGTGGGTCATCTGCAGCAGCGTGGCGTTGAGCGATGTCCGGTCGCCGGCATGCGCTTTCAGCTGCACCTGCAGGTTGCCTTCGGCGATGGCCTGTACGGCGGTCTTCAGCCGGGAAGGTTCCTCGCCGAGGTCGCGCCAGACCGAGTTCACGATCAGCCATGAAGCCCCGCCCAGCACGGCGAGCACCACCAACCCGGTCACCAGGGTCACCCACTGGGCCTGGCGGATGCCGGCCTCGGCCTCGCGCTGCCGCGCCGCCGTGGCGGTGGCCGTGGCCTCGAGGGTGTTGCGCAGCAGCGTGTCCAGAACGCCCTGCGTGTCTTGCATGCGCTTGACGAGATCACCCAGGTCGCCCTGGCTGAGCATGGCACGCGTGGCGCCCAGCGCGGCGGCCTGGTAGGCCTCGAAGGCCTGGCCCAGTTCGCCGGCCATGGCCTGCTTGCCTTCGATGGCCGCCAGCTTGGCAATGACGGCGCGCGTCTTCTCGGCCTCGGCCTGCACCTCGACGAGCTTTTCCGAGTCGCCTTCGCCCACGGCCGACTGAAGCATCAGCCGGAAGGCCTCTACCCCGCGGTCCAGGCGCTGCACCTGTTCGCGGGCGGGCGCATCCACGCTGCCCAGTTGCTGCACCGCGGCCGAGGTGCGGGCACCGACGATGAAGCTCACCGCGATGCCCACCACGAAGACGATGGCCGCGGCCAGCGGCAGCATCCAGATCTTGTTGCGGAAGTTCATGACACCCTTTCGAACACAACAACCAGCTCAATCGAGGGCGAGCAGGACCTTGACGCTGCCGTCGACGGCCGATTTTTCGATGTAGCCCACGGCCTTGGGGTCGGCGGCCACGGCGCGCTTGACCGCTGCCGCATCGGGCAGTTGCTTGGGGGGCTGCCCCTTGCCGGTGAAGATCACGCGCGACCACACCGACTTCACCTGCGCCACTTCGCGGCCCGTGGCCTTGCGGTAGAAGGCGGCATACAGCGGCGAGCTGTCGCTCAGGTCCAGCGGGGTGAGGGCCTGGCTCTTGCCGAGGAAGAGGTCGGCCACCTGGTCTTTGCTCAGGGCCGCGGCGCTCGGGTGGCCGATGACGACGATGTCCTGGGCGTGGGCCATGCCCGCCAGGGCCAGGCTGGCGGCTGCCAGCAATGTACGGATGTTCATGGGCCGCCTCAGAAGATGAAGTCCACGGCCAGCGAAAGCACCTGCACCGGGTCGGTGGGGCGCGGGCCGCCAACGTTGCCGAACAGCCCGTAGCCACCCTTGGTGTCCACGCGCTCGTACTGCGCCTTGACCGCGATGTTGCGGTAGGCATCCCAACGCACGCCCACGGCCTGGGTGGCCTGGCGCGTCGCAACGCCGTCCAGCAGGCCGTCGACGGTGAGGGCCAGCGTGGTGAGCGTGGCGTTGACGTTGCGGGGAATGTTGTTGACCACGTTGCTGTTCGTCAGGCGCAGTTCCGAGACCACGGCATAGGGCGTGAAGGCGCCGAAGCGGTAACCGGCCATCACATGCCAGCCCGAGGTGTCAGGCACATAGCAGGCGGTCTTGCGCTCGGTGTACTCGGCCGAGCCCACCCAGTTGCCTCGTTCCACGCTGACGCCCACGCCGCCGAAGCTGGCCTTGCGGTCGGTGCATTCGATCTGGTCGCCCACGCTGCCGAAGGGCGTGGTGCGCAGCACCGCGGCCAACTGCCGCATCGTGGCGCTCTGCACCGTGAGCTTGCCGTTGATCTGCCCCAGGCGCAGGGTGACGCCATCGGCCACCTCGGCGGTCAGGTTCACGCCGACCTGGTTCTTGAAGTCGATGTCGGTGCGCGTGAAGGCGGCCGTGGTGTTGCCTGCGATCAGCTGCGCCGTCACGGGCACGCCGGCCACGTCGCCGGCATACAGCAGGTCGGCGCCGTCGAAGGTGCGCAGGAAGATCTGGCCGTAGACGTCGGAGGGCGTGCGCAGCCAGGTGTTGGCGTAGCCCACCTCGCGGAAGTCGGACACGGCGAAGAAGGGGGCACCGATGCGGCCCGCGCGCAGCGTGAAGCCATGGCCGAGCTTGGCCTTGGCGAAGGCCCATTCCACGCGCGGCTGGTCGTCGCCCTCGCCGCTGTGCTTGGCCAGCACCTGCAGCGTGGCCGAGAAGGTCGGGTTGAAGCTGCCGTCCAATTGCACGCCCAGGCGGCTGTCAGGCTTGAACGACAGCGATTCGCCTGCGCCGCTGGTCTGGCCAGTCTGGCGGAATTCGATGCCGGGTTGGTCGACCTGGACCACGCCCACGGTGCCGAAGCCACTGAATCGAAAGTCGGGGCCCTGGGCCAGGGCCGGGGCGCTGGCGTGGGCCAGCAAGGCCAGGCTGGTCAGCGCGGCGCCGCGTGTGTAACGCATGGAAATCTCCGGAGGTTTCATAAGGGCTGCGACGTATTCGCAGCTCGCACAGATGTCATCGGCACTGCCGGCGGAAACTTGAAGCCGGGCTGCTGCCACCAGGGCCCTGCGCGCAGGGCGGTGTTCATCCGTCGATGCGGGGTTAAGAGTTAGCCCTAACTTCCTCGATCACCGTCAACCCGGCCAGCACCTTCTCGATGCCGTCCTGGCGCAGCGTGCGCATGCCTTCCGAAAGCGCCAGGCGCTGCAGTTCGTCGGCGCGCTGGCCGCCCTGGATGAGCTGGCGCATGCCGCGGCTCACCATCATCAGTTCGTGCAGCGCCGCACGGCCGCGGAAGCCGGTGCCGGCGCACTTTTCGCAGCCGCTGGCCTGGCAGTGCATCAGCCGGCCTTCGCGGCCGAAGCGCTGGCGCCATTCGGCCAGCAGCTCTTCGGCCAGCGGCCGCGGCTGCATGTCGCCGAAGGCGTGCAGGTAGTCGTGCAGCAGTTCTTCCTCTTCTTCGGCGGTGGCCGGCCGGCTGGAGCCGCAGTGCGTGCACAGCCGGCGCACCAGGCGCTGCGCCAGCACGCCCAGCAGCGCGTCGGCGAAGTTGAAGGGGTCCATGCCCATGTCGAGCAGGCGCGTCACGGTCTCGGGTGCGCTGTTGGTGTGCAGCGTGCTCATCACCAGGTGGCCGGTGAGGCTGGCCTCGATGGCCACCTGCGCGGTTTCGCCGTCGCGGATTTCGCCCACCATGATGACGTCGGGGTCGGCGCGCAGGAAGGCGCGCAAGGCCTTCGCGAAGGTCCAGTCGATGCGGGGGTTCACTTGCACCTGGCGCAGGCCGGGCTGGGTGATCTCCACCGGGTCTTCGGCCGTCCAGATCTTGCGCTCGGGCGTGTTGATGGCGGCCAGCACGCTGTGCAGCGTGGTGGTCTTGCCGCTGCCCGTGGGGCCCACGCACAGCAGCATGCCGTAGGGCCGGCGTGAAGCCGCCTGCAGGCGCTGCAGGTTGGCCCCGGTGAGGCCCAGGTTCTCCAGCGGTATCGGCTTGCTGCTGGTCAGCAGGCGCAGCACCGCGTCTTCCAGGTTGTTCTGCGTGGGGATGGTGGCCACGCGCAGTTCCAGCTTCACGCCCTGCACGAACTTCGCGAAGTTGATCTTGCCGTCCTGCGGCTTGCGGCGCTCGCTGATGTCGAGGTCGCACATGATCTTCAGCCGCGCCAGCAGCGCGCTGCGGTAGGTGTGCGGCAGCTCGAGGTAGGGGCGCAGCTGGCCGTCGCGGCGGAAGCGGATGCGCACCTTCTCGCGCCCCGGCGCGCACTCGATGTGGATGTCGGAAACGCCCTGCGTGTGCGCTTCCAGGATCATCTGGTTGATCAGCCGCACCAGGGTGTTGTCGCTCTGCTCCAGCACCTTGTCGTCGCTGTCGTCCTCGATGCGCGCGTCCACCTTCTCCATCGAGGCCAGCAGCTTGCTGGCGTCGCCGGCATCGAAGTCGACGGGCTTGTCGGGGTCGAAGTAGCGGCCGGTGGCGCCTTCGGTGGCGCCCACCTTCTCGTAGGCGCGGTCGATGGCGCCCAGCAGCACGTTGGCGCGCGAGAGCACCGGCACCACCTTGCACCGCGCGGCGAACTCCAGCTCGTCGATCTTCAGCCGGTCGCTGGGGTCTTCCATGGCGGCCACCACGCGGCCGGCGGCCATCATCAGCGGCAGCGCCGCCAGCCGCACTGCCAGCGGGTAGGGCACGCGCACCAGGGCGTCGGCGTCGACCGGGAACTCCAGCACGTCCACCAGCGGGTAGCCCATCTTGCGGGCCAGCGCGGTGCGCAGGTCTTCGCGGCGCACCAGGCCCTTGCGCACCAGCAGTTCGCCCAGCGGCACGCTGCGGTCGTCGCGCTGCTGCAGCAGGGTTTCGTCCAGCTGCGCCTGCGTGATGAAGCCCAGGGCCGTGAGCGCCTCGCCGATGCGCACCATGGGCATGCGCGCCTGCGCCTCGATGGCCGCGGCCAGCTCTTCGGGCGTGATGATCTGCTTGACCACCAGCATGTCGCCCAGCCTGCGGCCGCGCAGCACTTCCTGCTCGGCCAGCGCGGCGCTGATCTGGTCGGGCGTGGCCGAGTTCTGCTCGATCAGTGCCGCGCCGATGCGCAGGCCGATCTCGGCACGCTCGTAGGCCGCGCGCGGCACGAACCAGCGCCGCAGCTGGCCGGCCTCGCCGGCCGGCTCGAAGAGGAAGAGGCCCCAGCTTTCTTCATGGTGGCCGACGGTGACGCCCAGCCAGGGCGGGCCGCCTTTCATCTCGATGGTGAAGGGCAGCCGGGGCAGCGAGCTGTTGTCCCGCAGGGGCTCGGCGGGCAGCAAGGGCTCGTGCAGATGCAGGCGGCGGAACTGGTCCAGCCGCAGCGGCAGGGGCTTGCGCTGGCCCGGCATGCGCAGCTGCAGCACGCCGCGCTCGGTGTCGAACAGGCTCAGGTAGCCCTCGATCAGCTTGCCGTTGATGCCTTCCAGCGTGCAGGCCGGCGGCGCCGGCGGGACGCTGGGTGCCGGGTAGGCGGCCAGCGCCGGCGTCGGCCACGCGAAGAGGCTGAACGGGGGCTGCAGCTGGTCGAGCGGGGGCTGGGAAAGGTCTGACACGTCGCTTCCTGTGCGGCTGCGGTTTCCGGTGCAACGGGCGCGGCACTTTTCGGCGTCTGTGGAAGCAAGCCGGGATGAACCCGCGTCTGGGCTTGCAGGGTAAGGCGCCCGTGCTGTCGGCAAGCACGGATAAGCGGCGTTTTAGCCGCCCAGTTCGCCGTGACAGCCGCGCCGGCGCTGCCGCAGGGGTAGGGCCGGCGGCATGGACAATCTGCCCGCAGGGGCGCCGAACGCAGCGCCCACCAGCCCGAAACCGAGGATTCCATGGCCCTGAGCACCGGCGTCGACAAGTGGCAGTTCTGGATCGACCGCGGCGGCACCTTCACCGACATCGTCGGCCGTACCCCCGGCGGTGTGCTGCACACGCTGAAGCTGCTGAGCGAGAACCCCGAGCAGTACCGGGACGCCGCCGTCGAAGGCATACGCCGCCTGCTGCAGCTGCCCGCCGGCGCACCCATCACGCCGGCGTTGGTGGAGTGCGTGAAGATGGGCACCACCGTGGCCACCAACGCGCTGCTGGAGCGCCAGGGCGAACGCACGCTGCTCGTCACCACCCAGGGTTTCCGCGATGCACTGCGCATCGCCTACCAGGCGCGGCCGCGGCTCTTCGACCGCCACATCGTGCTGCCCGAGCTGCTGTACGAACGCGTGATCGAGGCCCAGGAACGGGTCTCGGCCCAGGGCGCGGTGCTGCAGCCGCTGGACGAAGCCCACCTGCGCGAACGCCTGTGGGCGGCCTTCGATGCCGGCGTGCGGGCCGTGGCCGTGGTCTTCATGCACGGCTACCGCTACACCGCGCACGAGCAGGCCGCGGCCCGGCTGGCGCGCGAGATCGGCTTCACGCAGGTGAGTGCCAGCCACGAGGTCAGCCCGATGATGAAGCTGGTGTCGCGCGGCGACACCACGGTGGTGGACGCCTACCTCAGCCCCATCCTGCGCCGCTACGTGGACCAGGTGGCCGCGCAGATGCCGGGCGTGCGGCTCTTCTTCATGCAGAGCAGCGGCGGCCTCACGGAGGCGCAGCGTTTCCAGGGCAAGGACGCCATCCTCTCGGGCCCGGCGGGCGGCATCGTGGGCATGGTGCGCACGGCCGTGGCCGCGGGGCACGGCAGGATCATCGGCTTCGACATGGGCGGCACCAGCACCGACGTGAGCCACTACGTGGACGGCCCGGGCGGCGGCTTCGAGCGCGCCTATGAAACCCAGGTGGCCGGCGTGCGCATGCGCGCGCCGATGATGAGCATCCACACCGTGGCCGCTGGCGGCGGCAGCCTGCTGCAGTTCGACGGCGCGCGGCTGCGCGTGGGCCCGCAGAGCGCCGGCGCCAACCCGGGCCCGGCCAGCTACCGCCGCGGCGGGCCGCTGGCCACCACCGACGCCAACGTGCTGCTGGGCAAGATACAGCCGGCGCACTTTCCCAAGGTCTTCGGCCCGCGTGCCGACGAAGCGCTGGACGCCGAAGGCGTGGCGCAGAAGTTCGGCGAGCTGGCCGCGCGCGTGCAGCAGGCCACCGGCCGCGCCACCACGCCCGAGAGCCTGGCCGAGGGCTTCCTGCAGATTGCCGTGCAGAACATGGCCAACGCCATCAAGCGCATCAGCGTGGCGCGGGGCTACGACGTCACGCAGTACACGCTGCAGTGTTTCGGCGGTGCCGGTGGCCAGCATGCCTGCCTGGTGGCCGACGCCTTGGGCATGGGCCGCGTCTTCGTGCACCCGCTGGCCGGCGTGCTGAGCGCCTATGGCATGGGCCTGGCCGACCAGCTGGCGCTGCGCGAAGCGGCGGTGGAGCGGCTGCTGAACGCCGACGGCCTGGCCGAAGCCGAGGCCCAACTGGCGCGCCTGGCCGAAGCCGCCACGGCGGAACTGGTCAGCCAGGGCGTGCCGAGCGCCAGCGTGCAGCTGCACCGCCGCGTGCATGTGCGCTACCAGGGCACCGACACCGCGCTGGTGGTGGCCCTGGGCGATGTCGACGCCATCACCGCCGCTTTCGAAGCCGCCTACCGCCAGCGCTTCGCCTTCCTGATGCCCGGCCGGGCGCTGGTGATCGAGGCGGTGTCGGTGGAAGCCGTGGCCGAGGGCGAACGCCATGCCGCCGCCGCTGATGCGCCCGAACCCGCCGCCCACACGCCCACCGCCGATGCGCAGGTGCGCATGCACAGTGGCGGCCAGTGGCACACGGCGGGCCTGTTCGTGCGCGAGGCGCTGGCTGCCGGCGCGGTGATCCAAGGCCCGGCCATCGTGGCCGAGAAGAACGCCACCACCGTGGTGGAACCCGGCTGGCAGGCACGCCTGTTCGCCAGCGGCGCGCTGGAACTGCAGCGCGTGCAGCCGCGCGAGCAGCGCCATGCCATCGGCACCGAGGCCGATCCGGTGATGCTGGAGGTCTTCAACAACCTCTTCATGAACATCGCCGAGCAGATGGGCCTGCGGCTGCAGAACACCGCCTACAGCGTAAACATCAAGGAGCGGCTCGATTTCAGCTGCGCGCTGTTCAGCGCCGCCGGCGAACTCATTGCCAATGCCCCGCACATGCCGGTGCATCTGGGCAGCATGAGCGAGAGCATCAAGACCGTGATCGCGCGCAACCCGGCGATGCAGCGCGGTGATGTGTATGTGCTCAACGACCCTTACCACGGCGGCACGCACCTGCCCGATGTCACCGTGGTCACGCCGGTGTACCTGGAGGCCGACACTGGCACCGCCCCGTCGTTCTTCGTGGCCAGCCGCGGCCACCACGCCGACATCGGCGGCATCACGCCCGGCAGCATGCCGCCCTTCAGCCAGACCATCGCCGAAGAAGGCGTGCTGCTCGACAACTTCCTGCTCGTGCGCGGCGGCGTGCTGCGCGAGGCCGAGTTGCGTGCCGTGCTGGGCTCGGGGCCCTACCCGGCGCGCAACCCCGAGCAGACCATTGCCGACCTGCGCGCGCAGATTGCCGCCAACCAGAAGGGCGTGGAAGAGCTCACGGCCATGGTGGCGCAGTTCGGCCGCGCCACGGTGGCGGCCTACATGCAGCACGTGCAGGACAACGCCGAGGAAAGCGTGCGCCGCGTCATCACGGCGCTGCAGCCGGGGGCCTACACGCTGCCGCTGGACAACGGCGCGCAGATCCAGGTGCGCGTCGCGGTGGACGCCGCCGCCCGCGAAGCCACCATCGACTTCACCGGCACCAGCGCCCAGCTGCCCAACAACTTCAACGCCCCCAAGGCGGTGACGATGGCGGCGGTGCTCTACGTCTTCCGCACGCTGGTGGACGACGACATCCCTCTGAACGCCGGCTGCCTGAAGCCGCTGCACGTCATCGTGCCCGAGGGCTGCATGCTCAACCCACGCCCGCCCGCGGCGGTGGTGGCGGGCAACGTGGAAACCAGCACCTGCGTCACCAACGCGCTGTACGGCGCTTTAGGCGTCATGGCGGCGGGCCAGTGCACGATGAACAACTTCACCTTCGGCAATGCGCGCCACCAGTACTACGAAACCATCAGCGGCGGCAGCGGTGCCGGCTTCACGCGTGATGCGACGGGCCGCGTGACCGGTGGCTTCCCCGGCACCAGCGTCGTGCAGACGCACATGACCAACTCGCGCCTCACCGACCCCGAGGTGCTGGAGTTCCGCTTCCCCGTGCACCTGGAGAGTTATGCCCTCCGCACCGGCAGCGGTGGCGCCGGGCAGTGGAAGGGTGGCGACGGCGGCGTGCGCCGCGTGCGCTTTCTGGAAGCCATGACGGCCAGCATCCTGAGCAACGGCCGCACCGTGCCGGCCTTCGGCATCGCCGGCGGCGAGCCGGGCGCGCTGGGGCGCAACCGCATCGAGCGCGCCGACGGGCGCGTGGAGACCCTGGGCCACATCGGCAGCGCCGAGATGGCGCCGGGCGATGTGTTCGTGGTGGAAACGCCCGGCGGCGGCGGCTGCGGCACGCCGGGCTGAAGCCGGGCCGCGGGCTCAGCGCTGCGCGGCGCGCGGCACCTGCTGCGGCAGCCAGCCTGCACCCCGGCCCAGCCCGGCGCTGGGTGTCGGCACCGGGCCCATGGCGGCGGCAGGTGCCGCAGTGGCCGGCACCGGCGGTGCTGCCACCGGCAGGGCCATGGGCGCCGCAGCCGGCGTGGCGGTCGGCCCCAGCGTGATGACGCGCCGCGGGCCCTCCACCTCGTCGGCCGTGCCCAGCGCGCCGGCGTTGGCGCGCTGCCAGTCGTCGTCGCCGCGGATGATGGTGGGCTTGATCAGCACCACCAGCTCCTTCTTGCGCGCGCTGTTGTTGCGGTTGCTGGCCAGCACGCGGCCGAGGGCGTTCTCGCTGGCGCCGGGCAGGCCCGAGTTGCGGCGGTTGCTCTCGGCCTGCATCAGCCCGCCGATGGCGACGATGTTGCCGTCGGTCACGCGCACCACGGTGTCGGTCTCGTTCACGGTGCTGCTGGCCAGCGGCAGCCGGTAGTTGCCGATGGCGCCGAGGTCGATCTGCTTGGTGCGCTCGGTCACCGAGGTGACCGAGGGCCGGATGTGCAGCGTGATGGTGTTGGCCTCGTCGATCTGCGGCGTGACGTCCAGCGCAATGCCGCTGAAGAAGGGCGTGAGCGTCAGCGCCGGCAGCGTGGTGGTGCCGCCGTTGCTGCTGCCGGTGTTGGTGACGCTGCCGCCCGAGACGTTGGTGACGAAGTACTCGTCCACGCCCACCTTCAGCACCGCCTTCTGGTTGTTCAGCGTGGCCACCCGCGGGCTGGAAAGGATCTGCAGCTCGCCCTGGCTTTCCAGGAAGCCCAGCACCGCCTGGAAGCCCTTGGCCGCCAGGCTGAGCCCCAGCGTGCCGCCGCTGGCCGCCGGCAGCGACACGCTGTCCAGCAGCACCGCCGCGGCCGCCTGCTCCAGCGTGGGCAGGCCGCGGTTGTTGCCCAGCAGCGGGTTGCCGGCAAAGCCGCTGGTCTGGCCGGCGGCGCCGCGCGTGCCCAGCACCGACCAGTCGATGCCGCTCTGGAAACCCTCGCGCAGTTCCACCTCCACGATCTTGGCTTCCAGCATCACCTGCCGCTCCACCGCCATGCGCGAAGCGCGCAGGAACTGCTCGACATGGCGCAGCTCGTCGGGCATGGCACGCACGGCAATCGTGCTGGCCTGCGGGCTGACGATGACCTGCCGGCCTTCGCCATTGCCGAGCAGCAGGCGCAGCGCCTCGGCGGTTTCGGCCCAGATGTCGTTCTGGCTGGTGGTGGTGATCTGGCTGCTGTCGCCCAGGGTGTTGCCGGTGCCGCCCCCGGCGTTGGGGATGCCGTTGCCGTCGCCGCTGCTGCCGTTGCTGGTCTGGGGCGGCGCGCCGCTGCCGCTGACGCGGACCTCGCTGCGGCCCTGGCGGCGCGTCTGCAGGTAGTTCACGCTGAAGATGCGCGTCTGCAGCGTGGGCGGGAACACGGTGATGCGGCGGCCTTCGATGCGGTGGTCGTAGCCGTACACCTCGCGGATGGATTCCAGCGCCTCGCGCAGCGTCACCCCGCGCAGCGTGACCGAGAGCGTGCCGCTCACGTCGGGGTGCATCAGCATGCTGTAGCGCGTTTCCGCCACCATCGAGAGGAACACGTCGCGTGCATTGGCGCCGTTGACGATGAGGTCGAAGCGCGGCTCGGGCGCCGTTGTGGGCACTGTCGTGGGCACCGCCGCGGGTGCAGCAGAGGCCGGCGCCGGCCGTGCGCCCGGCCCCTCGGCCGCGGCGCCGCCTGCGGCCGGTGCCGTCGCGCTGGGCGGGGCATGGGTGGCCTGACCGGGCCTGGCATCGGCCGGGCGCAGCGCCTGCATCTCGGCGCGCAGGTCTTGCACGGCAGGCCCGTGGC
>LJHT01000116.1 GCA_001295905.1 beta proteobacterium AAP51 | reverse complement strand
GGAAGGCGTGGCCGGCGGCGGCGGTGGCGGCGGCCCGGGCGGCGGCGGCGCGCGCGACGGCAAGGGCACGGGCAGCGCCGTGGGCGGCGGCGGGGGTGGCAAAGGCGGCACGCTCACCAAGGGCGGCAGCGGCAAGGCCACGCGCAGCATCGAGGACATCAAGCTCGTCTTCGAACGCAACAAGGGCGCCATCTACGCCATCTACAACCGCGCGCTGCGCGACGACCCGGCGCTGCAGGGCAAGGTGGTGCTGGAGCTGAAGATCGCGCCCAGCGGCGCGGTGGAGGGCCTGCGCATCGTCAGCAGCGAGCTGAAGGCCGAAGAGCTGGAGAAGCGCTTGCTGGCGCGCATCCGCCAGTTCGACTTCGGGGCCAAGGACGTCGACCAGATGGTGGTCACCTGGCCGGTGGATTTCCTGCCTTCCTGACGGGCGGCCCCCATGACTGGGGGGCCCGCACAGGCCCGCCGGCGGGGCGGGAATAACGCCTGGCTAACGGACAAATCTCCATAGTGGCAATGAGGCGGCATCCGACTGGACGGCCGCATCATTTCGCCGAAATGGAGCCCGTCATGCCTTCGAGCCACACCGCCCAACGTCCCCAGCGCCCTGCCCGCCAGCCCCACCAGCGCCGCTGGCACCGTCTGCGGCGCCTGCAGCCCCTGGCCCTGGCCAGCCTGCTGGCCTTGAGCGCCAGCGGCCTGAACGCCGCGCAGCGCACCTTCGCCGGCCCGGGCAGTTTCTGGGACGTGGTGGCCAACTGGACCGGCGGCATCGTGCCCGGCGCGGCCGACGACGCACTGCTCGGCGCCTTCAACACCGAGGTGCGCACCAGCTTCACCATCAACAGCTTCACCGGCACCGGCGCGCTGACGGTCAGCGCCGGCACGCTGACCTTCGCCTCGGCTTCCAGCATCGGCACGCTGAACCTCACGGGCGGCAACCTGGCGGGTGCGGGCTCGCTGGTCGTGGCGGGCGCTTCCACCTGGACCGTGGGCGCCATGTCGGGCACCGGCACCATCACCTTCGGCAGCACGCTGGCCCTCAGCGGCAACGGGCTGAAGGACATCACCAACGGCCGCACCGTCAACTTCAACGGCACCACCACCTGGACCAACGCCTCCGCCGGCCAGGGCCGCATCCGCACCGGCAGCAGCGCCACGCTGAACAACAACGGCACCTGGCTGGACCAGAACGCGCTCAACAACTCGATCACGCAGGACTTCGGCGGCCCCACTTCCACCTTCGTCAACGCGGGCGTCTACACCAAGAGCGGGGCCGGCACCACGAACATCAACATCGCCTTCAACAACACCCGCAGCGCGCCTGGCACGGGCGTGGTGAACGTCGACGCCGGGCGGCTGCTGCTGGAAGGCGGGGGCACCAGCAACGGCAGCTTCGCCGGGGCCGGCTCGCTGGAATTCAACGGCGGCACCTTTGCCTTGCTGGCCACTTCCAGCGTGAGCGCGGCCAACGTGGTGTTCAGCAGCGGCACGGCCAACGTGGCCGGCAGCTACAACGTGGCCACCAGCACCCGCTTCTCGGGCGGCACCGCCAACTTCACTGGCACCGTGGCCAACAGTGGCGGCACGCTCAGCTTCACCACGGGCGGCGGCACGGCCAACTTCAGCAACTCGGCCGGCGTGCAGTTCAGCAGCCTCACGATGGCGGCCGGCACCATTGGCGGCACGCAGGCGGTGAGCTTTGCGGGGGCCTCCACGTGGTCTGCCGGCCTCATGACCGGCGCCGGCACCACCCACTTCAACAGCGATGTGGCGCTCACCACGGCCGGCACGAAGGACATCACCAGCGACCGCACCGTCAACTTCAACGGCACCACCACCTGGGTCACGCCTGCCGTGCCCGGTACGCCGGGCACGCCGGAAGCGAACGGCGGCCGCATCCGCACCGGCAGCAACGCCACGCTGAACAACAACGGCACCTGGCTCGACCGCAACCCCCAGGACATCGCCATCGCGCAAGATTTCGGCGGCCCGGCTTCCACGTTCGTCAATGCGGGCGTGTACACGAAGAGCGGTGCCGGCACCACGCAGGTCGCCGTCGCCTTCAACAACGCCGCCAGCGCCCCGGGCACGGGCGTGGTCAACATCAACGCCGGCCGGCTGCAGCTGAGCGGCGGTGGCACCAGCAACGGCAGCTTCACCGGCCCGGGCACGCTGGAGTTCAACGGCGGCACGAAGGTGCTGCAGGCGGGCTCGAGCGTCAGCACCCCGAATGTCGTCTTCAGCGGCGGCACCACCAACGTGGCGGGCAGCTACAACGTGGCCACCAGCACCCAGTTCAGCGGCGGCACGGCCAACTTCACCGGCAACGTGGCCAACAGCGGCGGCGCTTTAAGCTTCACCACCGGCGGCGGCACCGCCAACTTCAACAACACGGCGGGCGTGCAGTTCAGCAGCCTGTCGATGGCCGCCGGCACCATCGGCGGCACGCAATTGGTGAGCTTCACGGGCCCGTCTACCTGGCTGGCTGGCGCCATGACCGGCGCGGGCACCACCACCTTCGCCAGCACCCTGGCGCTGAACACGGCGGGGCTCAAGGACGTCACCAACGGCCGCATCGTCAACTTCAACGGCACCACCACCTGGGCAGCGGGGCGCCTGCGCACCGGCAGCTCGGCCACCCTGCGCAACAACGGCACCTGGCTCGACCAGAACGCGGTGGATGCCCAGATCAGCCAGGACTTCGGTGGCACCGCTTCGACCTTCGTCAACGCCGGGGTCTACACCAAGACCAGCACTGGCACCACCTCCGTCGGCATCGCCTTCGACAACACCGCCAGCGGCCCGGGCACGGGCGTGTTCAACCTCGACGCGGGCCGCTTGCTGCTCAGCGGCGGGGGCAGCAGCAGCGGCAGCTTTGCCCTGGCTGCCGGCACCACGCTGGAGATCAGCAGCGTCGGCTACACGCTCGGTGGCAGCCTGTCGGGCACGGCCACATCGCGCTTGCTGCTCAGCAGCGCCACCGTCACCAACAGCACCGCCAAAACCTTCGCCGGGCAGTTGGAAATCGCGGGTGGCACGCTCTCGAACACCCAGAGCTTTGCGGCGGCCAACCTGCTGATGACCAGCGGCACCGTCACCGGCACCGGTGCCCTCAACGTGAGCGGGCCCGTCACCTGGACCACCGGCACCATGACCGGCGCCGGCACCACCACCTTCAACGGCAACGTGGCACTGGCTCCGCAGGTCAACTCGTCGGCGCTGAAGGACATCACCAA
>LJHT01000115.1 GCA_001295905.1 beta proteobacterium AAP51 | reverse complement strand
GCCAGGGCCGCATCCGCACCGGCAGCAGCGCCACGCTGAACAACAACGGCACCTGGCTCGACCAGAGCGCCTTCGCCAACAGCATCAGCCAGGACTTCGGAGGCACGGCCTCCACCTTCAACAACGCCGGCACCTACAGCAAGAGCGGCGCCGGCACCACCAACATCGCCATCGTCTTCAACAACACCCGCACCGTTGCGGGCACGGGTGTGGTCGACGTCACCGCGGGTTCGCTCCTGCTCACCGGCGGCGGCACCTCCAACGGCAGCTTCACCGGCGCGGCCGGCACCACCCTGGGCTTCGGCGGCAACCACACGCTGCAGGCGGCCTCCAGCATCAGCACCGCGGGCTCGGTGGACTTCTCCAGCGGCACCAACACCGTGGCCGGCAGCTTCAACGCCGGCACCGCCACGTCCTTCAGCGGCGGCACCACCACGTTCAGCGGCACGGTCAGCGGCGTTGGCTCCACCATCACCGCCAACGGGGGCACCGGGGTGTTCAACAACACCCAGGCCTTCAGCGTCAGCGGCCTCGTGCTCACCAGTGGCGGCCTCACCTTCAACAACACGGGTGGCGTCACCACCAGCAGCCTGAACCTCGCCGGGGGCACGCTGGCCGGCACCTCGGCCGTGACCGTCTCGGGCGCGACCACCTGGACCGGCGGCACGATGACCGGCAGTGGCACCACCACGCTGACCGGCGCCGTGGCGCTCAGCACCAACAACTCGAAAGACATCACCAACGGCCGCATCGTCAACTTCAACGGCACCACCACCTGGGTCACGCCTGCCGTGCCGGGCACGCCGGGCACGCCCGAAGCGAACGGCGGCCGCATCCGCACCGGCAACAACGCCACGCTGAACAACAACGGCACCTGGCTCGACCTCAGCCCTCAGGACAACTTCATCAGCCCCGACTTCGGCGGCCCGGTCTCCACCTTCGTCAACGCAGGCGTCTATACGAAGAGCGGCGCGGGCACCACGGCCATCAGCACCACCTTCAACAACACCAGCAGCGCGCCGGGCACCGGCGTGGTCAACCTGAACGCCGGTTCGCTGCAGTTGACCGGCGGCGGCACCTCCAACGGCAGCTTCGTGGGCGCCGCCGGCACCACCTTCGGCTTCGGGGGCAACCACACGCTGCAGACGGCCTCCAGCATCAACACGGCCGGCTCGGTGGGCTTCTCCAGCGGCACCAACAGCATCGCCGGCAGCTTCAATGCCGGCACGGCCACCAATTTCAGCGGCGGCACCACCACTTTCACCGGCACGGTTTCGGGCGTGGGTTCCACCATCACGGCCAGCGGCGGCACGGGGGTGTTCAACAACACCCAGTCCTTCAACGTGGCCGGCCTGGTGCTGAGCAGCGGCAACCTCAGCTTCAACAACACCGGCGGCGTGACCACCAGCAGCCTGAACCTGAGCGGCGGCACCCTGGCGGGCAGTTCGTCCGTCACTGTTTCCGGTTCGACCACCTGGACCAGCGGCACGATGACGGGCAGCGGCACCACCACGCTGAACACCGACCTGGCCCTCAACACGGCGGGGCTGAAAGACATCACCAACGGCCGCACCGTCAACTTCAACGGCACCACCACCTGGACCACGCCCACGGCCGGCCAGGGCCGCATCCGCACCGGCAGCAGCGCCACGCTGAACAACAACGGCACCTGGCT
>LJHT01000114.1 GCA_001295905.1 beta proteobacterium AAP51 | reverse complement strand
CCGACGCTGCTGCGCAGCGGGGCTTGAGGTTCCGACGCTGCTGCGCAGCGGGGCTTGAAGCTTCGACGCTGCTGCGCAGCGGGGCCTGACGGGTCAACGTTTTCAGGCTTGCTCTGGCCGTGTGCGCCGCGAAGGCATGGCCATCAGCGCCAGACCCAGGCCCGCCAGCCACAGGCTGCCCGGCACGGGCACGGCCTGCACCGGTGCGGTGAGTTCGGCGCGCGCGAACAGCGCGACGCCACCACCCAGGTTGGCCAGCATCTGGCTGGCACTGGGCAGGAAGTCGAGCCGCAGCCGCCCGATGTTGCCCAGATCGAAGAAGACATCTGGGCGGTCCAGCGTATCGAACTGGAACTGGTCGTTGTTCACCTGCATGGCCTGGATGTCGACGCTGACCTGCTGCGTCACGCCGGCGATCGTCAGATCGAAGGCGAAGCTGCGCGTCTGTGCCGTGCAGCAGCCGCCGGTGGGGCCGGTCAGGTTGAAGGTCCAGCCATAGCGCACCCGCTGGGCGACCCCCGGGTTCAGGCTCCAGGTCTCGGTGCTGGACTCTATCGCCACCGAGGCCCAGGGCTGGGGGGCGCTGCCGAAGTAGGTCTGCGTCGGCGAACCCGCGTTGCTGACGTTCAGCACCACCGGTGCAGCCTGTGCCTGCAGGGTGGCCAGCGCAGCGAGCATCAGCGGCACGGCGCCGCGCAGGGCGAAGGGAAGGGCGTGGGTCATGGGGTGTCCTCGAAGGCGGGCGAACCTGAATGCCGCGCATTGGATGACAGCCCCCGGCGTGCGTCCATACGAAGGACCGCGTAGGCCAGCTTCAGGCAGCAGGCGCTGGTTCCGCCGCCAGGGGCACGCTCAGGCTGAACACGCTGCCGCGCCCGGGCCTTGAGCGCACGTTCAGCACATGCCCCAGCAGCTCGGCCTGCTTGTGGGCCAGCGCCAGGCCCAGACCCTGGCCCGCATCGCCTTCGCGGCGGCGGTCGTCGAAGCGGCGGTAGGCGATGAAGATCTGCGGCAACAGGTCTTCGGCGATGCCCGGCCCGGTGTCGAAGACACGGAACTGCAGGGCCGGCCCGCGCCGCCTCAAGGCCAGCAGGACGCCGCCTTCGTCGGTGTAGCGAACGGCGTTGGCCATCAGGTTGTCCAGGATGGACTGCAGCATCTGCGGGTCGCTGTCCAGCCGGGCCGCCAGGCCGGGCGCCGTTCGCAGCCGCAGCTGCAGCCCCTTGGCCTGGGCCTGGGTTTCGAACTGGGCGCGCAGCGTGTGCACCACGTCGGCTGCTGCGATGGGGCGGCGCACGGCCTTCATCTCGCCGGCCTCCAGGCGCGAGAGTTCCAGCAGGCGGGTGAGCTGCAGGCTCATCGTCTTCAGCGCTGTATCCATGGGTTCGACCACGGGCCCCAGCAGGTGCGGCTGCAGGCGCCCGGCATCGAGACGGCGCAGATAGCGCAGGTGCAGGGCCAGCGCATGCACCGGCTGGCGCAGGTCGTGCGTGACGCCGGCCAGGAAGAGGTTCTTCGCACGCATGGCGGCCTGCACGGCGTCGCGCTCCCGGCGCAAGGCGTCGGCCAGCTGCACGTTCTGCCGCGTCACCAGCAAGGTGCTGCGAAGCGCGCGGTAGGTGTTGCGGCCGAAGGCGAACAAGACCAGCCCCGAGAAGGTGATGGTCACCGCCCCGGCGAGGTAGACCAGCTCCCCGATCAGGGCTGATTTCAGGATGAAGGGCAGCAGCGCACCCGCGATGTAGAGCGCCATGGCCCTGGGCAAGGCGGCCGTCGAGTTCACCGCGCCGGCCGTCATGCCCAGCAGCATGGCGATGGTGAAGAAATCGACGAAGGCGTTGGTGCCGGTGTAGCCGATCCAAGGCAGCACGCCCCAGGTCAGGCTGCTGAGCAAGAGCAGTTTCGTGAGCTGCCGTTCGGCGCTGGCCACGCCCGCGTCGTCCAGCGCTGCCATGCGCCGCAGCAGGCCGCGGGCATGCCAGACGCGCAGCGCCATCACCGCCAGCAGCGCCGCCAGCCAGGCGCCGACACCGGCTTGCACGCCCGACCCGTACAGCACAATGGTCGCAGTCAGCCCGATGGCCAGGTTGCCTGCGATGGCGGTTCGCGTCTGCCCCAGCACGACTTGCAGCATCTCGCGCCGGACGAAGGCGTCGTCGGCAGCCGCGGCGCCCGGGGTCGGTTCTTCCATGGTGGGCTCAAGCAATGAGTGCCTCGCAGGTTCGCATCGTCGTCGCTGAAGACCACGCCATGGTGCGTCAGGGCCTGAAGCTTGTCATCTCCAGCGAGCCTGGCATGTGCTGGGTGGGCGAAGCGGGCGATGGCCACGCCGCGCTGGAACTCGTGCGCAGCCTCCAGCCCGACGTCTTGCTGCTGGACCTGGGCCTGCCCTTGCTGGATGGTCTGGCCGTGATGCGAACCATCGCCCAGGAGCATTTGCCGACGCGCGTGCTGGTGGTCACCGCCCGGCAAGACCCGGCCTCGGTGCGGGCCGCGCTGGCCCTGGGCGCACACGGCTACCTGCTGAAGACCGACGATGCCGATGCCTTGGTGGCGGCGCTGCGCATCGCCGCCGAAGGCGGCTACCAGGTCAGCGCCGAACTGGCTGGCGTGTTCGAGCACGAGGCCGGCACGCAGGAACCGCTGACGGCACGCGAGGTGGAAATCGCGCAGGGTGTGGGCCGCGGGCTTTCCAGCAAGCGCATCGCTGCCGAGTTCGGCATCTCGGAACACACGGTGCGCAAGCACCGCGAGAACATCGGCCGCAAGCTCGGCGTTCGCAACGCGGCGGAGCTGGTGGCCTGGACCATCCGCACGCGGCTCTAGGGCGGCCTCGCTCGGGGCGCGCCTGCAGGTCTCTTCTGCCGCGGCAGACCGCTGCCGAGTGCTTCAGCCGCCACGAAGACGCGCTCGAACGGGCTCTCGGTCTTGTTGCCGCTGACCAGAACGCCCTCCTGGCGCAGCATTTCGGCCTGCGTCCTGCCATCCGGGTTCTTTTTCGGGCTGCCGAGCGAGCCATCGCCGCCACCACGCGGTGCCACGGGTAGACGAACTTCTCGGCTTCACCCCGCTGGCTGAGGGTGCAGGCCACATGCCGTGGCATCACGTCGAGGAACTCGCCCATGGACTGGTAGGTGCAGACCTTGCCTTCAGGCACGGCGGCCGGCCTGCCATCGCTCCAGCCACTCGACAGCGCGGGCCACGCCGTCCTCGGCGCGCAAGCGCTCGCCCATGGCGGCAGCGGCCCGACGCAGCGGCTCGTCGTGCACGGCCTGGTGCATGGCGGCGGCCAGCCGTTCGGTGGTCAGCCGGCGCTGGGGCAGAGGGGCAGGTGCCAGCCCGGTCCGGTGCAGCAGGCTGCCCCAGAAAGGCTGGTCGCCGAAGAACGGGCAGATGACGGAAGGCCGCCCGGCGTGCAGCGCCGCCGCGGTGGTGCCGGCGCCGCCGTGATGCACGACGGCGGCCATCAGCGGCAGCAGGCGGTCGTGCGGGGCCTCGTCGATCAGGTGCACCTGCGCCGGCACTTCGCGCGCCTCGAGGCCGCCCCAGCCGCGCGCGAGAACGCCGCGCATGCCTGCGCGCGCCAGGGCTTCGATGACGGTGCGCGCCAGGCCCGCGGGGTCGCGCCCGGCCATGCTGCCGAAGCCCACGTAGATCGGTGGCGGGCCGGCCTCGAGAAAGGCCTGCAGCGCTGGCGATGGCTGCCAGGACGAAGCTGCCGGCAGGCGCCAGAAACCGGTGGCCACGGCCTGGGGTGGCCAGTCGGCCGGACGCGGCAGCAGCCACTCGCTGTGCGCATGCAGCAGCCCGACAGGCTGGCCTGCGGCGTCGTGCCGCAGGTCCAGGGCCGCCGGGCGTGGCGGCAGGCCTTCCGCGCGGCGCCAGCGTTTCACCGGGCCGAGGCCGAAGCGCACGGCCAAAGCGTTGACGAGACGGTAGCCGGCGCGGCGGGCAGCTGCGCCTGCCAGACGGTCAGGCCAGGTGGGCAGCACCGGGCAGGGCCGCTCGGCCGTCGGCTGCACCATGGGCACCAAGGGCACCAGCACGGCAGGCACGCCCAGCACGTGCGCGATGTCGGGTGCGCCCATGATCTTGAGGTGGTGGACGATGAGGTCGGGCTGGCAGGCCAGCGCGGCGGCCCAGCAGTCGCGCTGGATCTGGAGCTGCATCGGGCCCACCTGCCGGGCAAGGCGCAGTGCGGTGGACAGCATTCCGACGAAACTGCCGCTGCGTTCCAGGCCCGCGCGCCCGGCGGGCGAGTGCAGCAGTTCGAGGAACCCGTCGTCCATCGGCGCATGGCGCAGCCCATGGCCTTCGATCAAGGGGCCGAAGCGGTGGCTGGCGCACAGCGTTGCCGAGTGCCCCGCCGCGCGCAGCCCGATGCCCAGGGCGATGAACGGCTCGATGTCGCCGCGCGACCCGAGCGTGAGGAGCAGCACACGCACAGGCCGGATCGTGCCATGGGCGCTGGGTAGGCGATCTTGGGCACCGGGCCGAGATCAGGGCATCGCCATTCGAGGCTTCCGCACAAACGCTGTCTGCCGCTGCCCCCTGATTCCGCACAATCGGCTTCCCCTTCCTCTCTGCCGAGGCCCCCTGATGCCGTTCCCTGCCCCCCGCCGCTGGCCGCGCGCCGCTACCCTGGCCTGCCTCTGCGCTGCGCTCGTTTCCGCGTTCACCTCAGCGTTCATGCCCGCCGCCGCGCAGCCCCTGAGCTACCCGGTGACGCGCACGGTCGACCATGTCGACACCTACCACGGCACGCGCGTGCCCGACCCCTACCGCTGGCTGGAAGACGACAACAGCGCCGAGACCAAGGCCTGGGTGCAGGCGCAGAACGCCGTCACCGAGCAGTTCTTTGCCGCCATGCCGCAGCGCCAGCCCACGCGGCAGCTGTACACCGCGCTGTTCAACTTCGAACGCTACGGCGTGCCGTTCAAGGAAGGCGGCCGCTACTTCTGGACGCGCAACGACGGGCTGCAGCAGCAGGCCGTGCTCTACACCGCCACCTCGCTGAACGCCACGCCTACCGTGGCGCTGGACCCCAACACCCTCAGCAAGGACGGCACCGTGGCCCTGACGGGCACCGTGCCCAGCCGCGACGGCAAGCTGCTGGCCTACGGCGTGGCCAAGGCCGGCTCTGATTGGCAGACCTGGCGCGTGCGCAACCTGGCCACCGGGCAAGACCTGCCCGACACCATCGAGTGGGTGAAGTTCAGCACCGCCACCTGGACGCCCGACAACCAGGGCTTCTTCTACACGCGCTACGACGAACCCAAGCCCGGCACGGCACTCAGCGGCGCCAACTTCTTCCAGAAGCTTTACTACCACCGCCTGGGCACGCCGCAGTCGGCCGATGTGCTGGTGGCCGAGAACGCGGCCGAGAAGAACTGGCTCTTCGGCGCATCGGTCAGCGACGACGGCCGCATGGCCTTCATCACCGTGCGCACCGGCTCGGCCGGGCGCAACGGCCTGATGCTGCTGCCGCTGGAGAAGGGCGGCTACGGCGGCGCCAAGCCGGTGCCGCTGACGCTGAGCTTCGACGCGCAATACCTGCCGCTGGCGCTGGACGGCCACCGCCTGGTGCTGCGCAGCAACCGCGAAGCGCCCAATGGCAAGCTCATCGCGGTGGATGTGCGCAAGCACCTCGGCCCGCAGCCCGTGGAACCGGCATGGCAGACCGTGGTGCCCGAAACGAAAGACGCGCTCGTGGGCGCCACCGCCGTGGGCGGCCGCTTCATCCTGCGCTACCTGCGCGATGCTTCCACGCTGGTGCGCATCCACGCCGCCAGCGGCCAGTTCCAGCGTGAATTGCCGCTGCCCGGCGTGGGCACGGCGGGCGGCTTCGGCGGCCGCTGGAACGACAGCGAAACCTTCTTCAGCTACACCAGCCTCATCACGCCGGCCGACATCCTGCGGCTGGACGTGAAGAGCGGCCAGACCTCGGTCTTCCGCCGCCCGAAGACGGCCTTCGACCCCGAGCAGTTCGAGACCCGCCGCGCCTTCGTCACCAGCAAGGATGGCACGCGCTTCCCGGTGTTCATCGGCCACCGCAAGGGCCTGAAGCTCGACGGCAGCAACCCCACGCTGCTCTACGGCTATGGCGGCTTCAACGTGCCCACCACGCCCAGCTACGGCGTCACCGCCGCCACCTGGATGCAGATGGGCGGCGTGTACGTGGCCGCCGCCACGCGCGGCGGCGGCGAGTACGGCCGCGCCTGGCACGAGGCCGGCACCAAGCTGCAGAAGCAGAACGTCTTCGACGACTCCATCGCCGCGGCCGAATGGCTGGTGGCCGAGAAGATCACCAGCCCGGCGAAGCTGGCGGTGCAGGGCGGCAGCAACGGCGGTCTGCTCGTGGGCGCGGTGGTGAACCAGCGGCCCGAACTCTTCGGCGCCGCCGTGCCGGCGGTGGGCGTGATGGACATGCTGCGCTTCCACAAGTTCACCATCGGCTGGGCCTGGGTGAGTGACTACGGCTCTTCCGACGACCCCGAGCAGTTCAAGGCGCTGCTGGCCTATTCACCGCTGCACAACATCAAGAGCGGCGCGAAGTACCCGCCCATCCTCGTGATGACGGCCGACCACGACGACCGCGTGGTGCCCGCGCACAGCTTCAAGTACACCGCCGCACTGCAGGCCGTCGACACCGGCCCTGCGCCCAAGCTCATCCGCATCGAAAGCAACGCTGGCCACGGCGCAGGCAAGCCCACCAGCAAGGTGATCGAAGAGCGCGCCGACATGCTGGCCTTTATCGCGCACACCTTCGGCATGCGCGTGGCGCCGCCTGCGCCTTGAGCTCGCGCTCAGGGGTAGATGGCGTAGGTCAGTTGCTTCAGCTTCGGCGCCCAGACCTTGGCGAAGTCTTCCCAGGTCTTGGAGCAGGCGGCGCAAACCGCGCTGGTGGAACGGTGCTTGAAGGTCACTTCGGCATGCACGGTAACGAGTGAGAGGTCCAGGCCCGGCGATGCCTGGGCTTCCTCTTCTTCCTTGCCGGGCTTGATGCTGTCCTTCTTCACCAACTGGGGTGCGCCGATGAGCGGCTTGCTGCCCGGTTTCTCGGGCTTTTCAGGCTGGCCCGGTTTCAGCGGCAAGTTGTTGTTGTTGCCGAGGGCCGCGGGCAGTGTCGCTTGCAGTTCGCCCGCTGCTTCAAGGTGCTCGAGAAAAGCCTCCAGTTGCCCGCACAACAATTGCTCGGTGTGCACCTGGTTGGGTTGCCCTGAGCCCGTGTGCAAGCGGTACTCGCCCTCGTCGTCGTACAGGTTGAAGGCCGTCGCCGCGAGGGAGTCGTAGCGCGTGGGTTCGCCTTCGAGCTTGAACACCGCCAGCATCGCGCCGCCGCAGTACGGGCGCGCTTTGCCCGTGTTGTAGCCCGTCACCGTGTTGGTATTGGGCACACCCAGCTGCATTCTGGGCATCCCGGTCTTGACGTCGGCATCACCGATCTTGGTGAGGCCCACCACATCATCCAGATCGATGGTGTTGGGCAGAACCTTCTTCAGTTGCATTTCCATGGTCAGCGGTGAGTGCGACCCCGGCAGCTGAGACTGGACCGAGCCCTTCTTGAACCCGGAACGGGTTCTCGCGCACAGGCACTGGATGACGTGTGGCGGCTTGGCCTTGCCTTTGTGGTTGCTGCCGTGCTCCTTCTTCACGGCCACTGGCAGCTTCAGCGACTTGGCCGCCTTGCCCTTGGCAGGCTTTTCGCCTTTGACCGGAGGCGGCGTTTCCACTTCTTCCTTGCTTTCAACGTCATGCCCCCAGCCTGAAGGCGTGAAACGCAGCTCCAACGTCATGTCATTGCCGATGCGCGTACCGAGAAAGTCCATGGCGAGCCCTTCGTGACCGGGTAGTGAGGCGTAGCGCAACGCTGACGTCGCCCGAGTTCTGTGGTGGGCGTCGATGCAGAACCATGCACTTTGCTGGTTATTCTGCGCAGGCGGCTGCAAGTCCACAAGCCAGGCAGGGCTCGTGAAGCGGCGGCACTTTCCACCGCGCGCGTTCAGCCCAGCGTTTGCGGCGCCGCCTGTGCCACGGTGTAGCGCGGCCCGCGCGTGATGCGTTCGAAGTAGCTTTGGTGCGCCGCCGTGCCGGCGGGCCATTGCGCTTCGAACTCGGCCTGCCAGCGCGGTGCGTCGTAGGCCAGGCGCAGCAGCGCGATGTAGACACCGCCCAGGCGCTGCTCGAACACGGCCCCGGCCGGTGCGGGGGTGGTGGCGATGCGCGTGCACAGGCCGCCGAGTTCGCCCTGGAAGTTGGGCATGCCGGCCGCGCCGTTGTTCACCACGGCGCCGGGCGTGCCGCCAGCCCGCGCCAGCGTGCGCATGGCCGGCAGGCAGGTGTGGGTGCTGGCGAAGACGTCCACCTGCGCTTGCGCGAACACCTGCTGCAGCCAGGGCAGGGCGGCCGGGTCGTCCAGGGCCGCGACGTCGAAACGCCAGCCCGCCAGTGATTCGGCATCGCCATGCACCACGCCCACACGCGCCGGGCCCACGCGGTAGCGCCTGAACATGGGCAAGGCCTGGATGCGCGCCAGCGCCTGCGGCTGGCGGGCCGCCGTGGCCTTCAGCTGGCGGTGGATGAGGTTGGAGCGCGCCACCACGCCGGCGTCCACGTCTTCGGGGTAGGCACAGCCGCAGCCGGCTTCGTCGTCGGCGCTGCCAAATTCGGCTTCCACGTTGCCTTGCAGCGCGTCATGCGCCAGCACGCGCTGGTTGACCTGGGCGTGCAGGGCGTCGTCGATGTCGAACCAGTGGAAGTCGCCGTTGAAGCACAGGCGGGGCGCGCGGGTTTCCTGGCTGGCCAGGGCTTCCACGGCGTCGAGCGCGCGCAGATTGCCGTAGAGCCCGCCGATGACGTAGAGCGTGTCGGTGGCCACCTCCGGCGCGTGTGCCAGCGCTTCGGGTCCGTAGCGGTAGCGCAGCGGGCAGCTGCGGCCGGGGCTGGCTTCAGGGGGGGTATCGGTCTTCATGACGGCGGCGTGGGCCGGTGGGGTTGGCAGGCCTTGAGTCGTTCGTGCCGGCTCATTCTTGCAGCGCCACCCGTCGCGCGGGCTTTGCGGTCCAATCGGGCCCATGCAAGACGAAGACGCACGCATGGAAGACCGGATGGAGGCCCGCCTCACCGAACTGGAGATCAAGGCCAGCTACAGCGAAGACCTGCTCGACCGGCTGAACGAGGTGGTGGTGCGCCAGCAGGCGCAGATCGACGCGCTGCAGCGCGCCTTGCTGGCGCTGCGCGAGCAGGCGCTGGCCGAGCCGGGCACTGCATCGCAGCCGGGCCTGGCCAGCCTGCGCGACGAACTGCCGCCCCACTACTGAATTGAAGCCGAGGCGGGGGGCTGTCCATCAGCCCCTCAGCGCAAGCCCCGCCTCACTTCACCGCCATCGCCTCTTTCAGCCCGGGCGCGAACTCGGCGCCGTGGCGCACCTGCGCCGTGCTGGGCTTGAGCGTGTCGCCGATGGCTTCGGCGCGGCCGCCCAGGCAGCGCGCGAGGAAGTTCTCGGTCACGGCGTTGAAGGCGATGTTGTTCACCGGCCGCGCGAAGCCGTGGCCTTCGTCGGGGAAG
The DNA here is from genome assembly GCA_001295905.1 of beta proteobacterium AAP51. Lineage (GTDB taxonomy): Bacteria > Pseudomonadota > Gammaproteobacteria > Burkholderiales > Burkholderiaceae_C > Rubrivivax. Next base: position 11,703 of record LJHT01000114.1, on the reverse strand, counting down.
ACGATGTAGGTCACGGGGATGTTGCGCGCCTTCATCGCGTCGACGATCTGGTCGCTCTCGGCCACGTTCACGCGCGGGTCGTTGGCGCCCTGGCCGATGAGCAGCGGCCGCTCGATGTTGCCGGCGAAGTTCAGCGGCGAACGTTCCTTCAGCAGCGCCTGGCCTTCGGGCGTGGTGGGGTCGCCCATGCGGCGGTACAGCTGCTTCTTGAAGGCTTCCCAGTAGGGCGGGATGGTGCCCAGCAGCGTGAACAGGTTGCTAGGGCCGACGATGTCCACGCCGCAGGCGAATTCCTTGGGCGTGAAGGCCAGGCCGGCCAGCACGGCATACCCACCGTAGCTGCCGCCCATGATGGCCACCTTGTCCTTCTGCGCCACGCCGCGCTGCACCGCCCACTGCACGGCGTCGAGCAGGTCGTCGTGCATCTTGCGGCCCCACTGCAGGTCGCCGGCGTTGGTGAAGCTCTTGCCGAAGCCGGTGCTGCCGCGGAAGTTCACGCTCAGCACCGCGTAGCCGCGGTTGGCCAGCCACTGGTGGTAGCTGTTGTAGCCGTAGTCGTCACGCGCCCAGGGGCCGCCGTGCACCATCAGCACCATGGGCACGGGCTGGCGCGGCTTGCCCTGCGCATCGGGTTGCGCCTGGGCCGGCACGCTGAGGTAGCTGACGAGCGTGAGCCCGTCGCGGCTCTTGATCTCGTGCGCCTGCATCGGCACCAGCGGCGCGCCCACCAGCTCGGGGCGGCTCACGTACAGCAGGCTCAGCTTGCGTGCCTTGCGGTCGTACAGGTGCACCGCCGGCGGCGCGGTGACGGCATCCACCGCCACCAGCCACTTGTCGTCGGCCCGCGTGCGCGAGGTGATGGTGTACTGGCCCTGGATCTCGCGGTTCAGGAACTCGATGTCGGCCTTGATGGCGGGATCCAGCGCCACGGCCTCGCTCTTGAGGTAGCTCACCGCATAACCCTGCACGCGCCCGGTGACGGGGTCGAACAGGCCCTCGGTGATGTCGGCGCGGCGGTCTTGCGCCACCACGGTGGTCTGGCCCGTGGCCACGTCCTGCGCCAGCAGCGCGGCGGTGTCGCGGCCGCGTGCGTCCACCCAGTACAGCGTCTTGCCGTCGGCGGTGTAGCCCAGCGGCGCGGTGGTCTGGCTGTCTTCCAGGCCCACGCTGACGATGGGCGTGGCCTCCACCTGGTTGTCGGTGATGCGGAAGTAGTCGCTGCCACCGGCGGCGTTGGGGCGGCTGGCCAGGCGCAGGTTCAGGTCGCGGTCGGCGTTGAAGCTGCCGTAGCCCTCGTTCTTCAGCACCAGCTTCAGCTCGCCGGTGGCCAGGTTCAGGCTGTGCACATCGTGGAAGCGCGGGTCGCGGTTGTTCAGGCCGACGAGGATGCGGTCCTGCACCTTGGGGCTGATGCCGATGATGCGCACCACGGTCTTCTCGAAGGGCGTGTAGCTCTTCTGCGCGCCCGTGGCCACGTCCACGCCGAAGAGGCGGAAGTTCTCGTCGCCGCCCTGGTCGTTGACGTAGAGCAGGGTCTTGGAATCGGGCGACCAGAAACCGCTGCGGATGGGCCTGGTGCGTTCGTTGGTGAGGGCGCGCGCCTGCTCGGGCTTGTCCAGCGGGGCCACCCAGAGGTTCAGCACGCCGTCGCGCGGGGCCACCCAGCTGAGCCAGCGGCCATCGGGGCTGAGGCGCCCGCTGGCCTTGGTGGGGTTGCCGAAGAACTTGGCGCGTTCGATCAAGGGCACGTTCGGCGCCGGCGGCTGGGCCGCGGCGTTGGCGGCGGTCTGGGCGTGCAGCGGCAGCGCCGCGGTGAGCAGCAGCGCGGGCAGGAAGGCCGAGAGGGCGTTCGGGGGCATGGGCGGGGCTCCAGGGCAGGAAAAGCCGCGATTGTGGCCGCGCCCGCCCGGCCTTCAGCGCCCTGTGCGACAGACGGTCGTCACCACCGTATGAAGCGCGAGCTTCGCAGGCCAGCGCAGCCGGCCGCGGCCAGGCTCAGCGCTGTTTCAGTGGAACTTGCTGCCGCCGCTGCCGGGCTTGCCGGTCTTGCGGGCGGCGGTGGGCGGGGCTTCGGCGGCCCCGGCCGCCTGGCTGCGCACCGTGGCCTGCACGGCCAGCGCGGGGCCGCTGACGCCGGCGAACAGCGCGGCCGCGCGCACCTTGATCTCGAGCAGCTCGCTGGCGCTCACCGAGTACTGCCCGGTGACGGTGTTCACGTCGATGCGGAATTCGACGTCCTTGCCGTTGTTCGACAAGGTGCCGCAGGTGAACTCGTATTCCTCGTTCTCGAAGGGCAGGCCTTCGCTCTCGAAGTCGTAGTCCTGGTATTCCACGCGGTCGATCTCGCCGCTGGCCAGGTTCAGCAAGCCGGTGGAGGTGATCACCTCGTCGGCGAGCTCATCCACGATGACGATCGGCACTTTCAGGTCCACGGTCTAGTCCTTGGTTTTCAAGGCCATGATTCTGGGGCCAGCGGCGCCCGGGCCCCGGTGGGGCCTTGAGAGTCTGGGTGCGGCATCATCCTGGCGAAGGCGGTTTCCTGGCCCGCTGCATCCTGTCTCGCCCTTCGCCTTCATCCATGCGCCCCCGTTCGCGCCCGCTTTTGCGCCCTCTTCTGCGCCCACGTTTGCGCCTGCGCACCCTCACACGCGGCAACGGCCTGCTGGGTTCACGCGCCGTGGCCGGTTTCGGCCCGCGCAGCGAGCAGCTCACGGTTGCCGAGGTGGCCTGGGTCTATGGCCGTGAGGCCGCAGACGACCCGGCCGGCGCTGCCACCACGGCCGCCACCCCCTGGGCCGTGCCCGCCCCGCGCACGCTGCTGAACAGCCGCCCCTGGCCCGTGCCCCCAGGCCGCGACCTGGCGGCCGAAGCCGATGCCGCCGAACAGCTGTGGGCCACGGCCCTGCGCCCCTTGCCCGAACGCGCGCTGCAGTGGCGCAGCCCCGAGGCTGCCGCCGGGCTGGACGACCTGTGGAGCCTGCCCGAAGAAGGCCAGTGGGCCGACTTCTGGGCCGAGCAGGTGCCGCGCCTGCAGGCCCTGGGCTGGCAGGTGCTGGTGCTGCCGGGCTTTGCGCATTTCAGCGTTCCGGTGCAGCGCTGGAAGATGCAGCTGCAGGCCGATGAGGCCGGCCGCGAACCGGCCCAGCCCATCGAGAGATTCGCCCAAGGCAGCCAGGCCCTGGCCGCGCTTCACGGCCCCAAGTTCGACGGCGGGCCCGGGGCGCAGGGCTCTTGGCGCCTCAGCATGGGTATCGAGGTGGAAGGCGACACGCTGGACCTCGCGCCGCTGCTGGCGCACCTGCTGCGCACCGACCGCCGCTGGCTGCAGGCCGATGAACTGGCGCGCATCGACGACGAAGCCCTCGTCACCCTGCGCGCGCCCGGCGGCAAGCGCATCGAGGCGCGTGCCGCGCCGCTGAAGGCCATCGTCAGCGCCATGCTCGACCTGCTGACCGACCCGCGCCGTGCCGAAGGCCCGATGCGGCTTTCGGCCTGGGAAGCTGTGGACGTGCAGGCGCTGCAGCAGTCGCTGATGGACACCCAGGCCGCGCGTGCCGTGCTGGGCGGCGAAGCCATCCGCGACGCCGCCTGGCAGCTGCAGGGCGATGCCGGCCTGGCGGCCCTGGCGCAGCGCCTGCGCCAGGCCGGCACGCCGCCCGAAGTGGCCCCGCCCAGTGGTCTGGGCCTGGTGCTGCGGCCTTACCAGCGCCACGGCCTGGCCTGGCTGCAGTACCTGCGCGCGCAGGGCCTGGCCGGCATCCTGGCCGACGACATGGGCTTGGGCAAGACCGCGCAGGTGCTGGCCCACGTGCTGCTGGAAAAGCAGGCCGGCCGGCTGGACCTGCCGGCACTCGTGGTGCTGCCCACCTCGCTGCTGGCCAACTGGCAGGCCGAGGCCGCGCGCCACGCGCCCGCGCTGCGCGTGCAGGTGCTGCAGGGCGAAGGCCGCGCGCAGCACTTCGGTCAACTGGCCGGCTACGACCTCGTGCTCACCACCTACGCGCTGGTGTGGCGCGACATCGAGGCGCTGGCCGCACAGCGCTGGCACCTGCTGGTGCTGGACGAAGCGCAGGAGGCCAAGAACGCCGGCAGCCGCGCCGCCGCCGCCTTGCGCCGCCTGCCGGCCCGCCACCGCCTGTGTGTGACAGGCACGCCGCTGGAAAACCACCTCGGCGAGCTGTGGGCCCACTTCGACCTGCTGATGCCGGGTTTCCTGGGCGACGCGCGCACGTTCGCGCGCCTGTGGCGCAAGCCCATCGAGACCAACGGCGAAACGCAGCGCGCCGAGCTGCTGGCGCGGCGCCTGCGCCCCTTCATCCTGCGCCGCCGCAAGGCCGAGGTGGCGCCCGAGCTGCCGCCGCTCACCGAAGTGGTACGCCGCATTCCGCTGGTGGGTGCGCAGCGCGCCTTGTACGAAAGCGTGCGCGTGGTGGTGGACGAGCAGGTGCGCAAGGTGCTGGCCAAACAAGGCTTCGCGCGCGGCCAGCTCGCCGTGCTGGACGCGCTGCTGAAGCTGCGCCAGGTGTGCTGCGACCCGCGTCTGGTGAAGGGCCCGCGGCCAGGCAGCCCGGCCAGCGCGCCGATGGAAAGCGCCAAGATGGCCCTGCTGATGCAGATGCTGCCCGAGCTGCTGCAGGAGGGCCACCAGGTGCTGGTGTTCAGCCAGTTCACCGAGATGCTGGCGCTGGTGGTGGAAGCCCTGAACGCGCTGCCCGATCCGCAGAGCCGGCCCCACCTGCTGTTGACGGGCGACACCCCACCCGCGCAGCGCGGCGAGGTGGTGCGCCGTTTCCAGGCCGGCGAAGTGCCGCTGCTGCTGGCCAGCCTGAAGGCCGGCGGCGTGGGCCTGAACCTCACCGCTGCCGACACCGTGATTCACCTCGACCCCTGGTGGAACCCGGCCGTGGCCGCGCAGGCCACCGCACGCGCCCACCGCATCGGCCAGCACCGGCCGGTGTTCGTCTACCAGCTGGTGGCCGATGGCAGCATCGAAGAACGCATGCTGGCCCTGCAGGCGCGCAAGGCGGCGCTGGCCGAAGGCGTGCTGGGGCAGGACGCCGCGCTGGCGCCGAAGTTCGGTGAGGACGACCTGCGGGGCTTGCTGGCGCCGCTGGCTGCTGCATCGCCAGCGCCCGAACCCGGCACCGGGCCGGCCTGAGGTAGAAACCCGGCATGAACAAGAACGACCGCGGTGGTCTCGTCTATTCCACCGAAGCCGGCCGCATGTGCCCGGCCTGCCGCCAGCCCTTGACCGGCTGCCTGTGCAAGGCCCAGGCCCAGGCCGCTGCAGCCAGCAGCGGCGACGGCGTGGCCCGCGTCACGCGCGAGAAGCAGGGGCGCGGCGGCAAGACCGTCACCGTGGTGCGCGGCCTGCCGCTGGCGCCCGAGGCGCTGCAGGCGCTGGGCAAGAAGCTGCGTGCCGCCTGCGGTGCCGGCGGCACGGCCAAGGACGGCGTGCTGGAAGTCCAGGGCGACCATGCCGACAAGGTGCTGGCCCTGCTGCTGGCCGAAGGCCACCGCGCCAAGCGGGCGGGTGGCTGAGCCTCGAAGCACCCGCGCGCGCCGGGTCGTCGCGGCACGGGCATGATGCGCCGCTGCTCTTCTTTCACCCGCACCAGGAGCTTTGCTTGAAACAACCCTGTCGCCGTGCCCACGCCGCCGCCCTGGCGCTGCTGTTCGCCAGCGCAGCCGCCCAGGCCCAAAGCACGGAGCCGCCTGCGTCTTCGCTGCCGCTGTGGGAACTGGGCGTCTTCGCCTTCGGCGTCTCGCAGCAGGCCTACCCGGGCTCTGACGAACAACTGTCGCGCGGGCTCGTGCTGCCTTACGGCCAGTACCGCGGCCGCTTCCTGCGTGCCGACCGCGAAACCGCCGGCCTGCGCGCGGTGAAGACACCGCGCTACGAAGTGGACATCGGCGTGGCCGGTTCCTTCGGTGGCAATTCCACGGAAATCGGCGCCCGCCGCGGCATGCCCACGCTGGGCACGCTGATCGAGTTCGGCCCGCGCCTGAAGGTGAACCTGGGCCAGTGGGGCGAAGGCCGCAACGCCGGCCGCTGGCGGCTGGACCTGCCGCTGCGCGGCGTGTTCGATCTCAACGACGGCGCCGCCCACCGCGGCATGGCCTTCGAACCCGAGGTGAGCTTCCAGCGCCGCAGCCTGGGCGGCTGGGGTTATGGCGTCAGCGTCGGTGCCATCGTTGGCGACCAGCGCCTGAACCGCACCTTCTACGGCGTGGCCCCGGCCTTCGCGCTGGCCGACCGGCCGGCCTACGAGGCCAAGAGCGGCCTGGTGGCATGGCGCCTGAGCACCTCGGTCTCGCGCACGCTCACGCCCGACTGGCGTGTGTTCGGTTTCGCGCGCTTCGACAGCGTGGCCGGCGCCGCGAACGAAGACAGCCCGCTCGTGCGCCGCACCACGGGCGCCAGCGTGGGCTTCGGGCTCAGCTACACCTGGCTGCGCTCGGAGGCGCGCGCCAACGAGTGAGGCGTTTCAGCGCCCTTCAGCGGCATTCAGCGCCCTTCAGCGGGCTTGGCGGCCTTGCCCGCCTTGCTGGCTTTCGCCGGCTTCGGCCTCGTCAGGTTCTCGTACAGCGCCAGGAACTCCAGCGTCAGCTTGTGCTTCGCATCCAGGTGGATGAGCGGACGCGCCAGCTCGTGCGATTCCTTCACCTTCACGCTGGCGCTCAGGCAGGGGTCCAGCACGGGCAGGCCTTCGTCGCGCAGTTCCTGCACCGTGCGCTGCGGCAGGCTGGCGCGGGGCTGGAACTGGTTCACCACGATGCCTTCCACGCGCAGGGCCTCGTTGTGGTCGGCCTGCATCTCCTTCACGGTATCCAGCAGGCCGTAGAGCGCGCGGCGGCTGAAGTCGTCGCAGTCGAAGGGAATCAGGCAGCCCTGCGCGGCAATCAGCGCCGAGCGCGTGTAGAAGTTCAGCGCCGGCGGGGTGTCTATCCACACCTCGTCGTAGCTGTCTTCCAGTTCCACCAGCGCGTCGCGCAGCTTGTAGATCTTGTAGCGGCTTTCCAGCTTGCCGTGCAGTTCATCGAGCAGCGGGCCGCCGGGCATGAGGTGCAGGTTGGGCCAGGGCGTGGCGATGATGAAATCGCTGGTGGCCGGCGCGCGCAGGCTGAACTTCAGCGTGGTTTCGAAGAAGCCGGCCGCGCCCGGTGCCTCGGCGTGTTCGGCATCGGCGGTGGCGCCCAGCAGGTAGCGCGTGCTGTTGCCTTGCGGGTCCAGGTCGATGAGCAGGGTGCGCCGGCCCGCCGCCGCCGCAATGGCAGCCAGGTTGCAGGTGATGGTGGACTTGCCCACGCCACCCTTCTGGTTGAAAACAACGCGTCGCATGCGGCCTCCGGTGTGCTGTGCAGCCGCCATTGTGCGCTGCAACAAAACCGCCGCCTATCATCGTCAAATGAGTGCTGCATACGAAGAAGATCCCGGCGGCGACGCCGCCCCCCTCCACGAAGCGCGCCTGTGGCGCGACAACGGCTGGACGGCCCGCGTGGTGAAGAACAACGACGACGAAGGCTGGGCCGTGGAGATGTACCGCGCCGGCCAGGCCGAGCCTGCGCTCATCGGCCCCTGGACCATGGGCCGCGACAAGAAGAACCCCAAGCCGCTGGACACCAACGCCTTCAACACGCTGGTGAAGACCGCGCACGAGGTGGTGCGCCGGCATGAACAGGCGCAGCACGCGCTGCTGCACAAGGAAGTGGTGCTGGCGCTGGAAGGCGGCCGTGTCACGGTGACGCTGGACGTGGTGCCTGACGAAGACGACCCCCACGCCTGGCTGGCCGCCACCGATGCCGCAGGTGCCGAGCTGGGCCGCGTGCGCGTGGCCGCGAACTTCAGGCTGAGCAGCGCCAGCGCGCAGGCCTGGGTGGAAGGCGGCTGCGGCAAGCCGCGCTGAGAGGGCAGGGCCGCTCAGGCGGCCAGGGGCAGGGGCAAGGGCTTCAAGCCAGGCCGCAGAGCTTGCGCAGAGGCCCGAGCAGCGTCTCGCCCTTGAAGGGCTTGACGATCCACCCCGTCACGCCCACGGCCTTGCCGCGCTCGCGCATGGCGGCGTTGTCTTCGGTGGTCAGCATGACGATGCGCACCTCGGTGTTGCCCATGTCCTTGCGGATCTTCTCGGCCATAGTCAGGCCGTCCATGTTGGGCATGTTGATGTCGCTCAGCACGAGGCGGATGCCGGGGTCCTGGCGCAGCTGGGCCAGGCCGTCGCGGCCGTCGCAGGCCGTGGCCACCTCGAAGCCGTTCTTGCTGAGAAACGCGCCGACGATCTCGCGCATGGTGCTGCTGTCGTCGACCACCAGTACTTGGGCCATGGGTCAGGTTCCTTGCGTATGCTGCGGGCCTTGTGGCCATACGGCCGTGGGCTTGCTGGCCTGCTGGCCGTGCGGGTTTCAGAAGAGTTCCAGCTCGCCGGTGCTGGCGCCGTCGTGCTGCGGGGCGGCGTATTCGGTGAACTTCTCGGGCAGCCACAGCAGGTTGAAGATGAGCCGCTGCACGATGGTGAGCGGCGGCAGCCCGGGGCGGCGCGGGTCGGTCAGCAGGTAGCGCACGCACAGCTGCGGGTCTTGCGAACCGAAGCTCATGTACTTGTGCTGGTGGTTGATGACGATGGGCACTTGCGTCTGCTGGTTCGCGAAGGCCTCGGGCGGGATGTAGCGGTTCTTGAACGCGCCCCAGATGAGGTTGGTGGTTTCGCCCAGCAGGTTGTTCAGTTCGCGGAAGTTCAGGTCGCCGCCCACGCCGGCCAGGCCGTAGCCCTGCAGCAGGCCCTGGCGCAGGGCGCTTTCTTCGGTCTGCAGCATCATGTAGCCGCGGCACCAGGTGCTTTCCAGCGCGATGAGCGTGCTCACCTCGCCGAAGATGATGCGGTCGTGCACGACATAGGGCGCCTCGTGGCTGACCTCGGCATGCGGAAACATCGAGGCGATGCTGCGCGTCGTGAGTTCCAGCACGCCCTGCACCAGCTCGGGCGGGTAGCGCAGGCCGTAGAGGCTGCGCTCGACGGCGGCGCGCAGCGTTTCGGTGCCGGGGCCCTGCCAGTCGTGCTTGATGGCGGCGGCCTCGGCCGCGGCCAGCGGCTGCGTGTGCACGCGGCGCAGGAAGATGGGCAGTTCGGGCCGCTGGCGGTGGATGGCCACGGCCAGGCCCAGCCCGCTGGGGCTGGCCCCGGGCAGGTCTTCGGCCAGCAGCACGCCGGCCAGGTCTTGGTGCTCGGCCAGCGCGGCCAGGGCGTTTACGGCCGTGCGGGGCAGGGCCTGCAGGCCCAGTTCGGCGCAGAAGTCCAGCAGCAGCTGGTAGTGCTGCGGGCAGTGCTCCAGCAGCAGCACCTTGGCGGCGCGGAAGGCGTTGTCAGACATGGTGGGGCAACAGGTTGGCGCTCGTGAAGAGCGGGGGCGCGGCCGGCCTGACGGCTGGCGGGCCCCGCTGTTGCCTTATCGGCACCGCAGCCGCTGCTTTGAGGGCAGCGCCGGCCGGGTGCCGTGGATGGGCGCGTGGCGCCTTACTTGGGCGCCGTGGCCTGTGCGCCCGAGGCGGCCGGCGCCGGGGCTGCGGCCACGGTGGCGGCCGGGGCCGCGGCGGGGGCTGCCGCGGTGCGGTTGGGCTCCAGGCCCGGCGTGGGCTGGCCGGCCTTTTCGTTGCTGCGGTCGAAAACCAGCGAGCGGCCGAAGACCAGCTGCACCCAGGTGGGGTAGGTGTAGGCCGTGCCCTTGTTGTGGTCGATGATGGCGCCGATGCCGCCACCCAGGATGATGTTGCCCCACATGCCGCTGTTGGCGCGCGAGATGGCGCGAGCGGTGGCTTCGGGGTTCTTCGGGTCCTTGCAGACGATGTCGAGGTCTTTCGACGAGCGGCGAACCTGCGCGGTGTCGCCCGACTTCATCGTGGTGGTGCCGTAGTCGTTGCTGAGCTTGCACTCGGCGCCGGCCACCAGCTCGCCGCTTTGTGTCTTCGTTTCCACCCGCAGCGGGTGCGTGCTGTCGTTGATCACCGATGCACAGCCTGTGCACGCCAAAACCGCCACGGCGGCCAGAATCTTCACTGTCACTGGGTACTCCCTGTTGAAAAGACGAAAGGAACCTTGGGAACGTTCAAGGGCTGCACGTTCAGCGCAAGGCGCTGGCCGTGCCCAGGGCCTGGATCAGCTTCTTCACCGCATCTTCCGCGGCTCGGTTGGCTGCCAGCCCTGGCTGGCCCTTGAATTCGGAGAAGCTCGCGCGGCCCTCGCCCATCACGCGCACTTCGGCCACCAGCTTGCCGGTGGGGTCGTTGAGCTGGGCCACCACCTCGATGGTGAAGAGCGTGGGCGGCCAGGTGAGCAGGCTGTCGGAGAACGAGGTGGTCTTCAGGCTGGGGCGCACGACGTAGCTCAGCGACTCGGCCGCCACCTTGGGGTCGGTGACGGTGGCCAGCCGCGTGACGGAAGCGAACGATTCCGACAAGGCCAGGTACAGCGCCGGCTCCAGGTCGCGGTAGGGGAAGTAGCGCACCGAATCGCCGCCGCCGCCGGGGGTGGTGACCTCCAGTTCGCGGTCGGCCTGCGTGATGACCAGGCCCACGCGCTTGTCGATCTTGTTGCTGCCACTGCCCGCCAGGCTGCCGAGGTTCGGGCTCAGGCTCAGGGGGTGGGCGCAGCCCACCAGGCTCAGCGCCAGGGCTGGCAGCACCAGAAGGATGAAGCAGCGCCGCAGGGCGCTGAAGAGACGCGGGGCGCTCATTTCAGGGCCGCCTGGTACGGCGGGGCCTGCATCGCGCAGCCAGCGGCCAGCACAGCCAGCGGCAGGCGGAAACGGAACAAGGACATCGGAACTCCAGGCAACCAGGTCGGTACGGAAAAGACTCAGGTGCCGAGGATGACCATGCAACCGCTGCCAGCCGCCGCAGCGGCCAAGGCTTCAGGCCCGGTGTGCGGGCCCCTGCAAGCCTGTGCAGCGTGGCCTTTGCGACCCTCGCGCCGGGCTGGAACCCGGCGGCTGCACCTGCTTGCCCAGCGCCCCCCTCGGCGCCCGCAGCGTTAACGATAGACGTGGTGTCAGCCGCCGCTGACAAGGGTAAACCCGCGCCCGCCTGCGGGCCGGTTGCTGGCTCGGTGCCGTGCCGGTTCAGGGCGGATTCCGCGCCTTAAAGGGCCGCGTTGCCGGCTTCGCGCGCCGTGAGCCACAGCCGCGTGTCGAACTCCAGCTGGTGGTAATCGGGTTCCATGTGCGTGCACAGCGCATAGAAGGCCTTGCCGTGCTCGCGTTCGCGCAGGTGCGCCAGTTCGTGCACGACGATCATGCGCAGCAGGCTCGCCGGCGCTTCCTTGAACACGCTGGCGATGCGCAGCTCGCGCTTGGCCTGCAGGCGCGAGCCCTGCACACGCGAGACGGTGGTGTGCGTGCCCAAGGCCTGTTGCACCACGTGCAGGTGGTTGTCGTAGGCCACCTTGGCCAGCGGCGGTGCGCTCTTCAGAAAGCGCGCCTTCAACTCGGCCACATAGGCCTGCAGCGCGCGGTCGCTGCGCACGGTGTGGGTCTCGGGGTGGCGCTGCAGCACCCAGGGCAGCAGCCGGCCTTCGTCCAGCAGCGTCTGCACACGCGCCAGCAACTCGGGCGAGTGGCCTTGCAGGTATTTCATGGTTTCTGCTTCAGCATGGGCTGGTGCGGTCGTGGACGGCCTGGCATCGCGGGCATGCCACCCCCCCCCCCCCCCCCCCC